>JAGNJD010000045.1 GCA_018000835.1 Candidatus Goldiibacteriota bacterium | reverse complement strand
GTTCATACCCGTAGTGTCGTGGGTTCAATTCCCTCCGCCGCTACCAAAATATTATCGTGAGGAGATGTATTTATATTTCTATTCAAAAATCAAAAATAAAAAAGGAAGATAAAAATTTATTTGAGCGGGTAAAAGACAATCTTGGTAACTTCATAAAAAAAGGGGATAAAATACTGGTTGGCGTATCCGGCGGGCCTGATTCAACCTTACTTTTATACATTTTAAACGGCGTAAAAAAGGAATATAACTTAAAACTTTACGTTGCACATTTTAACCACAAATTGCGAGGCAAGGCAAGCGAGAAAGATGCTGCATTTGTGGCAAAACTGGCGGATAACTATGGGCTGGATTTTATAAAGGGAGAAAGCGATACAAGGGACGTGGCAGAAACGAAACGCGGTGGACTGGAAAAAGTGGCACGTGAGGAAAGATACGTTTTTTTTATCAAAACTGCAATATCTTTCGGCATAAATAAGATTGCACTTGCTCATAACAAGGATGACAACATTGAAACCGTCATCCACAGGTTTATAAAAGGGTCCGGTGCACAGGGACTGTCGGGAATACCGGCAATAAGAAAAATCTGTGAAGGAGAATTTGGGATAAAAAGTCTGCCTTCGGACATTTACATTATCAGGCCATTGATTAATGAATACAAATCGTCGATACTTGATTATTTTAAAAAAGAAGGAATGAAATACCGCATAGATGCCAGTAACTATGAAAATGTTTATGACAGGAATAAAATAAGACATATCCTCGTCCCTCTTATTGAAAAAAAGTTTAATTCAAATTTTAAAGAAAACATTTCAAATCTTGCCGTTTTAATGGGTATTGAAAACGATTATTTACAACGGGAATCAGAAAAAGAAGCAAGGAAAATTGTTAAGATAGAAGAGGAAGGCAGGGTTTCAATTAATGTTAAGGTATTGAAACGGCTTCATCCTGCAATACGTTTAAGGGTGATAAGAGCGGCAATGCAGATGATTTTTGAGAGTAAAAGAAAAATAACTTTCGTTTTAATCAGAAATATTGATAACGTTATTTCTGGCAGGAAAAGCATCAATTTACCGGAAGATATAAAATACCGCGTTGAAAACGACAGAATGATTTTTGAACGCATGGAGGAAGCAAAAGAGGAAATTTCCAGAATAACGATAGAAAAAATAACGGGCGTAGACGTTTATAAATTTGGCGGGAAAAAGATAAAATTCAGCGTCATAAAAAACGAGGGAAAATTCAATTTAAAGGAAAAAAGAAAGGCATTCATAGATTCGGAGAAAGTAAAATTTCCGATAGTAATACGAAGAAGAAAACCGGGAGACAGATTCATGCCTTTTGGCATGCAAGAAAAAGTCCGATTAAAAAAATATCTGATTTCTGCAAAAATAAAAGAAGAACCCGTTTTAATATGTGACGCCAAAAACATCATGTGGGTCGCAGGTTGGAGGATAGACGAGAGATATAAAATTGAAAATACCACAAGAAGAGTACTTCTTGTGGAACTTCTGAAATGACGATCAAAATAAAGGAGGAATGATATGGGAAGAAGAAAAGGCAAGGAAAGAAAAGACAGGCAACTATTAATAAGGGTAAGTGAAGAAGAATATGAATTGGCCAAAAGGACTGCAAAAGAAAATGAAATAACGATGTCTGAATTTTTCAGGAGGTCTATGTGGAATTATAAAAACAAAAAAAATAAAACGGATATTAATAAAATTATTGCTAAAAAATACGAAGAGGTTCTTGAAAAATTCAGAAAGTTATATGAAGAATATAACAGATAACTGCAGCGGCAAAATGGCAGGTAAGTGAGTAGAGAGTATACAAAAATCATCCTTTAACTGCGAGATTGCTTCGTCCACATCAGCCATCCTGATATCGTCTAACTCCCTTATTTTTTGTGTCCTCACAATGCAACGGATGCTTATTTTAATTAATATTGTATGATATCCATTCAGCCGCCTCCTGATTAAAAGTTTTTCTTGAAAAAATTATACTTTTAGTGTATATTTTTATGGGATTGAAAGCGTTTTCGGGATTTTTAAGTTAATATTAAAAAAGATGTGATATTAAAGAGTTTTTTAATTTAGAAATTTCAGAGAAATACATAACGTTCCAGAAAATAAAAATGGAAGTTTTCGTTATAAAACATCTTTAAACACGTAAAACCGCTTCTTTCTATGGCTGTATCATATTTTAATTTATGGAAGGAGACGCTATGAAAAAAAATTTTATTTCATTTTTGCTTTTATTTGTTATTCTGATTTTTTCGTGCCAGAAAAAAGAGAGTCCAAGTCAGCCGCAAACGACTGCAGATACGTTTACGCCTACTGCGACGTTTACTATTACTCCAATTCCAAATTCAACCGTATTATATGATTTTGAAGACGGGACAATAATGAACTGGAGTATATATCAGGGTGGCGTGACAGGAACGGCAAACACGACTGTAACGTCTTTTTATAATTCTCATTCATTAAGAATTGACGGCAATTTTACAACCGGTGCAAGCAGCGGAGCAGGGGTTGCACCTTCTGTCACCAATATTGAAAATACAATATTAAGAGCACAGATTTACATACCGTCTGATTTCCCGGGAGGCGGCGGTTCAATATTCGTGCAAAGCGGCAGCGGCTGGTGCTGGCAGAATGGTGAATGGTCCAATTTTGTAAAAGGAAAATGGAATGAAGTAATATTTGATGCTTTAAATCCCGGTTATACGGACCCTGATTGCACTCCTGACCTTACAGACGTAAAACGAATAGGCGTTTTTTTCCTGCCGTCTTCAAATTACACCGGCTCTGTTTACGTGGATTATTTCACAATAACGCCATATTCATATACTCCTGTAAAAGCCGATGATCCGAACATAAAATATTATGGAAGATGGGATTTAACCAATCCTACCATTGCAAAAAACGGATGGGGGACTACTTATATTCTTGCCGGGTTTTACGGGACTTCGCTTACTATAAATCTGTCTGCATGGGATGTATGGTATGGTTATGCAATTGATGCCGATTTTGGCAGTAACGACGTTCATAAAAATAATTTTACCAGATTTGAAGTAAAAAATCAGATGGACCAGTATAATGCAACGCCGACGCAGACGCCTTACGTTATTACAGGGCTTTCTGATGGCCCTCATACCATTATGCTCGTAAGAAGGACTGATGGAATGAGTGGTGTTGTTAATTTTTTTGGGTTTGGTCTTGATAACGGGAAAACTACTTTTGACCCAACCGGTAGTTATAGTCCCGTGAGAAAGATGGAATTTATAGGTGATTCAATTACGAGCGGGTCATCAGATGAGTGGGAAGGATATAATCCATGTCCTGAACAATGGGGAGGATGCATTACAAACGGAGACATGACCTATGGACCGCAACTTGCGAGAATGTATGATGCGGAATGGAGAACCATTTCACGCGGTGGCATAGGTATGTATAGAAATTGCAACGGATGCGATCCACCGGCAACCATGCCAACCGTTTATCCTTATGTGCTTTTTCAGATGACGCCTACACCTGCTCCAACATGGGATTTCAGTTCATGGCAGCCGGAGGTTGTTGTAATTGCTCTTGGCACGAATGATTTTTCAGCAGGGATTCCGGATAAAACGGCATTTCAAAATGCGTATTCGGGTTTTTTGACTGATTTGCGTTCAAATTATCCTAATGCATTTATTCTGTGCACGGAACCAATACCATCATGGGTAAACGCAGCAGCAGGGCAATATATTAATGAAGTTGTAACTAATAAATCGGATGCAAAGATTCTTTACGTTTCAATAAACAATCCTCCGATATCCGGCGATTTTCCATTACCAACGTCTGATTACGCATCAGATAATACTCATCCGATTGTATCAGCACATACAAAAGTTGCAAATGCACTTAAAACGTGGATAGATAACAACATAAAAAACGATCTGGGATGGTAGATAATTACGGTGCTAAGCGGCAGGAGCCGGATGTCATATGAGAAAGTAGAAAGTAGACAAAAATTTATCTTTCATTTACGAGAGATAGCAGTGTTTTTATTCAATCCACAATAAGCAAACGGCAATTAATAAGAGTAATGTATCAGTGCTAAAAAACAATATATTTGTTTTATTTTCATACGTGTTTCATATTTAAACGCCATCCTTGTAATTTATAACAATAATAATATACCTTTTTAGTGTGGTATATTATTTGCTTATATTATATTACGTCAAAAGGAGGATGACTATGATTAATATAGAAAAATTTACCATAAAAGCACAGGAAATGTTAAAAGATGCCCATTCTATTGCTGCTGAATATGGCAACCAGCAGATAATGTCCGTGCACGTTTTAAAAGCATTACTTGATGATGAAGATGGCGTTGTTGTAGAAATTTTAAAGAAGATAGGAAGCAATATAGATGAAATCAAAAAAGAAGTTATAAACGAAATAAATAAAATACCAAAAGTTAGCGGGGTATCCGAAATTTACATTTCCGGAGAAACGGAAAAAATAATGAACGATGCCCTTAAAATTGCAGAACAGTTAAATGATGAATACATAAATACCGAACATTTTGTTTTAGCAATGGCAGGTGATAAAGATACTGCAGCAGGCAGGTTGTTAAACAAGGCAGGCGTCAATAAAGATGCAATTTTAAATGCAATGAGGGAAATACGAGGCGGTCAGAGAATTACAGACCAGAATCCGGAAGATAAATATAATGCTCTTTCGAAATATGGAATAGACCTTGTTGCAGCAGCATCTGCCGGTAAAATAGACCCGGTAATTGGGAGAGAAAATGAAATAAGAAGGGTCATGCAGGTTTTGTCGAGAAGGACGAAAAATAACCCTATATTAATAGGAGAAGCCGGGGTGGGTAAGACGGCGGTTGCAGAAGGAGTTGCAATAAGAATAGTTAACAAGGATTGTCCGGAGAATCTTAGAAATAAAAGGGTAATTGCCCTTGACATTTCAGCACTTCTTGCTGGTGCGAAGTACCGCGGTGAATTTGAAGAACGGCTAAAGGCGGTTTTAAAAGAAGTAAAAAATGCAAACGGAAACGTAATTCTTTTTATTGACGAAATACATACGCTGGTTGGTGCAGGAAGAACCGAAGGTGCAATGGATGCAGCAAACATTTTAAAGCCGTCTCTTGCCCGCGGTGAATTGAGGGCAATTGGTGCAACAACGATAGATGAATATCATAAATACATAGAAAAAGATTCTGCACTGGAACGCAGATTCCAGCCGGTGTTGATAAAAGAGCCGACCATAGAAGATACTATTTCAATTCTGCGCGGGTTAAAAGAAAAATACGAGGTTCATCACGGCGTCAGGATAAAAGATTCTGCGATTATTGCCGCTGCAAAACTGTCATCAAGATACATACAGGGAAGGTTTTTGCCGGATAAAGCAATAGACCTGATGGATGAGGCTGCATCAAAAATAAAAATGGAAGTAGACAGCATGCCTGCCGACATTGATTTGCTGGAAAGAAAATTAAGACGGCTCGAAATAGAAAGGGAGGCATTAAAAAAAGAAGGCGAATCAAAGGAAAAACTCGAAAACACAAACAAAGAAATAGAAAATTTAAGGGAACAATGCGATGCCTTAAAAGGTAAATGGAAAAAAGAAAAAGAGACGATTGAAAAGATAAGGGAAATAAAAAAGTTGATTGACGAAAAAAAACAACAGGAAGAGCAGCTTGAAAGGCGCGGTGAATTTGAAAAGGTGGCAAAAATAAGATATGGCGAACTCGTTGAGTTAAACAACCAGTTAAAGGAACTTGAAGAAAAAATGAGCGAGTTAAGAAAAGGTTCGTCAACGTTTTTAAAGGAAGAAGTAGACGAAGAAGACGTTGCAAAGGTCGTTTCTGAATGGACGGGGATACCGGTTTCGAAGATGCTGGAGAAAGAAGCAGGCAAACTTTTAAGCATGGAACAAAAAATAAAAGAACGGCTGATAGGGCAGGATAACGCAGTTGAAGCAGTAGCAAATGCAATCAGACGCGCACGCGCAAACATATCAGAAGCAACAAGACCGATGGGTGCTTTTTTGTTTCTTGGACCAACCGGAGTTGGTAAAACTGAACTTGCAAAGGCTTTGGCAGAATTTTTATTTGACGATGAACAGGCAATCATAAGATTTGACATGTCGGAATACATGGAAAAACATTCTGTGGCAAGATTGATAGGCGCCCCGCCTGGTTACGTCGGATACGAAGAAGGCGGACAATTGACGGAAAGCGTAAGGAGAAGGCCGTATTCGGTCGTTCTCTTTGATGAAATAGAAAAAGCACATCCCGACGTTTTTAACGTATTTCTACAGATACTTGACGAAGGCAGATTAACCGACGGTCAGGGTAAAGTAGTTGATTTTAAGAACGCCATAATAATAATGACTTCAAACATAGGAACTCAGTTAATCATGAAAGACGAAAATTATGATATTTTAAGCGAGGAAATTTCAGAGGAATTAAAAAAATATTTCAAGCCGGAATTTTTAAACCGCCTTGATGACGTTATAATATTTAATAAACTTGGCAAGGAAGAAATAAGAAAAATAGTAAAATTGCAGCTTTTAAAATTAGGAGACAGAATGAAAGAAAAAAACATAAATCTGGAATTTACGGACAACCTCGTAAATTACATTGCTGAAATCGGATATGATGAAGTATATGGCGCAAGACCGATAAAGAGGGTAATTAAAAAATATCTTGAAAATGAAATTGCAAAACTTATTATTTCCGGAAAATTATCAGAAAATAAGACGATTTTTATTGACGAAAAAGAAAAGAACGTTATTTACAAAATAAAATAGTGAAAAAAAAATAAAATATTTTAAAATTTTACTTGACAAAAACGTAATTTTTTTGTATAAATATAATACAATTAAAAGTTACTATCAGAAAAAAGAGATGGTTCTTTAAAAGTTGTTTTTTTTGAGCATGATTTTTGTGTCTCATTTTTTTTGTTTTAAAAAATAATCTGATAAATAAAAGAAAATTTTATATGCAAAGAATTATTTAAAATAAAAAATAGCCTATATGATTTTTTATTCAAATTTTATCTTTGAATGTCAAAAATACGTTCTGTTAAAATTTATAGAGATTAAAAGATTGAGTTTTGCCTTGAGGCAGGATCAATAGATCTTTGGAGAGTTTGATTCTGGCTCAGGACTAACGTTGGCGGCGTGCCTAATACATGCAAGTCGAACGGAACTGCAGTAGCAATATTGCAGTTTAGTGGCGAACGGGTGAGTAATGAATGGGTAACGTTCCTTAAAGACTGGGATAGCTATCCGAAAGGATAGATAATACCAGATGTGAACACATAGACCCAAGTTTATATGTTCAAAGGATGGCCTCTACTTGTAAGCTATCGCTTTAAGATCGGCCCATTTCCTATCAGCTAGTTGGTAGGGTAATAGCCTACCAAGGCAGCAACGGGTAGCCGGTCTGAGAGGATGTTCGGCCACACTGGGACTGAGATACGGCCCAGACTCCTACGGGAGGCAGCAGTAGGGAATTTTCCGCAATGGGCGAAAGCCTGACGGAGCGACGCCGCGTGAGGGATGAAGGCCTTCGGGTTGTAAACCTCTTTTATCAGGGACCAAGGCGTTTGTGTAAATAATACAAACGTTTGATTGTACTTGATGAATAAGCTACGGCTAACTCTGTGCCAGCAGCCGCGGTAATACAGAGGTAGCTAACGTTGTCCGGATTTACTGGGCGTAAAGAGATCGTAGGTGGACAAACAAGTCAGATGTGAAATCTTCCCGCTTAACGGGAAAATTGCATTTGATACTGTTTGCCTTGAGTGCGAAGGGAGAAAATGGAATTTCCGGTGTAGCGGTAAAATGCGTAGATATCGGAAAGAACACCAGTGGCGAAAGCGGTTTTCTATTTCGCAACTGACACTGAGGATCGAAAGCCAGGGGAGCAAACGGGATTAGATACCCCGGTAGTCCTGGCCATAAACTATGCTCACTAGGTATGGGTGGTTAATTCTATCCGTGCCGCCGCTAATGCATTAAGTGAGCCGCCTGGGGACTACGGCCGCAAGGTTGAAACTCAAAGAAATTGACGGGGGCCCGCACAAGCGGTGGAGCATGTGGTTCAATTCGACGCAACGCGAAGAACCTTACCTGGGCTTGACATGCTTTTGAAAGCCCGTAGAAATATGGGCCCTCTATCCGAAAGGATGGACAATTGCACAGGTGTTGCATGGCTGTCGTCAGCTCGTGCCGTGAGGTGTTGGGTTAAGTCCTCTAACGAGCGCAACCCCTATCTTTAGTTGTCAGCGGGTTATGCCGGACACTCTAACGAAACTGCCTGGTTTAACCAGGAGGAAGGTGGGGATGACGTCAAGTCATCATGGCCCTTATGTCCAGGGTTACACACGTGCTACAATGGCAGACACAAAGGGCTGCGAGACCGTGAGGTGGAGCCAATCCCTAAAAGTCTGTCTCAGTTCAGATTGGAGTCTGCAACCCGACTCCATGAAGCCGGAATCGCTAGTAATCGTGGATCAGCTACGCCACGGTGAATACGTTCTCGGGCCTTGTACACACCGCCCGTCAAGCCACGAAAGTTATTTGTACCAGAAGACGCCTATCTAACCGTAAGGATGTAAGCGGACAAGGTATGAATAATGATTGGGGCTAAGTCGTAACAAGGTAGTCGTACCGGAAGGTGCGGCTGGATCACCTCCTTTCTAAGGAGTAAAAAAAATTGGTGCAAATAAGAACCTTGCTTTAAGGCAACTCAATCTTTAAAATTTAAAAACATAAAATTAAATCTGGTTGAAGGATTTTAATTTTAGTTTATGGCTAAAAACCAAACATGGGCCTTTAGCTCAGTTGGTTAGAGCACTGTGTTGATAACGCAGGGGTCGATGGTTCAACTCCATCAAGGCCCACCAAGAATTTGCGAAGCAAATTTTTAAGGATGAGCAATAAGCGGTAGGAAAAAGGTAAAACCTGCCGGGAACCATGGCTTATCCGGGTGGACGATGTGCAAAACGACTGCTAAACCCATAATGAATAAGGATAAGGATTAAGGCGCAGTAAGCAGTATTTTTCTCATCCTCAATCTTCATCCTCAATGTTAAAGTGGGGATGTAGCTCAGTTGGGAGAGCATCTGCTTTGCAAGCAGAGGGTCGTCGGTTCGACTCCGATCATCTCCACCAGTTTTTTGATTTGCAAAAATCAGGGAGATATAACAGTAAAAAGCAGACAACTTTTAGAGTTGATAATTAGAGATAAAAAATCCCTTATTATCAATTCTAACCGGAGCTTTGGCAACGGTAGAAAAAAGTTCTTTTACAATGAAATTTTATAGAGCAGGTAATACAATACGTCGAGACAAAAAATCTTAAATTTAAAATGTAGTCAAGCTACTAAGGGCGTAGAGTGGATGCCTTGGTGTCAGTAGGCGATGAAGGGCGCGACAGGCTGCGATATGTTGCGAGAAGGTGCCAATAACCTTTGACTCGCAAATTCCCGAATGAGGCAACTCGGCAGGTTAATACCCTGTCATCCATACATGAATTCATAGTGTATGGAAGCGAACCCGGGGAAGTGAAACATCTCAGTACCCGGAGGAAAATAAACAGACATTGACATTCCCGAAGTAGTGGCGAGCGAACCGGGAACAGCCTAAATCGTTTATGTGTAAGGTTGCAGTCGTTGCATAAACGACGTTATAGGACTGACAGACACTGCTGCAACGGTGTCATGGAGTTACAAAATTTTTTCCTATTTGAAAGATCTGGAAAGGTCTGCCAAAGAGGGTGAAAGCCCCGTAAAGGACAGGAAAGAATCTCCAGTCAGTATCCTGAGTAACACGGGACACGTGAAATCCTGTGTGAATTCGCCGGGACCACCCGGCAAGGCTAAATACTAACTGACAACCGATAGTGAACAAGTACCGTAAGGGAAAGGTGAAAAGAACCCCCATTAGGGGAGTGAAATAGTATCTGAAACTCTATGCTTACAAGCGAGAGAAGGACTATGATGGTTTTATATATGCCTTCGGGTATATATGGAGCTATCAGTCTTACTCTGTGCCTTTTGCTTAATGAGCCTGCGACTTACTGGATGCGGCTAGGTTAAGTTGTTTCTCAACGGAGCCGTAGTGAAAGCGAGCGCGAAAGCGCGAATGAGTCGTATTCAGTAGACCCGAAGCCAGAAGATCTAAGCGTGGCCAGGATGAAGTCAGGGTAACACCTGATGGAGGTCCGAACTAGTGGTTGTTGCAAAAACCTTGGATGAGCTGCGTTTAGGAGTGAAAAGCTAATCGATTCTGGTTATAGCTGGTTCTCCTCGAAATAGCTCTAGGGCTAGCCTCATGAAACTCTGTAATGGAGGTAGAGCACTGGATAGACTAGGGACGATAACCTCGTTACCAAACCTAACCAAACTCCGAATGCCATTACATCTATCATGGGAGTCAGAGTGTGAGGGATAAGCTTCATGCTCAAAAGGAAAATAGTCCAGACCTTCAGCTAAGGTCCCTAAATATTATCTAAGTGGTAAAGGATGTAAAGTCGCTAAGACAGCCAGGATGTTTGCTTAGAAGCAGCAATCATTTAAAGAGTGCGTAATAGCTCACTGGTCAAGTGATTTTGCGCCTACAATACAACGGGGCTAAAGATAGTTACCGAAGCTAAGGGATGTATCCGTTAAGGATACCATCGGTAGAGGAGCGTTCCAGTGTAGGACTGAAGCGGGACCGTGAGGACCCGTCGACGAACTGGAAGTGAAGATGCAGGTACAAGTAGCGTACCGAATTTGGATGAAAAATCCAAAGGCCGTAAGTCTAAGGTTTCCTTGAGCTAGGTTAATCCGCTCAGGGTTAGTCGGGACCTAAGCCGAGGCTGAAATGCGTAGGCGATGGACGTGCAGTCAACATTCTGCAACTACCTTACATACGTTATCACGATGGGGTGACGCAGCAGGATAGATTAGCCTGATTATGGATTTCAGGTCTAAACTCTCAGGGTGTTATCCAGGCAAATCCGGATGACATTAAGCCCGAAGGGTGATGGGGACTCTCGTAAGAGAGGAACTAATTGATTCCACACTGTCAGGAAAAACCTCTAAGGAGTGTGTAGGGTACCCGTACCGCAAACCGACGCTGGTAGACTGGTAGAATATACCAAGGCCATCGGGAGAACTCCTCCAAAGGAACTCGGCAAATTAACCCCGTAACTTCGGGAGAAGGGGTGCCCTAGTAAGGTGAAACCTGTATAGGTGTAGCCAGAACGGGCCGCAGTGAAGAATCCCAGGCGACTGTTTAACAAAAACACAGGACTCTGCGAACACGAAAGTGGAAGTATAGGGTCTGACGCCTGCCCGGTGCTGGAAGGTTAAGCGGAGATGTCAGTCTGTAGCAATACAGAGGAAGCATCGATTCGAAGCCCCAGTAAACGGCGGCCGTAACTATAACGGTCCTAAGGTAGCGAAATTCCTTGTCGGGTAAATTCCGACCTGCACGAATGGCGTAACGATCTGGGAACTGTCTCTGGAGGAGACTCGGCGAAAATGTAGTAGCGGTGAAGATGCCGCTTACCTGCAGCGGGACGACAAGACCCCATGAAGCTTTACTATACCTTGACATTGAATTTTGATTATGTATGTGTAGGATAGGTGGGAGGCTATGAAGCCCGGGCGCTAGCCTGGGCAGAGCCGTCGGTGAAATACCACTCTTACATTATTGGAATTCTAACTCCGACCAGTTATCCTGGCGGGAGACAGTGTCTGGCGGGTAGTTTGACTGGGGCGGTCGCCTCCAAAAGTGTAACGGAGGCGCCCTAAGGTACCCTCAGCGCGGTCGGTAATCGCGCTAACGAGTGCATAGGCATAAGGGTGCTTAACTGCGAGACACACACGTCGAGCAGATGCGAAAGCAGGGCTAAGTGATCCGGTGGTGCCGTGTGGAAGGGCCATCGCTCAGCGGATAAAAGCTACTCTGGGGATAACAGGCTGATCTTGCCCGAGAGTTCACATCGACGGCAAGGTTTGGCACCTCGATGTCGGCTCATCACATCCTGGGGGTGAAGAAGCTCCCAAGGGCTCGGCTGTTCGCCGATTAAAGTGGTACGTGAGCTGGGTTCAGAACGTCGTGAGACAGTTCGGTCTCTACCTGCTGTGGGCGCAAGAGATTTGAAGGGATCCATTCCTAGTACGAGAGGACCGGAATGGACAGACCTCTGGTGAGCGAGTTGTCACGCCAGTGGCATAGCTCGGTATCTATGTCTGGAAAGGATAAACGCTGAAAGCATCTAAGCGTGAAACCAACCCTGAGATTAGATCTCTCTCCGCAAGGACTAAAGGCTCCTCGTAGACGACGAGGTTGATAGGCTGGGTGTGTAAGGTCTGTAAGGACTTTAGCTTACCAGTACTAATAAGCCGTGCGGCTTGACTACTTTTATATAATTCCGGAGTGATAAAACACTCCGGGATGTAATTATAAAAGGTAAAGTATTGCCTGCTCTTAAAATAAAAAATAGTATGATATTTGCCAGTGACCATAGAGAAGAGGAAACACCCGTTCCCATTCCGAACACGGCAGTTAAGCTCTTCATCTCCGATGATAGTATGCGGGCAGCTGTATGCGAAAGTAGGACGTTGCTGGCTTAAATAAAAAGGCCTGAGTGATATAATCACCCAGGCCTTTTCTATTATATATTTAATCCATCAACGCCCTAAAGCGTGAGGATATCATCCCACGGGATTTTTTATACAAAAAAGGTCTTGTAGGATGGCAAAAATTTACATCTGCTGCAATTATACCCAATTACAGCATAATAAAATTATTATGCCCGATGAATTTATAGAAAAATGTTTTACTTAAAAAATTTTTTATTTATCTCCGGCACCAGTTTTTTCATTGCCTTATCCGCACTTTCTTTGTTATTCCATACTTTATCCAGCGCGGGTGCTATATAACTTACGTTTATTTCTTCCCACCGTTCATAAAACGGATAAAATATTATGTAAGGGACTGCTTTTAAGACAATGTCCTTGTGTTCTGGCACGCCATCAAGAAAAACGGGCGACTCTGCAAGTTCTTTTATTGCCGGCTGCAGCAGCCCGATGGATGCCAGGTCTTTTTGTCCCTGCATCCCGGATAACCTTTTTACTATTTCCCATGCTTCTTTTTTGTTTTTTGATTGTTTTACTATTGCATAACCGGAACCGCCGGTAGGGAAATTCCTTTTTCCTTTTGGCCCTTTTGGAAACGTAACCACGTCCCAGTCAAAATTTTTTATTTCTCTGAAAAAAGGCGTTTTCCATATTCCGCTGTAAAACATCCCGACTTTTCCCGACATAAACATGCCGGATGAATCAAACGTTCCGGAATAAACAATCTGTGCAGGAAGAGGCATAACTTTGTATTTATGAATCAAATCAGCCCTGAATTGTATCCCTTCTATCGTTTCTTTTGAATCCATTACGCATTTTTTCGGATTTTTTACGTTATCAACGAGACGGCCGCCGTTCGTATATGCCCATGCCTCCCATATAGGCCATTCGTCAAGATAACCAAATTGTATTACGTTGCCTTTTGCATCTTTTTTTACAAGTTTTTTCGCAATTTCAAGGAACTGGTTCCAGTCCCAGTCATCAGTGGGATATTGCACGCCTGCTTCATCAAAAATTTTTTTGTTATAATAAACCACGCATATTGGTGCAATGTCGCGGGGGATTACGTATAAACGTCCGTTTGCCGTAAATCTGTCAATTATTTCCGGATAATAGTCGTTTATGTTTATCATCTTGTCATTTTCAAGATAAGGCGTCAGGTCTTCCAGAACGCCGCGGAGTGCAAATTCCTTAAAATTATTCACTTCGACAAACAATACGTCAGGAGGCGAACCGCCTGCAATCTGCGTAAGGACTTTTTCCATGTATGGATTACCAGATGGAGCCCTGTCCTGTTCAGCGTCAATGCCTTTTTCATTTTTTAGTTCCTTTAGTATTTTGCTTATTGCTGCAATTTCCTGCTGCCCGCCCCAGTGCATTATTCTTATTTTGTTTCCAGCCCGGCAGGGATTAAAAATGAAAGTGACAAATAAAAGCAAAAGAAAAAAGGATTTTAATGATTTCATGTTTTCCACCTCCAAATATCAGAATATTTGATAATATAATACGATAATATTCAAAAAAAACAAATAAAAATATAAAAAAATTTGAAGATTATTTTAGGATTTTAAATTTGTTATATTTAAAGTATGATACTTGAGAAGGTGGGGGATTTTTTAATAACATATTATTTTTCCATCTTTAGAAAAGGGGGGATTTGATAAATTAAAAACTCCCCTGGCCCCTCTTTATTCATTATTTTCAGCCTTTTTATGTGTCCGCCATGTCTATCCTCATTCCCAAACTTATAATTATTTATGAGTAATTTCGCCTTAATTTTATGCTATAATAAAATGTAATCCATAAAGTCATTGGTTCGTCTAACTTGCACGTGGTTCTTTAACATAAACTTACAAGGAGAAAAAAATATGATAAAAAAAATGCCGGTTTTGTTTTGTATTTTATTCGTTACTCTTGTTTCTAATTCCTGTTTCTACATGGTTTCAGATAAACCATACTCATATTATGATGACTATGAGGACCCACAGGTATCAACGGATTATCATTACTATTATTCGTATTCTTACACGAATTATCCGGCAGTTGCTGCCGTAGCAGAACCAACGCCTATTCCTTCCACGGTCGTGATTAACCAGACGGACGTTAATTTTATTATTTTAAAGGTAGTTAATAATAAACACGTGTTTTACAGGAATAACAGGGAAATTGCGGTCTGGTATTTTCATCCGGACGGCAGGGTCGAAAAAAAAGGAGAAAAGATAAACGGCAGAGTCGTAAGGTATTATGATGGCTCGGATAGGATAGAATGGGAATTTGAGTATAAAGATAATTTAAGATGGGGACATGGCAGAAGATATTTCAACGACGGAAAAATATGTGAAGAAGTTTACTATGACCAGGGTAAAAGGGAAGGTCTCTGTAAAATTTATCATCCCAACGGCAGGATAAAGGAAGAAGTTAATTACAAAAATGGTTCCAAAGAAGGAACATACAAAGTATACCATGAGGATGGTAAATTGATTGAAAGTGGGCAATACGCAGCCGGTAAAAAAGAAGTCAAATACAGGGATGAAAAATATTTTAATAACTTAAACGATGGGAGAGATAACATTATTTCAAAATCACCGCAGCAGGAAAACATACAATCAACGCAGACGCCGGACATAAAAGAAAGTCAGAACAAAGAGTTTTTTATGAATAAAAACAGGGAAACGTATGATAATGTAAATGCAAAGCAGGGACAGGAAACAATTGAAAAAAAGAATGATGCAGGACGATTAACGAACGATGCAGGGATTGTGCCGGAGTTTTTAAAAACAAAGATGCAGGAAGACAAAAAACATCCCGTAAAATATTTAAGCGGAAAAGATGAAATAAAAAACAAAGATGCTGGCGGAGAAGAAAGCTATCAGGACGTAACGAAAAGTGTAAAGGAATATTCAGGTAAAAAAATTCAGACAAAGAAAGTAAAAGGCAATAGCACGGGTAAATCTGATAAAAATACGGACGAAAAGGTAATTTATCAGGGTGCAACGGGAGGGGCAAAAGAAGATTCAGGGAAAAGTTTTCAGATTAAATATCAGTTAACAAAGACTAAGGATGTTAACAAAGTTAAAGGCAGAGACATAAATGCCGTTGAAGACAAACATAAAAAACCGGAAAATAATTATGATAAAGAAGGAAACGGCAATAAAAACAGCGAATAAGAAATATTTTCAAGGAGTTTCGTTTGTGAAAAAAATTATGGGCGTTATAATACTGTCGGCTTTTTTATGCAGTTGCGCAAGCGTTGGAAAACAAAAGACAGAAATAAGGACGACACAGTTCCAGAATGTTCTCGGTTTTGCCATAACCGGTGCAGGACTTGCATACGGCGCATACGTTGGTTCCCGGTCGGCTGATAAAGATGACCAACTTCAAAATTTTTCTTATGGTTTGATAGGCGGCATCCTTGGCGGACTGGTATCAGGAGGAGTATATTACCTTTCAATGCAGTTGATTGCGGAAAGGGTGGATGTCCCTGATAATATAGAAGAACCTGCTGCGGATGAAACAATACTGATGCCGGAATAGTAAGGATGTTTGGCAAGGCACTTCTGTTTATTAAATTAATCGAACAGCCATGCCGGTAAGGATGTCTAACATCGTTCCAAAACATCAGTATCTAACGTTATTTATATTTATACATTGCCCAGTAAATTACAAACGGAAAAGTGGAAATGAGCAACAGTATCATTTTTACCGCCGTCAGATTAAAATATTTCAAAAAAATCATAAAAATAACGAGCGACGTTACCCTGCCGATTGCTATAGGAACGTCGCGGGCCACTATGTATTCCATTTTTCTTTCGTGCACGTTTGCATCAAGTGATATTAAATCCATTGCGTAAGCAGAAAAAGGTATCCTTATCATGATTTCAGCAATGGAAGATAGAATACTGTAAATAATGAGTGTCTGGAAATTTATTTTATATATTAAAATAAAAGCAACTAAAAAATATAGAACAGCACCTGTCAGGACATATTTACTTCTTGTATCTGATTTTACGAGTTTGCCAAGTAAATATGAAGTCGTAACGGAAATAAAAGAAACAAAAAAAGTTAATTTCCCGAAAGTGAATTCACTGCCCGTGGTTTTAACGACCAGAATTGAAATGAGAAAAGCAGATATCGCATCTTTTCCGGACAGAAAAAAATATCCAATCATGGTTTTCAGCCATTTTTTATTTTTTGTAAATATCAGATCCTCAATTTTATAAGGTTTGCGTATAGGCGTGGATTTAAGCGGCGATACCAGAGCAACCGAAGATAACATAAGAAACGAGGATACGGCAAATATTACGTAATATCCTTTTAAGTCCGGCAGAAGGTGTATGATAAAACCTGAAATAAGAGGCCCGAATATGGACGATACGGAACCTATTATGCTCGTAGTTGCATAAAATTTTTCCCTTTTTCCGATTTCAGTATAATCAATCGTCATAATGTGATAACCAAACCAGTAAAATCCCATGGCAATTCCATAGATGATTCCGAATATGACAAGATTATCCGCTATTTTTTCCCTTGCAAACAAAACAAAAAGATAAAATATTGAATGAAATATAATTCCTAATTTATATATTGAAAGCCTGTCAACGTGCATGCCGATGTAGCCGCATAAATAAAAAATAAATGGAACAGTAACGTAAGTGGCAATCAGATATCTTATTATCATGTTAAAATCAGATTTTAATTTCCAGATGTAAATGTTAACGAACGCGCCGGATAATACGGTCCCAGCCGTAAATAAAATTATAGTAAATAAAAATATGTTTAAATTTTTGTTTTTCATAAAGTTTTATTATATGAATAAAGTTTTTTATGTCAAATGATTAATAATATTATTGGAACAGCATTCAGAAAACCCCAAACTTCAGTTTGGGGAATAAAATATCTCAGTGAGATATTTTATGAATGCACGCATTAAAAATGTTTTATCTACTTTGCCAGGATGGTTCCAGGGTCGTTGCGGAATATCACCGGTATTCCTCGTCCCCTGGTCAATCAAAGAAGTCCCGTAAAGAGAATTTCTACGGGACAAATTGATTGAATTTTTTGTGGGAGCCTCGGGCTTTAGCCCGAGGAGGTCCCACTTGACGGAAATCGGTAGGTAAAAACATATTCAACATTTTTACTTGATATTTGTCAATTTTAATGGTATATTTTAACTGATAACAAAAAAAGAGGTAATTTGTGATTAAAAAAAACAGATTATTAGTTGACACAATAATTACAATCTTGTTTTCCCTTATATTTAATATCCAGATCTATTCTGACACGTTTACAGAGTCTTTTAACAGTGATACATATAAAGACACGACGAACACTACAGCCAACTGGGACAGTTCAATAAATTACAGGTTATTGCTTGCAAGGGAGGACAAATTTGCAGAAACGACAGGTG
>JAGNJD010000044.1 GCA_018000835.1 Candidatus Goldiibacteriota bacterium | reverse complement strand
CGACCTTGGAACCCTCTTGGCAAAGTAGATAAAACATTTTTAATGTGTGCATTCATAAAATATCTCACTGAGATATTTTATTCCCCAAACTGAAGTTTGGGGTTTTCTGAATGCTGTTCCAATAAAACAATATGCTGCCTGAGAATATAGACGGAATGACTGCGATTTCTTTTTTTATACAATCATAATTATTAACGTGATCATTGCGAGCATTAGCAAATCAATCTGGGTTTTATTTTACCCAAATCCCCCTCATTCCCCCTTTTTCAAAGGGGGATGATAAGACAAGTAATTTCCCCTCTTCGAAAAAGAGGGGTCAGGGGAGATTTTATTTCTTTCAAATCCCCCTCTAGTCCCACTTTTCCAAAGGAAAAAAAAGAAGACAACAGAAAGATATATTATTTTCTTTTGTAGAGACAGGTTTTAAACCTGTCTCATGCATTGAAAACGCAGGGCGTCCATTTCGGTTAGGCAGGAATTAGATCCTGCGACGCACGTCCTTTTGAGACACAGCAAGCTTAAGTCTCTATGAATCTTGTTATGTTACCTTGCGACGTATATTACATCCGGTGAAGCATGTCCTTTTGAGACGGGTTATAAACCCGGCTCTACAATTATTCCGAATGCAATCATATTTTAACTGCAAGATTGCTTCGTCCACCTCAGCCATACTAATATCGTCTGCCTTTCTTATGTTTCTGTGTCCTCACAATGCATTGTCTGCTTGTTTTTTTATTTTCAATTATTATGATATGCCGGAGCCAGATGCAGACGCATCTCTACAATTAAAATTTTGCTTTTATGCCGGTAAAGAATTCCCTGCCTGGCATTGGATAATTTGCAATCGTCCTGTAATCTTTGTTGTCAAATAAATTTTCAACCTGAAAATTTATTTCAAAATTTTCATTTATTTTTTGCGTTAAGGCACCGCCAAGCAAAAAATATGGTTTAATGTCCCCGCCTTTATAATCTTTATTACAATTAATGTAATCTGCATTTATACCGAGCGTTAAATTAAACGGCAATTTTACAAGCGAAGATATCCGGTAAGTGCTGTCTATCTCATAACCGCCGAGCGTATATGCTGTCCCTGTATTTGATTTTTCGTCTTTTTCCAGTTTAAAATCACATTTACCGGTAATTGTAAGAAAATTAAACGGGGAATAACCGATCTCCATTTCAAGTCCCATAATCTGTGCCCAGTCAACGTTTACCGGTTTATTCGTAACTGTATTACCGTTTACTTCGTTAACGTATTTAATAATGTCTTTGACGTCTTTGTAATATACGCAAATTGATTCGTCAAATTTTTCAAAACTCTTTTTTAAACCTGCTTCATAAGAAACCGCCTGTTCCGGTTTTAAATCCGGATTTGAAGTGGAAATATAAATCGTACCATAATCATCAACGGAGGTAGGCCAGTAAAGATTGCCAAAGGTCGGTGCTGAAAATGATTTATCAAATGAACCATAAATCTCAAGTTTATCCGGGAATTTATATGAAATCGTAAAATTTTCACTGTTAAAATTACCGTATTGTGAGTTAAAGTCAAACCTGACGCCGCCGTTTACAATTAATTTATCCTGAAAAAATTTAAAACTCCCGTTTATAAGTCCGGCACTGTTATCCATGTCTTTCTTACCAACGTCCGTTGAATCAAGGTTTTTCAGATTCCATTCAAGTCCTGCAATCAGGGACAGCCAGTTACTTTCCTCATATATACCCGTAATGCCTGCCTGGTATTCTTTTTTTATATGCCTTGAATGAATATTCGGATCATCATATATCAGGTCATCTGATTTTAAATAACCGTTGATTTTTACAATCATAAATTTTACGTTTATTATGTCCGTTAAGCCTGCTGAATAATTCTCGTCATATTGCCTTGCAACGGATGCGCCAAAATCGTTAAACGGTATTCCAATATTTCTTTTAAAATAAAAACCGGTTAACTGAGTTTCCATTGTTTCTCCGTTTGAAAAAGATATTTTTGCAATTGCATTTTTTTTGTCAACATCAGAATTTGGAAAATAATCTCCTTTTTTTTCTTCTGAATAACCAACAGAATAATTTACGTTAAATATTTTTGCATTAGAAGATATTGAATATTTCCTGAAATCTGCAGTTCCATAATTACCGGTTGCACATAAATAGTATTTACTGTCATCTCCGGTTAATACGTTTATTACGCCGGATGACGCATTTGCACCATAAATGGAAGACATTCCGCTTTTTATGACTTCTATTCTTCCTACGTTTAAGCCATCCAGTTTATTTAAATC
Source organism: Candidatus Goldiibacteriota bacterium (assembly GCA_018000835.1). Classification (GTDB taxonomy): domain Bacteria; phylum Oederibacteriota; class PGYV01; order PGYV01; family DSYL01; genus DSYL01. Next base: position 16,399 of record JAGNJD010000044.1, on the reverse strand, counting down.
AACGCCGCCTGTCATGAAATCATTTAAAGGGATGCCATCAAGCATTATAAGTGTATATTTTGCTCCTGTTCCCCTTACGGAAACCGTTGACACACAGTCATTTGCTCCTGTTTTGTTTACGTAAATTCCGGGCAAATTATCAAGAATATCCCTTATCCTGTCTTCACCGTATAATTTTTCAGTTTCAGGTTTTATGGTATGAATGGCGTTTGGAACGTAAGAAATTAATTCCGGAATATTTCTTGCGGTTACGACTATCTCACCAATGTCGGTCTTTTTAACCGGTTCTGTCTTTTTTATTGCGTAAGGCATCTGATAATTTTTATTAATGTTCTGGTTATCCGAGTTTAATTCATAAAGCGTCTTTACTTTGTTATAATCGTCGGTATAGGAAAAAAGCAAAAACGGGAAGACAAAAACAAAACCTGCAAAAATAAATCTTTTCATGTTACACCTCCGCTTTTTTTGACGGGACAAAAAATAAATTTGGATTTCCCGTAATTTTGTTAAAATCTATCATAAAATCTTTTATGTTGAAAATTTCACTTAGATTTTTTTCATTTAAAACATTTTTTGTCAGGCCATCACAGATCACTCTTCCCTCCTTTAATAAAATAATCCTGTTCAAATATTCTGCAACAAGATTTATGTCATGGGAAATAAGAAAAATCGTCTTTCCCATTTTATTCAATTCCCGTAATTTATTCATAAAAATTATTTTATAATTCAAATCGAGATATGTCGTGGGTTCGTCCATCAGTAAAACCGACGTTTCCTGTGCAAGTGCTCTCGCAATCAGGACGAGCCGTCTCTCCCCACCGCTTAAACTCAGATATTTTCTTTTTATTATTTTATCAAGGGAGAGCAGATTAACTACGTTTGCAATTACTTCCCTGTCTTTTTTTTCTAAAATCCCAAAAGTATCAAGATAAGGTCTCCTGCCCATTGCAATTATTTCTTCAACGGTAAAATCAAAAATATAATTATCTGCCTGTGGAATGTAAGAAATTATTTTTGCCAGTTCAATATTTGAATATTTTTGTATAGGTTTACCATAAATTTCAACGTTTCCTGAAAATCCTCCAAGTAATCCCGATATTATTTTTAATAACGTGGTTTTTCCCGAACCATTTGGTCCCATCAGTCCTGTTGTTTCTCCTTCACAAATTTTAAACGATACATTATCCAGACAATTATCTGACGAGCCTGCATATTTATAACTTACGTTTTCAAGTTTAATAATGCACATCATTTTCTCCTTAAAAGTATAAATACAAAAACAGGAGCACCTACAAGTCCAGTAATAATGCCGACGGGTATTTCTGATGGCAGAAAAATCGTTCTTGCAATCGTATCACATCCGAGTAAAAATGCAGCTCCTGCTATAAAGGAAACCGGTATAAGCCCCCGAAGATCAGGTCCGGTAAAAAATCTTACGACGTGCGGGATTACAAGCCCTACAAAACCAATAACACCGCTTAATGCAACTGCAATGCCGGTTAAAATTCCTGATGCAATAAAATAAAACGTCTTTATGAATTCGGTCCTGACGCCTGATACTTTTGCTTCATCTTCGTCAAGGGATAAAATATTCAGGTCATTTGAAAAGAAAATGCAAAAAATTATGATAATTATTGAAATAACGTATGAATATTTTAATAAAACAAAATTCGTAATTGAGAGGTCACCCATAAGCCAGAAAACTACTTTTACAAGGTCTTTGTTAAAAAAAGCACTTAAAAACATAATAAGAGCAGAAAAAAAAGAACTAACCATAACGCCGGTTAAAAGCAGATTATAAAGGTTAAGATTGCCGTTTTTTCTTGATAATCCATATACAAATAAAATCGTAAAAACCGCGCCCAAAACCGCCAATAAAGTAATTGAATTCAGGTTAAAAATTATGGCAATCGTTGCACCAAAGGCAGCGCCTGATGAAACGCCTGTAATAAAAGGGTCAACAAGCGGATTTTTAAATAGTGCCTGTAAAATTGCGCCGGTAACGGAAAGAACACCGCCGACAAGAATTGCAAGCAAAATTCTTGGCAGCCGGATTTTTAATATTATAAGAGCATTGTCGTTATTTAAATTTTTATTAAAAAAAGAATTAAAAATTTCTTTTATGGTTATGTTTATGCTTCCTGAAACAAAGGAAATAAAAACGATAATTAAAAGTAAAACCGATAAAATCAGAACAAAAATTTTTTTTCTCATTTATTTTACTTTATTGATTATCCTTTCGAGAATTTCAACGGCGTCTGCAACGCGCGGGCCCGTCCTTAAAAATACGTCCTGCTCTTTTTCTGACATGACAAAAATTTTATTATTTTTTCCTGCCGGTGTATTTTTAAACCTCACATTTTCCATGAAATTATTTTGCGGCTTATATAGCAGAATAATTACGTCAGGTTTTTCCTTTATTACGATTTCGTCAGATATCTTCGGATATTCCTGTTTTGTATAATTTAGTATGTTTTTTGCTCCTGCTATTTTTATGATGTCGTTTATAAACGAGGTTCCGCCCGCTGCCATTATGGGCTTATCCCATATTTCAACGTAAATTTTTACGTTTTTGCTTTTTCGTTGCCTGCATTTTGCTTCAAATTTTTTGATTTTATTCGTGCAATTCTTACAGCCCACGACAAAAGACAACAAATTCATGTTTTCAATTATTCCGTTTACGTCCCTGGGATATAAAACAAGCACCGGAATTTTTAAATTTTCCATGTTTGTTATTGCTTTCTTCTGGATGCCGCCACCTGATATTACAACGTCCGGTTTCATTTTTAATATTTTTTCCATGTCGGGGTTTAAAAACGTTCCTGCCTTTTCTTTTAAAGCAACACCGTCAGGATAATTACAACTTGACGAAACCGCAATTAATTTATCCTCCTGATTCAAAAAATACAACATTTCCGTATGGGCAGGCGAAAGTGATATTACGGAGGAAACAGGTAATTTTAATTCAATTTTTCTGCCAACGTCGTCAACTATGATTTCTGCGTTTAAAAAATCAAAAAAAAGAATCATTAAAAAAATAATAAATGCATGAATTTTCATCAGAAATCTATTCCTTTCCTTGCTTTTATCTCTATGTCAAAGGGGTGTTTTATTTTTTTTATTTCAGAAACCAGATCGGATTTTTTTATTAACATTTTTGGTGCATCCCTGCCGGTCATTACTATTTCCACAAAATCAGGTTTGTTTTTTATCTTACTAAAAAATTCACCGGGACTTATAATTCTGTGTCTAAAATGATGCGTTATTTCATCCAGAATAACCACGTCATACTTGCCGGAATTAATCATATCAATTGTAATATTCACGTCCTTCAGGGATTTTGACCTTAACTTTTGCAAATCCGTATTTTTGTCGCAAGCCGGACTTGGTTCGTCAAATTTTACAAATTTTACGTTTTTAATCTTCTTTAAAATATTTTCTTCACCGCATGTAAATTTCCCTTTTTTCAAAAACTGCAGAAATGCAACTTTTTTGCCACTACCTGCCGCCCTTATTGCAAGGCCGATTGCCGCAGTTGTTTTGCCTTTTCCATCGCCTGTATAAAGTTGTATCAATCCCCTGTTATTCAATTTATACTCCTGTTATGTTTTTTCTTATTTTTATTCTTTCTTTTTTAGGGAAATGTGCCATACAATTCAAATTCAACAAAAGAATTTTTTTTCTTTTTTCGTCATAATAAATCTCGGAAATAGACGCATTGTATATTCTTATTTTTTTATAATCCTTTAATCCGAGCACTTCTGATATTATCCGGCGGACAACGCCGCCATGGGTTACAATAACTACGTTTTTACCTGCATGCCTTTTAATAATTGAATTAAAGAAATTATCTATTCTTTTAAAAAAATTTCTGTCGGTTTCTCCGTCAAAATCTTTCCTGTTGTAACGGAATATCTCGTAATTTTTGCCTTCAAAACTTCCATAATTTCTTTCCCGCAGGTCTTTTGTTTTTATTATATTTCCTTTAAAACCCGTTGTTTTTTTTATTATTTGAGCAGTTTTTAATGCCCTTTTCAGGTCACTTGAAAAAACAACGTCAAAATTTACGTTTTTTAGTTCATCTGCAATATATTCTGCCTGCCTTATACCATTTTTGTTAAGTGAAACGTCCGTATGTCCCTGAAACAACAATCTGTCGTTCCAGTCCGTTTCACCATGTCTTATAAGATAAACGTGCATTTTTACTCCTCTATAAAACAAAAAACCCCGACTCGGGTCGGGGTTTTTATTGTTTTTTTTCCCCTTTCGCGAAGGTACTTTCCTTTATTACTGGTAGACCGGGCTACTTAAAAATTTAAGATTACCGTTGCGGAACAGCACCCTGAATTTAACAGGGATTTCCTCCAGTATAAAGGGCTTATATTCTTTTATTCTCCGTCGTCACCAATTGAATTTGATGGGCAAGAGTTCATTGCATCTTTTACCTGATTTTCTTCCACGTCGTTTTCCGGTTGTTTTGCTACAAAAGCATGAGTTCCATCGTTATTTAATTTGAAATTTTCCGGTGCAGTGCCTTCACAAACACCGCAGGCAATGCATTGGTCATCCACGTAATATTTGCCTGTCACATTTTCGCTTACTTTTGCATCCTTATTTGCCATCTCGTAATCCTCCTTTATGTGTTTTGTTAATCAGCAAATGTTTTTTTAGTATATAATATTTTCACATTTTTGACAAGAGGGATTGTTGTAGATTGCCGGACGATGATTGAATAAATACATCGTTATCTCTCATAAATGAAAAATAATTTTTTGTCTGCTTTTTACTTTTGCCTCTTAATCATCTCATAGCATCACTTGCCATTATTTTTTATCCGACATTTTACATTTGCCGTTTGCTATCTGTTATGCTGTTTCTCTTATTATTAACTCCGAATCCAGTATTTTTTTTATCGGCTTTTTTATTTTTCCCTTAAAAACGTCGTTAAGAATGTTTACTGCTTCTTCACCCATTTTTAAAATAGGCTGCCTTATGGTCGTTAACGGCGGCTCAAGTGCAGCTGCCATCTCAACGTCGTCAAAGCCTATGATGGCAATGTCATCGGGAAAATTTATTCCATGAGATTTTGCTTCATGAATAAAACCTATCGCAGCCATATCGCCCGCTATGCTGAATATGCCATCAATTTTTTTTATGTTTTTATAAATCATGTCAAACGAACGCCGGCCATCTTCTATTGTATGATGTTTAACATAGGTCTTTTTTACGTCCTTTATACTGTTTTTTGATTCATTTAATGCTTTTTTAAAACCCTCATATCTGTAAAAAGTTGCCGAATTTTTTTCCCCTATCTGCGGGTCAAGTATTACTCCTATTTTTTTCCTGCCTGCTTTTTCTATAAGATATTTTCCGGCATTATAACCTGCTTTAAAATTATCAACGATAACGCTATTATGCCCGTTATAATCCCTTTCAATAAAAACAGCCGGTATTTTGCTTTTCTTAAGTTGTTTTAAAGAATTTTGTTTTGGAGTAGAACTTATTACAATAATGCCGTCTGAATTTTTTTCTTCTATTATTTTTTCTATGGATTTGCCGGCATCGTCAGGAGTTGATGAATCGGATGAATAAATTTCAACCCTGTATTCTTTTGTTTCATTTATTCTGTTTTCAATGCCCCGTACTACGGTGGAGATAAAAACAGAACCAAGACGGCCGCATATCAATGAAATAACGGTTTTCCTTTTCACTTCATTTTTCATTTTATCCCTCTATATTTTATTTTTCTATATTATAACATAAAATTTATCTGAAAACCATTCAACCTTTTTTATTCCTGTTCAACCATGCAGTTATCGTTATTCAACTTCTTCGGGATCAGATTCCTTTAATATCAAAAATCAGAAAAGCACGTCTGCTTTTGAAAATGAACAAATATTATTAAACGCGCACATTGAACAGACATGGGCTTCCGGTTTTGCATCAAATTTTCCGTTTTTGATGGCATCAGCCACGCTTAAAATTTTTTCTTCGTATTTCTGTAAAACGTCATTCCGTATTTTTTTTGTAACGATAATGGTTGATTCAAGGAAATAAACCCCTACTTCATCCACGGGTTTATTGAATATTTTTTCAAAAGCAATTGCATAAAGTTTTAACTGATTATAAACGTTTGGAGAATCAATTTTTTTCTTTGCATCTTCTACTGAACTCACGTCAGACGTCTTATAATCAAGGATAACCGATTTTCCATCCACTTCGTCAATCCTGTCCCATCTTCCTATTATGGTAAGTTTTTCTGCAAGTTTAAATTCAAAACTCTTTTCAAGATACTTTGGCATTGCATTGTTTTCTTTTTCTTTCTGATAAAATCTTTCAATGTTTTCAATACCCTTATCAAATCTGTCCTTTTCATGTTTGGGCGAAATAAAACCAATTGGTTTCCATAACGATTTGAATATGTTTTTTAAATCGTCAATTGATAATTCCTTTCCTTCCTGTTTTGCTTTAAAAAATTCAGACACCACCCTGTGCATTGCCTGCCCATAAATTATTTGCGGCTGTTCCCTTATGGGCATTTTTAAGACGTGTATTAATTTATATTTAAAAGGGCATGTTATGTAATCATCTATCTGATAATTGCTTAAAACGACGTTTTCAATTTTATTTTTTACGTCTATTATTATCGGTTCCTTTCTTTCAAAATATTTTATTTTTTCTTCCGGGCTTTTCGTTTTTATCATGCTTTTTTCCGGTTCCGTATAACCAATCTCGTTTAAAAACATGCTTATCTTTTTGTCGCCTGCCCCTTCATATTGTCTGGACGCAGTAAGGTATAAAACGTCCTTTGCTCTTGTCATTGCAACGTAAAACAATCTGCGTTCCTCTTCCCTCTGATACGTTTCTTCGTCCACCAGGTCACGCATCAGTTGTTCCGGCAACGGCAATGAAGACAAATTCCTTATTTTCCCCGGGAATTTGTCCTGAATCAGGGCGACAAGAAATACCACGGGGAACTCAAGTCCTTTTGCCTTATGTATTGTTGACACGAGAACAACGTCATCATCTATGTCCTGAAATAAATCAGCAGCAGGTTTATCCCCTGCTTTTTGTCGTAAATCAATGTAATTTACGAAATTTTGTAAGGTATTATAATCCTCATTTACTGAAAATTGTTTTACAATTTCAAAAAATTTTGATATGTTTGCAATTTTCTGGTCTGCTTCAATGCTGTTTTGTTTCATCAGATTGTCAAAAATCCTGTTTTTACTTACAAATTCAAATAAAATCTCTCCTGCAGAAAATCCTTTTGCTGCAAGTCCGCTGTAATAATCTATGTCAGAAACAAGTTTATCTATTTTTTTCTTTTCCGCTTCGCTTATGTTCAGTTCAGGATAATTATCGGTTTTTTTTAAAAAATCGCAAACCGGAATTGAATAATCAGATGCCCTGTTTATTATCTTTGACATTAAAAACGGTTCTATACCATAATATTCCGATATTGCAACGTCAAACAACGGATTAAACTCATAAGGCGTTGCAAGCATCCTGCAAAAATTTACAAAAAACTGGACTTCCCTTTTATTATATAAACCCTCGTCTCCCGTAAACAAATACTTTATCTTTCTTCTTTCAAAGGTTTTTAAAAAAATTTTTGCATCGTTTTTTGACCGGGCAAGAACCGCAAAATCCCTGAACGTATATTTTTTTTCCTTAATCAGACGTTCTATTTCATCTGCCACAAAATCTGCTTCTTCCGAAAAGTTTGAAAATACGTTTACGTTTACCGGATTTAATCTGTGAACCTGCCTGTATTTTGATTCAAGTTTTTTAACAACGTTTAGTTTTTTCTCAAGCCGGTCGTCATTATTCTGAATCAGTTTATACGATGCATCAAGTATCATCTGCGCCGAGCGGTAATTCGTCTTTAACACGATTACTTTTGCATCTTTATAATAATCCTTAAAACCCATTATGTTTGATATTGCAGCACCCCTGAAACGATATATCATCTGGTCATCATCACCTACGACTGTTATGTTTCTGTATTTATCTGCAATGAGTTTTATAAATTCAAACTGGGCGTAATTTGTATCCTGAAACTCATCAATCAGAATGTATTTAAACTTTTCCTGATATTTTGAAAGAACCGATTTTTTCTCCAGAAAAAGATAATAAGGAACCATTATCAGGTCGCCATAGTCAAGCAGATTTTTTTCCGTCTTTAATTCCTCGTAAACCGAATAAAAATGCGCCAGTTCCATGTGCTTTTCTGCAAGTTCTTTTTCCTCATCACTTACTGCTTTGTTTATCATATCTTCTGCATATTTTAAATAAATCTCCGGTTTTATAAGGTTATCTTTTAACTTTGATATAAAATCCAGCATTTCCCTGAAATATTTTGCAGGATTGTTTAATGGTTTGTATATTTTTAAATTAAATCTGTCTACGTTCTGGACTACGAGAATTATGGCATCAATATCCGTTATTAATTTCCAGTCAGGTGCAATACGTAAATCAGCAAAAGAATCGTTTATGATTGAATGACCAAAGGAATGAAATGTTGATATGTGCACATCTATCATGCCATAAGGGACGAGTTCATATACCCTTTTTTCCATCTCATCTGCTGCTTTTTCAGAAAAAGTAAGAGCAAGTATTTGTGACGGCTCTGCAATTTTTTCGTTTATAAGATATGCAATTTTTTGTGTTATAACCCTTGTTTTACCTGTTCCTGCGCCTGCAACGACAAGCAATGGGCCTGTTTTATACTTTATCGCCTCATTCTGTGCGTCATCATCCTGCCACGGAGTATTTTTTTCACCGACAATGGGTATTTTAAGTCCTGTGCTATCATCTGTTTTATATTTTTTTTGTTTCATTTTTTAACCTGATATTTTTTTATTTTTCAAAAGCATAATTTATGCCACTTTTTTCTTGTTTTTACCCGTTTAATTATACCCTGTTTATGACAGGTGTCAAGCTTTGATAGTCAAAACGTGAATGTATCAGAAATCATTGCTGTCCGGTAAAATTAATGGAAGGATTGTTGCAAATTTAATTATTACCATGATTTTGTTCTATGGTATGTTTAAGCATTTTCTGGTAAATCTCGGAATATTCCCTTTTATTTTCCCATATTACTTCAAAAATCGTATTTTTTACTACAGAGTCATCAGTATCAGTCATTTCAAATATTATATTATTTAATTTATCTTTGTAAATTCCTGCCATTCCTATGCGCCTGAATATACGCATTGCTTTTTCTATTTTTTCTTCTTCTATTTCCAATATATCCGATATCTGTGATAAGGTAAATTCCTCGTATCTTTTAGTAAAATTAATGTTAAAACATAACAATGAAATCATTTCATGAAATGCAAGTAATTCTTTAAGGTCATCATTTGTTTCGTTCATATTTTCACCTGTTTTATCATTATATTTGTTTTAGACAAAATAATTTTATTTATGTTTCGGGAAAAAGCACGAACATCTGTTTATTAAAAAAAATGAATTTCTTGCTTTTAAACCACAATATTTATTATATAATCATGTTTAACATTATAAATGAGGAAAAAATGATAAATCCGGAAAAGATAAACGAATTAAAACTTAGAATGCAAAGATTGAACGTGCAGGAAAAAGACATATCCGAAAAATTCATTCTTTCGGGGAAAAAGGGCGGACAAAAGGCAAATAAATCCCACAATGCGGTTTATCTGAAACACGTTCCTACAAAAATAGAAGTAAAATGTAATCAAACGCGTGAACGAGAATTAAACAGGTTTCTTGCAAGGAGATTGCTTTGCGATAAAGTTGAAAAATTGCTTTATGGCACGTCTGAAAATCTGAAAAAAATTGAAAAATTAAAAAAACAAAAAGCAAAAAGGCAAAAAAGGGCAAATAAAAAATATTTTTATTCATTCCAAAAATGAAAAAATTATTGCATCCTGTGTGAAATCATCTGCAATAAATTTCAGGAAGTAAAAAAAGTATTACGGTGATACACGAATATAACGGGAAACAAAATGGGAAAGTTTAAACCAGGTAAAACAGATAAATGAAAAACTATTATTTATTTTGTTTTCATCTGCCATCTGTCGCTTGATATTTACAGTTTGTTATCTTATTTTGCAAACATTGCCTGACCTGCATCTATCGTAAGGTCAATTATGTCCGTAGGCATTATCCCAAAAATAATTATTGCAGCAATGCAGATTACGAGCACAAGAACGACGTTAAAAGGAAGTTTTATCTTTTCCATTTCTGCTTTTTCGTTTCTTATGTACATCTGTTTTAATACCATAAGATAATAATATAACGACAGCGTTGAATTAAGAGCTGCCAGTATTACGAGCCACAGGTATCCTCTTTGCATCGCAGCATAAAAAAGATAAAATTTACCGACAAACCCAGCAAGAGGAGGAATGCCGGCCAGAGACAATAAGGAAAGCAGGAAAGTCAGGGCAAGCAGCGGATTTCTCTGAGACAAACTTGTATATTCGGAAATTTCGCATGAACCGGTGTATTTTTCAACTCCGGCAACGACTGCAAATGCCGCTATGTTTGTAAAAGTATATATAAATAAATAAAAAAGGACCGAACTTATTCCTATTACCGATGCACCAACGAGCCCCACAAGCATGTAACCGGCCTGGGAAATGGTTGAATATGCGAGCAGTCTTTTGATGTTTTTTTGTGGTATTGCAATCAGGTTACCAATTGTCATCGTAAGAAAAGCAATTACCGATAATATGGGGACCCATACGTAATTCAGATTTAAAAACATGTATGAAAGTAATCTCAGGACAAAAACAAAACCGGCTGATTTTGATGCAACGGAGATAAAACCTGTTATTGCCGTTGGCGAACCCTGATAAACGTCAGGCGTCCAGACGTGCAACGGAACTGCAGATAGTTTAAAAGACGCTCCCAGAATTATAAAAATTACTCCCATTACAAAAGCCGGATTTATTTCGTTTTGTGAAATGTAGAATATTATTTCATCAAGATAAGTCGTCCTTGTAATGCCATAAACAAGCGATATGCCGTACAATAACAATCCCGACGATATCGCCCCGAGTAACAGATATTTAATGCCTGCTTCAAGTGAATTTGAATCGTTTTTATAAATTGCAGACAAGGCATAAAGGGAAATCGTAGTAAGTTCAAGGCCTAAGTATAAGGTTATGAGTTCTTTTGAAGATGCCATGAACATCATGCCGAGCGTGGATGCACCGAGAATCATGTAATATGCGCCGTAATATTTTTCTTTTAATTTAATCGTGGATACGGATAACAAGCCGGTTAACAAAGCACCGGATAGAAAAATAATTTTTGCGAACCATGAAACGCCGTCATAAACAAACGCGCCGTAAAATGCCTGCCCTTCTCTTTTGTTTAAGATGACGAAAATAAAAAGCACTAATATTACGACGTTGAAAAAATAACCTATTATTCTTTTATTCTTACTTACAAAATCAATAAGTAAAATTAAAATCAATGCAATTCCGAGCATCATTTCATCTGACAATAAAAACCAGTTCAAATTAAACCTCCGGAAAATTTTTATCTAAAAAAAATTAAATTTCTAATTTACAGCGCGTCTTACATACCTGCCAGTTTTTGTGATATCGGCAGAACCGCCGAATAAATTACTTTCATAAAATAAAACGGATAAACGCCGGCAAGAACTATGAACGTCATAAGAATAAAAAGTGAAATAAATTCTACCGGGCCGGCATCTTTAAGGTCTTTAAACTCCTCTTTTAACGGACCAAAAAATATCATCTGAACGACGCGTAAAACGTAAAAAGCAGTTATGACTATGCTTGTAACACATATTAAAGTAACTACGGGATATACCTTAAAAGCACCTATAAACGTGGTAATTTCCGCGACAAAGCCGGACAAACCGGGCAGGCCGAGTGAACAAAGACCCGTCATAACAAAAAAAGCCGCAAATTTAGGCATAACCTTTGAAAGTCCCGACATGTCCGTTATTATTCTTGTATGAGTTCTGCCATAAACCATACCGACAAGTGCAAAAAAAAGTCCGGTCATAATTCCGTGAGAAACCATCTGGAATACTGAACCCGTAAGAGCAACGGGATTTTTTGCCGCAGCAATGCCCAGTAAAACCACTCCCATGTGTGAAACGCTTGAATATGCAACGATGTATTTCAGGTCTTTTTGTGCAGTTGCACCTATTGAACCATAAACTATGTTTACAATGGTTAATATGGCAACTGCAGGCAGCCAGAAATTTGCACCATCAGGCAACAGCCATACTGCTATGACAAGGCATCCATAAGCACCGAGTTTCATCAAAACGCCGGCATGCAGCATTGAAACTGCCGTTGGCGCCGATGCATGTCCGTCAGGCGACCACGTATGAAACGGCCATAGTGCTGCGAGAATGCCGAAGCCGAGAAATAATATCGGGAAAAATATTATCTGAAATTCCTTCGTGAATTTAAATTTTTCAATAACGTCAAAATCAAAAGTATTAAGCCCTGTTGCAAAATACAAACCGAGTATGCCGGAAAGTATTAATGCACTCCCAACCAGAAGATATAAAGTAAGTTTCATTGCAGAATATTCCTTGTCACCGGTGCCCCATATTCCTATCAACAGATACATGGGTATTACGGCTATTTCATAAAAAAGGAAAAACAAGAAAAGGTTATACGACATAAAAACGCCAAAAACGCCGGTTACAAGAATCAAAAGAAGCATAAAAAATTCCTTTGGTCTGTAGGTAACGTCCCACGATGCAAAAACGCCTGCAACTATTACAAAACCTGTAAGCAAGACGAGGGAAACGTTTATCCCGTTTACGCCAAGAAAATAATTAATCCCGAGTGATTTGATCCATTCTGCTTTTTCAACGAACTGCAGTCCTCCTGCTTTGTAGTCGTAGTTAAAAAACAAAATGATGGAGAGTAAAAAAGAAATACAGACCGGAATTAACGCCGTAAGACGTATTGCCCTGAGATTTTTTTCAGGTATAAAAAGCAGAATAAGAAATGCCATAAATGGCATTAAATAAATAAGTGTAAGCACCGGTACGTGCGTCATAAAAGAAAAAATTCCCATTTATTTTCCTCCAAGGATTCTTAGTGCATCCGGATTATAAATTGCAAACAATACTACAATAATTACAAAACCGGAAAAAATTATCATGGCATAATTCTGCAGGTCTCCTGATATGGTACGTCTTAATTTTGCTCCTGCCCATCTTGACAAAAATGCAACGACGTTTACTATGCCGTCAACCACGTGCCTGTCAAACCATTTTATAAAATTGCTTATTGAGAAGAATACCGTCTTAATCAAAAACAGGTATATCTCGTCAACATAAAATTTGTTTTTTGACAAGACGTAAAACGGGCCCGTAATCTTTTTCATTGTCTCAGGTTTTACGACTCCTAACACGTAAACAATAAATGCAAAAACAATTCCCGACAGCGCAATTACGTTTGAACTTACGGCTATGTTTAAATTCATTACAACTTCGTGAGGGCTTTCGCCTATAAATAAAAAATTATAAATTGATTTTTCAGTGCCGGGAATGCCTATAAAACCCGATATTACGGAAAGTATTGCAAGTATCACGAGAGGTATCGTCATTACCTTTGGCGACTCGTGTGCGTGCTCGTTTTTTAGATTACCCATAAACGTTACAAAATATATGCGAAACATGTAAAAAGCAGTTAAAAAGGCGGTTATGATTGCGGCATAAAATAAAATCTTATTTCCTGATTCGTAAACGTTTACGAGTATTTCATCCTTTGACCAGAAACCGGAAAATGGGAATATTCCTGATATGGAAAAGGCTGCTATGAGGAAAGTTATTGAAGTAACAGGCATTTTTTTGTGAAGTCCGCCCATTTCCCAGATGTTATTTGTATTCATAACGTGAATTACGCTGCCTGCACATAAAAAAAGCAGTGCCTTAAAAAAAGCATGGTTATATAAATGAAACATACCAGCAGTATATCCGGATACTCCCATGGCAAGCATCATGTAACCAAGCTGCGACAAAGTTGAATAAGCCAGAACCCTTTTTATGTCATCCTGGGTAAGGGCTATGGTTGCGGCAAATATTGCAGTAAAACCGCCGACGTATGCTATGATGTTCAATGCCTCCGGGGATAAGGAAAAAACGTCAAATAACCTTGCTACCATAAACACGCCTGCTGCAACCATCGTTGCAGCGTGTATCAGGGCAGAGACGGGCGTAGGGCCTTCCATTGCATCAGGAAGCCATACGTGAAACGGGAACTGGCCGCTCTTTCCTGCTGCGCCACAGAACAAAAGCAGAACAACGATGGTAAGCGTCATACCGCTCATGTTCCCTGCTTTTAAATATTGACCTATTTCAAGAAAATTAAATGTGCCGGCGCTGGTCGTTAAAATAATTATTCCGATTAAAAAACCGAAATCCCCGAACCTCGTAACTACAAAAGCCTTTTTGGCTGCTTCTGCCGCCTCTGGCTTGTAATACCAGAAACCGATAAGCAGATAAGAGCACAACCCAACAAGTTCCCAGAATATGTAAAGTTGCAGCAGATTATTTGATATGACAAGGCCGAGCATTGAAAAAGAAAACAGAGAAACAAAGGCAAAAAATCTCGAAAACCCCTCGTCATCCTTCATATAACCAATTGAATAAATCTGCACAAGCATACTTACAAGCGTTACTATGATAAGCATAATTGCCGTTAAATTATTTATAAGAATGCCGAAATTTATTTTAAGATTTCCTGCATATAACCATGGCAGGTTATATTCCATTACGTTATGGACGTTTACGTCGTTTACCCGCAGGAAAAGAATTATGCAGGATAAAATAAAAGAAATGGATATGGCCGATATGCTTATGACGGCACTCGTTAAACGAAATTTTCTCGTCAAAAAAATAATTATGACAAATGCCAGCAATGGCAAAAACGGTATCAGATATCCAAGTAAAATAACGTAATTCAATTTATACCTCCGTTAGTATTTCATAATGTTCATTTCGTCTGCATTAACCGTCTGTTTTTTCCTGTATATCGCAAGAATTATTGCAAGGCCAAGGACGCTTTCTGCTGCTGCAACTGCAATAATAAAAATGGCAAATAATTCCCCGTAAACTCCCTCCGGAGTAAAGAATTTGGAAAATGCCACCATGTTGATGTTAACTGCATTAAACATGAGTTCAAGTGACATTAAAATGCCTATTGCATTTCTTCTCGTCAATATTCCAAAAATGCCTATGCCAAACAATATTGCAGATAAAACCATGTAATGACCAAGTGTAATCATTTTTCATCACCTCTGTCTTTTGCTACAAGAACTATGGCGCCTATTAAAGCGGCAAGAAGCAGAACCGAAATTACTTCAAACGGGATTATGAAATCAGTTAAAAACTGCTTCCCTATCAACGCAGTATTGTCAACTACTGCAACGTTACCTCCCTGCATTCTATGAAACCAGTCCGTCTTTAAAACCGCAAGAATGATAAGAACCGTGGATAAAAGAGACACGACAAAGGCAGGGACTATCTGTTTGTTAAACTGTGGGACGTCCGCACCGGTAATTTTATGCGTCAGGTTTATTACGAATATGGTTAATACTACGACTGCGCCAATGTAAATCAAAACCTGTATGCCGGCAAGGAAATAAGAATTAAGCAGGACAAATATGCCGGCTACGCCAAACAGGACAGCGGCAAGATATAATGCACTGTGAAAAATGTTGCGCGACGTTACCATTAATATCGCAGCAACAACCGTAAGAAAAGACAGCAGATAAAAAATTACAAGTGCCATTATAAAACTCCTTATTCTTCCTCCTTAAATTTTGAAAACCACCATTTTTCTTTTGCCCCGGTTAAATTGTATTTTTCAGAAACCAGGTCTATTTTTAGTTTATCTTTGTCATAAACTGCAAGTTCATATTCATCGGACATGACTATTGCCGCAAAAGTGCATGCCTCAACGCACAGATTACAAAACATGCACGTTCCGAGGTTATACAAATACTTTGACGATTTTGGCTTTGGTCTGCCATCTTCGCCTGTCATTTTTTCAACTGTTATTGAATGATTCGGACACGCTTTTACGCATAGCATGCATGCAGTGCAGCGATTGTCATTTTTTTCCTTGTCAACGGGCATAACAAGCCTCCCCCTGAAACGCAAAGGCAGTTTTGGCCTTTGCTCAGGATACTGAACCGTAAATGAAGGCCTGAAAAAATGTTTAAGCGTTACTCCAAGTCCTTCACACAAACTTATGAAACCTTTTATTATGTTTTTAACGTAATTAATCATAGTTTATCCTACAATTTTCATTACAAATGCGGTTATTATCATATTTATTAAAGCAATGGGTAAAAGATATTTCCATGAAAATTCCATTAAATGGTCAACCCTTATCCTCGGGTAAGACCA
>JAGNJD010000043.1 GCA_018000835.1 Candidatus Goldiibacteriota bacterium | reverse complement strand
TTTTAACAAAATTGCATATCAGCCAAAAAACATTCCCGAATATGAAAAAGGTAAACCCATAATTTTATCAGGCATTGAAGAAGCAAACAGGGGACATGACCAGCGCGTCTATGATTTGTTAAAAGACGATTATTATTTTGAAAGGTATAAATTACGCGAATGGTGGGCGCCTGATGAGGGCAAATTCTGGAGCGCACCATTTGGCGAAAAAGTAAACATGCTCTGGAAAAGATTTATATACAGGGACGTGTGGAATGACCTCGGTTCTTATGATTTCGTCGTTTACATAAGAAAAGACCTGAAAGAATTCTGGCAGCAGTAGCCGGATCGTTCTTTTAAAAACATTTTTTACAGATATTTTGTAACGAAGTTCGTTAAACGTGTTTGTCAAACGTTTTTATACGGTATATTCCCAAACATTTTTTAAAAACGGAGGATTTTATGATAGATTTGTCTTTGATGTCAAAACAGGAAAAAATAATAATTTTATCGTTGTTTATACTTCTTGTAATTACCATTTTAATTATGTTTACGCCGGCAAACGTCAGAAATGAAAACAAGGTGTCGGCTGAACCTCAGAACATTCTTGAAACAGGAGGTGCACCTGGTTCTGAACGCGGATTTTTTAATACGCCAAAGGACATTGCAGTTGATAAATCAGGCGACATATACGTCGTTGATTCAAAGAACAACAGAATACAAAAATTTAATGCCGCGGGTAATTTTATTTTAACATGGGGTAAAGAAGGCGACGGCCCGGGTGATTTTAAGGAGCCGTGCGGCATAGACATAGGCCCTGACGGAAACATTTACGTGGCAGACACGTGGAATGGCAGAGTGCAGGTTTTTTCAGATACGGGTAGTTATCTCATGGAAGTGGGGAGGGACAGAGGCATGTGGGGACCAAGAGACGTCGGGGTCGATAAAAGCGGAAATATTTACATAGTTGACACAGGATGGTGCAAAATAGAAAAATTTGACAGCAAGGGAAGGTATCTTGCAACGTTTGGCAAAAAAAGAAAAGGCGGTGATGAGCCAGGCGGCAAGGGGCCCGGTGAATTCTGGGAACCGTTTTCAATAAAACAGGGACCGGATGACAATCTTTACGTATTGGACAGAAGAAATTACAGGGTTCAGGTTTTAACTACGGAAGGCAGATTTGTAAGGGAGTTTAAAGTCCATGGCTGGAACGATGCACAGGTCGTAGAAGGATGTCTTATGGAGCCATACATTGACATTGATTACAAAAACAAATTTGTTTTTATTTCAGACGCTTCAAAGCACAGGATTATGAGGTATAACATGAATGGTTCAGGCGAAAAATTTTTTGACCAGGACGTGCTTGGAGTTAAATTTATGTGTCCTGTCGGAATTGCAGTTCTTCAGGATGGAAAGGTGCTTGTGACAGACCATTCAATGGGCAAAATTTTAACTTTGAAAATAACAAATTAAAGGAGGCATTAAATGGCAAAAGCAAAAAAGAAAAAAGATAAAAAGAAAAAGAAAAGTAACAATAGTTTTATCGTACTTATAGTTGCCGTTTTGCTTGTCGGAACGGTTGTATTGGTATCAAAAGTAAAAAGAGGCGAGCCCGTCAAACTGATAAAAGCAGAGGTAATTGCAGAATTTGACGGAGCAGAAAATAAAGCAGGAAAATTAAATTCTCCAAGAGGAATAACGGTATCAAACGATGATTTTTTATACGTTGCGGATTTAAATAATCATAGAATATGTAAATTTACCCTTGATGGAAAAATGGTTAACAGTTTTGGTAAAAAAGGAAATAAAAATGGTGAATTTAACGAACCATCAGGCGTAGCCGTTGATAACCAAAACAACGTTTATGTGGCAGATTCCTGGAATGGAAGAATACAAAAGTTTTCATCTGATGGAAAATATGAAATGGAAATAGGCGGTGCAAAAGCAGGCTTTTATAGTCCGAGAAACGTTGCAGTAAATAAATACGGTATTTTATTTGTGGCAGATACCGGAACGAGCAGAGTTCATAGATTTGACCTTAGTGGAAACAGAATTGGCAAACCCATAGGCGGCGCTGGTAAAGGACGCGATAAATTTCTTGAGGTCTTTTCAATAGCATTTGATTCCAAAAACAATGTTTATGTTACTGATGCGGGCAATAAAAGAATAGTCGTTTTAACGTCGGATTTAAATCCGGTTCAATTCATTAAAGTAAATTCATGGTATGAATCGGTCCCGTTATGGCCAATGATTGCAATAGATTCAAACGATTTTTTATATGCAACGTCATCGGGATCAAAGGAAGTAATAGTGTATGACTTAAAGGCAAAGAAACCCAGATATACAGGAACTATAAAGCTTGACATAAAGGAAAAACAAATTTTTTCCGACCCTTTAGGCATAGCAATAGACAAGGAAAACAACGTTTATGTTTCTGAAGTTGCAAGGTCGAAAATTTTAAAAATTAAACCCGTATTTAATTAAATAACGAACTTTTAACGTTATGGATTTTATATTTGATGGATAATAAAGATAATTTAGTAAAAGATTCTTTTATTTTATTTGTCGCGTCAAGCATTGTGAATCTTTCAAATTTTGTTTTTCACATGTTTGCCACTCGTAATCTAAAGCCGGAAGATTACGGTGCACTGGCTACTTTGCTTGGCATTATTATGGTGGTTTCAATGCCCTGCATGGCGATTCAGATGAGCATTGTAAATAAAACTTCGTCGTTGAAAGCAAGAGAAGCAATGGCAGAAATAGGCAATCTTTTCCGTGATGCAAGTAAATGGCTTTTTATTATAAGCATTTTTGTGTTTTTTACGTTTTTTTTCTTTGCGGATTTAATAAAAGATTTTTTTAATTTAAAAGACAAAAAACTAGTTTACGTTCTTGGCTTTGTTCTTATTATGTATTTTATTCTGCCGGTTGTAAGGGGAGTCCTTCAGGGACTGCAAAGATTTTTGGGTTACGGAATTAATATAATCATAGATGCTTTATGCAGGTTGTTGTTTTTGATTTTGTTTGTTTATTTTGGTTTTGGCGTTTATGGAGCCCTTGGCACAACTTTTTTTTCAGGAACGTGTGCATACATAGTCGGTCTTTTTATGTTGTCAAATTTAATTAAATTAAAAAACGATGATAGAAAAAATACAACGTATTTTAAGGATATGTTAACATTTGCATTGCCTGTTTTATTTTCATTGCTCGGATTTTCATTGCTGGGATACGTAGATTTATTTATGGTAAAACATTTTTATCCGGAAGAAGAGGCAGGCCTTTATGCAGTAACGTCAATAATAGGTAAAGCATTTTTGTTTTTTCCGTCTGCAATAGTAACTGCTCTGTTTCCAAAGGTTTCAGAGCATTACGAATTAAACATAAACCCAAAGAAAATGTTGTATAAAAGTTTAATGCTGACTTTTTTATTAAGTTTGGTTGGAATAGTTTTTTGTTACATTTTTCCCGATTTTATTTTATGGCTGTTAACCGGCGGCGGAAAATATTATGCCATTAAAAAAATTGTCCAGATATTTGGAATTGCGATTTTGCCGCTCGTTCTTTTGAACGTGATAATCAATTATAATCTAGCGGTTCATAATTATGCATTTATGTTTGTTGTTTATGCTGGTATAATATTGTATGCCGTTATTTTATGGTTTTTTCATTCAACTTTTTACGTCGTGTTGGGCGTACTTTTTATAGTGAATTTATTGATACTTGTTTTTAGTATCATTATAGTTGAAGCAAATAACAGAAAGGTAAAAATCAGTGAAGTTTAAAAAATTATCAATACTAATGCCAATGTATAACGAAGAACTTTATGCGGCGGCAAACATACTGGAAACGGACAAATATTTCAAAAATTTAAAAATCAATTATGAAATTATAGTCATGGATGACGGCTCAAAGGATATGACTTTTAAAAAAGCAAATAAAATGAAAAAACATCATATCCATATTTACAGGATAAAAAAAAACCAGGGCAAGGGGCATGCCTTAAAATGGGCATTTAAAAAATCAAAAGGAGACCTTATCATGTTCCTGGACGGAGACCTTGACATTCATCCGAGACAATTTGAAGTGCTTTTTAAGATAATGCAAAAGGAAAATGCAGACGTTGTCATCGGTTCAAAAAGGCATCCGGAATCAGTTTTACATTATCCCGTTAAAAGAAAAATTGTATCAATGGTTTATTTTTTAATAGTTAAATTATTGTTTGGCCTGCCTTTGCGGGATACCCAGACAGGAATTAAATTATTTAAGCGTAAGGTGCTGGATAGTACTTTTGATAAGTTGCTCATAAAAGGTTATGCTTTTGACCTTGAACTGCTTGTCCTGGCACATCATTATGGTTACAAAATTTCAGAAGCGCCCGTTGTGGTTGATTACAAAGGCAAATACGGTCACATAACGATAAAGACGATTTTTAACATATTATGGGATACACTTGCCGTGTTTTACAGATTAAAAATCCTGAAATATTACGATAAATTAGATAACCGGGTGGAGAGATAAATTGAAAAGCGTTGCAATAATAATTCCCGTAAAAAAAATAAACGATTATGTTTTTGAATCTTTATCCTGCATAGAAAAGATAAACTACGATAAAAAACTGATTAACGTAATTATCCTGCCTGACGAAGAAGAAAACGTAAACGGCAATTATTCGTTCCGGATTAAGACTATTCCTACCGGTAGCATTAATCCGGGTAAAAAAAGAGACATAGGAATTAAAAATACCGAATCCGAAATAATCGCATTTATTGACGACGACGTTTATCCTGACGTTAACTGGCTTATGTCTGCTGTTGCTATTTTTGAAAACGACAAAGAAGTTGCAGCCGTTGGTGGTCCTGCCGTAACGCCTGAAAACGATTCTTTTTCAAAAAAAGTCAGCGGATACATATATTCTTCGTTTCTGGGCGGAGGCGGCTGCAGATATCGTTACATTCCCCGGAGCAGGAGGGAAGTTGACGATTTTCCTTCCTGTAATCTTATAATCAGGAAAGACGTCCTGGAAAAAATCGGGGGATTTAACACCGAATTCTGGCCCGGGGAGGATACGGTTATTTGTTTGAAAATCGTAAAGGATTTAAAAATGAAAATCATATATGACCCCGACGTTCTTGTTTATCATCACAGAAGGGATTTTCCCCTCGGACATTTAAGACAGGTAATAAATTATGCAACTCACAGGGGGTATTTCGTAAAGAAATTTCCGGAAACCTCTTTCAGATTGTCTTATTTTGTTCCGACATTTTTTCTTTTATATCTTGTAAGTTTTATTTTGCCGGTGTTTTTTTTAAAAAAAATGATGGTTTTATGGACATTGCCTTTGATTGTTTATTTATTGCTGTTATTTATAGACGGTATTAAATTAAAAAGACCAAAAACCGTAGTATTAACAATGGCAGGAATATTTATAACTCACGTAGCATACGGGATTTATTTTGTTTTTGGTTTATTATCAAAAAAATTAACTGAAGAAAATAACGGGAGCATAAAATGAAAGTAATGATATCTTATCCGCCTTTAACCGGTGACGGGACGCCAACACTTGGACAAAACAGGCAATTCCAGTGGTTTCATAATCCGTCTTTTATTTATCCAATGGTGCCTGCATCTGCTGCAACGTTGTTGAAAACAAACGGTTATGACGTAGTATGGAACGATTCAATTGCTGAAATGCATACTTACAAACAATTTGAAGACATTTTGATAAAGGAAAATCCCGACCTGATTGCAATGGAAACGAAAACTCCGGTTGTAATACAGCACTGGAACATTGTGGAAAAAATAAAACAGATATTGCCCGAAACCAGGGTTGTTTTAATGGGTGACCATGTAACTGCAATGCCGGAAGAAACGATGCTTAATTCAAAGGTTGATTACGTATTAACAGGCGGGGATTATGATTTTTTGTTGTTATCCATTGCAGATTGCATCAGCAAAGGAACTCCGCTTGAACCCGGAATATGGTACAGGGAAAACGGTGAAATAAAAAATACAGGGACGTTTAAATTAAATCATGATTTAAATTCGCTGCCTTTTATAGACAGGGATTTAACCAGATGGAAACTTTACGGAGAAAAGTTTTTTAAACATTCGCCATATACGTATACCATGGTAGGAAGGGATTGCCCCTGGGCAAAATGCACTTTTTGTTCATGGACAACCCTATTTCCAACTTTCAGGACAAGAACGCCGGAATCCCTTCTTAATGAAATTGATTTTCTGACAAAAAAATATAATGTAAAGGAAATTTTTGACGATACGGGAACGTTTCCCAGGGGAGAATGGCTTAAAACGTTCTGTCAGGGAATTATTGAAAGAAGATATAAGTTATCATTAATGGCAAATTTCAGGTTTGATTATATAAATGAAGCGATTGCTCCATTAATGAAAAAAGCCGGATTCAGACTGTTAAAATTCGGACTCGAGTCGGCAAACCAGTCAACCCTTGATAGATTATGCAAGGGAACGAAAGTGGAAGATATTGAAAAAGGATGTAAAATAGCAAAGGACGCAGGAATCGGGGTTCATCTTACGATTATGGTGGGATATCCATGGGAAACAAAGGATGATGCATTAAGAACCTATGAACTGGCAAGAAAACTTCTTGATAAAGGTCTGGCAGACATGCTGCAGGCGACGGTTGTAATTGCGTATCCGGGAACTCCGCTTTATAAACAGTCGGTTGAAAATGACTGGCTGCGGTTTAAACCCGGAGATTGGGAAAAATTTGACATGACAATTCCGGTTTTTAAATTTCCCGACATGCAGCCGGAAGACGTCATGAAAATATGCGACGACATTTATAAGGCATTTATGACGCCCGGATTTATAATGCGGCAGATTTTAAGCATCAGAAATTTTGATGATTTTGCATTTTTATTCAAGGCGGGTAAGGCCGTTATCGGTCATATACTGGACTTCCAGAGAAAAAAGGAATAAAATAATGGAAGATAAAGAATGGCCTCTGATATCAATAATAACTCCTGTATACAATTCCGGAAAAACGATAGCAGAATGCTTAAAAGCCATAGTTGACCAGGATTATCCAAAGGAAAAACTGGAAATAATTATGCCTGATGGCGGGTCTACGGATTCCACCTTAAAGATAATAGAAAAGTATAAAACGGACTTAAACATAACGGTTTGCAATAATCCGTTGAAAACAGGGGAAGCTGGAAAGTCCGTTGGAATTGAAATGGCAAAAGGGGAGATAATTGCATTAATTGACAGTGACAACATAATGCCGGACGATAATTACGTAAGGGACATGGTTGAACCGTTCCTGACTGAACCGGACATAATAGGGACAGAGCCGCTTTTTTTCTTTTTCAGGGAAAAGGATAAACCCCTGACGAAATATTTTGCAATGTCGGGAGTAAATGACCCGCTTTGTTTGTTTATAGGAAATTATGATAAATACAGTTACGTTACCGGAAAATGGACGGGGTTTGATTTGAAAATTACGGATAAGGAAAAATATTTTATCGTTGAACTTGACGAAAAAAAAATACCAACGATAGGGGCAAACGGGACTTTTTTAAGAAAAGAATGTCTTTTAAAAACGAATTATAAACCATACATGTTTGACATTGACGTCATCTATGAAATTTTAAAAACCGGAAAAAATAAATTTGTAAAGGTAAAAACCGGAATAATCCATGTTTATTCGCCGGATATAAAATCTTTTATTAAAAAACAATCCCGCAGGATTTATGATTTCTTATTTTTTTCAAAAGAAAAACAACGCACTTATCCATGGTCAAAATTCCCGGTCAAAAGCATATTCTTGTTCGTGTTTTTTTGTGTGACAATATTACCACTTTTTTTTCAGATGACAGCCGGATTTATCAGAAAAAAAAGATGGGAATGGATTTTTCATCCCGTTGTATGCTGGATCACCCTGATTATTTATGGCTGGGCTTTTTTGAAATCATCAATTACACGAAAAACAACCATTAAAGACAGAAGTGAATGGTAAGATTTAAATGTCATAAGAAACCTGCAATTTGTCAATATCATACATCCTGATTTATATCTATTTAATTAATTAACTGGATTATTGTAAATATCATATGTTTTGTATATTCCTGTTTCATATCATAAAATCATTTTTTTTAAATACTTGAAATATCATTATTTAATTTATATAATTATAATGATAAGATTTTTATTAAATCGTTTTAAATTAAACCGTTTTAAAGTGAGGGAGAGAAAAGGAAATTGTTGTAAGATGACTAATAAAAGTATAAAAAAAATATTTATTTTACTTTTTTTATTGTTAAATATTTTTTTTACCTTTAACATACACAGCGCGACGTGCACTCCAACAAGTGCCACTTTATGTATAAATGGGGATGACCATAGTTCAGTATGGTTAAATGGTAATTACATTGGTGCATTTACTTACGTTAACTGGGATTCTCCGAGTGAACCGGCATGTGTAAATGTTCCCATTGGATTGTTAAATACAACCGGTGATAATGTAATTGCAATTGCTGTGACAGATACTGCAGGCGGCCAGATATGGGGGGCTTTTACTCTTGACGTTACGTGTTCGGGCGGTCTGCATGCTTATATTTCAAGCAATACTGATAATATGAAACTTTCGTATACGAACGTTTATAATTCGCCGCCGCCAAACGATGGAAACGGAAATGCATGGTATACTTTAAATTATAATGATACTTTGTGGGAAAATGGCGTGCAGGTTGGAGTAACCACATGGGCAAAGCCGTTATACGACCCTTCGGACGGAAAAAGAGTATCAGCATGGTCATATTCCAACGACGCATCATCCGGTGCAAATGAATGGGATCCCAGTGGTCAGAAAATGTTATATTTCAGGAGACATTTTACTTTAAATCCCGTAACGCCGTTGCCGTCACCAACGTTTTCAATACAAAAAAGTACGCCAAAGACAAGCATGATTACCGGGGGCCCGGTAACTTTTACAATTGTTGTTTGCGTATCCGGCGGTTATACGAGAAATCCGGTTTTAATTACGGATTACTGGACGTCACCAACTTATTGTGCGTGGACAATGGGAAATCCATATTATTATAATGACATAAACGATGGAATTATGTATCGCAATGATGCTACGCCGGATAGGTTTACTTTGTATTTCCCGCTTGGCTTTGAAGCAAATACCTGTAAGACGTTTGTTTATGAATTAAATCCATGCTGGTTTTCGACTGACTGGTATTGTCCTGCATGGTGCACATCCGCTACAAATTATGCTACGGTTACGTGGACAACTGGAACGCTTAATACGTCCGTAGCAGTTCAGTTATATTGTCCATCACCGTCAAATACTTCAACGAGAACAAGAACCGCAACCATGACTTACACATACACGCGGACCAATACTCCTCAAATTACTCCGACGTCCACGCTTTCACGCACGTCTACTTTTACGTTTACGCGTTCACCGACGTTGACGTGGACAAGGACATTTAGTCCAAGTCCATCACCGTCGCGGACACCCACGCCATCGCCTTCACGGACGCCAACGCCATCGTATTCACGGACACCGACGCCGAGCCCATCGCCATCGCCGTCACGGACGTCAACATACACAAATACGGTATCTCCAACGCCGACGTTCACACGGACGCCGACTTCAACATATTCACGGACACCATCACCAACTTTGACAGATACTAATACAAGAACCAGGACTCCAACGTTCACATTCACGGATACAATATCGTCCAATACGCCAACGAATACGCCGACGTGGACAAATACGCGGACGCCGACGCAGACGTACACGTACACAAATACAGTATCACCATCGCCGACAAACACACGGACGCCGACGCCGACGCATTCACGGACGCCGTCGCCAACGCCGACAAATACAAATACACGGACGCGGACGCCAACCTTCACCTGGACGGACACGATATCGTCAAACACGCCAACAAATACGCCGACATGGACCAACACGTGGACGAATACGCAGACGAGGACAGTAACGTTAACACCTTCTGCAACTGCAAGTCCTTCGGATACACGAACGTCAACACCAACGTGGACAGATACGCCATCTTCAACTAATACGAGAACGCGGACACCGACACTTACCTGGACAGATACGATATCTTCAAACACGCCGACAAATACGCCGACGTGGACTAACACTTGGACAAATACGCCGACGAATTCATGGACACCGACGGCAACGTCAACGCGCACTGAAACAGCAACGGGCACGATAACACCGACGGCAACGTCAACGAGGACGAGCACAAGCACGCGCACAGATACGTTAACGCCGACGAACACGTCGCAGAACACTGCAACAATGACGCCGACAGTAACGAGGACATCAACGGAAACTATGACATTAACGATAACTCGGACAGGGACGCCGACGGAAACAATAACGATGAGTGCAACTGAAACAATGACGCAGACGGACACGAGCACGTCAACGGAGACGCCAACAGAAACGAGAACGAGCACAATGACGCCGACAGTGACGATAACGCCTGACATGCATCCTGCACAACTGGAGATAACGCTTACGTCGGACGGGGAGAATGCAGGTACAGGAGCAATAATAGAATACAGGATAATAATAGAGAACAGAGACAGCAAAGTAAGCGCCTATAATATAAAGGTATGGGATACTCTGCCGGGAGAAGTGGAATTTGTGAGCAATTATTTTGTAGTAAATCCGGTGATAGAGGCAGGAGTAGTAACGTGGGAGATGCCAAAGGACATGGAATTAAAACCCGGAGAAAAGATAATAATAGAATTTAAGGTAAAGATGAGCAAAACAGACGGCAAGGGGTTCATAGAGAACACGGTAAGTGCAGATTATCAGGACGGATATTATAACGATGAATATGGAAACGGCAGACATCCGGTAATAACGAGCAACGTAAACGAATATCCGGAAGGACCGATAATAGCGTATCCAAACCCGTATAAGAAGAGCGGGGAAAGCAAAGGGATAAAGTTTGCGAATTTACCGCCGGATTGCACTGTGCAGATATATACGGTATCAGGAGAAAGCGTGGTTGCGTTAAACACGTTTGCAGGAGCACGGGTAGTATGGGATTGCAAAAACAGGGGAGGAAAAGAAGTATCGTCAGGTATATATTATTACGTGGTATTAAACAAATACAGCAAGCAGGTGTTAAGGGGAAAGATATTTATAGTAAAATAAAATTGTAACCATCAATATTTAAATCTGCCATTTGACTTTCATCCGATTGTCATCCGACATTTTTTTACAGAAAAATTACATAAAATCACAAAACCACAATATTATGAACATTTTTCTTATATATTGACCATATAAAAAGGATAATATATAATATTTTTGCATAAAGGAGCTATTATATGCAAAAACGGACAAAGAATAACGAAACAATAAAATTAAAAAGAATAATAAAGGAAAAAGACAAGGAAATTGAAATTCTGAAAGAGATAGCAACGGATATTTTTACACTTTCCCTCGACGAAATAATGAAAAAAATTATTGATGTTTCATATAATCTGACAAAATGTGATGCTTGTTTTATTTATCTTTTTGACAATGAAAGTAAAAAAATGGTTCTGGAAGCAAGTCTGAAGTCTTATCCAAATATGGGCAGGAAAATTAATCTGAATCAAACCGACGGGATAGTGGGATGGGTTGCCGAAAACAAAGAGACGGTTGTCATAAGTGAGAAGGCTTTTAATGACCCGCGGTATAATGATTTTAACGTATCCCCGGAAGATGGTTTTAATGCCATTTTATCCATGCCTATTTTATCTATCAATCAACTGGTTGGCGTCCTCAATATCAGGCATAAGAAAAAGTATAAATATAATGACGGTATAATATCGTTATTAAAGACCATTACATCCCAGTTTGCGGGCATTATGGAAAATTTAAAACTAAAACAAAAAGCAGAAAAAAAATCAAAAGAAATTGATACATTATCAAAAATAAGCAAAACTATTGCATCTGACCGTTATCTAACGGAAATTTTAAATATTATCGTTTCTTTAACTGCAGAAATGATGAATTCAAAGATTTGTTCGATTATGTTACTTGACGATGATAAACAGGAACTTAAAATAATAGCAACCCAGAGTTTAAGTGAAGCATATAAGAACAAGCCAAACGTTAAAGTTGGACATTCAATAAGCGGCAAGGTCGTAAAAGAAAAAAGACCTATATCCGTTTTTAATGTGACAGAAGAACCGGATTATGCATATAAAGAAATAGCCAGAGAGGAAGGATTAAAATCCATGCTTGCAGTCCCTATGATGGTAAGGAACAAAGTGACAGGAGTTATTAATATTTATACCAACAAGGAGCATCTGTTTTCTGATGATGAAATAAGAATTTTACAGTCGGTTGCAAATCAGGCTGCAATTGGAATAGAAAATATGAATTTAATGCAGGAAGCGGTTATGGCAAAAGAAGCTCTTGAAGCAAGGAAACTGATAGAACGGGCAAAGAATATTTTAATAAATAATCTCAGGATTTCTGAGGATTCTGCATATAAAACAATTCACAGGCAAGCAATGGATTCAAGGAAGACAATGAAGGAAATAGCAGAAGCAATCATATTATATTCAGAAATAAAAAAATAATATAAAAATTACGTATTTTGTTATATAATATAAGCCGTAATATGTAAAAATTAAATATGTCTTTGGTCAGGAGGTTGATATGAAGAAGAAATTTTTAATTACTGTTTTTATCGTTTCATTATTGTCGTTTGCAATTTATGCAGAAGAAGACCCTTTTGAAGGACTCGATTTTGGAACGCCTGCAGACAATACGGCGGTAACCGGAACCGCAGGTTCTGAAAATGCCACACAGTCTGCAGAAAATTCTTCCGAAGACATTTTTTCTTCAATAGATGCCGAAATATCACAAACCGGGGAACAAATATTATTCCCGGAAGATACCACAACTGCTTCAACGTCACAGAATACTTCACAGACGTCGGAAATTGATTTTTTGTTTTCAGAATCGGCAGCAGCAACGCCAACCCCTGCTGCACGGATGGAAAAGGTGGAAAAGCAAATTGTAAAAAAAGAACAACCAAAAAAGTGGGACATAAAAACCATCATTTCAGAACCGTTGACGGATTTTATTTATACAAAGAATGGGGAACTGGGCATGCAAAGAAAATTAGACGACCATTTAAAATATAACATAAAGGCATCGTCAAATTTAAATGGCTTTACTCCCAATAATATTAATGATAATTATGCAGATACTGCATGGATTGAAAACGGCAAAAATGATGGAATCGGTGAAACCCTTACCTTTGATTTTAATGAAATAACTTTTGCTCCAGTATATGAAAAAAAATATAAGTCAATAGAAATAAAAGAGATAAAAATTTTAAATGGCCTTTGTAAAGATGAAGAAACGTGGGAAAAATACAACAGAGTAAAAAAAATCAAAATTTTACATAATAAACAGGTTAAATATCATGTAAATTTGCACGATTCAAAAAACTGGCAAATTGTAAAATTGCCCGTTCCAATCAAAATAACCCCCGGTGACGAAATTAAAATTATAATTGAAGATGTTTATCCGGAAATCAGGAATGCAAGAATTACAAACACGGCTATTTCGGAAATTTTATTGATAGGCGGTCCGACAGGCCCAACAGTTGAGAATAAATACATTGCAACGTATCTTTTGACAGAATGAATCAAAAGAAGAAGCATTAAAGACGATTATTAACCTTCATTATTTATATTCTTAATTCATGTGGTAAAAAAAATGGTTAAAAGCGGTAAAAACGTATTTTTTACATTTTAATATGGAAAAATAATAATATTTAAAATTAATATATCGTATGAAATTTAATAACAGGAGGTAAACGTGAAGGGACCTTTATACGTTACTTTTTTATGGCATATGCATCAACCATATTATAAAAATACTGAGACAAACAAATTTATTTTGCCATGGGTCAGATTGCACGGAGTAAAAGATTATTATGACATGGTTACAATTTTAAAAAAATATCCTGAAATCAGGCAAAATTTTAATCTTGTGCCTTCTCTTTTACTCCAGATAGAGGAATATTTAAACGGAACCACCGACATATTTTATGATTTGTCGATTAAGAGGCCGCAAGACCTGAACGAAGACGAAAGGACGTTTATTTTATATAATTTTTTTATGGCTAATTGGGAAACAATGGTTTTACCATATCCAAGATATTCCTATTTGTTGTCCAAACGCGGTAAAAATGTATCCCCGGATGAAATCGGTAAAATTTACAAAAAATTTTCGGAAGAAGAAATAAGGGATTTACAGGTTTGGTTTAATTTAACGTGGATTGACAGGGATTTTTTTGAAATTTTTCCGGACCTGAACGGAATAATTGAAAAAGGCGAAAATTTTACGGAAGGAGAAAAAAATTACGTGCTTGAAACGCATTTAAAAATTCTTCAGATGATAATTCCTGAATATAAAAAAGCATGGGAAGAGAACAGAATAGAGATTACGACTACCCCGTTTTATCACCCCATACTTCCTTTAATTTATAACACTGATGTTGCAAAAGAATGCATGCCTAAACTGGAACTGGATTTTAATTTTTCCCACCCTGAAGACGCAGAAGCACAAATAAAAAAATCCTGTGATTATTTCAAACAGAAATTTGACAAAACTCCGGCAGGTATCTGGCCATCCGAAGGCGCAGTAAGTATGGACGTAATTGATTTATTTGT
Organism: Candidatus Goldiibacteriota bacterium; assembly: GCA_018000835.1. Lineage (GTDB taxonomy): Bacteria > Oederibacteriota > PGYV01 > PGYV01 > DSYL01 > DSYL01. The sequence goes on along the minus strand of JAGNJD010000043.1, from coordinate 4,415 downwards.
AAAAAACGGATTTAACTGGTTCGCAACGGACGAAGAAATATTAAAAGAAACGATGTTAAGAGACGGACAAAGAATAAAACCGGAGACAATATACAAGCCATATTTTATCAATACGCAACATGGAAAAATGCAATGCGTTTTTAGAAATCATTTTTTGTCTGATTTAATCGGGTTTACGTATCAAAGATGGGAAACGGAAGAAGCAACCGATAATTTTATATCTGAATTATATAAAATAAAAAATTCTCTTGATGAAAATCCAAGGTGTGTAAATGTAATTCTGGACGGCGAAAACGCATGGGAATATTATGAAAATGACGGGAAAGATTTTTTAAATTCTTTATATAGAAAATTAAGTAATAACGCCGATTTTAAAATAATACCAATAAGCGAATCGTTGAATTGCGTTGAAGATAAAACAGAATTAAAAAATATTTTTCCAGGTTCATGGATAAATAAGGATTTTTATATATGGATAGGACATGAGCAGGATAGAAGGGCTTGGAAACTTTTAAAAAAAACAAGGGAAGATCTGATTAACTGGCAGAATACAAATCCTCAGGAAAAAGAAAAAATAAACAAAGCATGGGAGTTAATATACATTGCGGAAGGAAGCGACTGGAACTGGTGGTATGGAGATGACCATTCATCCAAAAATGACGCGGAATTTGATAATTTATACAGGACTCATCTGATGGGCGTTTATAAAATTATCGGATTGCAAATACCTCCGGCTTTATTCGAGCCAATACAAAAAGGACCGCAGGCATTTGAAATGCTTCCAACGAATTTTATAACGCCCGTAATTGACGGCGAAGATACTGGCTTTTTTGAATGGCGAGGTGCCGGTGTCTATGACCTGCTAAAAGAAGGTGGAGTAATGCATAAAACCGACAAATACTTTGAAAAATTATATTACGGTTTTAATTTTGATAATTTTTATATACGACTTGATAAAAACGATTCTTTTGACAAATCTAAAAAACAGAAACTGTCATTTTTAATTAAATTTTTTGATGGAGAAAAAGACGAATTTATAAAATTTAACTTATCAAATAATAGTATTGAAACGTATGGAATAGACAGTAAGGACATTGTTTTTAAAATGAATAAAATTATTGAAATTTGTATCCCTTTTAAAATCATCAGCCATCTGACGGAAGGTAAGGATGTTAAATGTAACATATCCATTTTGGCTGACAATAATGAAATACAAAGGATGCCTGAGAAAGGTATCATAAGGATTCGTATACCCGATGGAGATTTTCTTTTATATAATTGGCGGGTATGAACGGCATATATTAATTTAGGAGACAATTTATGAACGTCTTAATCATAGGGGCAGGCGGCAGAGAACATGCCATTGTATGGGCATTGAAAAAAGAAAAAGGAATCAAGAATATTTTTTGTGCACCTGGAAATGCAGGGACGTCTTTTATATCTCAGAATATTAATATTTCGCCTGAAAATATAGACGAACTGCTTAAATTTGCAAAAGAAAAGGAAATTGATTTAACTATAGTAGGACCAGAAATTCCGCTTGTAAATGGAATAACCGACGTTTTTAAAAAGGCAGGGTTAAAAATTTTTGGACCGGATAAAAGAGCGGCCATGCTTGAAGGTAGTAAAAGTTTTACGAAAGAACTTTTAAGAAAAAATAAAATACCTACGGCCGGGTTTGAAAAATTTAATGATTATAACAAGGCAATTTCATTCATTAAAGACAATAAGAAATATCCCATTGTCGTAAAAGCAGATGGACTTGCAGCAGGCAAAGGGGTTTTAATATGCAACGATGAGTTTGAAGCAATTTCGGCGGTTAATGACATTATGGTAAAAAAAATATTTAAGGATGCAGGAGATACGGTTGTAATTGAAGAATTCATGGAAGGCGAAGAAGCATCTATTCTTGCCTTTGTTGATGGTAAAAATGTTTTGTTATTGCCGCCTTCGCAGGATCATAAGAGAATTTATGACGATGATAAAGGACCAAATACTGGAGGGATGGGTGCTTATTCTCCCACGCCTTTGATTACGCCCGCCCTTTTAAATATTATAAAAAACAAAATTCTTATACCGACACTTGAAGGATTGTTGAAAGAAAATATCATATATAAAGGAGTTTTATATGCCGGATTGATGATTACAAAAGAAGGCCCTAAAGTATTGGAATACAATTGCAGATTTGGCGACCCTGAAACCCAGTCAATATTGCCTTTGATTGACGGTGAGTTAACCGATATTTTTATGTCCTGCATAAATGGAAACATGAAAGATAAACAATTAAAGATTAAAAACAAATTCGCCGTAAACGTGGTTCTGTCATCTTCCGGATACCCGGGAAAATACGAAACCGGAAAAGAAATAACAGGCATTGAAAAGTTCAATGATAGAGAAGATATCATTGTTTTTCATGCAGGAACAAAAATTGAAAACGGCAAAATAGTAACAAATGGCGGCAGAGTCTTGAATTTTACAGCCATAGATAACAATATTGAATCAACGATAGCAAAGGTTTATAATAATATAAATGAAATAAAGTTTGAAGGAGTTTATTTCAGAAAAGATATAGGGAAAAAAGCACTAAAATATTTACAATAAATGTCCTTATAGGGCTTAATGAAACAGGAGGTTTCTATGAAAGCAGCCATAGTTATGGGTAGTGATAGTGATCTGGAAATAATGAAAGAAACTTATGATACTTTAAAAAAATTTGGCGTGGATTCTTACGTTTCCATTGTTTCGGCACACAGAACGCCGGAAAAAATAAAAGAATTTCTTGATAATGCAGAAAAACAAAATTGTGAGGTAATAATAGCGGCAGCCGGTATGGCAGCTCATCTTGCAGGTGTTATTGCATCGCACACAATAAAACCTGTGATAGCAGTTCCGATGCCTTCTTACCCTTTAAATGGAGCGGATGCATTATTATCAAGCGTTCAAATGCCTGCCGGCATTCCGGTTGCAACTGTTACAATTGGACAACCAGGCGCAAAAAATGCAGCAATACTAGCCATTCAGATTTTATCTCTTAAATATCCTGAATTAAAAAATAAATTAAAAATTTATAAAAAAGAATTAGCCGGTTCTGTGATTGAAAAAGACCGTAAGTTAAAGGGCAGTGGAATAAAGCAATATTTAAAAGAGAAAAATGCAAAAAAAGCGTAGAACGATCAGGAATAAAAGACGTCTCCTGACAAAAAAAATCATTAATTTATTAAATTCCGGAGCAATTGTAATTCTGCCTACGGATACCGTTTATGGGATTTTCTGCCGTGCTTTAAATAAAAATGCAGTAAAGAGAATTTATAAAATTAAAGGCAGGGATTTTTCCAAACCATTACAAATTTTTTTATCGGATAAAAATCAAATAAAAAAATATTGCAGTTTAAATGACATGAAGTTCAGATATATTAATAAATATTTGCCAGGCCCTTATACTTTGATTTTTAAATTAAATAAATCATGTCCGGAAAAATTTTCTTTTTTAAAGAATACGATTGGTATAAGAGTAATAAACAACGTATTGTTAAATAACGTTATAAAAAAAACAGGGCCTCTTGCAGCAACAAGCGCCAACGTATCGGGTGATAAAACACCTGTTTTTTTTGAAGATATTTCAGAAAAAATAAAAAATAAAGCAGATTTTTTGTTAAAAAATGACAGATGCATTAAAGGAAGATCTTCCACCGTAATTGATTTGACAGGTGACCGATTAAAAATATTAAGAAAATAATAAGTTGGTTATGTGAACGTGTTTTTTACGTGATTGTTAAGGAGTGAAGTTGCTGATTTTAAAATTTAACTTGTTATTTTATATTTATTATGATAACATTTGAAAATTATAAAAATTTTTAATATCCAGGAGGCATTTATGTCACGCGTAGTATTGAAGAATGTATGGAAGAAATACGGAAACGTAACGGCAGTAAAAGACGTAAGCATAGTATGTGAAGATAAGGAATTTATGATACTGGTAGGGCCTTCGGGCTGCGGAAAGACGACGACGCTGCGGCTTATAGCAGGACTGGAAGAGGCAACGTCGGGAGAGATATACATAGACGACATAATGGTAAACGACATACCGCCCAAAGACAGGGACATAGCAATGGTATTTCAGAATTATGCATTGTATCCGCACATGACGGTATATGACAACATGGCGTTTGGACTGAAATTAAGGAAATATCCGGAGGCAGAGGTAAAGCAGAGGGTAAATGAGGCGGCAGAGATATTATCAATAGAAAAGTTGTTAAAAAGGAAGCCAAAGGAGTTGTCCGGAGGAGAAAGGCAGAGGGTGGCGGTAGGAAGGGCAATAGTAAGGAAGCCAAAGGTATTTTTATTTGACGAGCCGTTATCAAATCTGGATGCAAAGTTACGTGTGCAGATGAGGGCAGAGTTGTCAAAACTGCATA
>JAGNJD010000006.1 GCA_018000835.1 Candidatus Goldiibacteriota bacterium | reverse complement strand
CCGATTTTTAGATTCCACTCTTTTCCCTATCTTTTGTTTTTAATATTTTATTAAGAGCATCCAGCCTATCTTTATTCATTATTTTCAACCTTGCTATGTGTATACCATGTCTATCCTTATTCCCAAAGTTAATTGAAAAAGTACTTGACAAGTATTGATAATTTTGGTATAAATTAAGTAGTTAATAAACTTATAAACTATTTAACTTAAGGAGTAATGATGGATGAATTGCTGAAATTGCAATCGGAAATCTGCAAAACGTTTGCTCACCCCATAAGATTAAGCATAATAAAAATGTTATGTAACGAAGAAATGAACGCAAGTAAAATATTAAAAAAAACCAGAATGAGCAAAGCAAATTTGTCGCAACACATGGCTCTTTTAAAGGAAAAAGGAATAGTAGAATCGGTAAAAAAAGGCAGAAGCGTATATTATAAAATATCGGATCAGAGGATTGGCAAGGCATGCAATTTAATGAGTGAAGTAACGCTGAGTAATTTAAGGAAAAAAAAAGATATTTTAGATAAAATAGAGAGAGCATTTTAAAGATAAGCGGGCGGTTCCCCTAATTTACCCTCCCTAAAAACCCCCTTAATCCGCCCGCTTTTACCTTGAAATAATAAATAGTAAATAATTTATCCTGGTGTAAGGGAGAATGAGATAGAGTTTAAAATATAGACATATAACAATTGTCAGTGTTTCTAAGAATGAAAATGTAATAAAACGTTCAAGAATAAAAAAGATATTTTAAATAAAATAGAGAGAGAATTTAAAGATAAGCGGGCGGTTCCCCTAATTTACCCTCCCTAAAAACCCCCTTAATCCGCCCGCTTTTATTTTAATATAATGCGAACAACAGTAATTTTTAAAAGAAAATAACGGAGGGTAGGATAAAGTTTAATTTGAGTTGAAAAAGGAAAAATAAAAAAGATATGCACATAATATAAAAACGAAAGAAAGCAGAAAAATAATTTAAAGATAAGCGGGCGGTTCCCCTAATTTACCCTCCCTACAACATCCCTTAATCCGCCCGCTTTTACCTTAAAATAATAAACCGCAGAGATTTTGGAAATACAATCCTATTTCGCCTCATTTTTCAAATATTGAATAACATAACCATAGTAAAATTACGCATATTACCAGATGCAAACAATAACATCCCTGCAATATTGCAAAAATTTCTTTATTTGTTAAAATATTGATTACATAAAGTTAAAATATTTTTTATACAGGAGAAAAGATGAAAATTGCAGATGATGTTACAAAATTAATAGGAAATACGCCGCTTGTAAAAATAAACAAATTAAACAAAAATGGTTATGCAACAATTGCTGCGAAACTCGAGTTTTTTAATCCTCTATCAAGCATAAAAGACAGAATTGGGCTTGCCATGATAGAAGATGCAGAAAAAAGAGGCATGTTAAAAAAAGGCTCGACAATAGTTGAACCGACGTCGGGAAATACAGGAATAGCTCTTGCCTGCGTTTCAACTGTAAAGGGATATAAACTTATTTTAACAATGCCTGAAACAATGAGTATTGAAAGGAGAAAACTTTTAAGGATTTTAGGAGCAGAACTGATTTTAACCGACGGTAAAAAAGGTATGAAAGGAGCAATTGAAAAAGCAGAAGAAATAGTAAAAAACAAAAAAAATGCTTTTATGCCCCAGCAGTTTGAAAATCCTGCGAATCCGGAAAAACACAGAAAAACCACAGCAGAGGAAATATGGAATGATACGGAAGGTAAAGTTGACGTGATAGTATCCGGAGTTGGAACGGGTGGGACGATTACAGGCGTAGGAGAGGCAATAAAAGAAAAGAAAAAAAATGTCAAAATAATTGCAGTAGAACCGTATAGATCGCCTCTGCTTTCCGGAGGACCGCCGGCTCCTCATAAGATAGAAGGTATAGGTGCAAATTTTATCCCAAAAATTTTAAATTTGAAAATTATTGACAAAATTATAAAAGTAAAAGATGATGATGCGGGTAAGACGGCAAGACGTGCGGCAAAAGAAGAAGGATTACTTATAGGCATTTCTTCCGGTGCCGCGCTGTGGGCCGCTTTGGAAATTTCCAGAAGAAAAGAAAACAAAGGAAAATTAATCGTCGTAATTTTGCCCGATACCGGAGAGAGATATTTAAGTACGTGGTTATTTGAAGATTAAAAATGTCTGCACGGAATGTCCGCTAAATATTTTTAGTAAAAAACATTTATTTTACATTGAGGAGGTTATAATGGAAAAAAAATATAGATTTGAAACGCTTGCTTTGCATGCAGGACAGGTTCCTGACCCGGTTACTCTGTCGAGAGGAGTCCCGGTTTACAGAACCACGTCCTATATTTTTAAGAGTACCAGGCATGGAGCAGACCTTTTTGCATTAAAAGAGGCAGGAAACATATATTCACGTCAGATGAATCCAACCAACGATGTCCTGGAACAACGTATGGCAGCGCTGGAAGATGGAGCAGCAGCACTCGTTATATCGTCGGGAACATCAGCGATATTTTATTGCATAATAAATATCCTGAAACAGGGGGAAGAAATTGTTTCTGCCAACAATCTTTATGGTGGAACGTATACTATGTTTGACGTGATATTACCACAGTTTGGTATTAAAACGAAGTTTGTCCCGTATAACGATATATATGCTTTTGAAAAAGCAATTAATGAAAAGACGCGTGCCATATACATTGAAACAATAGGCAATCCTGCACTTGGGTTTACAGATATTGAGGCGGTTGCAAAAGTTGCAAAAAAGCATCATCTGCCATTGATAGTTGATTCTACTTTTACGACGCCGTATCTTTTAAAGCCCATAGAACATGGTGCAGACATCGTCGTCCATTCGCTTACAAAGTGGCTTGGAGGGCACGGAACTGCAATAGGAGGCGTAGTCGTTGATTCAGGTAAATTTGACTGGACGGACAAAAAATTTTCGTTATTTAACGAACCGGATGCAAGTTATCATGGCATACGTTATGCACATGACCTCGGCAACCAGAATAACGTTGCCTTTATCGTTCGTATGAGGCTTGTGCCGCTTCGTAATCTCGGTGCCTGTCTTTCTCCTGATAGTGCTTGGATGTTTTTACAGGGAATTGAAACATTGCCGCTACGTATGCAAAGACATTGTGACAATGCGATGGAAGTTGCAAAATTTTTAAAACAACATAAATACGTAAACTGGGTAAGATATCCCGGACTTCCTGATGACTCTGCTTTTCCTATCGCATCCAGATATTTAAAAAAAGGTTTTGGCGGAATGGTAGTATTTGGAATAAAAGGCGGCTATAATGCAGCCGTAAAATTCATAGATAACATAAAATTGTTTTCTCATCTTGCAAATGTAGGAGATGCAAAAAGCCTTATTTTACATCCGCCGTCCACTACTCATTCCCAGTTAACAGAAGAACAACAGAAAGAAAGCGGATTAACTCCAGATTTAATACGTCTGTCCATCGGGCTTGAACACGTTGACGACATAAAAGAAGCACTGGATGAGGCTTTGAACATCTCGCAGAAATAAAAATAATAATTTGCCATCCGGCAGACTTAACGAAAAGAATTAGATAACAAACGGCAAATGTTCTTATGAGAAAGTAGTAAAACGAAATTTTATGTAATTATCAATCTTTCCATTTTAGTTGATGTTCATCCAATCAATGAATTAGTATTAATCGGCGGTTGCAGGATTGCTTCGTTCGCAACAGTTATCCTGACAGCGTCTGTCTTCCTTATATTTCGATGTCCTTGCAATTAAACTTTCTACTTTCCGGTTATTTTGATTTGACGTCTACAGAATTAAAAATTTAATAAAAGCATATAATTTTCGATACTTTATCCCGAATTTATATTTCTTACCAATTTTGTTTTAAATTGACAGCCCTTTATTTTTCTATTATACTTTAGAGATATTAAAATTTTAATAAGAGGTGTACTATGGACGTATTAAAGGACAAATGCAATGAGGAAAATTTAAGAAAACTTAAAGAATTAAACAATCCGGAAGTCATAAATTTTGTTATTAAATATGCGGAGTTATGTAATCCTGATACGATTTTTATTTGCACTGATAAAGAAGAAGATGCCACATATATAAAAAACAGGGCAATTGAAAAAAAAGAGGAAATTTCGTTAAAAATACCAGGCCATACGGCTCATTTTGACGGCATAAATGACCAGGGAAGGGACCCAAAAAATACGAAATTTTTATTTGAACCAGGAGAAGCACAGGAAGAATTAAACGGCATTGACAGGAATGCAGGCTTAAAAGAAATCCATGAAATAATGAAAAATATAATGATTAATAGAGAAATGATAGTTTGTTTTTATGCATTAGGCCCTGTTAATTCGCCTTTTTATATTCCCGCAGTTCAGTTGACTGATTCGTATTATGTCGTTCATTCCGAGAATCTTTTATACAGAAAAGGTTATGAAGCATTTAAAAAATTAAAACCCAAAGATTTTTTTAAGGTCGTTCACGGAACTGGAAAAGTAGATGAACGGATGAACAGTATTGATGTGGCAAACAGAAGGATTTACATGGATTTAAAAGAAAACATGGTTTATTCCTGCAATACCCAGTATGCCGGAAATACAGTTGGTTTTAAAAAACTGGCGCTCCGTCTTGCAATCAACAAGGCATCAAAAGAAGGCTGGCTTGCAGAACACATGTTCGTAATGGGAATAAAAGGTCCCGGTAACAGAAAATCTTATTTTTCCGGTGCATATCCGTCAATGTGTGGCAAAACGTCTACCGCAATGGTAGAAGGGGAAACAATCATAGGAGATGACATTGCTTATTTACGTGTTATTGATGGAAAAATGCATGCAGCAAATGTTGAAAAAGGTATATTTGGTATAATACAGGACATAAGTAACAAATCCGATCCGCTTATATGGGAGGTTTTAAATACAAAAGGTGATGTAATTTTTTCAAACGTCCTTATAACAGACGGCGTTCCATATTGGCTGGGAGATGGCAGAACGCCACCGGAGAAAGGAATTAATTATTCAGGAGAGTGGTTTAAAGGCAAGACGGATGAAAAGGGCAAAAAAATTGATTATGCACATAAAAATGCAAGATATACAATTGACATAGAAAAACTGAAAAATTGTGATGAAAATATTCATAATGTTAATGGCGTTGAGTTAAAGGGAATAATATATGGCGGGAGGGATTCTGACACGTCCGTCCCGGTTGCAGAATCGTTTAACTGGGAGCATGGAGTAATAACCATGGGAGGGTCTCTTGAATCTGAGACGACTGCAGCTGCCATAGGAACGGAAGGAAACAGGGTTTTTAACATAATGTCAAACATGGAATTTTTGTCAATTTCAACGGCTGCTTATCTTAAAAATTATTTGAATATAAAAAATAAAATGAAAGTTTTACCAAGAATATTCGGCGTTAACTATTTTCAGAGAGGAAAAGACGGGAACTGGCTTACGGGTGTGGAAGATAAAAGAGTATGGCTGAAATGGATGGAATTAAGAACGTATGATGACGTTGATGCAATTAAAACGCCGATTGGTTTTATACCAAAGTATGAAGATTTAAAAAATCTTTTTATGAACGTTTTAAAAAAAGAATATACTTTTGATGCGTATAAAGAACAATTTAAAATAAGAATTCCTGAAAATCTTGCAAAGATTGATAGAATAATAAACATATATAAAGGCATTAAAGATACCCCGAAAGAAGTTTTTGAGGAACTTGAAGCACAAAAGAAGCGTTTGTTGGATTTAAAACAGATAAAAGGGGAATACGTAACGCCGGATAATATTTAAGTAAAAGATAAACCGTGAGAAGAGTAAATGTCAGGCATATAGATTGGTTTGTTGATGACATTTATAAAGGCAAAGTAAAACAAATTTTAATTCTTTCTTATTTGAGGTGAAAATTCACTTCTGACCTGTAAAAAATACTGGTTCCATATATTTTTTAAATTATGTATTTTTATGAATGCACACATTAAAAATGTTTTATCTACTTTGCCAGGAGGGTTCCAGGGTCGCTGCGGAATATCACCGGTATTCCTCGTCCCCTGGTCAATCAACAAATCCCGTAAAGAGAATTTCTACGGGACAAATTGATTGAATTTTTTGTGGGAGCCTCGGGCTTTAGCCCGAGGGGGTTCCACTAAATGTACATCAACTAAAATGGAAGGATTGATTGCATTTTTTTAGGAATTCATTGCAATAAGTTACAGGAAGCAGGATAAGGACATGCATTACGGTGAGGCACGGATAGAATATAAAAAAGGGTGTTTGCGCAAGCCATAAAAGGTAAGTATACGAAAACCTGATAGAAGTAAACAAACAATTTATTACGAAAAAAATGCAGCAATCCTTCCATTAAATTTACTGGACGGCAATGCAATGGTAAACGACGATTTTTCTGTTTTCCCCCTTTATTTTTCAGTCATTTATTTGAAACCTATAACCCTAAACACGAATGACCACAAATTTTTATAGTGAAGCATGTTTATAATACCATGCTGAACTAAAAAACCTTAAATCTTTTTAATTTTTCAATAAATAATATCCAATGTTCGTTGAAATCCATGTATCTGCCGTCAAAACTCGTTGTACCGTTTTTGATCGAATTTTTGAAATCTTCCGCGGTTTTTCCCTTAAATATCGTATATGCAATACCGATTCCGTCAAGGGAGTGTGCGTCAGAACCGCCGACAACCGGTAATTTCCAGTAAAACTGGTTCATCTTTTTTGCTTTTACGGCAGTGACTTTCCCCGCAATTGCCGGGTTTATCATCTCAACCGCATCAAAATATACGTCGTCATCCCTGTGTTCAATAATTTTTCTGAATGCGCGTTCACCAATGCTCGTCGTAAGCCATGAAAGAGGGTGTGGAACTATGCATATACCCCCCTGGCCATGAATGCTTTTTATGGTATCAACAAGATTGGTATATCTTTTTATTCTGGTTTTCATAAAAAGACCAACGAGATGTCCGCGGGACGTGCTTACTTCCTCGCCTGCGATCACTTCCAGATTATATTTTTTCTTTTTTGCATATTCCCGGGCAGATATGCCGCCTTTTATCTGGTCGTGATCAGTTATTGCTATGATAGATAAATCAGTAAATTTTTCACAGTAATCAACTATTTCTTCCGGCGTTGCAATTGCATCTCCGATTGAAGAATGAATGTGATAATCTGCTTTGCTATAACCTTTTTGTAATTTTTTATTTTTCATTCCAGCCACATTTTTTTAAAACAGTACCATTGTTCAGGATATTGTAATATAACTTTTTCTGCTTCGTTGAAAATTGCCTGTGTTACTATCTGAATGTCTTTTTCATAATCTCCGGTTAAATCATATTGAATTATATCAGAAGTTACTCCATAAAACCAATCTTTTTCTCTCATCAGATAACCAAGAATTATTTTTGAACCATTTTTCAATGAGAGTCGTGCAGCAGCTGATGCAACATATGCTTTTTTACCGAGAAAATTTATAAAAACACCTGTTTTATCATGAAGAGGCAATGGCCTGTCAACGAGGACACACAGGGCATCATTATTTTGCAGCGCCCTGTAAGCATCTTTTAAATTCCTGTTTGGAAGAACTATATTCATCCCATATATTGCTCTCTGTTCCTGGACAAATTTGGAATAGCCTCCACCAAGATCATCAACAACAGCCCAGCCCCTGCAAAAAGAAGCAAAATTCCCGGCGGCTGTAATTCCCGCAATATCCCAATTTGAAAAATGAAGGGTTGCAATTATCACACCTTTACCGGATTCCCTTGCTTTCTTAATTATTTCAACTCCTTTACCACGAATTTCAGGGACAGATTCAATTTTTTTTATTAACTTATTAATATAAAGAAATTCAACACAAAATTTTCCATAATTGTAGAAATTTTCTGACATTGTTTTTTTTATGTCTGTATTGCCGGATTTCCCGCCTGATTTTACCGACAATATGTATTTATAATTTTCATATACATTTTTTCTTTTTCCTGGCAGAAACAGGAAAACAAAACGTGTCAGATTACCTGAAATAAAATGTAAAAACTTTAAAGGAAATAAGGATATCAACCGTGACAAAAATTTTAATAAATAATACATTTACATTACCTTTTCGTTGTTTTTACCAGACGTTATTGAGTCGTAAATTTTATGATAAAAAGCGACGTTCTTTTGTGCAATTTTTTCCCACGTATGCTTTCTTGCTTTTATCAGCCCCTTTTTGCCGAGTTCTTTTCTTAAATCAGGATGTTTTATTAATAATTCGAGTTTTTCAGTTAAATCATGAACGTCGCGTGAAATTGCAAGAAGACCATCTTCAAGATTTGAGACAACGTCGTTATACCCGCTTATGTTAAAAGCAACGACGGGAATTCCGCTTGCCATCGCTTCAAGCAGAACAATGCCGAAACTTTCGCCGAACAGCGCAGGAGAGCAGTAAATATCGGCGGTTGAATAATAATATGGGAGTTCCTTTATCGGAACGAAACCTTCAAAAAAAACGTCCTTTATTTTGTTCCTTTTTACGAAATTTTCGTGGTCTTTTAATAAAGGCCCTTTTCCTACTATTATTAATCTTATATTGTCGTATTTATTTCTAAGGTTTGAATATGCTTTTAACAGATAAATAAGCCCTTTTCTTTTTTCGATTCTTCCGGTAAATAAAATGTTTATTTTTTTATCGTCAAATTTTTTAATTTTTGGATTTCTTGGGTTAAAACGGACAGTATCAACTCCGTTTGGTATTATTTCAACTTCGCCACGAAAATATTTTGTAATGCTTGAACGAGCAGAAATGGAAACCGCAATTTTCCCGTGTATTTTGTCCCACAAAGGACTTAAAAAATTCGTACTTATTCTGTAAAAAAAGTTTGAATCAAAATTTGCATGAAACGTTCCTATGTTTATTGTATTGGAATTTTTTATTATTGAATGTGATAAAAAAGGCACAAATGGTTCCTGGAAATGAATTACGTCAAAATTGTATTTATTAAGAATTTCTTTTATTTTGCTGTTTTTCGCCACTAAATTAATCTGTCCCGTTGAGCCGTTTATTAAGAATGGCAGGTTTTTACCTATTCGTATTACGTCATCTTCATCCTTAAAAGAAATGCCGTTTGATGCACCGGTTATGACTTTTGTAAAAAACCCCATTTTTTTGTATTCTTTTTTAAGGTGATAAACGTATTCCTGAACACCGCCCGGCAGTGGATAATAATATGGCGTAACTATTGCGATTTTTGTTATTGGAGATTTCATTTTGTAGCACCTTTATTGGTCAACAAAAATTTGCTGTAACATACACCATTGTTCAGGATACTGTGCAACAAGTTTTTCCATTCTTTTTAACATTTCCCTGGTTAAATTTATGCAATTTTCTTCCGTTTTTGGTAAATCTTCCATATTTAGGAATTCATCGTCTATAAAAGGAATGAATTTTTCCGGATTATTTTTATCTCTTAACATTGCACCTAAAATAAGATATGAATGGGTTAATAATGCAAGTTTTGCAGGCCCGGAAGGTATGTATGCTTTTCTCCCGAAAAATTCAATCTGATAGCCGTTCTTTTTTAAATCCCTATCAGAAAGAATAACAAGACATTCGTTATTTTTTAAAACCTTAATCATTGATTTTACGTTTCCCGCTTCTATTATTTTCATCTGCCATTGGGCCCTGGTTTCCTTAAACCATTTATACAAATCAGATGACAGTTTTTCAACGACGACGTTAATTTTATCAGGTATCAAATATGAAAGATAACAACCGCCTAAATCCCAGTTCCCCAGATGCATTGAAAAAATTATTAACGGATGTTGTTTTGCCGTTTCCTTAACTTTTGAAATGCGATTTTCAAATTCATCGCAGGAGACGATGTTTTTAAGCAATTTTTCTTTTTTTGTAAAAAGGTCAAAATAATAACGACTATAATTTTTATAAACACAAAATGCAGATTTATTTACATCGGCAACGTCAGAAATAACGGACAGGTTTTTTTTTAACGTTTGCCTTTTTTTGTTGGAAAAATAAAACAAAATGACTGAAAAAAATTCAAAAATAAAATATCCTGCTTTTCTTGGAATTTTTTTTAATATAAACTCTGAAAATTTCAAAAAAAAATACATTTCGTTACTTAACTTGTTTTTCCTTTTATGAAATCTTCCACCATTTTTTTTGCAATTGAATCGGAATATTGTTTTGGTGGAGTTTTCATAAAATAGGCGCATGGCCCTTCAAGCATTCCGCCGATACCGCGGTCTTTTGCTATTTTTGCACAGCGTATTGCATCTATTATAACGCCTGCCGAATTTGGAGAATCCCATACTTCCAGTTTACATTCAAGGTTAAGCGGGGCATCGCCAAAATTTGACCCTTCAATTCTTATGTAACACCATTTCCTGTCTTTAAGCCATGGAATGTAGTCGCTTGGCCCCACATGCACGTCTTCTTCAGGATTTATTGGATTTCCCATCTGTGACAAAACGGAATTTGTTTTGGAAATCTTTTTTGAACGCAACCTTTCCCGTTCAAGCATGTTCATAAAATCCATGTTCCCGCCAAAATTAATCTGGTATGTCCTGTAAATTTTGCAACCACGGTCGCCAAATAGTTTCGTCAAAACCCTGTGGACTATCGTTGCCCCGACCTGTGATTTAATATCGTCTCCTATGATCGGAACGTGTGCCCTTTTAAATTTATCGGCCCATAATTTATCTGAAGCGATAAAAACCGGGATAGCATTTATGAAAGCACATTTTGCCTTTAATGCCTCTAATGCATAATATCTTGTTGCCTTTTCAGAACCGACGGGTAAATAACTTATAAAAACGTCTGCCTGCGTTTGTTTTAATACAGATGCAATGTTTACTGGCATCCTGAGTGACTTCTTAATAATTTTTTTATAATAAATTCCCAGACTATCAAGAGTTTTCCCTCTCTGGACTATTACTCCGGTTTTCTTGAGTTTTGCGATTTCAATGGTATTATTTGGATAACTTTCAAGGGCGTCTTTTGCATCTTTTCCAACCTTATTCTGGTCTACGTCAAAAGCCGCTACAAGTTCTATGTCTCTGATTCTATAACCACCAAGATTTGCATGCATAAGGCCTGGAATGTATTCGGAATCTGGTACGTCTTTGTAATACTCAAGCCCCTGCATTAGCGACCAGGCACAATTACCCATGCCTGCTATTGCTATTCTGATTTTTTTAGACATCTTTAAATCCTCCTTTGAACTTAATTTTCAGAAATTTTAGCCCTTATATATACTATATATATTCTCTGGGCTATTGTTATGACTGAAAAACAACCAATAATAAGCAAAGCATAAAATAAAGAATCAAAATAATTATTTAATAACAAACCCAAAATAAGCATTATTATTCTTTCGGGTCTTGTGAAAATGCCTTCCTCACAATCAATTTTTAAACCGCCGGCCCTTGCTCTAATATAACTTATTAAAAATGAAAGAAACATAACGCAGTAAGCAATAATGGAATTAAACGACAAATTTATATTAATATAATAAACAAGTATGCTAAAATAAATTGCACCTTCTGAAACCCGGTCGGTTACGGAGTCCAGAAAGCCGCCAAATTTGGTTTTTTTATTCATTTTCCTTGCTAAAATGCCATCCAGCATGTCAAATATGCCGGCAAATAAAATTATTATACCTGCCCAAAACAAATTTCCTTTTATAATAAAATACGCTCCAAGGATATTAATGAATAATCCTATTATTGTTATCATATTCGGTGTTATACCTGTTTTATTTAAAAGAACTATTATAGGATTTAATATAATTTCAAAAAAACCTTTTAATTTACTCCTTACGTCCTTATAGGTCATTTATAGAGCATAAACTCCTTGTTAAATAAATTAAATTATTATATCGTTTATTTGAATTTAATTTAATATTTATAACACCTAAATCCATCTTTGTCAATTCAAATTTTTACATAATTTGAGAATAACCCGGCGGAAAATAGTATTGAAACATAGAAGCATAGCAAAATCTGGAATTGTATAGTACTTTAACAGACTACTGACATAAAAATGCAATATACTAATTCAAAAGGTAAATTGAAATAACAGGTATCGGCATTAAAACGGTTATAAGACCGAAAATAAAAATTTACGTTAGTCTGGATAAAAAATATGATATAATAAGATATTCCACAAATGAATTTTTTTTAAAAATTATATCGGACGGAACATTATGAAACCTGATGAAATTTTATATTATCTAAAATACGGAATATTAGCCTTTTTATTTAAGAAACATGCTCCTATCGTCGGTGGCATGTCATTAACCGACGTTTGCAATCTTAAATGCGTTCATTGTGTCGTGGCAAACAAAGAAAGAGGGCATTACGGATTTGACCGTATAAAACAAACGATGCAGGATTTTTATGACCGCGGGATAAGAATATTATACCTTCAGGGTGGAGAAATAATGACATGGTCTGACGGCGGCCTGACCGTGAATGACGTAATCGCAGAAGCAAGAAAAATTGGATTTTTCAAAATAGCAACGGTGACGAACGGGACTTTCCCGATAAATTTAACTTCTGACATGGTCTGGGTAAGCATGGATGGCACGGAAGAAGTGCATGATTCCGTAAGAGGAAAGGGCGTATTTAAAACTGTCATAAATAACATAAGGGATTCCAGCCATGAAAATATCGTAATTAATATTACTATAAATACAATAAACATGCATTGCATAGAGGAGTTAATAAAATTTGTAAGCACGGAAAGCAACGTAAAAGGCATATCCGTGAATTTTCACACGCCTTATCCGGGCGTTGAATCACTGGCGTTAAATCAGGAACAAAGATGCAACGTGTTAAATGTCATAATGGAACTTAAGAAGAAGGGTTACCATATATTCAACTCATGGGCCGGTTTAAAGAGATTGTATACCGGCAAATATGAAAGGCCCGTATTTATGATAAATCTGATGGAAAATGACCGTATTTATGAATGTTGCTGGTCAAGAGATGAAAAGGGCGTATGTGATAAATGCGGATATGGCATAATTCCAGAACTTTCTGCCATCCAGTCAATGGATGGACGCGCCATAATGGATGCTTTTAAGATGTTTAAAGGATAGATTATATGAAAGAAATAGAAAACATACTCGAATTGAAATTAAAAGACGTAAAAGAATTACGCATTTTTCCGATTGAGAAACCCGATGTCTCAATTAATTTTAAATGTTCGGCAGAAGGGCTGAATCTGTTTTGTAATGGAAAATCTGTTGCAATGGCGGACAAACCAAGGGTAGGATTTGAAACCACGGGATTAAAGGGCCGCGGCATAATGCGCAAGACGGACAATCCGGACGTAGTCAGGCTGGAGCCGTATAAAATTTCGTTTATTGATGGTGGAAACGAAATACAATATGAGAAAGACAGGAGCGGCTGGATTAAGACGGTGCCGCAACCGACGGTTAACCTTTATAGTTTGCATTTCTGGCTGAAAGCTATGCGATTTGTTACGGCACCCATGTCAGCAATACCGGTAATCACGGGAACGCTTATGGCAGCAGTTGATGGAAAATTAAATCTTTTCATATTTCTTGCAGCTTTAACAGGCGGCGTTGCTGCTCATATGGGAACAAATCTTTTAAGCGATTATAACGATTATGAGAATGGTTTTGATACTCCCGGTGCGCTTTCTTCCCATACCGGTGTTCTCGTAAAGGAACTTGTAAATCCGGACGTTATTTTAAAATCGGCATTCATTTTGTTTTGCATTACTTTTATCTCAGGGATTTATCTTATTTTTGCTGCCGGATGGCAGGTTGTAATATTCGGAGTAATAGGAGTGCTTGGCGGCATGTCATATACGGCAAAACCCATAGCGATAAAATACAAAGGATTTGGAGAATTCCTTACTTCATTTCTAATGGGACCACTAATGGTTACCGGTGCATATTTTGTCCAGTGCGGCACGTTAACGTTGCCGGTTATAATAATTTCTTTATGCCTTGGATTTTTTGTCGGTTCCGTAACCCTTGCAAACAACATCAGGGATATGATGGACGATTATGCAAATGGTTTTACCACTTTACCTTATAAAATGGGATATGGCAGGGCAAGGATGTCATATTACGTAATGTTACTGGTGCCTTACATCCTTATTATATTCCTTTTTACGTTGCAGCCGGGATACTGGTGGCCGGTTCTTTCAGTCTTTGTGAGTTTCCCGTATGCATTGCAATGCATTAATGCAATGAAAAATGGCGGTAAGGATAGTTCAGAAATAAGAATATCGGCATTAAACAATCCATATCCGCTTTTTTCCATTAATCTTTATAACAGATATTCTTCGTTTTTGCTTATAGGACTTATCGTGAATCTTGTCATAAAAATTTTAAAAACATAAAAACGATATTTTTCATAAAAATTGTTTCTTTATTTACATTTACGAAAAAAATATAGCAATCCTTCCATTAAATTAACCGGTTAGCAATGGGTTAAGAACGGAGTAATCATATACTAAAATATTCCTTGATTTTTGTCTTTTTTAGTTATATAACAATACATACTTTTATTGGAAATTATAATATATAAGTATGTCAGCGAAATAACGAAAGTAAAAAATGCTTTTACATTCTACTTCCCTGATTTTTTTCAAAAAGTTTTAAAAAGGAGTGATAGATGAAACTTGACAAAAAAGGAAAATATGCAGTCATTGCTTCTATATTAATACTGGTTATCTACGCCATAATTTTAATTGCAATAAAAGGGCTGGAGATGATGGAATTTATTTTCTGGTCCCTCTTTGTAGGACTTACAATCGGAGAGCTTCTCGTCGTTTTTGTTTTCAAACTTTCAAAGAAAAACGTAGTAAGGGACTGGGTTGAACCGGCTTTTGAGGCAATTATCATTGCCATAATTATCAGGACGTTTTTGATCCAGGCATTTAAGATTCCTTCATCTTCAATGGAAGACACGCTTTTGATAAATGACCACATTATTGCAAATAAATTTATTTATGGCACAAACGTCCCGTTTAAAAAAGAAAAAATATTAAAATTTTCAGAACCAAAAAGAGGGGACGTCATTATATTTCGTTATCCTCTTGACCCGAAAATGATGTTCATAAAAAGATGCATTGGGCTTCCTGGTGATGTAATAGAAATAAAGGACAAGGTTGTATACATAAACAACCAGAAACTGGATGAAAAATACGTTTTTCACAAGGATTTTCGGACATTCCCGGCACAATATGCGCCTCGCGACAACTATGGACCGGTAAAAGTCCCGGAAGGACATTATTTTGCAATGGGCGACAACAGGGATTATTCTTCAGATTCGCGTTTCTGGGGTTTTTTACCGGAAGAAAATTTAAGGGGAAAAGCATGGATAGTATACTGGCCGCCCGGCAGATGGCGTTTCATAAAACACGAGAAGATAAAAATTGATACTCCGCCCGTTGACGTAAAAGGGAACACGTTATCTCCGGTTTTTAAATAAACATTAATGTCCGGCATTTACGTCCATATCCCTTTTTGCCTTCAAAAATGTAACTATTGCGATTTTTATTCCGAAGACGACAAAAATTATTTGATAAACGATTATTTTGAAGCAATAATCATGGAATTGAAAAATTATAAATCAAAATTTACTAAACTTTTTGATACTCTGTATATAGGCGGAGGAACCCCGACTTCTGTTTCTGAAAAATTTCTTGATTACGTTTTTTCAGGCATTTTTTCCATTTATCCTAAAAAAAATTTCAAAGAAATAACGATAGAAGCAAATCCTGAAACGATAAACGAAAAAAAAGCAAAGGTTATATCGTTAAATGCAACGAGGGTAAGCATTGGCGCCCAGAGTTTTAACGATGATTTTTTAAAACTGTTAAACAGAATACATAATTCGGAAACAATAAAAAAAGCCGTTTCCTTTTTAAGACAGTGCGAAATTAATAACGTAAACATAGACGTTATGCTGGGGATACCTGGACAGACAAAGCAGGACGTTTATTACGACATTTGCAGAGCAGTTGATTTAAAACCGCAGCACGTTTCATTTTATATTTTAACGCCTTATGACGGTACTGAATTTAAGAAAAAATATGGAAATAAGATGCCCGATGATTCGCTCATAGAAGAAATGTATTTAAGCGGAGCTGCCCTGTTGCAAAAAAACGGTTTTATGCAGTATGAAATATCAAATTTCAGCATTCCGGGTAAAGAATGCATTCATAATCTGAACTACTGGAACATCGGGGAATATACTGGCATAGGTGCATCCGCGTCATCGTGTTTTAACGGTAAAAGATATACGAATGTTAAATCAATTGAAGGTTACGTGGAAAAGATAAGAAAAAACGAGTCCCCGGCTGATTTTGAGGAAAAATATACAGAGGATAAAAAAATAAAGGATTACATAATGTTAAAATTAAGAACCACAGAAGGCATTAAATACGGTTCTTTCATTGAAAAATTTGGTTTTGATTTTAGGGGAAAATATAGTAATATTATAGACAAATTCAGAAAAACCGTTTATGTGATTGAAACAAAAGATGGCCTTTCACTTACGCCCAAAGGTTTTCTGGTATCAAACAGAATTTTGCAGGAATTTATGTAAAAGGAGAGAAAAATTGGGAATAAAGGAAGATGTAATTAATATAGCAAAAGAGGCAAAGGCAGATTCCTACAAAATGTTATCGTTTTCTGCCGAAACAAAAAATCGTGCACTTTTAATAATTGCAGATGAACTGAATAAAAACAGAACTGAAATATTAAGACAAAACGAAATAGACGTTGAAAACGGGAAAAAGAAAAAACTTTCGGATGCTTTCATTGACCGTCTGGCACTTAGCAACAAAAGAATTGATGAAATGATAAAGGTTTTAAACGACATCATTGCATTACCGGACCCCGTTGGCGAGATTACAAAACAATGGACAAGACCTAATGGATTAGTCATTGCTAAAAAAAGAATGCCGCTTGGCGTAATTGGTTTTATATATGAATCAAGACCAAACGTAAGCATTGAAGCATCTGCGCTTTCAATAAAATCTGGAAATGCAATTATCCTTCGTGGCGGAAGCGATGCAATAAAGTCAAACGTTTATTTGGCGGAAATCATCCGGAAATCCCTGGTAAAAGCAGGACTCCCGCAGAATGCAGTTTCAGTCATAGTTTCAACGGACAGGGAATCAATCACGCATCTCGTCAGATGTAAACAATACGTGGACGTCATTATTCCAAGAGGCGGATTAAATCTTATAAATTTTATTGAAGAAAATTCGCTTATACCTGTAATACGGCATGACCAGGGTATCTGTCATACGTTTGTTGATGAATTTGCAGACGTTGATATGGCAGTAAAAATATGTTACAACGCAAAGGTGCAAAGACCGGGCGTTTGTAATGCTATGGAAACCCTGCTTGTTCACGGTAAAATTGCCACAAAGTTTTTACCACCCATGGCAGAAGAGTATAAAAAAGCAGATGTTGAGCTTCGCGGTTGCAGAAAAACGAAGGTGATTCTTCCATTTATAAAAGATGCAACCGAAGAGGACTGGAAAACAGAATATCTTGACCTTATTCTCTCAATAAAAGTCGTTGAATCCATAGACGAAGCAGTTGAACATATCAATACTTATGGTTCTCATCATTCCGACGCCATCGTAACTTATTCAAAAGAAAATGCGGAAAAATTTTTAAAACTCGTGGATTCTGCTGCCTGTTACGTAAATGCATCAACGAGATTTACGGACGGGAATGAATTCGGACTTGGGGCTGAAATGGGCATATCAAATCAGAAACTGCATGTCCGTGGTCCGCTTGCACTGGAAGGGTTAACTTCGGAAAAATACGTCATTTACGGAACAGGACAGATACGTGAATAATAAAAAAATTGGAATGTTTGGAGGCACTTTTAACCCCCCCCACGTAGGTCATTTGCTGATTGGCAGAAACGTGATGAAGGAATTTAACCTTAATAAAATAATATTTATACCTGCATACATTCCACCTCATAAACAGACGAATTCCGTAATTGACGCGAAACACAGATTAAAAATGGTTGAATTAATGATTGAAAATGAACCGGGATTTTTAGTTTCAGATTTTGAAATAAAAAAGCAGGAGGTTTCTTATACAATAGATACGATGAGATATTTTATAAGCGATTTTCCGGATAAAGAATTTTATTTTATTGTAGGCTCCGATAATTTTTATTACATAGAAACGTGGAAGGATTATAAAAATCTATTAAACATTATGAATTTTATAATTTACCTGAGGAGGAATTTTACGAAAGAAAAGATACTGGAAAAACATAAGGGAATAATTAATGACAGGATTTTCTGGTCAAAATCAGATTACATAGACGTCTCATCTTCGGAAATAAGGACGAGAATAAAAAATGGTGAAAATTGTATTGAAGACGTCGGAGAAAAGGTCTGGGATTATATATTAAAAAACAAATTATATAAGTAATCCGGTGAAAACATGGAAAAAAAACTGTTATTTTTTATAATTATTTTGTTTGTAACCGTAAATATATACGCCGAAAATATCTGGAATATTTTTTTAAATGATTTCGCAAAATCAGGGAAAACGTTGATCCAAAATCCAGTAATTTCACTGACATATTTATCCGGCATAGGGATTGCAACGGTTGCATTAGTGCACAATGATTTGTTTATAAAAGAATGTTTTAACCGGAATAAGACAAAATTTAATGATGGGCTATTTGATGTTTTTAATTTAGGCGGAGATGGAATGAACGTGCTTGCTTTTAATTCTTTTTTATATTTATCCGGAGTAAGGGATGAAAAAGTTGCAAAAGAAGTTACCCAGGCAGTTGCTATTTCCAGCCTGGTTACATATATTATAAAAAATATTTCAGGCAGGCAAAGACCGGCAGATACTGATGATAGGTATAGTTTTTCCCCGTTTTCATTTAAAGATTCTTTTCCGTCCGGACATGCAACCGTGGCATTTGCGTGGGCAACGGTAATATCGGAAAATTACGGAATATGGTATATAACGTATCCTGCGGCAACGATGGCAGCAATGGCAAGAATATATAAGAACATGCACTGGGCATCCGACGTTTTTATTGGCGCCGTTATAGGCACGTTTTGCGGCAAAACTATCTGCTCAAATCGTAATTCCGGCATTTACATTTCAACCAGATTTGATGAAGATGCTCCAATATTAATGGTAAATATGAAATATTAAACGTTTATATAAAAAACGTAATAATAACGAGGCAAATATTTTAAAACAGGAGTAACATGAAAAAAACAGCAGGCATAATATTTTTGATTTTATTTTTGAGTTTAAACATTTTTGTTTTTGCAGAAGAAGGTGAGATTACGGTAATAACGGACAAACCGACGACGATTACATATCCTTCTTTTAATCATACCCCATTTGGAATCCACAGAGGGACGCCTTTTTGGCTTAAGGTTTTTCTTGGCAACAGAACATATTTTAACGATCCACAGGACCTTGCAGCAACAAAATTACTTGTGGATTACGGGAAAATTTACAAAGGTCGCGACGACTATCAATTAACCGTATATGGCGCAAATTCTGGTAATTCAGAAATCATATATAATCCTTCCATGTATTCTCTTGGAATTTTTGGTAGGTATGGCAAAGGCGATGGTGAATTAAACAGACCAATAGGAATTGCCTGCAACGAATACGGGGACGTATACGTTGCGGATACGGGCAATCATAGAATCTCAAGATGGTATAACGATGGGAAAAAAGTAAGGTTTATAAGAAATATTGGTAGTTATGGGGAGAACCAGGGAGAATTCAAAAATCCGAGATACGTTGCAATTGATTCGCTGGGACGGGTATACGTTTCTGATACCGGCAATAACAGGGTGCAGGTTTTTGACAAGACCGGCGGTTTCCTTTATATGATTGATAAATTCAGCGGCATTTCAAATCCTCAGGGGATAGCAGTATCCGACATTTATGAAAAATATTCCGGCTATAGGTATGATTACATTTATCTGATAGACGGCGATTATAACAGGATTCAGAAATTTGATTTTAATGGCAATTTAATAAGAGCCACGAGGATTGATAACGTTATCGGAAAGCAGGTGAAGTTAACGACGCTCGAGCAGGATTTTTATGGAAACGTATACGTGGTTGACAACAAAAATTCATGCGTGCATAAACTCACCCCTGATTTGTTTTATATTTCGTCTTTTGGAAAATACGGCAAAGATGATTATGAATTTGAAAATCCAACGGGCATTGCAATTTACAAACATTACGGACAGATATTCGTTTCAGACAGGGAGTCGGCACAGTATTTCTGGGTATGCAGCGATGCATTTGATTTTAAAGCAAAAAAGGCAGGAAACGACGAAATTATGTTTGAATTTTTCCTGACCGAAAAGAGTTTCATAACGATTGAGGTGGAAGATACGGCAGGTGAAGGTTCTTTAAATAAAAAAGTAACGGTGTGTGATAAAATAAATCTTGAAATAGGGCATAACAGTTTATCGTGGTCCATCCCCGTAGAGTATAAGGATTTTTTTAAGGAAAACAAGCACTACAATGCGGTTTTAACGGTCATGTCAACTTATTCGTCGTATCCGCACATAAAGAAAGTCATAAAAACCATTTTATTTTTATAGTATTCGTGCAGGTGGATTTTAATTAAGATAGAAAACTTTCTGCATCGGTTTTATTTGTTAACGTTTGTATTTTTTTAAATATTCCCTGTATTTAATTTTATTTTTTTGATTATAAAAAACTTTTACGTATACGTTTTTATCGTCTATTTTATTTATTGTGTAACCAATATTTTTTTCATTAAAAATTAAATTTTTACTAATATTTGTGAAACTGTTGTCTTCGGCGTCGTGTATTGCAAGGACGAGTGCAGAATCCATCAGATAATTCCCCTGAATTTCGTTTAAATATTTATGATATCTGGTTTGCACGGCAATGCCATAAAAAAATATTAAGATGTTAACCGACATAATGAAAACCAGAAAAACGGAAAATAATTTTTTCATTATCAGAACACCTTAAAGTCAATTGGAAGTAAATTAACGTCTTTGTTGACGTAAAAGATGGACTCAACGGTTTCATTATTTATGTTGCATGAAAAATCAATAAAACCGCAGTCCGCAATCTGCATTGATCGGACGTTTGTAACCTGAATGGTTTTATTTTTCCTGGAACTAAATTCAGAAGGCAGTAATGTAAAAAAAACCGAAGGCTTATCAAAAGTTATGACGACGAAATCCCTGCTGTTTGAAATAAAAGTTCTGTTTACGTCTATGGATGGCATTGACAGAACAAAGGAATTTTTGTTTATCATGAATCCTTTTATTTCATTTTCAACGCTGTCGGAAAGCAGCAACGTTTTATAAAAGTCATTTTTTACGTTAAGTGTTTTATGTAAATTGTTTATTTTTACGATAAAAAGAAAAAAAGTAAATTGCATGGTTAAAATTATGAAAAAAACAAGGGATAAAAAAATTATTTTTCTTTTTCTCAATTCCTGCTCCTCATATCAATCAAACAGATTAAATCTGTATCAAAAATTCCGGGTCGTTTTAGCGTAACGTCAACAAGCAGTAAAGACGATGTATTTTCATAGATAGACGATGTCACATAGCCTTCAACGAATGTGTGTTTTTTTAAAAAAGAAATTTCCTTATATAATGGTATTTTTTTCTTTTGCCCTGCGTCTATGCAATAAGGCAGATTTTTAATAAATTCTATCTGACCTGCTGCAATTTCAACTGAGTGAATGCCAAAGTAAGCATCAACGGTTAGAAAAGTTCCAATTAATAAAAAAACAACAGAAACAAGAAGTCCCCAATAAAGTATTTTTGTTTTTTTATTCATTCCGCTATAACTTTTAAGGCGTTTAGAATGTCATGTGCGATGGTGGGTGAATAACCGGAATATATAAGATGAACGATACCGCTTTTGTCAATTATAACTATGGAAGGAAAATTTTTAAAATCGTAAAAATCCGGAATGTTTGATCGTAAAGTTTTGTATAATAAATTTATTTTTTTTGTTTTTTCTTCAATTACAAAATGGCGGGGATCGTCCATGAAAACGTTAAACCATAGCACGTCATCATTCCGGCGCAAAAAAGATTTTATACCGGTATCCTCAGGAATATTCATTATTTTATGTGACATTGGAGACGCATCAAGAAATACGAGAACCACGTTATATTTGCCCGTAAAATCGGACAGCTTGTAGATGACCGATTCTTTCATGCCGATAACAAAATCCTTTGCATAACTGCCCGCGGTAATCGTGACATTTTTTGTTTTTTTGTTTTTTGTTGCCCAAAAATAAATAATCGTCGTAGACAAAAGGACCGTGAGTAAGATTAATATTTTTTTTTTCATATTATTTCCCGATGCAAAAATTTTTAAAAATGTTTTCAAGAACGTCTTCAGATGTTATTTTGCCTGTGATTAAACCTATTTCATCCGCTGCTTTTCTTAAATTAAAAGACATAAGTTCATAAGCATCCCGCTTGCAACTGTCGACTGCTTCATTTATGAATTGTCTGGCTTTTGCCAGGGCATCCATGTGTCTTATATTTGCCACGATAATTTCATCAACGGCCAAAACATTCTTTTTTATTATAATATTTTTGATTAAATTTGTTAAGTCATTTATTCCCGAATTTTTCAGGCACGAAATTTTTAAAAGATTTTTGATTTCTTTAATAGCCATTGCATCTTTTATCCCGGTTTCGTTTGTAACCTGCGGCAAATCCGTTTTATTAATGATCACGACGTGCCGTTTATTTTTGATTTTGTTAAAAATTTCGACGTCATCCCGGATTATCTGCCTTGAACCATCGATTAAAAATAATATTATGTCGGCGGATTCAATAGCTGCATAAGTTCTTTTTATGCCTTCGGTTTCAATTATGTCGTCGGTTTGTCTTATTCCTGCTGTATCCGATATTTTAACCGGCAATCCGTCCATGTAAATAATGTCTTCAATGATGTCCCTGGTTGTGCCGGGAATGTGAGTAACAATGGCTTTGTTTTTATTTAACAAAAGATTTAATAAACTTGATTTACCCGTATTTACTGCTCCAACTATCGCAATTTTTACGCCCTCCTTTAATAAAACGCCGGATTCGCTGTTTTTTATCAGATAATCCAGTTTTTTAATTACGTCGTTAATTTGCTTCATAATTTGTTCCGTAGTAAATTTATGAACATCTTCATAAGCAAAGTCAATTTCGGACTCAATCTTTGTTAATATGTTTAAAATATCAGTACGTAGAGATTCAATTACCTTATGTTCATTACCAAGCAACTGATTAAGTGCAATTTTTAAGGCAGCGTCATTCTGGGCAGATATGGCATCTGCGGTTGCTTCTGCCTGTGATAAATCCATTTTGCCGTTTAAAAAAGCTCTTTTGGTAAATTCACCGGGTTCGGCAATTCTCAAACCATTTTTTACCAGCAGATTCAAAACGTTGTTTATTATAATCGGGTTTCCATGACAGGAAATTTCAGCCATGTCTTCTCCGGTATACGATTTTGGGGATTTATACAGGGACAAAACAACTTCATCAATAATTTGCTTCTCGTTTTTTATATATCCAACGGATCTTTGTAATGAAACAAAATTTTTTCCGTTTTTTGCGTTTTTAGGGACGAATGTTTTTTTAATTGTTTCAAACGTTTGCGGGCCGGAAATTCTGATAACTGCAATTGCACTTTGCAAAGGGTAAGTTGATAAAGCAGTAATTGTTTCCGTTTCCATAACGTTTTATCAAAGCATGGCCGTGATTACAACTTTTTTATAAGGACCTTTTCCGACGCTAAAAGATTTTAGATTATACGTTGTAATCTCTTCATGTATTATTTTTCTTTCATAGGAAGCAAGTAAATCGGTTATGACTTCGGTTTTTGACTCCAGAACCCTGTCTGCAAGAGTTTTTGCAAAATTTTTCAGATAAATCGTTCTTTTATTTATGTAGGAGTCCACGTCAAGCAAAATTGGTATCTGCCTGTGGAATTTTTTATTTAATGCAATTGAAAGAAAATACTGTAAAGAAGAAAGATTTTTTCCGTTTTTTCCTATTATTAAACCGTCTTTATCTTCGCTGATAATTTTGATAATCACAAGACCGTTTTGATTGACGGGTTCCATTTTTAATTTAAG
This sequence comes from Candidatus Goldiibacteriota bacterium, assembly GCA_018000835.1. Lineage (GTDB taxonomy): Bacteria > Oederibacteriota > PGYV01 > PGYV01 > DSYL01 > DSYL01. The sequence continues at coordinate 44,449 of JAGNJD010000006.1, read as the reverse complement.
ATTCATAAGGGCAAATATTTTTTCAAGGATGTTAAAGGCATATTTTATTTCCGTTTCATTAATCCCCTGCACTGTGTTTGTAAACCTGTTTTTTAACGACAGGTCCAGAACGTATTCTTTTTTATTCGTAAATACTTTTTCTTTTAAAAGGCATACGCTTACTTCCTGTAAACTGGCGTTGTTTTCCTGCATAAATTCTTTTACTGCATGAGATATTGTAGGTGCGGTTTTACGAATGCATGTCTGCATAAAGCCCCTTTATTTAGTTTTGTTTACCAGCATTTGTTGTGCAATAGCAAGAACGTTTGACATCCCCCAATAAAGTAAAAGACCCGAAGGCCATGACAAAGCCAGTACGGTTAAAAAAATAGGCATACCATACATAAGTATTTTTTGTTGCGTCATATTTTCGGTTGAAACGTTAGTTGTTTGTGACATCTTTTGCTGAATTATCGTGGTAACTCCCATAAAAATTGGTAATATGTAAAAAGGATCAGGCCTGGATAAATCTTTTAACCACCACATAAAAGAAGCTCCTTTTAACTCAACCATTGAAATAAGCGTCTGATACAGAGCAACGAATATCGGTAATTGAAAAAGCATTGGCAGACAACCGCCCAACGGATTGATTTTATATTCTTTGTATAATTTTAACATTTCTTCGTTTAATTTTTGCGGATCGTCTTTATATATTTTTTTAAGCGTTTCCAGTCTGGGATTTATGATTTTCATTTTTGACTGCGTATCTTTCATCTGCTTGTAGCTTTGCTGTGAAGGAATCCATAAAATCAAACGCACAATGAGCGTAAGAAGCAGAATGGCCATTCCGTAATTTTTTGTTATTGCATAAAGAATATCCATTGCATAAAACATCCATATGCCTAAAAACCTGAACCATCCCATGTCAATGACGTTTTGCATGTTTAATTTTTTTAATCTTTTGTATTCCTGAGGCCCCGTGAAAGAATTAATTTTAATGGAAACTGAAGAATTTTGTTCCAGTAGAACGTCGTTTAAACCCAGCGTTAAATAAGTAAAACCGCCGGCTAATTCACTGTAAGAAACGTTTTTAATGTCAGAAACGTTTTCCGGAATAAACGCTGTCATGAAATAACTGTCTCTTAAAGCAATCCAGGGAGGAATTGTGTCAAGTAATGTTATTTTATCGGATTTCGCATTTAAATTTATCTGATATTGTTTAATTGAATTATTTTTTAGCGGATATGCAATTTTACAATACGGACGGAAACTATCTTTATTTTTATTTACGTCAGCTGGCAGGTAATGTATGTTTGGCCCCCATGACAGATTCATGTCTCTCAAGATAACGGGAGATTTTGTTTTATTTTTAAAGGTAATATTAAGATTTAACACGTAAGAATCATCGTTTAACGTGTATTCTTTTGTTATTTCAACGTTTTTTATTTTGTCATACTTAAAGGAAATTTTAGTGGTCCCGTTTTTTCTTTCCGTCGAGACGTAAATCCACTGATCTTTATTTATCGGAAAATCTTTCAAATAAAGTGCCATATAGGTATTCGCAGTTTTGCTCGGGATTAATTCGAGATTCGTTTTTTTATTTTCGTCTTTACTGTCGGAATATTTTTTGAGTTCATAACTTCTGAGCACAGCGCCGATGGAAGAAAAAGATACCTTTACAAGATCGTTTTCAACAACGTATGTTTTTTCCGTTATTGTTGATAATTTTTGCTGTTTGTCCACTGCCGAAATAGAAGGGGATGCAGGCGTTACTGCGGCAGATTGAATAACTGTTGTTGTCATTGTTTGTCCGGGTGTTACGGACGCTGTATTTGGTTTTACCGGGAACAATAAATTATATACAAAGAGTATAATCCCGGAGAGTATTATAAAAATAATCAAACGCGATGCATCGTTGGACATTTATTAAAACCTCCTCGTAAATCTATTCAACGGGGTCATAACCGCCTTCATGCAAGGGGTGGCATTTTAACAATCTTTTTACAGATTTTACGGTGCCTTTTATGAGACCATATTTATTTATTGCCTGTTTTGCATATTCTGAACATGTCGGATAAAATCTGCATGATTTTGGAAGATAAGGTGAAATTATTTTCTGGTATAAGTTTATTAAAAAAACAATTATTTTTCTCATTTTTCTCCGATTCCTTTTAATAGTTCAAATAAACGTTTTTCAAGTTCATTGAATTTTACGTTCGTTGAAATTTTATGTCCTGATATAATCAATACATCCAGATTTTTTAATGAATTTTTACGTTTGTTTAAAATAGTTTTTATTCGCCTTTTTATTAAATTCCTGTCACTGCTTTTTGGAATTATTTTTTTGGATAAGTTTGCAATAAAAAATCTTGTTTTGCCGGCATTATTTTTTAAATAATAAACGATAAAATAATTATCCGATTTTTTACGGCCATTTTTTATTAAATTTTTAATGTCTCTCGTCTTTGGGGTATATTTGTAAATGCAAGAACTCCTTAATTAAAACGTGGAGATTTTATATCCTGGTTAATTCTTTACGGCCTTTTCTGCGTCTTTTACTTAAAATGCTTCTGCCTGATTTTGTTGACATACGCTTTAAAAAGCCGTGCTTCCTTTTTGCTTTTTTCCTGTGCGGCTGAAACGTTCTTTTTGACATAAATCATATCTCCAATTTTTAATTTTTAAATTTAAAATTTTATGTTATAATTATAAGGAAAAAAGATTAAAAGTCAACAATTAAATATAAGCAACAAAAAATTGTTTTTTTACGTCTAAATATATTATTGATTATTGAAAAATTGTCACGCACGGTATCATTGGAAGCAGGGAAACGTAAGCTTGGCTGGTTTATAAAGGAAATAAATAAAAAAATTTTAATTAAAGAGGCGTAAATTATGAAAAAAATATTTTTGATTAATATCATGATATTTTCCTTTGTTTGTTTTTTATTTGCCGAGGAAAAACAAATTGACCCCAAGGCAAGGGACTGGTATGAAAAGGGAGTAAATGCAAACAGCAATGGTGAATTAAACATTGCAGTAAAATATTTAAAGAAAGCGATTGAAATTTATCCTGATTATGAAGATGCCATATTTAAACTCGGATACGTACTGGAAAAACAAGAAGAGTATGAAGAAGCATTGAAATATTACGAAAAAGTCATTAAATTAAATCCAGACGCATGGGACGCATGGTATAGCATCGGGATTGTTTATGCAAAAATGGAGCAATATAAAAAAGCACTGCCTTACATGAAAAAAGCATACGAATTAAAGCCGGATAACCCAAACGTTATGGATTCTTATGCGCGTTTATACAGGTATCTGGGGAATCATAAAAAAGCAGATAAAATAATAGAAGAGTATCATAAAAAATATGACAAACGTTAAAAAAATACAGGTATTTTTTTATTTTCTGTTTTTTATTTCCAATATTTTTGCGGTTGATATTACCATTAATACTGAATCTAACAACACTCCCATATCTCCATATATTTATGGCATAAATCAGGATATAGCACCGGACGTCAAAATAACGTCAAGACGACTTGGCGGAAACAGAATGACCGGTTATAACTGGGAAAACAATGCGTCAAATGCAGGTTCTGACTGGCAGCATTACAGCGATAATTACATGATGGATTGGCTGAACGAACCCGGAATAAATAACGAAGAACCGGGTAAATTAATTACCGTTTTTCATGAACGCTCGCTTTCAAAAAATGCATATTCACTGATAACGCTGCAACTGGCAGGATATGTTGCAAAGGATAAAAACGGGCCTGTAAGTCAGCAGGAAACTGCTCCGTCAAAAAGATGGGCTACGGTTGTTTTTGAAAAAGGCGGTGATTTAAATTTAAATCCTGATAAAAGTGACGATTACGTTTACCTTGACGAGGAACTTAATTTTTTAATAAATAAATTTGGCAGTGCAAACACCCCCACCGGCATTAAAGGATATGCGCTTGATAATGAACCTGATTTATGGGCATCTACGCATCCAAGAATTCATCCACAGAAAACAGGGGTGGAAGAATACATCCAGAAGTCAATCTCTGCTGCAAAAGTCGTAAAGAAAAAGGACCCTAATGCCGATGTATTCGGTCCTGCTTCCTACGGATTTAATGGATTCAGGACATTTCAGGATGCCCCTGATTTTTATGAAGCAAGATGGAAATATGACTGGTTTTTAGCGTATTATCTTGCCAGAATGAAAGAAGCATCAGATAAAGATGGTATACGTCTTCTTGATGTTCTTGACGTTCACTGGTATCCGGAAGCACAGGGAAACGGAAAAAGAATAGTTTTCACACAGGGAAATGCAGAAGAAACTTCAGAAGCGCGTGTTCAGGCGCCACGTTCGTTATGGGACAGGGAATATACAGAGACAAGCTGGATATGTTCTTCAGGCCACTGTCCAATATATTTAATTCCAAGATTAAAAGAGATGATAGATAAATATTATCCTGGAACAAAACTCGCAATAACTGAATATGAATACGGGGCAGGATTTCATCCATCAGGTGGTGTGGCACTTGCTGATGTCCTTGGTATTTTTGGGAAATATGGAGTATATATGGCAAATTACTGGATGTGTGAGTGGGGTGCATATTCACTCGCTGCATTTCGGTTATACAGGAATTACGATGGTAATGGCGGCGTCTATGGAGACATAAACGTTTCTGCAAAGTCGTCTGACGTTGAAAAAATGACAACGTATGCGTCCATTGATGGAAATGACAAAAACGTTCTGCACGTTATTTTAATAAATAAGGATCTGACGAATACCCGGACGGCCAGAGTCACCGTTATATCCCCAAATAAATATAAAACTATAAAAATATTCGGATTTGATAAAACAACAGAAGGAAAAATAACTTTAAAAGATGCGCCGGCAATTAAATCAAATAAATTTTCGGTTGACATGCCGCCTCTGTCCGCCTATCATGTTATATTTAAGAGTATATAGTTTCCTGTCAATATTGCTGTCAGGAAAAATCGTATGTAAATATAATCAATTATTCTTTTTTTAACTTTTTGTTTATCTGATTAATATGCAGCAAAAATAAACGATATAAAATAAATTATCCTGAATTTATATTTTTTAACAGGCAATCATAGATATTGCCGATGAATTGCAGACAAAAATTACTTGAAAAAAAGGCAAAATAATATAATATTTGTTTACGATTTATTATTGAAGGAGGACTACATGAGTTTATATCGGATAAAGTTTGGAACGTCAGGCTGGCGTGGAATAATATCAGATGATTTTACTTTTGAAAATGTAAGAATTGTTACCCAGGCAATAGCAGATTATATAAAATCGCGGCCGGAAGAAAAAGGAAAACCGGTTATAATTGGCGGAGATGCACGATTTTTATCGGATAAATTTTCAGAAGCATCGGCAGAAGTAATTGCGGGAAACGATATTCCAGTTCTTTTGTGTAACAGGGATACTCCAACGCCTGTGATTTCCTTTGAAATAATCAGGAGAAAAGCAGCCGGTGGCATTAATTTTACTGCATCACACAATCCACCGGAATATAACGGCCTCAAGTTTTCTCCATCATGGGGTGGACCTGCAACGCCGGCAGAAACAGACGTGATAGAAGAAAATATAAGGAAAACAAAAGTAATAAAACGAATGGATTTTAACGAAGGGAAGAAAAATGGAATGATAAAAATATTTGAGCCCTCCACGCATTATCTTGAACGGATAAAGGAACTGATAGATTTTCCCGTAATAAGAAAATCAAAATTAAAAATTGTCGTAGACCCGTTATATGCAACCGGAAGGGGTTACCTTGACAAACTTTTATGCGAAGCAAAAGTCAGGGTAAAAGTCATAAATGATTACAGAGACGTTTTATTTGGAGGTCATCCTCCGGAACCAGCCGAAAAAAACCTGCCGGACCTGATTCAGACGGTGAAGAAAGAAAAAGCAATTCTTGGAATTGCAACCGATGGAGACTCGGACAGGTATGGCATAATAGATTCGGATGGTTCTTACGTTCCGGCAAACAAAATTCTTCCACTTTTACTTGATTATCTTATGAAAACAAGAAAAGGCTGGAAAGGCGTTGCAATACGTTCAGTTGCAACGTCGCACATGATTGACAGGGTAGCTGCCATGCACGGCATAAAGTTATACGAAACGCCGGTCGGTTTTAAATATATAGGAGAAATAATGACAAAGGAAGATATCATTATTGGCGGCGAGGAATCAAACGGACTTACAATTCACAGGCACATTCCCGAAAAAGATGGCATTGTTGCATGCCTGCTGATCGTTGAGATGGTAGCAAGAAATCAAAAAAACATAAAACAACTTTTGAAGGAACTGGAGAAAAAAACAGGGCCGTTTTTTAATGTGAGAAAAAATTATAGAATAAGTAACGATAGAAAGAAAAAATTAATAAGTAAATTAAAAAAATTTAAAGGCGGAAAAATAGGCAAATATGAAGTAAAAGAAATAAACAAAAAAGACGGATATAAATTTATTCTTGGCGAAGATTTGTGGATTATGATACGACTATCCGGGACCGAGCCGATAGTAAGATTATATGGAGAAGCAAAATCCATAAAAGATCTGGATTATATAATGCAGGAAGGCGAAAAAATTATTTTGTATTCATAAATAAATTTTTTGTCCAAAACGTTTAATAACATCATTGAATAAAAATAATCAATTTCATAAAATCAAATAACATGAAATGCAAATTTGTGTATTTAACATAGTTAGTTATTTCTAACTGTTAATAATATGTGGAAATAATAGGTTTAAAATATAATAAAAATCATTAAAACATAATAAAAAGTTGTAAAAAATTAGTATATTTATCAATATTTATCAATAAATCCATAAGAATTACTTGACAATCTAATAATTTTTCAATATACTATATCTTGTATAAAGTTTAAATGTTCTTATACAATATAATGTGGTTTTATTTTTAATAAAATGTTTAAAATTCACTCTGAAAGGGGGTGAAGAGATGGCAACGAAAAAGAAAAAATCAAAAAAGAAATAGAAAATTTTTATTAACAAATTCAGGCAATTAAAAACACGCAGGGAAAAACTCCCTGCGTTGTTTTTTATTATAATAATAAAATCAGTATATTACTAACAATACTTTTTAAAATGTCCACATTAGTATTTGATTTAATCAGGATCATTTTTAACGATAATTCATTAAAATGGTTATAATGTATTCAAAGAGATACACGATTCATGACCGTAAATATTTATGGGAATTTTAATACTTTACTTTTAATTAAAATTATTGCAGAATATTAAAAATTTAAAAGGAGTTAATATTAATTGGCAAAAAAGTCAAATAAAGAAAATAAGAACTCCAATATAATAATAGGACTTACCTTAATAGTCATTTCGATAGTGATTTTTTTTTCGTTTATAATTATTGACAGCAAAACAAATTTACTTGGAAATTTTGGTGAAATTATATCCAGGTTGTTGTATTTTTTAGTAGGAAAAGCGGCGTATTTATTGCCTTTTATCTGTTTTTTAGTGGGTATAGCAATTATTAAAAACAAACATAAATATACGGAAACCAGATACGTAATTGGTTTTATTTTACTTGTATTGACTCTGTCGGTATTTCTTGGTGTTCTATTACACAATACCCCCAACGAAAATTTTAAATTAAAAAAAGCAGAATTTTTTTATCAGCCACATTTAAAAGATTTCTGGAAAAACGTTCCTGAAAAATTCCGGATTATGGGCGATTACAGTTTCCATACCGGGGGAATTATCGGAAATAAAACGGCACAATTTTTAATTTCCGGATTTAACGTAGTCGGTTCATATATTGTCATTATTATTTTAACGATAATTTCGTTAATCATGCTGCAAATGGAAAAAATAATCGTTGATTTTGCGTTTTTTATTTCTAATTTAGCGGTAAATTTTTTTAAGGGAGTTATAAAAATATTAAACGTAACGACGACGTCCATAAAGGATTTTTTTAATAAAGTCCAGGTTGCACAAAAAAGGTCTGAAGAAAAATCCGTAAAAAACAAAATGACCGCAGATGAATTAAAAAAGATTGAAAAACAAAAGACCGTCGTTAACGAAGAAAAAGTAATTAATGAAGGAAAGAAAAAGGAAAAAATAAAAGTAATTACGCCGGAGGATAAGTCTAAAAAACCGGTTCCGATACAGGCATTGGTGAGAGGGGATTTTAATTTACCCCCTACTTCGTTGTTAAAAACAGTGGAAGAAACTGGAACGGTTGAAGTTGATTATGCATCGGATGCAGAACGACTTAAACAAACTTTAAATAATTTTGACATTGAAGGTGAAGTTGTAAACGTAATAGACGGTCCTGTTATTTCCCGCTTTGAAATTGAACTTGCAACCGGGGTAAAGGTAAGCAAAGTAGAAGGTCTGGCAACGGACATAGCGCTTGCAATGAAAGTAGAAAATGTGCGGATTGCTCCCATCGCAGGAAAATCACTGCTCGGGATAGAAGTCCCAAAGCAGCACAGAAAAACAATATCACTGAAAGAAGTCATAGAAGATGAAAAATTCCAGGCAGCGACTTCGCTTTTAACTATTGCACTTGGTAAAGATCTTGGCGGAGAACCGATAATTGCAGACCTTACGACAATGCCGCATCTTTTGATTGCAGGGGCAACAGGTTCCGGGAAAAGTGTCTGCATAAACGACATCATTATGTCAATATTGTTTAAAGCCACACCTGACGAAGTAAAATTTTTAATGGTTGACCCCAAGAGGGTTGAACTTTCACATTACAGGGATTTGCCGCATTTAATCGCGCCGGTCGTTACGGATCCAAAACATGCTGCTTACGTTCTGAAAAAACTCATAAATGAAATGGAATACAGATATGAAATTCTTGCGGAAGAAGGCGCACAAAACATATCCATATATAATAAAATGGTTGAGGAATATAATGAGGATACCAGAAAAGATAAAAACGTGAAACCCGAGGAATTAAAAAAGACGTTGCCATACATAGTATTGATAATTGATGAACTCGCAGATTTGATGCTTCTTGCAAAAGGATCGGTGGAGGAATCGTTACGACGTCTTGCCCAGCTGGCAAGAGCCGTTGGTATCCATCTCGTTCTGGCAACGCAAAGACCTTCTGTTGATGTCATTACAGGAGTCATAAAGGCAAATTTCCCTTCGCGAATTGCGTTCCAGGTAATGTCACAGGTTGATTCCCGGACGATCCTTGATACAAAAGGTGCGGAGACGCTGCTCGGCAGGGGCGACATGCTTTATGCGCCATCAGATTTAAATAAACCCATCAGGGGCCAGGCAGCATTGATAACTGGACAGGAGATATCAAAAGTCGTTCATTTCATAAACAAACAGAGGAAACCTGAAATTTCTCCGGAATTTCAGATAAAGGAAGATGACATAGACCTTGATTCAATTGCAGAAGATACGTCCGTTGATTCTTCCCTGTTATCAAAAGCAATGGCGCTTGCAAAAGAAAAAGGTGAAATATCAACGTCGTATCTGCAAAGAAAACTTGGCATAGGATATTCCAAAGCAGCAAGATTAATAGATGAAATGGAAGAAAAAGAGATAATAACGGGTCCTGATGGTAACAAGCCAAGAAAGTACATAGGAGAATAACTACATTGCAGACTGTTTATTATTGATTACAGATTATAGATTAAAGATTTAAAAAACGCTTGCTTTTGTCGTTATTTATCATAAAATAGTAAAAATATAAGTTTTGTATTGTATTTGTAACGGAGAGAATATGACAAAAAAAATTTTTGTAATTTTAATTTTTATTGAAACTGTTTTTATTAATAATTGTATTTCCAATACAATGGATAATAGCGCATCTTCAAACGAAGTAATCTTAATAAAAAAAGACACGACCCCGGTTGAAAATGATTTAAAACAGGCGACTCCGGTTGCTGTTGCATCTCCCAAAACAGACGTAAAAGTTCAAAACGTTACAAAGACAGCAAAGAAAAGCGAACCTATCATGGATAAAGAGAAAATATCCTATGTGCTAAATAAATTAAAGGAAAATCAAGCCGGCAGGATTGCAATGTGTGCCGACGTCGTTTTAAAAACTTATTATGCACAACAAACGCCCCAGGTTGTGAAAGGAAACATAATTATTAAGAAAAATGACAAATTTAAAATTCATTACACAGAACCAACGGAACAGTTTTTGATTTCAAACGGCAAACTAATATGGATTTATACTCCTGAATTAAAACAGGTAATAAAACAAAATGCAGAAGATTCCAAGATGGGAACTAATTTTTATATTGAAATGGAAAGTTCCATAGAATATTATGTTAATCAAAGCAAAACGTATATAAATGAAGATGAAAAATCTTATACTCTGACTTTGTATCCAAAGGATAAGAAAACTGCAAATTTTGAAAAAATTGTCATAAAAATTAATAAAGAAAAAATAGTTCCTGAATACATCGAAATGCTTTATCAGGGAGTTTTAACCAGAGTGTATTTTAATAACGTAAGGAATTATACAGCAGAACAGGCAAAAGGGATAAGGGAATTTAATGATAATAATTTTGAATTTGTTACTCCAGAAGGCGTTGAAGAAATAGATACGTCGTTATTGCCGGAAATAAAATAAAAGATTTAAAACATATTAAATTTTTATTAGAATAAGAGTAAAAAATAAAAAAATAGCAGATACTGCCAAGGAGGATAAAATGGCTTATGGATATGGAGAAAAACTAAAAAAAGCAAGAGAAGCAATGGGATTAAAGATTTCCGACGTTAATAAAATGACAAAGATAGACCCTAATTATATAAAAGCGATGGAAGAAGAACGAACGGATTTATTTGACAGGAAAATATATATGAAGTTATTTTTAAAAACCTATGCACGTTTTTTAAAAATTGATTATAAGGAAATTTTATCCATGTTTGAGAGTTCAAACGCCTTTAAAGAAGAACCAGTTGAGAAAATGGAAGATGTGGCGGCAACCGTTGTAAGAAAGGAAACGCAGGAAGAAAAGACTACAAACATCAGGGGCACTATAGAAATGACGATATCAAATCCGAGAAACCAGATAATTATTTTTGGTTCACTTATATTATTAATTGTTTTAATCATCGTTATCGTCTCCGTAAATTCAAACAAAAATAACAACAGCAAAGAAACAGAAGCAAAAAATATCTATGTTTCCCCAGATGCAGAACAAACATTGAAAGTAGTTTTAAAGGCAAAAAGTGATTCGTGGTTAAAAGTCCGTTTCGGAGACAAAGAAGAGGATTTTATTTTAAAAAAAGGTCAGGAAAAAGAATGGAAAGACATAGATAAGATAGTTTTTCTTGTAGGTAATGCCGCAGGAGTGGAATTTATAGTAAATGGTGAGTCAATAGGAACAATAGGCGAAGAGGGAGAGGTCATAAATGGATTGGTTTTTCAGGCTGGAAAAAACTGGTTTATTGACAGAAACCAGGGTTTTAAAAGAGATGCCCCCCCCAGAGTGCAGGCAACAGATACCCCCACAATCAAACAGACACCGATTATAAATCAAAATACAAACGTTACGCCTGATTTAACAAAAATTCCGGAATAATTCTTCCGGCAAAAATTAAAAATGCAGGAGTAATTTTCTCAAATTACTTATGTGAAAATATTCGTTATAAGGGGTAATTAATGAAAAATATTGGGCTTATTAATCTTGGTTGTCCAAAAAATATAGTCGACCTCGAAGTTATGCTGTCCTTTCTTGACGGTTATTCCATTACATTAAAACTAAAAGAAGCCGATTTTATAATTATAAATACCTGTGCTTTTATTAAATCTGCAAGACGGGAAACGATGGACGTTATCAAAACTGTTTTTCAAAACAAGAATAAAAAAGCAAAAGTAATAATAGCCGGATGCTTTGTATCAAAAGACGTAAAATTGTTGATGAATAAATTTAAGGACGTTTATGCATGGATTGGAGTAAATGATATTAAAAACATCCGTAATGCTTTGATAAACGGCGGAATTTTTATTTCTTCAAAGCCGTTTATTTATAACCATAAACAAAGAAAGGTTTTATTAAACTCTTATTCTGCATATGTTAAAATTTCCGAAGGATGCAATCATAAATGTTCCTTTTGCGTAATACCGCAAATAAAAGGCAGATACAGGAGCAGGGAAATAAAAGACATAGTAAATGAGATAAAAAATCTTACCGATGCCGGTATAAAAGAAATTAATTTAATCAGTCAGGACAGTTCTTTTTACGGCAGAGACGTTTATGGTTATTATGCACTTGATAAACTTATAAAAGAAATTTTAAAAAGTGTTAAAAAATATTTTTGGATTAGAATAATGTATCTTTATCCGGATTTTAATTTGATAAAAAAAATTATTAATTTAATGAAAAAAGACGGGCGAATATGCAGATATTTTGATATTCCTTTTCAGCACATAAATACAGAAATTTTACGTAATATGCAGCGAGGGTATTCGCGGGATGACGTAGAAAACATAATTAATTTTATAAATCATGAACTGCCTGACGCTGTCATAAGGGGTTCTTTTATTGCCGGGTATCCGGGTGAAACCGACGTGAAATTTAATGAATTACTTTTTTTCGTAAAAAGTGGTAAAATCAATATACCCGGTTTTTTTAAATATTCCGATGAACCCGGAACGCCTGCATACAATAAGAAAAACAAGGTAAAAAATGAATTAATAAACAAAAGATACAACGTTTTACTCAGGGCTGCAAAAAAAGTACGGCATTATAAAAAAAAAGAAGGAAAAGAAAAAGTCCTGATAACGGGTATAAAGAAAAATAATTTATACACGGCGCGGACACAGCAGAATGCGCCTGACATAGATGATTATTTGTTGATTTCATCAGAAAAAGATTTGATTGCCGGTAATTTTTATGATATAAAAATATGACAAACTGCGTGTATATTTTAATTGGCCGGAGCGTTTTAAATTTTCTGACAGAATAAATCAGGGCAGAAAACGAACATTTAACTAATTTTTTTGTTATTCTTATGTTTAATATCAGATGCAATTATAATATTCGTTTGTAATTGTTAAGGAATACAGTGATAAGGTAATTAAAAAACGTAAAAAGAAAAGAGGCGAGATGGAGAAACAGGAAAATTTTACAAAGATACCAAACAGGCTGACAATTTTTCGTATGATAATAATTGTCGCTTTTATTCCCATCTTACTTCATAATACGATGATATCAAGTTATCTGGCGTTATTTTTGTTCATTATAGCCGCAATAAGCGATTTTGTCGACGGGTATATTGCACGCAAATATAACGTAGTTTCTACGTTTGGGAAAGTTATGGATCCGCTGGCAGACAAAATAATGGATCTTTCTGCCATGCTTTGTTTTGTCCAGCTGGATTTTATTCCTGCATGGATGGTCATTATAATTATTGGCAGGGAATTCCTGGTATCAGGGATAAGAATACTCGCCGCCGACGAAGGGAGAATAATAGTTGCATCTAACTGGGGTAAAACAAAAACTGTCATAGAAATTATTTCAATAATTGCCATTTTATTTTTAATGTGCACGAACCATACTATAGATTATTATCATTTTTCAAGACAGATATTTCATGAAGAAGCATTGACAGAGTTTGTTTTATTAAAAGTCATACCATACGTATTGATGTTCATAGTTGCCGCAATATCGCTTGTTTCCGGGCTGGAATATTTTTTTAAAAATAAATATCTTTTAGAAAAAGATTTATAATAAAAATAATTATGCGTAATTTTATCATAATATTTACCAGTTTTTTTGGGACGGGTTATTTTCCAAAAGGTTCTGGAACTTTTGCGACTTTTTGTTTTTTGCCCGTTTATTATTTTTTGTTCAGAAATATGCCCCCTATTATTTATCTGTCGGTAATCCTGGTTCTTATTTTCCTCGGAATATGGGCATCAAATTATGCCATTGTAATTTTTAAATCAGACGATCCTCATAAAGTCGTAATAGACGAAGTAGTGGGTTTTTTAATAACAATGTTTTTTATACCTTATTCGTTAAAAAGGCTTGTTATTGGCTTTTTTATTGCACGCATACTCGACATAATCAAACCATGGCCTGCATACCAATCTCAAAAATTACGTGGAGGAAATGGCATCATGGCAGATGACGTAATAGCAGGTATCTATGGAAATATCCTTATGTGGGTTTTAATATTTTTTAAAATAATTTAAATTACTTAATTTACGTCATATAAAGGGTCAAAAACATGAAAGTCGTAAAAATTTACGGCTTTTATTTAAAAACGTCCAGAAAAAAATACCATTAATAAACGGTCAGACGTGATTTTGCAAAACGGAAAAGGAAAAAAATTCATCATAAAATGAAAGAATATCTGTTAAATTCAACAAAGATAAAAAAAGTTTTTGAACAGATAAACCATAAAGTCAGAAACATCAAAATAAGCGGGGTTGGCCGGCATTTTGCTTCTGTCTTTTATCCATTACTTTGCTCGGAACTTGACAGAACTATTTTTATTATCACGCCGGGAGTAAATTCATTTAACGTATTTGAATCAATATCCGGTTTTGTGGATTTATTTAGTAAAAAAATAAAAATCATTTATTACCCGGAAGACGACAGCCTGATTTATAAAAACATCAATAGTTCAGTTGAAATATCAAAGATGAGAAGCGAAGCATATCTCAAATGCCTTTTACCGGGTAATAAAATTTTTGTGACAAACATAGATGCACTGGTTGAAAAGATACCTGAACCGACAGGCATAAAAGAAAATCTGGTTAAATTAAAAAAAGGCGGCATCTTAAATTTAAACCAAATACTCGAAACGTTGAATGTAAATAATTTTGAAAGAAAAATAAAGGTGGAAAATTATTTTGAATACGCCGTAAGAGGTTCAATACTCGACGTTTTCCCGCCTGGGACCGAATATCCGGTAAGAATTGAATTGTTTGGAGATGAAATAAATTCCATACGATTGTTTTCACCGGATACTTCAACAACCACAAAGGAAACGGAAGAAATAGACCTGTTCCTGTTTAATTCCGGCAGGAAAAGCAACAATGAAAAGGGCTGCATTCTGGATTTTTTTTCTTCACAGAAAACCATTGTAATTATTGATAACGAAGATGAATTAAAAAGAGAAATAAAGGAAAAAATAGAAAAGATAAAAAAATATCTTGATGTAGATATTATCGGGGAAAATATTTTTTCCATCAAAAAAATATATAAAAAATTAAATCCTTATCAGAAAATAAGAACGTCGGAAATAAACGGCAGGAGTCAGATAAAACTCGACGTTACCATGAATCCGTCTTTCAATAAAGACATGGACTTGTTGTTTGATTACGCCGAGGATAGAATCCTAAACGGACATAAATTTTACATAGTCTCTGATAATGAGGGTGAAGAAAAGCATTTAAAAGATTTTTTTATCCAAAAAGAAGAAAAAGAAGGACGCCGGATAACGTCTTTGCTGAATTTCATGATTGCAGACCTTGACAGAGGGTTTGTCATGGAATCTGCAAAAGTAACCGTTGTATCAAACAAAGAGGTTTTTGAGAGGTATTCTGACGGTTATGAAACTGCAAAAAGAAAAAAATCGTTTAAGCCATTACGGCACATTTCCGAATTAAAGGAAAACGATTACGTAGTTCACAGAGAACACGGCATAGGAATTTTTAACGGTATTAAGACTCTGGACGTGGAAAATACAAAACAGGATTTTATCGTAATAAGTTATGCAGATTCAGATAAACTATATTTACCGGTATATAAAATAGATTTAATTGACAGGTATGTGGGCGGAGAAAAGCCGGTTTTATCAAAACTTGGTTCGCGGATTTTCAGGAAGACAAAAGAGGAGATAAAAAAAGAATTAAAACAGATTGCAAGGGAACTGCTGGAGATATATGCAAAAAGGGAAATAGAAAATGGGATTGAATTTCCGGGTGATGATGAGGTCCAAAAAACGTTTGAAGATTCGTTTATTTTTGAAGAGACGCCTGACCAGGCAAAAGCCATTGAAAACGTAAAAATGGACATGCAAAGCAGAAAAAAAATGGACAGACTGATCTGCGGAGATGCAGGTTTTGGCAAAACAGAAATAGCAATGAGGGCATCTTTTAAAGCGGTTAATTCAGGATACCAGGTCGTAATTTTGACTTCCACCACACTTCTTGCACAGCAGCATTGCAGAACTTTCATGGAACGAATGGCAGGTTATCCGATAAGAATTGAAATGTTATCACGTCTTGTTTCCGAAGCCAAAAAGAGAGAAATCTATGCAGATTTGAAGAAAGGTAAAATAGACGTTTTAATAGGGACAAGTGCTTTGTTTAACAGCAAACTCGAATTTGCAAACGTAGGGCTTGTCATAATTGATGAAGAACAGCATTTCGGAGCAAAGAAAAAAGAATACGTAAGAAAAAATTTTCCATCCGCTGATTTTCTTACCTTAACTGCAACGCCGATTCCAAGAACCCTGTATCTTTCCTTGTCCGGCATCAGAGACATAAGCGTCATAAATACGCCGCCTGTCGGAAAAAAACCAATAGAGGTATACATAATGAACGAAAGATTAAACGTAGTAAAAGAACTTATATTGAGAGAAATTTTAAGGAAAGGCCAGGTTTTTTATGTTTATAATAACATTAATACCATAGATAAAACATACAACATGCTCTCATCTGCAATGCCGGAAATAAAATTCAGGGTTGCCCATGGCAGGATGAAAAAAGACGAACTTGAAAAAATCATGCTTTCTTTTATTCGCAGGGAAATTGACGTTCTCATAACCACGACGATAATAGAATCAGGTCTTGACCTGCCCGACGTCAATACCATAATAATAAGCAACGCAGAACGTTTCGGGCTGTCACAGTTATATCAGTTAAAAGGCAGGGTGGGAAGGAGGGACAGGCAGGCATACGCATATCTGCTTGTAAAGGATTTCATGTCACTATCGGATACCGCAAAAGAACGACTGCAGGCAATAGAGAGTTATGTGGACCCGGGTGCGGGTTTTGAGATAGCAATGAAGGACATGGAATTACGCGGTGCGGGCTCTGTTTTAAGCACAAAACAGCACGGCAACATGGAAAAAATAGGATTTGAACTTTACTGTAAACTGCTTGAAGAAGCAGTAATGAAATTAAAAGGCATGGAAACAGAGGAAGAGATTGATACAAAAATAAACGTAGATTTTAAATCTTATATACCCGATAGTTTTATATGGGACTCGTCTGAAAAACTACGGATTTACAGAAAAATTTTTCTTTCAAAATCAAAGGAGGACATCAAAGAACTGGCGGACGAAGTAAGGGATATCTGGGGTGAACCGCCGGAGGAGTTTAATAACATTTTACAGGTAGGGATGCTGAAAATATTCGGAAAAAAATTTATGATAAGTGAAATAAACGTAAAAGATAATACGATTAGCCTGATATGGGAAGAAAAAAACGTTTCTTTTATGAAAAACCTGAAAGAAGAACTAAAAAGGACAAGAAATAAAATATTCATTGAACAAAACAAAATGCTTGTTAAATTTGAAAGCAGAAAAGAAATATTCCATTTTATTTAATCATTTCATCCTAATTGATTTTATAAATTAAAAATTTGGAGTCGTTTGTGTTTAGGGTAATAGATTTCAAATAAATGCCTGAAAAATAAGCGGGAAACAGGAAAACCGTCATTTATCAATGCGTTGCTGCCCGGTAATCTTAATGTAAGGATTGTTGCATTTTTTTTGTAATAGTAAAAGAATCAATCAATATTCCATTTTAATTGATGCCCACATAAATATATTTCATAAAGATATATGGAATCTATATTTTTAATGGAAAGGAGTTGTATTATACAGAATTTTACGTTTGGCTTATTGAAAATAAAAATACAATATACAAAAAATAAATTTATTACGGCAGGTTTATGAATTTCAGTTTGTTCTCTACTATTTTATAATAACAAAGGCGGATATTTTTTATACCATTTTTGTTTATTATCCTTAACGCTTCCTGTTTAAGCGGTTCGGGAACCATCAGAAAAAATGTTCCAAGATTTTCAGAGATAGATTTCCATGCAATGGCTTCGCCTTCTTTTATTGAAGTTTCCGTTTCTATTTTGAAATACAAAGTAAAAGGATTTTTTACGACCAAATCAACCGTTATGCCTTTTACGACTGCATTATTGCCGTCCAGATTGGTCAGAACATGGCTTGCACCTTTCTGTTCGTAAACCGAAGCAAGGGAACGAATGATCGTTTCATGCATTTTTTCTTCTTTTGGTGACCTTATAGCCATTTTGCACCCCCCCCGATAAATTAAATGTTATTCCATTTTATTAATCCCGGCAAAAATTTTGTTTTTAAGTCGGGATGAAATGGAAGTATTCTTATGGCAAATTTAACTTTGCCGGAATAAGCAGGAACTATCTGCCCCGTAAAAACAAGGTTAGAACCGTTTTTTTCCTTAAACGTCATTTTTGTAGTCGTCACGTCGGATAAATCTTTTTCTATGTGGTCGTAACCAAAATATGTTTCAACAAGTAAATCTTCATTTGAGAGTCCCGGAGCATCTATTGTTGCCGAAACGTTTATGCTTTCGCCGACTTTAATGTCACCGACGCTCGCATTAACCGAAACAAATTTTATATTCTGCCAGTTTTTTGTTATTTTTTCCTTCCATTTGTTCAAATCTTTTGCTTTGGAAAAATTATTATTGCTGAAATCAACGTAATTGACGGCCGTTTTTTTATAAAACATTTCGGAGTATTCAACTACCATTCTGTTTGTATTAAATATCGGACAAAGATTCATCATTGCATTTTTCATTTTTTTAATCCATTCATGCGGCAGTCCGTCTTTACCCCTCCTGTAAAAAAGAGGAATAATTTCATTTTCAAGGGTTTCATACAGGGAGTTTGCCTCAAGTTTGTCCTGGTATTCCATGTCGTCGTATTCTTCACCGCGGCCAATATCCCAACCACAATCAGTATTTGGCTTTTCATCCCACCATCCGTCAAGAACGGAAAAATTAAGTCCGCCGTTAAAACTGACTTTCATGCCTGACGTACCGCTTGCCTCAAGGGGCCTTCTTGGAGTATTAAGCCATAAATCAACGCCCTGCACGATATAATGCGAGGCATTCAGGTCATAATCCTCAATAAAAACGATTTTGTCTTTTAAATCTTCGTTCATGGTTATACGATAGATTTGTTTTATAAAGTCCTTTCCTGCATCATCTTTTGGATGGGCTTTACCTGCAAAAATAATCTGGACGGGCATGTCTTTGTTTGAAAGTATTTTTTTCAGACGATTTATGTCTCTGAAAATAAGAGTTGCCCTTTTATACGTGGCAAATCTTCTTGCAAAACCAATGGTTAACGTCTCCGGAGAAAATATTTCGTTTGCCCTATTTATTTCTTCATCCGGAGCGTTTCTTGCCTGTAATTGATTTTTTGTTTTTTTCCTTATGTATTCAACGAGGCGTTCACGTCTTCTTTCATGCGTCCGCCATAATTCAGTATCAGGTATTTCCCGGACCCTGTTCCATACGTCGCCGTTTTCTATTGTATCTATCCATTTTGGTCCGAGGTAGCGGAATAACAAATCAGCCATTTCCTTTGATATCCATGAAGGACCGTGAACTCCGTTTGTTATATGAGTTATCGGGATTTCATTTAATGGAACACCGGGCCATATATCTTTCCATAATTTACGTGAAATGTTTCCATGTAATCTGCTCACCCCGTTGTTGTAAGCAGATAATTTTAATGCCAGAACGGTCATACAAAACCATTCGTTTGGGTCGTCGGGATAAATCCTGCCTAATTTTAAAAATTCGTTGAAATTAATTTTCAGGTTTTGTTCAACGTATTCTTTTAAATATTTTTCCATTAATTCTCTCGGAAATCTGTCATTGCCGGCGGGCACAGGGGTATGCGTCGTGAATATGCTGGAAACGACGTTTATTTCCTTTGCTTCAGTAAACGAAAGTTTATATTTTTCCATTATGAGACGGATGCGCTCAAGTGATAAAAAAGCAGAATGCCCTTCGTTCATGTGCGTTACCGTCGGGGTAATACCCATAAGTTCGAGTGCCATAATTCCGCCTATGCCAAGCAGAATTTCCTGTTTAATTCTAAGTTCAGGGTCGCCACCGTAAAGACTGGACGTTATGCTTTTGTCTCCGTTTGAATTTTCCGGCAGATTTGTATCAAGAAGATAAAGCGTTACTCTTCCTACGTTTACTTTCCAGACCATGACTTTTACGATGCCGTGCGGATATTTAACGCCAAAAATCAGTGGTTTGCCGTCTTTTTTTACTATTGTGACAGGAGAAACGTTGTAATCATTTATCACATATCGTTCCTGCTGCCAGCCATCATTTGTTAAATACTGGTGAAAATAACCGGAAGAATACAAAAGACCTATGCCAATCAGGGGTAATCCAAGGTCTGATGCGGATTTTAAATGGTCTCCGGCGAGAACGCCCAATCCGCCGGAATGTAAAGGCAGGCATTCTGCAATTCCAAATTCCAGTGAAAAATAAGCAACCAGAAAATTTTCAGGAAAATCGGATTTGATTTTGTCAAAATATGCCGGTTTTTTTAAATAATCTTCAAGACGTTTTTTTGTGGATTCTATTCTGTATAAAAAACTTTCATCTCTGGATATCTCGTCTAATTTTTTCTGCGGCAGCCGGTAAAGGAATTTAACGGGATTATGCGTCGTTGCTGACCATAAATCAGGGTCAATGTCCCTGTAAAGCGCAAATGCTTCGCTGTCCCATGCCCACCAGATATTGTATGATAATTCGAGAAGCGCCTTTAAATTTTCAGGCAGATTTGGTAACACATTCAATTCGTAAAATTTTATGTCCATTTTTCACCTTTTATTGAAAGAATATTAATTATTTAAACGTTATTTTAACACAAAAAAAATCAGAATTAAAGATGTTTTTTTATGGTTTGCTAATTTAATGAATAAACATAATTGATTTCATGTAAATTAGCAATTAAAATTATGGACAAAATAAACCAAATAGTATAATATTATATGTTTTAAAAACAAAAAAATTAATAGGAGATAGATATGCCGGCAGACGTGATAATAGGCGCGCAGTGGGGAGACGAAGGTAAGGGGAAAATAATAGACGTCCTTTCGGAAAATTACGACGTAATAGTAAGGTATCAGGGCGGAGCAAATGCAGGACATACGGTCGTTGTCAACGGACAGAAATACGTATTGCACCTTTTGCCGTCAGGCATTTTGCATAAAGGCAAACTAAACGTAATAGGCAATGGCGTGGTAATTGAACTGGAAGAATTAATAAAAGAGATAGAGGCAATGAGACAGAGGGGTATCAGGGTTACTTCAAAAAATTTAATGATAAGTGAAAATGCGCACGTTGTAATGCCATATCATAAAATTCTGGATTCGGCAAGGGAATCCAGAAGCGGCTCAAACAAAATTGGAACGACCAGTCGTGGAATAGGCCCTGCATATACCGATAAATATTCAAGAACCGGGATAAGGATACGTGACATCTTTGACGACAAAAAATTGTCGGACAAGATAAAAAACAATTTAAACGAAAAGAATTTTGTCATAAAAAATTATTATAACCTTGATGAACTGTCAGAGAAAGCAATTTACGAGACGATTATAAAACAAAGAGATTATATAAAACCTTTTGTCGGAAATACCGTTTATGCATTAAACGATATATTGAATAAAAACAAAAAAATATTGTTTGAAGGTGCACAGGGCTCGTTACTGGACGTTGAATTTGGGACATACCCCTACGTAACGTCTTCCAATCCGACAATCGGGGGCGTTATGACCGGCACAGGCATATCCCACAAACATATTAATAAGGTAATTGGCGTGGCAAAAGCATATCAGACGCGGGTAGGCGGCGGGCCGTTTCCAACGGAGATGGAAGAAGGTATTCAGAAAAAGACAAGGGAAAAAGGCGACGAATTTGGAGCGACAACCGGAAGACCCAGAAGTTGCGGCTGGCTTGACCTCGTTGCCTTAAAATATGCAGTTGACGTAAGCGGTGTAACCGAAATAATACTGACAAAAATAGATGTGCTTTCATTATTTGAAAAAATAAAGGTATGCGTTAAATACGATTATAAAGGCAGGAAGACCGGCAGATTCATATCAGATGGCATGGAATTATACAAATGCAGGCCGGTTTATGTTGAAATGGACGGCTGGAAACAGGATTTGTCGAGAGTAAGGAGTTATAAAAAATTACCGGTTCGGGCAAAAAAATACATCGAATTCATAGAAGATTTCGTCGAAACAAAGATATCAAAAATATCGGTAGGGCCTGACAGGAAGCAGATTTTAAATAAAAAGTGAAAAATAAAGTTTTATTTTACTTACCAAAATCAAAAGGGGAATCAGAGCATTTTGTTTTATTTTCTAATCCGGAAAAAGAAATTATATGTTTTAAAAGAAACAGCATAAAATCAACTCTTTTATTGCTTTCTGAATACGTAAAAAAAGGATATTTTGTTGCGGGTTTTATTTGTTATGAAACCGGCTGTATTTTTAATGACATAATTCCTGAAAATCAAAATTTGCCGTATTTTTATTTTGGAATATATAAGAATTTCAAAATTATCAAAAATTTACCTAAAATTGAAAATAAAGATAAATTTGTTTTATATGATTTAAATGAAAACGTAGATTTTAATGAATATAAAACAAACGTAAAAAAGATAAGGGACTTTTTAAAAAACGGGGAAGTGTATCAGATAAATTATTGTTTCAAGAAAAAATTTAAATTTGCAGGCGATAGTTTTGCTTTATTCAATGAATTATTAAAAAATCAAAAAACAAAATATGGTGTTTTTTTTGAATTGGGAGATTATAGATTCCTTTCTTTGTCTCCTGAATTATTTTTTTCCATTGAGAATGGTAAAATAACAATGAAACCAATGAAGGGAACTATAATAAAAGGCGGCAGCGAAAATTTGAGCAATATAAAGGACGAAAAAAATCTTGCGGAAAATATTATGATCGTTGATTTAATAAGAAACGATATGGGTAAAATTTGCAAAATAAATTCAATAAAAACACCTAAAAAATTTACCGTTGAAAGATATAAGACGCTTTACCAGATGACGTCAACAATAACGGGAAAATTAAGGAAAAAAGTAAAATTTATTGATATTGTTTATGCTTTATTTCCATCCGGATCAGTGACGGGGGCACCAAAAAGAAGAGCGATGCAGATAATTAAATTATTGGAAAAAGAACAAAGGGGAATTTACACAGGCACAATTGGATTTTTTTCGAAAGATAAAGCAATGTTCAATGTTTGTATAAGAACGCCAATAATAAATACCAAAACCGGAGAAGGGGAAATTGGAATAGGCAGCGGAGTGGTTTATGATTCAAAACCGGAGAAAGAATATAAAGAATGTCAGGGGAAAGCAAATTTTTTTATATCTCTTGCAGAAGATTTTAGAATATTTGAATCAATGTTATATAACAGGGATAACGGTTTTTTCTTGTTGAATCTTCATATCCACAGGTTAAAAAATGCGTGCAAGAAGTTTGGATTCAGGTTTGATGAAAAAAAAATAAGAAAAACCCTTACTACATGCACTAAAAAAATTAAGACGTCCGAAAATTTTAAAGTCAGGATATTTACAACCCCGGACGGCGGTTTAAATGCGGATTATTCCAAGATACAGGCAAATAACAGGGATATAAAAATATGTTTTGCAGACGAGCGGGTGGACAGCAGTAATATTTTTTTATATTACAAGACGAATAAAAGAGAATTTTATGAAAGAAATTTAAAAAAGGTAAAAGAAAAAGGTTATGATGAAGTTGTATTTTTTAATGAAAAAGGCGAATTGACCGAATGCTCATATTCCAATATTTTTATTGAAAAAAACGGCATTTTTTATACTCCCCCGATTAAATGTGGCTTGTTAAACGGGATATACAGGCAATATTTGTTGAAAAAATTTCCTTTAAAATATAAAGAAAAAGTGTTATATAAAAAAGACTTAATAAACGCAGATAATATTTTTATATGTAATTCAGTAAGGGGAATGAGAAGAGCGGTTGCATAATTTCAAAGATGTTTTTTTATAAAATTAATTTTCCCGCCATCAAGGATGATTTCTGTTTCAGTGTCAGTTAAATCGTATGTAAATTCTATCGGCCTGTCGCCGTTTATTGCACCTTTTACGTTTTTCTTTTGTTTTAATGATGAAATAACGTCGCTTAAAGTTATCGTGTCGTCCGGCTTTATCTTTTCATAATCATCGGGCGTGACAAAAGTCAGAGGCAGTATGCCGCAGTTTATCAGATTTGCTTTGTGGATGCGGGCAAATGATTTTGCAATGACTGCTTTTATGCCGAGATATTGCGGGGATAGTGCCGCATGCTCACGGGATGAACCCTGACCATAATTTTCGCCGCCTATTATTATTCCGCCTTTTGACTTCACTGCTTTTGCATAAAATTCAGGGTCAATTTTTGAAAATACGTATTTTGAAATTTCAGGCACGTTTGAACGAAGAGGCAGTATTTTTGCACCGGCAGGCATGATGTCGTCGGTGGTAACGTTGTCGCCAAATTTTGCAATGACTTTTATTTCCATTTTATCCGGCATGGGGGTTTCCTCCGGCAATGGTTTTATGTTTGGCCCCATTACGACGTTTATTTTTTTTCTTTTTGCAGACGGCAGTGGTTTTATGAGCAGGGAATCGTTCATGGAAATTTTTGTTAAATGAGCGATTTTTGGATGTTTACCAAGTTTTCCCGGGTCGGTTATTTCACCGTAAATTGCAGAGGCAACTGCAGTTTCAACGCTTACAAGATAAATTTCAGCGTCCATGGTTCCGGAACGTCCTTTGAAATTCCTGTTAAACGTCCTTAACGACACGCCTTTTGAACATGGCGCCTGCCCCATGCCAATGCATGGACCACAGGCAGTTTCAATGACTCTTGCACCTGCATTTAAAAAATATGAAAGACGTCCGTTTTTTATCATGGCATCAAGTATGGTTTTTGAACCCGGTGCCACTACGAATGAAACGTCTTTATGGATTTTTTTATTTTTTAACATTTCTGCGGCAGTCATCATGTCTTTGTAGGAAGAATTCGTACAACTCCCGATTATAACCTGATTTACTTTTTTGCCGGCAATTTCTTTTACTTTTCGGACGTTGTCCGGCATGTGAGGAAGTGCAATCATTGGCTCTATTTCGTTTAAATCAATTTCAATTATTTTCGAATACTGTGCATTTTTATCGGCATTTAATTTCGTAAAATCTTTTGTCCTGCCAAAGGTTTTTAAAAATTGTAAAGTTACGTTATCGGATGGAAATATGGAAGCCGTGGCTCCGAGTTCTGCACCCATGTTTGTAATCGTTGCCCTCTCCGGGACTGACAGGGAGAGAACGCCGTCTCCGAAATACTCAAATATTTTTCCGATGCCGCCTTTTACGCTTAACTTTTGTAAAAGAAATAAAATGACGTCTTTTGCAGAGGACCATGGCTTGAGTCTGCCGGTTAATTTTACTCCGATTACTTCCGGGCACGTGAGATGAAAAGGATAGCCGGCAAGTGCGGCAGCAACGTCCATCCCGCCGACGCCTACTGCAATCATGCCTGCTCCGCCCGCAGTAGGAGTATGCGAGTCGGAACCTATAAGGGTCTCCCCGGGTTTTGCAAAACGTTCCAGATGAACCTGATGGCATATACCATTACCCGGTTTTGAAAAATAAATGCCGTATTTTTCCGCTACCGACTGTAAAAATAAATGGTCGTCTGCGTTTTCAAAGCCGGTTTGCAGCGTATTGTGGTCAACGTAACTTACGGAAGTTTTTGTTTTGATTTTATTAACCTTAAAATTCAAAAATTCGAGATATGCCATCGTCCCGGTTGCGTCCTGCGTAAGCGTCTGGTCTATTTTTATTGCAATTTCTTTTCCGGGAATTAATTCGCCTTTTAAGAGATGTTTTTTAAGTATTTTTTCTGTTAACGTTCCTTTCATGTTTATCTCCTGTGATAAAATGTTGTTTTGTAATAATATAATATAAAAATTATAAATATAAAAGGAAAATTTGCGTTACGTTATAAAGTATGACTACATTAAAACATTTATTTTTACCGGACAGTAGTGGACGGGAGCATGTTTTATCCTTATTCCAAACCAACATAAAAAATTTCTTTACAACGGCAAAATAATGGATTAAAATGTTAAAAATAAAATATGGAGGGGCAATATGAGATTTAAAACCGGCTGTATAAAAGATAAAAAAGACAAACGTGATTATCTTATGCGCGTTTATCTTCCCGTCGTAAAACTTCTCGTAAAAACCGACTACACGAAAAAAATGACTCCTGTTCGCAACCAGGGAGACGAAGGAACGTGCGTTGGCTTTGCAACGACCGTTGGCATGAAAGAATACCAGGAAAAAATTGACTATGGAAAACTCGTTGAATTATCCCCGCGATTTTTATACAACGAATGTAAAAAGATTGACGGCATGCCGGATACGGAAGGAACGAGCATAAGAGTTGCGGTAAAAGTTTTGGAAAAATCCGGCGTATGCAGGGAAAAATACTGGAAATACAAGCCGCACCAGAAAGACAAACCGCAAAAAGGTGCCCAAAATGACGCAAAAAAGTTCAGGATAAAAACCTATGCGAGAATTCTCGATTTGAATGAATTAAAAATGGCCCTTGCAACGAGGGGACCGTGCGTCATAGGAGTTTACGTATTTAATGGCATGATGGAAACGAAAGATGGCAGGGTAAAAATGCCAAAAAGGGGAGAAAGAACCCTTGGCGGCCATGCGATTTGTCCGGTAGGGTATGACGATAAAACCGGATTTTTAAAATTTAAAAATTCGTGGGGGACCTACTGGGGAGATGGGGGATATGGATATCTCCCTTATGAATATATAGAAAAATACATGATGGACGCATGGAGTTCGGTCGACATAGACGACCCAAATCCTTTAACCGTAAAAAAAGTATTGGAAAATTTATAAAAATAAGAGATAAGCAAAACCAAAAGTGTGATGTGATAACATATTAAAAAATGAAAAATTAATAAAAAGGGAGGTAATAGATGAAACAAAAAAACGTTTTATTATTTGTAATGGCATTAATGCTTTTTACTGTCGTAACAAATTGCAGAAAATACGTTACTCCAACGTCGCCATTTTCAAAGAAGAAAGCAGTGGTAACAAATACAATAACAATGACGCCAACGCAGGCAATGGTAAGCCCGTCTTATACGCCAACGCAGACGAGTACGACAGTAATTGATGAAATAGTAACGTTTGCAGATGCGAATCTGGAGAAAAAAATAAGAGAAGCAATAGGAAAACCAGAAGGGCCAATATATAAAAGTGATTGTGAAACCATAGGCTATCTTTTTGCTAATAATTCAAATATTACCAATTTATCAGGGATAGAGTATTGCACAAATTTATGGTATCTTATACTTTATGATAATCAGATAAGCAATATAAACGCATTAAGTGGATTAACGAATTTAGAAAGTCTTTATCTGGAAAATAACAAAATAAGCGATATAAGCGTGTTAAATAAATTGACGTATTTGAGAGAACTTGATATTGCTAACAATAATATAAGCGATGTAAGCCCGCTAAGTGGATTAACGAATTTGTTACGACTAAATCTTACTTCTAACCAGATAAGTGATATAAGTACGTTAAATGGATTAACGAATTTGGAAATTCTTTATCTTACCAATAATCAGATAAGCAATGTAAATATAAATGCATCAAATGGATTTGAAAATTTAAAGATTTTTTATCTTGACAATAACCAAATAAATAATATAAACGAATTAAGCGGATTAATGAGTCTGGGAAATTTTAATCTTTCTTATAATCAGATAAGTGACATAAATGCATTAAGCGGATTAACAGGTTTGATATATCTTAATCTTAACAATAATCAGATAAGTGATATAAATGCACTTGTTGAAAATTGTAATGCTGGTGGACTTGTTGATAAATGGGATTCTATTTATCTGCAAAATAATCCTTTAAGCGACAAGGCAAAAAGCATTGATATACCATACTTAATAAGTATTGGAGCTAATGTTATTTATTAATTATTATTAAAATTGAGTTCAAAGATAAAACAAAAAACGTTTTATTATTTGCAATGGCATTAATGCTTTTTACTGTCAGGTAAACTTAATGGAAGGATTGTTGCATTTTTTTCGTAATTATAAAAAAAATCAATCAACATTGTCTCGTATAATTTTATCAACTGGACTTCGTTGATTGACCAAGGGACAAGGAATACCAGTGATATTCCGCAGCGACCCTGGAACCCTCCTGGCAAAGTAGATAAAATTTTGATTTATATTCGCATTCATTTAACATCAAACTAAAGTTTGTTGTTCCTTGAATGTTATTCCAATAAATTGTCTGCTTATTTCCATCAGGTTTTAGTTTACCTGCTTTGCGTGGCTTACGCAAGCACCCTTTATTTGCCATTATTCCCATGTCTCACGGTAATGCTTGTCCTTATACTGCTTCATGTAACTTATTGCAATGAATTCTCCAGAAAATATAATCAATCCTTCCATTGTAGTTGATATCCACCAAATAAAAAATTATATGAAATCCATATTTTTTTTACCGGACATGAGTTTATAAAGCATGGTTATGAATGCATAAAAACATTACCGGATAGGAGCATGTTTTATCCTTATTCCAGACCAACATAAAAAATTTCTTTACAACGGCAAAATAATGGATTAAAATGTTAAAAATAAAATATGGAGGGGCAATATGAGATTTAAAACCGGCTGTATAAAAGATAAAAAAGACAAACGTGATTATCTTATGCGCGTTTATCTTCCCGTCGTAAAACTTCTCGTAAAAACCGACTACACGAAAAAAATGACTCCTGTTCGCAACCAGGGAGACGAAGGAACGTGCGTTGGCTTTGCAACGACCGTTGGCATGAAAGAATACCAGGAAAAAATTGACTATGGAAAACTCGTTGAATTATCCCCGCGATTTTTATACAACGAATGTAAAAAGATTGACGGCATGCCGGATACGGAAGGAACGAGCATAAGAGTTGCGGTAAAAGTTTTGGAAAAATCCGGCGTATGCAGGGAAAAATACTGGAAATACAAGCCGCACCAGAAAGACAAACCGCAAAAAGGTGCCCAAAATGACGCAAAAAAGTTCAGGATAAAAACCTATGCGAGAATTCTCGATTTGAATGAATTAAAAATGGCCCTTGCAACGAGGGGACCGTGCGTCATAGGAGTTTACGTATTTAATGGCATGATGGAAACGAAAGATGGCAGGGTAAAAATGCCAAAAAGGGGAGAAAGAACCCTTGGCGGCCATGCGATTTGTCCGGTAGGGTATGACGATAAAACCGGATTTTTAAAATTTAAAAATTCGTGGGGGACCTACTGGGGAGATGGGGGATATGGATATCTCCCTTATGAATATATAGAAAAATACATGATGGACGCATGGAGTTCGGTCGACATAGACGACCCAAATCCTTTAACCATAAAAAAAGTATTGGAAAATTTATAAAAATAAGAGATAAGCAAAACACAAAGGCCCTGTGTTTTTATTTAATGCAATATATAACGCAGGGCATTTTTTATTGCATGGATTATTTTACGTGATATAATATAACAACGAAGGCAAAGAATAAAACAACGACTAAAAGACGGAAAAATAAATGGGAGATTATTCCCGGACTATAATTTTGCAGCCGAAGAATTTATGGATTTTTAAAAATTGATAAATAATATTTTAAACCGTTATTAATTACAGAAAGAAGGTGTTAGAAACCTTGGGACTAAAACCTTCCGACCTGAATCCCTTCAATAATTTTATAAATAATCCTTTTATTAAATTTTTATCATCAATCTTTTTGATCGGTTTTATTGCTTTTTTCTTTGCTTTTTGTGTCATTGAGTTTTTTACAAGACCGTCCATTGAATTTTTTATAGATGCATGGCTTATACTATATATTCTTATTTATAGTTTTCTGAAATCAAAAGAAAACGAATTCAAAATTGAAAATCCATTTATTCTTTTGTTTTTGCATATATTTTTTATCATTTTCCATGCCATAGGATTTGCATTAGCCATCATTGGAATATTTTTTAAACCATCGGCATCGGTCATTTTAGTGTCGGTTTTTGTATTGCTTTTGTGTTTAAAATATGTAAAAAATATAATTTTTGCACGGCGAGATAAATGACCGCAACCTTTTTAGACGTAAAAACAATATAATAATGAATTTGCAGACAATTTATGATACAATAGCATGTATAAAAATTTAGAGCGTAAATTCATTCCAATAGGTTGCTGACGTAAAATTACAATTATACAAAGATAATTTTTTGTAAACCTGTTTATCTATAAGGAGATAACAAATGAACATCCTCGAATTAAAGGATTTAACCATTGTAAAGGAAGGCAGAACTTTACTTGACAATATTAATATGGAAATATGGGGTGGTTATGTCCATGCAATTGTGGGTCCGAATGGTGCCGGAAAATCAACGCTTGCAAATACAATAATGGGACTTTCCGGTTACAGGGATTTTTCCGGAGATATATTATATGAAGGCAGGTCAATAAAAAATTTATCCGTAGACGAAAGAGCCAGGCTTGGCATAACGCTCGTTTTTCAGGAACCGGCGCGTTTTGAGGGGCTGCCGGTCGACGATTTTATTCTTGCGGGCGTTAAGGAAAAAAAATCGGAAGTGGTTAATGAAGCGTTGTTAAAAGTCGGTCTTGAACCTGCAAAATACAGGCAGCGTGCAGTTGACAAAACGTTATCCGGTGGTGAAAGAAAAAGAATAGAACTCGCATCAATCTATGCAATGAAGCCGCGCCTCGTCTGTATGGATGAGCCGGACAGTGGAGTTGACATTGATTCAGTCAGATATATTTTTGACATTATAAAGGATTTTAAAAAGAACGGAACTACGATAATTCTCGTAACACACAGCCCGGAAGTTTTGAAACAGGGAGAGCATGCATTTTTGATATGTGCCGGAAAACTGGTGTGTAAAGGTGAAATCAAGAAATTGCTGAATTATTTTACCGGCAAATGTGCCCCATGCGACCATATTGGCAAACCGGAACTGGAACGGACAAACAGATAAATCAGGTGTGAATAAATAATAAAAAGAAAGGAAAGACATGGATAACGACAAAATTTTGACAGAACTTCTGGATTCCATTGGAATGCATAAAATGGGACCAGACATTGCACACGTTGAAATACACGGGAATCAGGTACTTGGCGCGCATCTTGTTGACGGTTTGCTCGTAGAGTCCAATAGTTTTGAAGACGGAGTAAACATAAGGATAAGGGTAAAAAAGGGAACGATAATAAAAAATCCCGTGCGATTTTGTTTTGGCCTGATTCCTGAAAACGGCATCCAGAAATTAAAAATAAATACGACAATAGAAGAAAATGCTTCTGCGAGTTTCATTGCAAACTGCACTTTCCCAAACGCAAAAAACATCCAACACCTGATGGATGCGGTAATTACTCTTGAGAAGGGGGCGTCGTTAAAATATTTTGAAAGGCATACGCATGGCCCGGAAGGCGGGGTTACTATCGTTCCTATAACAAAAGTTTATGTTGATGAAAATGCGCGTTATTCAACGGAGTTTGAACTGATAAAAGGCGCTGCCGGAATAGTGGAACTTGATTACAGTGCAGAGGTTAAAAGCGATGCAACGGTTGACATGAAAGCAAGGATTTTTGGAAGGTTAAGGGATAAAATACACATAAAAGAAGCAACGCATCTTGTTGGCGAGCGTTCAGTCGGCGTTTTAACGAGTCACGTAGCATTAAAGGATGATGCCAGTGCAAACATAGAAAATGAAATCATTGCAGATGCTGCTTTTTCACGTGGGCATGTTGATTGTAAGGAAATAGTGCAGGGTAGAGCAACTGCAAGGGCAGTCCCGGTCGTGCAGGTAAATAATTCACGTGCACACGTAACTCATGAAGCAGCGATTGGCTCAGTTGATTCAAAACAACTTGAAACGTTGCTTTCCCGCGGATTGACAGAAGATGAAGCAGTGGATTTGATAGTTGCGGGACTACTGAAATAAAAAATGCAAAATGCCGGATATCATACGCAGTATGAAATAATAAATTTAAAAAAGAGGACTGACAATAATGCAGAATAACAACCAGAAACAATGCAGATTTTGCGGGGAATTCATTGATAAAAATACAGGAGTATGCCCAATTTGCAGGCAGTCAACGGCTGCAGATGCAGTCCTGGACCTGCGACGTCTTCCTGATTGTCCCGTATGTAAAATTCCCATTTATCCTGCAAAGATAAACGGTCATAGCGTTTATCATTGTGAAGAATGCGAAGGAACAGCGATTTCAAAAGAAACCATGATGAAATTACAGCCAATGGAGCCAAAAAAACTCATAAGGTCGGAACTTGTAAAAGAGCATGTCCGGCCGCCATACTTTGAACCACGCGAAAAACCTCCGTTTTTAATATGCCCGTTTTGCAGGAAAAAAATGATAGAGACAAAATTTACGAACATGACGGTTGACGTATGTGAAAAATGTGGGGCTGTTTGGTTTGATGCAGGGAAAGAAAAGCATATAAATGAAATTCTTGGTTCGTATAAAATGAAGCGTCTAAAAGACAGCGAAGAAAGATGGGGCAGAAGATAAAAAACGATTTTACCGGAGCACAATTTTTTCAGAAGCAATGTTTCAAATGTAAAATGCAAAGTGCAAAAATGAGATAATTTTTTAGTTTTTTTGCCTCATAAAGGAGGATAAACTATGCCCGACCCGTTATTTCATGCAGCAATTGCTTATGACGTAGGATATGTGTTAACGAAAACAAAAATGAAAATTGATGTTTTCTGGTTTGCAGTAGGTGCAGCCGCAGTGGACGTGTTTATGTTTTTTCTTCCCGCATATTTTTTCTTTGATTACAGTTTTTATGAGTTTTACAACGTCTGCCGTTATTTAACTCATGGTATATTCGCAATATTGATTATGTGTCTGATAGTTTTTTTTATTACAAAAAAAGGAGCATTTGTGCTATGGTTTTTCCTTGGTGCAGTTATTGGCCACTGGCCTATGGACATGCTCAGCCTGGAAGGAATAAAAATGCTTTATCCGTTTGACCCTTCATGGGCGTGGATACACTGGGACGTTTTCTGCCAGGCAATGAAACCACTAAACAACGTGCCGACTTACTGGCAATCCATAATTATCTGGTTTGAGATACCATCAATACTGATTTTTGTATTAATTTTGTTTTTTAACGGAAAGAAAAAAAATTAAAGGGGGAAATTATTTTGAAAGAATAAAATCTCCCCTAACCCCTCTTTTCCAAAGAGGGGAAATTATTTTTTATCCCCCCGTAGAAAAAGGGGGAAAGAGGGGGATTTGTCTTCTTTTTTTTCCCTTTGTAAAAGTGGGATGAATGGGGATTTGAAAGAATAAAATCTCCCCTGGCCCCTCTTTTTCAAAGAGGGGAATTTTTTTATCCCCCTTAGAAAAAGGGGGACAAAGGGGGATTTGTCTTCTTTTTTTTTCCTTTGTAAAAGTGGGATGAATGGGGATTTGAAAGGATAAAATCTCCCCTGGCCCCTCTTTTCCAAAGAGGGGAAATTTTTTTGAAAGGATAAAATCTCCCCTGGCCCCTCTTTTTCAAAGAGGGAGAATTTTTTTGATAAAAATAAAATCTCCCCCTGCCGTATTAAAACATTAATTATACCGATTCATTACGTAATAATCGTTGCCGTGTGCGTCGTTTATCACTATGGCATAGAAATCTTCCACGTCCATTTCGTAAACAGCCTCAGGCCCGAGTTCCGGGAAAGCAATGACCTTTGCATTTTTTACATTGTCTGCATATAGGGCGCCAAGCCCGCCAAGCGCTGCAAAATAAACTGCTTTGTATTTTTTTATTGCATCTTTTACTTCCACAGAACGCTCACCTTTCCCTATCATTCCCTTTAATCCGTTTTTTAACAAAAGAGGAGTATATTTATCCATTCTTGACGACGTCGTAGGCCCACAGGCCCCTATTACGTTACCATCCTTTGCAGGAGTGGGACCGCAATAATAAATTACCTGATTTTTTAAATCAAAAGGCAGTTTTTCTTTTTTCTGTATCATGTCGTATATTTTCTGGTGTGCAGCGTCGCGCATGGTATAAATTTTTCCTGATATGTAAACTTCGTCGCCTGCCTCCAGATCTTCTATGATATCCATCGTTAGTGGCGTTGTAATTTTTTTCATTTAATGCAGACCTCCGTTAAAATCTCCGAATTTTTTTAATATTTTTATGAAACTATTATATGCATGCAGTTTTGTGCCTTGCTGAATGGCACTGGATGTTTACTGCAACTGGTAAACTTGCAATATGACAGGGTGCTGATTTGATTTTTACGCAAAGCGCAGTTGTGTCTCCGCCCAGCCCCAGGGCGCCTATTTTTAATCCGTTTATTTTTTTTAAAAGAATTTTTTCCAGTTCTGCCAATTGTCCGTCTTTGTTTGTTTCCTTCAGGTTCATCAATAATGCCTTTTTGGCAAGCAGCGGTGCTGTTTCAAGATTGCCGCCTATGCCTATTCCTATTATGTAAGGAGGGCAGGCAGAGGCACCTGCTTTTTTTACGGTATCAAGGACGAATTCCATAATTCCGTTTATCCCGTCTGCCGGCGTCAGCATTTTCACGGCAGATTTATTTTCTGCACCTGCACCTTTTGCAAGCAGCGATATTTTAAGTTTCGTGCCATGGACGACATCTATGTGTATGATTGCAGGTGAATTCGTCTGAAAATTAATTCTCGTTAACGGATTTGCAGTTGATTTGCGCAGATAGCCGTTTTTATAACCAATTTCAATTCCACTGTTTATTGCCCTGTAAATGTCGCCTGATACGTTTACTTCACTGCCTATCTCCACAAAAACTACCACAATTCCCGTATCCTGACAGAGCGGATATACGCCCTGTTTTGCTTTTTTGTAGTTTTCTATTATTTTATAAAGAACATTCTTGGCTTTTTTGTTGCTTTCTTTTTTTGCGCATTCTTTTATCATAGAAACGACGTCGTAAGGCAGGAAATGGTTTACGTCAATTGCAAGTTTTGCAACCGTATCGGTTATGTCTTTTTCTTTTATAAGTCGCACTTTACAATCTGTCCTTTATTATTTTAATTTGTTCGGTTATTGCATCTGCCGATTTTTTTAACAGCGATTTTTCCTCTTCCGTTAAGTCAATTACTTTTATTCCGTCGGCGCCTTTTTTGTTTAATTTTACCGGAAGTCCTATGAATATGTCTTTAAAACCGTATTCGCCATCTGCATAAACAGAGCAGGGGAGCACGGCGTTTTCGTTTTTTATGATTGCATCCATCATGCGGACCGCTGATGCAGCAGGCGCGTAATACGCACTGCCGGTTTTTAAAAGTGATACTATTTCTGCACCGCCGTTTCTTGTTTTGTTTTCTATTTCTGCAATTTCTTCCGGTGACAGCAGTTCAGATATTTTTTTTCCGTTCACCTGCGTAAATGACGTGATCGGGACCATCGTATCGCCATGGGAGCCGATGGTCATGGCATTTATGTTTGTCGTCGTGGTATTCAGTTTTTTCTGGATGTAATGCATGTATCTGTATGTGTCAAGGACGCCTGCCATACCAAGCACTTTTGAACGCGGGAAGCCGAGGGTTTTATAGGCGGTATATGCCATTATGTCGAGCGGGTTGGAAATAACTATTACAAAAGGTTCAATTTTTAATTCTTTTATTTTCAGACAGACATCGCGGACTATGTCAAAATTTTTAAGCAGGAGGTCGTCCCGCGACATACCCGGCTTTCTTGCAAGGCCGGCCGTTATTATAACGAAATCTGAATTTTTAACCGACGAATAATCGCATCCTCCTTCAACGGAAAATTTTGAATTAAAAAGAAATTTTGACTGGTTTAAATCAACTGCTTTTCCTTTTGCGACATCTTCTGCAACGTCCAGCAGATAAATGTCCCCCATGTTTTTCATAAGGCATATATGGGCTATTGTTGCACCTACGTTACCTGCTCCTATTATTGATATTTTCAAGTTTTGCTCCTGATTTATAAAAGAATTTTATATTTTTTTTAAAAATGACAAATCGTTTTATACCTTATCGTAAATTTTCTATAATTTTATCTGCAAATTCAGAACATTTAACTTCGGTTGCACCTTGCATCTGCCTTGCAAGGTCATAGGTTACGAATTTTGAATTAATAGCCCCCTGGATTCCGTTTACTATCATGTCTGCCGCTTCGTTCCAGCCGATGTGCTGCAGCATCATAACGCCGGATAAAACGAGAGAGCAGGGATTTACCTTGTCCAGTCCTGCATATTTTGGGGCAGTGCCATGGGTTGCTTCAAACAAAGCCCATTTTCCTATATTGGCCCCCGGTGCCATTCCAAGCCCGCCGACCTGTGCTGCTGCTGCATCCGACAGATAATCACCGTTTAAATTAGGCGTTACAATGACGTCGTATTCGTCGGGCCTTAACAAAATCTGCTGGAACATGGAATCCGCGAGGCGGTCTTTTATAATTATTCTGCCGTCCGGCTCTGCTCCGGACAGTTCACTTTCCTTTACTGTCTGGTTTTTAAAATTTTCTTCTGCTTCCTGATATGCCCATTTTGCAAATGCACCTTCCGTGTATTTCATGATGTTGCCTTTATGCATGATTGTTACCGACTTTTTTTTATTTTTGATTGCATAATTTATTGCCATTCTCATAAGACGCCGCGTGCAAAACGGGGACATGGGTTTTATGCCTATGCCGCTGTCGGGCAATATGGATTTATCAAAAGTTTCGTTTATAAATGAAATTATCGTTTTTGCTTCGTTTGTCATTGATTCCCATTCAATGCCTGCGTAAACGTCTTCCGTGTTTTCCCTGAAAATTACGATGTCTAATTTTTCCGGATTTTTTACCGGGGAGGGGACGCCGCTGAAATATCTGACGGGTCTCACGCATGCAAAAAGGTCAAGACGCTGGCGCAAAGTTACGTTTATGCTTCTTATCCCACCGCCTACAGGCGTCGTGAGAGGTCCCTTTATTGCCACTACGTATTCTTTTATGGCTTCTATGGTTTCTTCCGGAAGATAGGAACCTGTTTTTTCTTTTGCCTTTTCTCCGGCTAAAATTTCTTTCCATTCTATTTTCTTGCTGCCGTTGTATGCCCTGTCAATGGCTGCGTCAAATATTTTTTTTGATGCTTTCCATATATCAGGCCCTGTGCCGTCGCCTTCCATGTAACAGATTATGGGATTATCCGGAACTTTAAGGGAGCCATCCTGTTCAATCGTAATTTTTTCAGGCATGATTATTCCTCATAATTTTTACCGTATTTTTGATAAATTGACGGTAAATATTTTTTTATGTAGTCAATCATTTCTTCGTCGGATATGCCTATTATTCTTCCACTTTCAAAATCCCTGTCTATTTCTTCCTTTATTTTGACGACGTCCGGGTTATCTTTTGTTAATTTTTCGTTTTCCGGGAGTTTCAGATTACTGTTTATCCAGTAAACTATTCCTGCGGTTCCGGATTTATCGGTGATGCCGACTGCAATCGGCCTGTTTAAAACCTTTTTCGTATCAAAGATGTTGTATATTTCCTCGTTTTTCAGCATGCCATCCGCATGTATGCCTGCTTTTGTTACGTTAAAATTTTTGCCTACAAGCGGTTGTCTTTCAGGTATTTCGACGTGCATCACGTTTCTCATATAATCTGCAATTTCGGTAATTACTGTGGTGTCCAGTTTTTCTTTTCCTTCCCTGCCGCGAAGTGCAATGTATTCCATTATCAGGCCTTCTATAGGAGTATTGCCCGTCCTCTCACCGATTCCAAGCCATGCACCGTTTACTGCCGACGCGCCATATTGCCATGCATATACGCCA
Organism: Candidatus Goldiibacteriota bacterium; assembly: GCA_018000835.1. GTDB lineage: Bacteria > Oederibacteriota > PGYV01 > PGYV01 > DSYL01 > DSYL01. The sequence goes on along the minus strand of JAGNJD010000006.1, from coordinate 6,499 downwards.
TTTGTCAATGCACGGTAAAAATCGTTGTGCCCGTGCCATTCGAGTTGCTCAGACGGAACCTCTGCATAATGGTTCAGGGCATATACTATGCCATTTACGTTTCTTGGCAGCGCTGCGCCTGGCATAGCAATGCCATATCCCATTGTGTCGCACATTCTTATTTTTACCGGTATCTTGTATTCACGCGAGAGTTTCATAAGTTCATAAGCCAGTGGAATTACAAAACCATAAATGTCGGCTCTTGTGATATCCTCAAAATGGCATCTCGGAATAATGCCGTTATCAAGTGCGGCCCGCACGATTTTTACGTAATTGTCAAAGGCCTGGCGCCGTGTCCATTTTAATTTTAAAAATATGTGATAATCGGATACGGATGTAAGAATGCCGGTTTCTTTTAATCCCATTTCTTTTGCAAGTTTGAAATCCGATTCGGTTGCTCTTATCCATCCGGTTACTTCCGGGTATTTATAACCGCGAGACATGCATTTTTCAACTGCTTCACGGTCTCTTTTCGTGTATAAAAAGAATTCCGTCTGCCGTATAAGACCCGTATCGCCGTCAAGTTTATGCATCAGGTCATATATATGCACTATGTCTTCCGCTTTAAAAGGCGGCAAAGACTGCTGTCCATCCCTGAAAGTAGTATCCGTAATCCAGATTTCAGATGGGGGATTCATTGGCATTACTCTATTATTAAAGGCAATGCGTGGGACGTCATCATAAGGAAACAGTTCCCTGTATAAATTCGGCTCTGCAACGTCCTGCAGATTATAATGATAATCTTCAAGTTCAAAAAGCATTCGTTTCTTATTAAACTGGAACATACGTCACCTCCATTTAAATTTAGAACACTATAATACATTTTTTGGAATTTCAAGTCAAATGAAAAAGGAACGTTAATAACGGACGTTTTTCTGTAACGTTCGTTACGAACGTAAAAAAAATATTGACAAAAGAAAATATTTAACATATATTTTTTTTAATTTGTGTGTAATAAGGAGGCTTTTCATGAATGAGAAAAAGACACAGATTGGCTTAACGGAAAACTTTGAAGCAATGTTGTGCTACGTCCTTGGATGGGTAACGGGTGTCATTTTTTTTATCATTGAAAAGGAATCAAAATTTGTCAGATTCCATGCATTGCAGTCAATATTGACTTTTATCGGCGTGATGATACTTTTTGTGGTTCTAAGCATCATACCCGTGCTTGGATGGCTTATCAGCGTTGTTTTTACGCCGGTTGTCATAATTCTCTGGATAATTCTTATGGTTCGTGCATACAGGGGAGAGATGTGGAAACTGCCGATAGTGGGTGAGATGGCAGCAAAACAGGTTCATTAAAAAGGAGTGAATTTTATGGAAAAATGGGAATGCAGTGTTTGTGGTTACGTTTATGATCCTGCCAGCGGCGACCCTGATGACGGAGTCCCTCCGGGAACGCCGTTTGAAAAATTGCCTGATTCATGGGTCTGTCCTGAATGCGGAGCCGCAAAATCCGATTTTCAGAAAATATAAAGAATGAAAAATAAGATAAAAATTATTTTGTTTATAGTATTTTTAGGTTTTATAGTTTACCTGCTGAGGTTTTCTCCTGCGTCATATTATTTTTTTGCGGAGGAAGGTAAGGCTGTTTTTTCCCAGAAGTTCCAGTTCTATTTAAATCATCTGGGATTCTGGGCACCATTTATTTTCGTCGGTTTTTACGTTTTAAGCATAATGTTTTTCATCCCTGCAAGCGTTTTTGCTACCATTGGTGGTTTGATATTCGGACACTGGTTTGGACTTTTGCTTAACCTTATTAGCGTAACCATAGGTGGTGTTTTTTCCTTTTTTACTTCACGATATCTCTTGAGGGATGCGATAGCAAAAATTATGCAAAAGGGACGTTTTAAACAACTCGATGATGCAGTCGAAAAACACGGATTATCCATTATGATTTATCTTCGGTTGATGTTCATACCTTTTACTTATCTGAGTTTTGCAGGCGGACTGTCCAAAATGAAATTCAAGGATTTTTTCTGGGGGACAATCATAGGGACAGTTCCCGGTATTACGGTCGTTACCTTTCTTGCGGTTGCCATTAAGCAGCTCATAGTAACTTATAAAACCCCGATGGACGTATTAAGACCGGACATAATAATACCTGTGCTTTTATTTGTCATTTCATTTTTCATTCCGATAATTATAAGGCGTTATAAAAACAAATTTAACGTTTCTGACGACATAGAAAAAGAGGTTGAAGGTTAATTGAAAATAAATGATAGAAATTAAAAACATTACGAAAAAATACGGAAATTTCACCGCTGTTGACAATCTGAATTTAAATGTAAAAAAAGGGAAAATTTTTGGTTTCCTGGGGCCAAATGGCGCTGGAAAAACTACCACAATTAAAATGATGACAGGCCTTACGACAATTACATACGGCGATATAACTATAAATGGATTAAGCATAAAAAAGGACGTAATTTCATATAAAAAACAGTTTGCACTCATACCTGACAAACCTTACATTTTTGAAAAATTAAGGGGCATTGAATACCTGAAATTCGTGGCAAATCTTTACGACGTAAAAGAAGAGACGTTTAAACGCCTGTCAAAAAAATACATAGACATGTTTGATGCCGGGAGTTACATGAATGATTTTATAGAAAGTTATTCGCATGGGATGAGCCAGAAACTTCTTATAATAGCGTCTTTGATTCATGAACCTGCAGTTCTCATATTGGATGAGCCTATGATAGGACTTGACCCGAAATCAATGAAGGTTTTAAAAGAGGTATTTAAAGATCTGGCAGAAAAAGGCATGACGGTTTTTATGTCAACTCATTCGCTCGAACTTGCAGAAGACGTATGCACGTCCATAGGCATAATTGATAAGGGAAAACTTTTAACGTGCGGTGCAGTAAACGTCGTAAAAAAGAAAAACAAAAGTAAAAAAATAGAAGAGGTTTTTTTCAGATTAACAGAGGAAAAGGAAAATGGATGATTTTTTTAAGACGTTTAATTTTTATTTTACGATTTTTAAGAACAAAATTACGGACGTGAACAAAGATGGCATAATAAAATTTTTTGTGCTTCTGCTTTTTTTGTCGTTTTTTTTTCCGTCCATATATTATCTTTTTTATTACATTTTTAAATATTTTTACATGGCGCCTGTCATAGGCCCGCTTCTTGTAAACAAACTGCTGAACGGATTTTACATGACGTTTTCTCTGATGATAGTATTATCGTCTATCGCAGCAGCCATATCGGTTCTTTATTTCAGCAGGGATACGGATTTCCTTTTTTCAACCCCGATAAAACTGGAAACGGTTTTTTTGTTTAAATTAAATAAAATTTTCGTTTCATCCGGCTGGATGATAATTGCAATTGCACTACCGATTTTTTTTGCGTATATGAAGATTTTAAGGATGGATTTTTCACAGTATATTCTGATAATTTTAACCCACATTCCATTTTGTATGATATTATCCTCAATTGGGGCAATTATAACCTTGATACTCGTAAAATTTTTCCCGGCTGAAGGAGTAAGAAATTTTTCCATAGGAATACTCGGAGTTTTTATGGTATTTGTTATAGCATATTTCAGGATGCTGCAGCCGGAAAAATTAACTGCATCAAGTTTTGAAGAGATGGGGCAGTTTATGAGGGCATTAAATACGCCTGAATTTTTTTTATTCCCGCACGTTCAGTTTGTCAACGTAGTTAAGGAAGTAACAATAAAAGGCGTCATATCCGGAATGGTGCCTTTTTTGATTTTTTCTTCCGTGGCAATCTTTATCTTTATAATTACAATCATAATTTCCAAAAATCTTTATTTTGTGAGTTACGGGCAAAAGAACTATTATAGAAAAGAAAAAAAACAGGAAATAAATATGTCTTACAAAAAAACTTCTTTTTTTATTAATCAGATGGCAAAGGATTTTAAATTCAGCATCCGTGATACAACCCAGTGGATACAAATCGTTTTCCTGGCAGGCCTCGTAGTAATTTACCTTTTTAATCTGTATAAACTACCGGAAGAACTTTATAATTTAAAGCAGTTTATATTTTATCTCAATATTTTTTTTATAGGACTGATTTTATCGGCAATCGGTGCGAGATTGATACTGCCGGTCGTAAGCGTGGAGGGACGCGGCTTCTGGATATACAAATCGGCACCAATTTCAATAAAAAGATATTTATTATATAAACTTTTTATATATTGTATTTTTATTTTTGTAATCGGACTTCTGGTTTCAACAGTATCAATAAAAATATTAAATCCGGGAAGTTTTATTAATTTTCTGACGATATTTACTATTTCAATTATAACCATCGTAATATCATGTATGGGCATGGGGTTTAGCGGATATTTTGCCGATTTCAACATAAAAAATCAGGAGGACATGCTCACTGGCGTTCCTGGTATGGTATATATGTTTGCCTCAATGTTTTTTATTTTTTTGATTTTTTTGCTTGAAGCAGACGTAATAAAGGTGTATTATATATCACAAATTGTTAAAACAAAAACGTTTTATGCGAGGAATTATTTTATAAATTTTGCGCTTATTATTTTATTTTCGTTTTTATTCTCGTTTATACCTTTGGTTGCGGGAATAAAAAAACTGGAAAAGGTTGAAATATAAAAAGGTTTAAATATGGCAGGACCCAATGGTTTGATTGTAGAGGCAGGGCACATAACAGAAGTGTATGGGCCTGTTCAGGCATTAAGGAATTATCTGATAAAAAACAGCGATAATTTTATTTTTATCTCCCATCCATTTTCATATTCAAAACTGGAAGGCACCGAAGTTGTTTGTTATAAAAATAGTGTAGAAGAAAAAAAGCAAAAAGGGCATAAAAGGGTAAAACAGCAGTTCATCCAGTGGATAAGAGATTTCTTTTTTAATCTCGGTTTTGGATTAAAAATGAAGGAAAAAATAGACGTTTTTATAGGCGTGGATAATTTAAACGCACTTTCCGGTATCGTGTTGAAAAAACTCGGCAGGGTAGAAAAGGTTTATTATTACGTCATTGACCACATGGACAGGAGATTTAAAAATCCGCTTTTTGATTTTATTTATACATGGATTGACGGGATCGCATGCAGGAAAAGTGATGTAATATGGAGTTTGTCAAAACGCATTGCAGATGCAAAAAATAAAAAATTTAAGTTAAATGAAAATAAAAATTTTGTGGTCCCCGTTGGAGTGGAACTGGAAAAGATAGACAAATTTGACATTGATGAAAAAATATCAAAAAAAACGCTCGTCGTCATGTCTATGCTTGATGAAACGAAAGGCGTTGATTTAATGATAGAAGCAATGAAGGAAATAGTGAAAACCGTCCCCGCCGCAAAACTTCTTATAATAGGAACCGGACCTTACGAAAACAAATTAAGGGAACTTACGGACAAACTCGGGCTAAATGACTGCGTTAATTTTCTTGGTGTAATGGACCATGATACTCTTTTTAAATTCATACCGCATGAACGGATAGGGATCGCAACGTATAAAAACGATCCGAATAATTATACGTATTATGCGGACCCGACAAAACCAAAAGAATATCTTGCATGCGGACTGCCTGTGGTAATAACGGACATCCCGTGGATTGCAGAAGAAATAAGAAACAGACCGATGGGCATAGCGTGTCAGTATTATAAAGAAGACGTAGTCCGGGCTTGCATTAAATTGTTAAAGGATGAGGTTTTTTATCTTATATGTCTTAAAAATGCGATTGAATTTGCTTCAACGCTTTCATGGGATAGGATATACGATGAGGCATTTGCAAAGAGTTCCGTTATAACCGCTGGTTAAAATAAAACGTTTTTTTTTGCTGAATAAAAATGTCCGGTTTCATCAACAATCCGCAGGTTAATATCCATAACATTCAATAACAAAATCGTAGAACCGCAGCGGGATTAAGTCTCAATAGACCGCACGCCGCAGGACGTAATCCTTACCTTTTTTAATTAAAAATAATTTGTATTTTTATCTTTGTGGGCAAAGACTTAAGCCTGCGACGCTTTTATGTGTGTCTTGCAATCAAAAATTACGGTTCTTTCGTAATTAATGCGGGAATATCCCGGGATTTATAAAGATTGTAAAATGAAGTACATCAGGTAGAAGCCCCATCGTTCACATGGGCACTTGTCAACAATGTTGTGTTCCCGAATCAAAGGATTTAACATTGAACAATTGATTCATGTCGTATGATTTGCCATTGAGTTAAGGCATAGGATTTTTCCATTTACCTTGTTGAAGGCGTTCAATCTGCAAAAGCATATGAAAGAGGAACGAACGAGAACCAGAACCGGATGATAAGAAGGTTCATAAAAAAGGGCACGGATATAGGAAAAGTAACGAGAAAGACAGTGAGGGCAATACAAAATTGGATAAATAGTTATCCCAGAGCAATATTAAACTATAAAACATCCAATAATATAACAAGTCAATTTCTTACAAAAAAAACATGTGAAATTTTGGGTGTGGTGCAATAAAACTTGCAATTTGCC
>JAGNJD010000005.1:58904-70596 GCA_018000835.1 Candidatus Goldiibacteriota bacterium | reverse complement strand
AAATTATTCGTTTGGACTTATGGTTTTAAATGCAGGTATCGCGAGCGAAAGGCCTACGCTTCCTTTCGCAATTAAATTTGGATTTGGTTATAAATTTTCTTATAATAACATTTTGATGCCTTTTACCGACCAGGGATATTATAAATTTTTAGACAACGATTCCGTCCTGGCAATAGACATGATTTATTATCCGGTCGAACAGTTAGTAAAGGTAAATTTTGGTACGGAAAAATACTGGGTTTTAAATAAATATCATAGTCTTGCAGCACGCTTAGGATATAAATTTGGCAGCGACCTTGGATTGCTTGCAGGACTAACGCTTGGCGCGGGATACAGAATGACAATAAACGAGAATTTTCAATTTGACTTCGATTATGCTTTTGTTCCTTATGGTGATCTTGGCGAAGCACACCGAATTTCAATAACGGGAAAGATGTTTGGAACTGCCGAAACCAATTACGTTGAAAACAAGCAGGAGGCATTAAAATATTACAAAGAAGGTTACGAACTTTTATATAATAAGAAATACGCCGAAGCAATAACTAAATTTTCCGAAAGTTTAAAGAGATATAGAAATTATTCCCAGGCATATATGGGCATGGGAGCGTGTTTTTTAAGGCTTGGAAAAAAAGAATCGGCAAAGGAAGTATATGAACTTGCTTTGCAAAACGACCCCAATAATCAGAAATTAAAAGAATTTATTGAAAGTACAAATTGGGACATAAAATAATTTATTTAAATGAAGGAGGAATAAAATGAGGGTTACTATAAAAGATGTGGCAAAAAAGGTAGGCGTAACGCCGGCGACTGTATCAATGGTAATAAACAACAATCCAAAGATAAGTCAGAAAACGAGAGAAAAGGTGCTGGAAGCAATAAAAGAGATGAATTATCATCCTAATTATATAGGAAGGTCTCTCGTCAAGGGAAAGACGAATAATATAGGTGTTGTTGCTTCTTTTTTTGCATCACTTTTTGCGCTGGAATCAGTCCGAGGAATAGAACAGGTCCTGCGTGATACCCAGTATAAACTGATTCTATATTCGACGAGAGGACTTGAAGAAAAAGAATCTGATTTGCTGCAGAGAATTTATTACGAAAGAAGGGCGGACGGACTTATCATAATAAGTTTAAAGGCAGATAAAAACATGGTCGAGGAATTCAAAAAAGAAGGCATTCCCATAGTTTTTGTTGAAGAACTGGTTGAGGGTGCACCTACGATAAAATTTAATAACATAAAAGGCGCTTTTATTGCCACGGAATATTTAATTAAAAAGGGAAGAAAAAATATTGCACTTGTAGTTGGCGATAAAGGATTAAATGCAGAAGAAAGAACGAAAGGATACAGAGAAGCGCTGAATAAATATGGTATGCAATATGACGAAGATAACGTAATAAACGTTTTGAATTATTCCTTTGAAGAGGGAGAAGAGTTACTTGATATCATTCTCGAAAAGAACAATAAAATTGACGGCATATTTTGTGGAGCAGGCGACATAACGGCAATAGGCATAATGGATGCCGCAAAAAATAAAGGAGTCAAAATCCCCGATGACGTCGGCATAATTGGTTACGACGACATATACATAGCAAATTTAACTACACCATCGCTTACGACCGTCAGACAGCCAATCATGCAAATGGGCATGCGATCGTTTGAGTTGCTTCTTGAAATGCTTGAGGGCAAGACCGACGCAGAAAATAAAATAATAAGTTTTGAGCCGGAATTGATTATAAGAGAAACTGTATAAACGTAAATGATAAATGCCGGCTGTGAGTATATCAAACTTTCATTTTACGATAAGACAAATGCCGTGCAGAAAATTTCGACGTAAAAAAAACGTTCGGCGTTATGCAGGAAAAATTTTATTGATATTTTTTTTTATAATCCAGTCGGATTTGATTCATTCTGCCGCCACGGGACAATTTTTACTTGTAAGTTTAATGGCACGGGAAACATCCCTCGGAAACATTTATGCTGCAAACAGCGGGAGAGCGGATGCTTCCGTCGTAAATCCTGCCGCTCTTTCCGGCGTCCGGCAATCGCAAATTTTATTTACTCATTTTGTTTCTGCATTTGATACTTATTATGAGCACCTGCTTTTCACGTTCCCATTTAATAAAAACGTAAATCTTGGGTTTAATTTTTTATTTTCAGCCAATAATGATTTATATAAAACGGATGAAAATGGATATCCAGTCGAACGCATTGATAATTATGATACGCTGCTTGGAACAATCGTATCTTTTGGTCTAAATAAAAAGATAAGCATGGGAATTAATGCAAAACTGGTTGGAAGTAAAATTAATAAAAGTTCGGTCTGGGGCGTGGCATTGAATGCGGGCATCGTATACAAGAACCCCGATAATAATTATGTGCTCGGAGCAACCGTTGAAAACCTTGGCGTTTCAACTGCGTATTTTAAAGAAGAAAGTTTGTATCCAATCGTTGCACGTATAGGGTATACTTCGGAAATATTCCGTTACCTTGACGTTTACAGTTTTTATTTATTGATAGAAGAACGATTTTTTATAAACGAAAGCGAATGGACTGAGACTTCATTTGGACTTGAAGTGGAATATCATGATTTTTTCGTTTTCAGATATGGATATGTTTTTGGAAGGGACGAAGGAAAACTTTCGCTTGGGGTGGGCGTTACTTTTCAACAATTTAAAATTGATTATTCATATCAGCCGTTTTTTTTGTCGGACAACGTTCATACGTTTACGATTGGAATGACTTTTAAATAAGATTTCTTAAGGCAGGCAGAAATGGATGAAAAAGAACTGATACAAAGAATACTAAAAGGCGAAAAAGAATGTTTCAAAGAAATAATAATCAGGTATAAAAGTGTGGTTTATAACCATTCGAGAAATTTTTTAAGAAATACGCAGGAGGCAGAGGACGTAACCCAGGAGATATTCATCAATGTTTTTAATAATTTAAAAAAATTCAGGGGCGACAGCAAACTTTCAACGTGGATTTACAGGATAACGGTAAACACGTGCAAAAACAGACTAAAACAGATGAAAAGATTAAAGGCAAACATCATAGAAGAAGTAACGAACGAAGAAAATGACGAATCCCGAAAGTTGCTTGAAGACGTCAGGGAAAACGAAGAAAAAACGCCGGATAACGTTTTTATGCAGAAAAACATAAGGGATGTGATTTATAAAAACATCCAGAAATTGCCGGAAGAACAAAAAACTGTAATAATTTTAAAGGACATTGACAATTTATCCTATGAAGAGATAGCAAAGACGATGAAAATTTCAGTTTCAGCAGTAAAATCAAAACTTTTCAGGGCAAGGGAAAATCTAAGAGAAAAGATTGAAAGAGAAGGCATTATTTAAAACGATTTAAAATTTTACCGAAACTTTTTTAAAAGATAGTTGTCATAATTTATGTAACGAAAGGAGCAGTAAAATGAGTAACAAAGATTGTAAAAAATATAAAGAACTGATAATGGAAAAAATAGACGGTGAAATTACGGATAACGACAATGTTCAGATTGACGTTCACATAAAATCCTGTGAAGATTGCAGGGCATATTTCAGAAAGATGGATAAAATAAAAAAAGCAGCCAATTCTCTCGTCTATGACGTTCCGCCATTTATAGAAGAAAAAATAATGTCAGAAATAACGGGTAAAGAATATAAAAAGCCCGTTTTTTCGTTTAATTTTGGAAGAGCATTTGCTTATGCGGTTTCTTTTACACTTGTAATTTTTGTTTCTGTCTTCCTTATATATAATAAATTTGAGAACAAAACCGTTCAGTTATCTGACATCCCATCGTCAGACGTCGTAAAGACAGAAGTTGTTCAACCGTCAGAGCAGGCTGGATTACAGGTAATTGAAAAAACTACCGATTTAAAATCTGAAACGGCAAAAGAGGACGAATCCAACGTCATGGTTTCAGAGGCGTTTAAGACCGATACTATGACATCTGATGCAGTAAAGACAGCGGAAACTGAAACGTCAGAACATGCAAAAAATCCGGAAGGAATTCAGGGAATTGAAAAAACTGTTTTAAATTCAAAGAGTATCATTAAAGAAGAAAGTCAAATAAAACCAAAGCAGGATTATAACGTAAGAAAGACGGATACCACAAAACCCGGTGTGGAAGCTGCAAAAGTAACGCCGATATCTCCGGTTACTTCCAATCCATTACTTTTTCAGGATAAAGCAATAGTTGCAAATAACGTAATAAATCCTTTGCATGGCGATACTGCAATAATAAGATTTATCGTTGATGACGATGCTTTTGTGAAAATAGTGATATATGACAAAAACATAAGGCCTGTAAGCGTAATACTAAATGAACAAAAAGGCAGGGGAACTTATGAAGCAACGTGGTCGGGGAAAAACGATAATAATCAGATTGTAAGTGAAGGAATATATTTTGTTTACATTCAGATAGGAACGAAAGTCATAAAAAAGAACATAATAGTAAATAAATAAGTATTATTTTAAAAAGGGAAAATAAGATATAAAAAAATTGACAATTAAATGATTATAGTATATAATTATATTAATTATCTTAACGATTTTATCGTTAATTAAATATATTATTTATTCTTGAGTAAAAAATAAGGATGGGTGGAATTATTGTGGATGTAAAAAAAACAAAATTGTCCAAACAAATATTTTTTATTTCTTTTTTTATTCTGTTTTCTTTTTCTATCGTTTTTTCAGCGACAAATTATCCATTTCCTATAGACAAAAATTATTCTTACGGTATAAGGATATCTTCGTATAGTTCTACCAATCTGCAAAATGCTTTTAATACATGGAAAAGTAAATACGTGGTTAATGCACCTACGGGTCAGCGCGTAATAAGTCCGGAACCCATCTGCGATAAAAATAATAATTGTGCAGGTAATAGAACTGTTTCAGAAGGACAGGGATATGGCATGCTCCTTGCCGTGTATTTCGGAGACCAGACCTTATTTAATAATTTATGGGCATTTAAGGTTAATCGTTCAGCCGCAAAAACGTCACAACTTATGCCATGGATAATAGAAAACAATGGAACTACCATAATTGACAACAATTCTGCATCAGACGCGGATTTTGACATTGCCTTTGCTCTTGCAATGGCACATTATCAGTGGGGAAGCGGAGGAACGTATAATTATCAGAGTTTGGCAGCCACTGAAATACAAAGATGCCGCTCTTATGATATTAATTCCGGTGATTATCACGTAAGGCCTGGTGACGGCTGGGATGACTGGGAATATCCATCATATTATTTTCCTGCTTTTTTCAGGGTATTTGGTGAAATAGAAGGCGGCACATATCAGACGTTCTGGAATAACGTAGTAAGTAAATGCCAGACAAACATACAAACAAACAGAAACGCAACAAGCGGACTTGTTGGTGAGATATGCAATCATGATGGGAGCAGAAGGTCGGATGATCCGTGTACGGGCGGATGCGACGGCAGAAAATATAAATATAATTCCTGCAGAGTTCCGTGGAGATATGCAACCGACTGGGTATGGAATGGCAATAGCGGCACAGGCGGTGAAGTAAGTTTACTGGCTTCTTTTTTTAACGGCATTGCACCTGCAAGTGTGGTTGACGGATACTGGATTTCCAATAATATAGCGGAAGGAACGTATAACAATGCAGCATTCGTAGGACCTGCGGGATGTGCAATGATGTATAGCAGCACTTATTCAACTGCACTAACAAATTATTATAACAGGACTTCAAGTTTTGACGTAGGTGAAGCATATTATAACGGTTCATTACAATTATTGACGAGTTTGCTGATGACCGGAAATTTTCATGATTTAAGGAAACTTGGAACCCCTGAACCAACAAGAACTTTTACTCCAATACCAAATGGACAGATAATAGACAATTTTGAAGATTACATGCCATCTTATAATACGCAGAATGACTGGGGCGGATACTGGTATACATGGGCAGAAAAGACGTCGTGTGAATTAAATGTATCAATTTACCCATCTGCAGGCGGTTTCGTAACAATGACTGCTGGCGGTCAGCCAACAGGCAGCACGTATTATTTAAGGGTAACGGGAACAAAAGCAGCAGCAACTCCTGCATCGAATTGCTATCCGTCACTCGGAGTTGGAACTTATTTACATCCGACTACGTATACTGCCGTAGACATAAGAGCATTTAATACAGCAGGCGGTGGCGTAAGGTTTTACGTAAGAGGAAACGGAACGTCCACATACAAGATATGTCTTATACCAATTGGTTATGGGTCTGTTTATCATAAGGATTATGCATGTTATGAATATACGTTTACACCACCTTCGTCATGGACGCAGATGGCAATTGCATTTACTGATTTTACACAGCCAACGTGGTCAACTGAACTGTATACTCTTAATACAATTTTGCAAAATTTTTCAAAATTCCAGTGGCAGAACGGAACGAACGATGCAATGACGTTTGATTTATCGCTGGATTACGTGGAATTATATCCATATTTATGGACGCCGACGCCAATACCATCGCCGACGTTTACTGCAACGACTACAAGAACTTTAACGCCGACCCAATCGCCTACTTTTGGACCTTCTGAATTACTTGACGATTGTGAGGATGGAAATGGAATAAATAATTGGGGTGGACCATGGTATACGTATGATGACAGTGGTAATACAGGAACGAGTTACGTTGTGCCAAAACCAGGTGGTGTCTTTGCAATGCAGACGCCTGGTGCTGCTTCAACCAATTATGCTGCAAGGATGACGGGTTACGTAACCACGAATTATGCTTATGGATTTATAGGCATAGGAACCGGAACAAATCCAAACAGCCCGGCAGGAACCGGACTTAACTGCAGTAATTTTTTAGGAATACGTTTTTATTTAAAGGGTGATGGAAATACGTATATATTCCAATTAATACCGGGCGGTAGTATAAATGACGGGAACGACCATTATAAAATACGGATAACGCCGCCAACCGGAACGTGGCAGCAATATCAGATATTTTTTACTGAATTAAAACAAGATGGCTGGGGCACTGCCGTTACTTTAACTTCAGTTTTACAGAATTTAAAGGCCATAGAGTGGCAGTCATTTGGTGTGCCAATACCAAGCGTAGATTTATGGATAGACCAGGTAGAAATGTTTCCTACTCAAAGCTGGACGAGAACTCCAACAATAACACCAACGCGGACAAATACTCCTCAGGGAACGCCAACATGGACAGCATCACCGACACGGACAGCATCGCCAACAGCAACATTGACAGGAACACCAACATGGACAGGGACAGCTACAGGGACATGTACAAGGACACCTACATCTACAAATACGCAGGTAATAACAAATACGTCAACGGGAACGCCGACACGGACAGCATCACCAACAGGCACATGGACAAGAACGGCGACAGGAACTGCAACGCGGACAAATACGCAGGTAATAACGAATACATACACGGGAACACCTACACGAACTGCATCGCCGACAGGCACATGGACAAGAACGCCTACAGGAACAAACACGCGGACGTTAACGCCAAGTATAACGTCAACATGGACGTGGACAATATCGCCTACGCATTCTGTCTCACCAACAATAACGCAGACATGGACTGGAACTCCGCCGTCACCGACAAATACGCCAACGATAACGCCGTCATGGACAATATCGCAAACGTCTACTTATACAAATACAGGAACAGGGACGCCGACATATACATGGACAGAGGTACCTACAGGGACATCAACGTGGACGCAGACAACCATGCCTACATATACAAGGACTGCGACAGGAACGGCAACAAGAACAAATACAGCAGGAGCAACGAACACATGGACAACCACAAATACGCAGGTAATAACGAATACATACACTGGAACACCTACATGCACTGCATCACCAACCGGCACGTGGACAATATCGCCTACGCATTCTGTCTCACCAACAATAACGCAGACATGGACGGGAACGCCGCCATCTCCGACAAATACGCCAACGATAACGCCGTCATTGACAATATCGCAAACGTTTACTTATACAAATACAGGAACAGGGACGCCGACATATACATGGACAGGGGCACCTACAGGGACATCAACGTGGACGCAGACAATATCGCCTACGCATTCTGTCTCACCTACAATAACGCAGACATGGACGGGAACGCCGCCATCTCCGACTAATACGCCAACGATAACGCCGTCATGGACAATATCGCAAACGTCTACTTATACAAATACAGGAACAGGAACGCCGACAAGAACGTGGACGGAAACGGGGACACAAACTCATACGTCAACATGGACAATAACATCTACTCCAACATTTACCAGCACGTCAACAAATACAAATACGCTGACTTTGACTGTAACAAATACGCCAACAAGAACATCAACGCCGACGTTGACATGGACTTTCACACAGACAAGAACTCCAACTCCTTCAACCACGGGGACTACAACCCAGACCTTTACTTTAACGCCAACCAGCACGCCGGAAAAACAGGAAATAACTGATATTAAACCATGGCCTAATCCTTTTAATCCGGATAAAGATAAAGAATTAAGAATTGGATTCAAAATAGCACAAACTGATGTTGATAAAGTAATAATCAGGATTTACACGTCAGGATACAGATTAATAAAAGAAGTAAAATATGAAGGAGCACAGGCAGTATCGGTTGCAACGCAGGGATTTGCAAGCATAGACGTGAAAGATTTAATATTACTTGCAAACGGCACATATTATTATTACATTAAAGCAGATAGAAAAGGGGACGTTTGTAAATCAAAGATAGATAAGATAATAATTTTAAGATAACAAAATATTGTTTAAAAAAGCAGATTGATTTGTAGTCAATCTGCTTTTTTTTGTTAAACTGTTTACATAACATAGTTTTTAAATATATCCCAAAATCAGGTTAATTATATTTAACATTATTTTAGTTTAAAAAATTAAATTATTGACAAATTAAATTAAATAAAATATAATTAAATTATGGCGAAACTTTTTTATAAAAATTTTGTCAAATATGATAGAAAAGATACAAATATATTTTCAGGAGGTATATTTTATATGAGAATTTTTAAATTAATTATGTCTTTTTTATTATTAATTTATTTAAGCCAGTCCGTTATTTTTGGGGCACTTTCATTGACTGACTGGGTTGATTATCCCTATGGAGTCCAGTATGCAAACGGTAATTTAAACGCGACCGTTAATGATTTAAACAATAAATACAATTTATGGAAGCAAAATTACGTAACGTCTTCCGGTGCAGGCGGATTTCAGAGGGTTTATAGACCAGAGTCATCAAATGATACGGTATCAGAAGGCATTGGCTATGGAATGTTACTTGCCGTTTATTTCAATGACAAAACGTTATTTGACAATTTGTGGTCGTATAAACAATTAAAAAATGACGGACGTGGATTAATGCACTGGCAGATTGATCAGAATGGAAATGTCATAGGAAGCGGTTCTGCATCCGACGGCGATTTTGACATTGCTTTTGCACTTTTAAAGGCACAGGAAAGATGGGGCGGGACTTACGGCACTACTGCAAATTCAGAGATTAATAAAATAGCAACGCAGGACATCAATGCGTCTGATTATCACGTAAAACCAGGAGACGCATGGGATGATTACGAATTTCCTTCTTATTTTGCCATTGCTTTTTTCAGACAGTTTGGCACTGCAACCGGGACAACAACATTCTGGAATAACGTGATTTCAAAATGTAATTCAAATTTATCGGCGGCGAGAAATCCAAACAACGGACTTGTGGATGAGACCATTACGCATTCAGGTGCCAGAAGGTACGATAACTATAAATATAATTCCTGCAGGGTACCGTGGAGATATGCAAATGATTACGTGTGGAACGGTGATTCGTTTTCCCAGGGGCAGATAAACCTTATGGCCGGGTTTTTTAATGGCAAAGGTGCAGCCAACATAGTTGATTGTTATAACGTTGGTGATGGAAGTAACTGCAGTTCAATTCATAATGCCGCATTTGTAGGACCTGCTGCATGCTCAATGATGGTTAGTTCAACGTATCAAAACGCACTCAATAACAATTTTTATCCTGAAACTAATAATTTTCCCATATCTTCTACATATTATAATGCTTCCTTGCAGATGCTTACATTAATATTAATGGCCGGTTATATGCCTGCTCATATTGGTTCATCGGATACTCCCACTCCGACTCCAACTGGTGGAACCGGCGGAGCAGGACTGCTTGACGATATGGAAGATAATGATCCGCAGAACAACTGGGGAGGATACTGGTATACATTTGATGACCTTGGGAGTACTGGAAGTTCATACGTAGTGCCATGGACAGAGGCGAGGTTCACAGCAGCGGGACTTACGCCCGAGCCGTTTTACATGCAGAGTCCTGGAAGGACAGGAAGCGGATATGCAGCAAGGATGACCGGATACGTAACAACGGCATTCCAGTATGGATTTGTAGGAATGGGGACAACGTTTCTTGAACCCAAAGGTCCTGTAGATTTAAGCAGTTGCACAGGGGTAAAGTTTTGGTATAAAGGAGATGGGAAATCATACAGGATGAAGATACCGTCGGCAAGTTCGAGTTTTTTAGATGGAGAAGGAGATAACCATTACGGATATGCATTCATAGCAGGGACAAGTTGGACGCAGATGGATTTATTGATGAGCAGTTTAACGCAGGAGCCATACTGGGGGTCGTCAGTAGCAAGAGCAGATGCAATGTCAAAGGCAACAGACATTCAGTTTCAGACAGTAGGACAGCCGCAGACAAGCATAGAGTTATGGGTGGATGAGATAGAATTTTATGGGTGCAGCAGTTATCCGACTTCAATAATTACGCCGGCAGCAACGAATACTTTTACAAATACAAATACACCCGGGGGTCCGACGGAAACATGGACACCAACCCAGATAGCAAATGCAGGATTGCTTGACGACATGGAAGACGGAGATAATGCAAACAACTGGGGCGGATACTGGTATACGTATGATGACCTTGGGAGTAATGGAAGTTCATATGTCGTGCCATGGACAGAGGAAAGGTTCACAGCAGCGGGACTTACGCCCGAGCCGTTTTACATGCAGAGTCCTGGAAGGACAGGAAGCGGATATGCAGCAAGGATGACCGGATACGTAACAACGGCATTCCAGTATGGATTTGTAGGAATGGGGACAACGTTTCTTGAACCCAAAGGGCCGGTAGATTTAAGCAGTTGCACAGGAGTAAAGTTCTGGTATAAGGGAGACGGTAAGACATACAGGATGAAGATACCGTCAGCAAGTTCGAGTTTTTTAGATGGAGAAGGAGACAACCATTACGGATATGCATTTATAGCAGGGACAGGTTGGACGCAGATGGATTTATTGATGAGCAGTTTAACGCAGGAGCCATACTGGGGGTCGTCAGTAGCAATAGCAGATGCAATGTCAAAGGCAACAGACATTCAGTTTCAGACAGTAGGACAGCCGCAGACAAGCATAGAGTTATGGGTGGATGAGATAGAATTTTATGGGTGTAGCAGTTATCCGACACCGGCAGGGACAGCGACTGATACGCCGGCGGGACCAACAAATACGTGGACAAACACGCCAACGTGGACAGAAACGCCGGTAGGGCCGACGTATACATGGACAAACACACCGGAAGCAAATCCTGGATTGGTAGACGACATGGAAGACGGGGATAATCAGAACAACTGGG
>JAGNJD010000005.1:0-58804 GCA_018000835.1 Candidatus Goldiibacteriota bacterium | reverse complement strand
AATTTTTTAGATGGGGCAGGAGACAATCATTACGGATATGCATTTGTAGCAGGGGCAAGTTGGACGCAGATGGATATATTGATGAGCAGTTTAACGCAGGAGTTATACTGGGGGTCGTCAGTAGCAATAGCAGATGCAATGTCAATGGCAACAGACATTCAGTTTCAGACAGTAGGACAGCCGCAGACAAGCATAGAGTTATGGGTGGATGAGATAGAATTTTACGGGTGCAGCAGTTATCCGACACCGGCAGGGACAGCGACTGATACGCCGGCGGGACCAACAAATACGTGGACAGACACGCCAACGTGGACAAACACGCCAACGTGGACAGAAACGCCGGTAGGGCCGACGTATACATGGACAAACACACCGGAAGCAAATCCTGGATTGGTAGACGACATGGAAGACGGGGATAATCAGAACAACTGGGGCGGATACTGGTATACATTTGATGACCTTGGGAGTAGTGGAAGTTCATACGTAGTGCCATGGAGTGATGCGAGATGGAATGCATCAGGGCAGACACCGCAGCCGTTTTACATGCAGAGTCCTGGAAGGACAGGAAGCGGATATGCAGCAAGGATGACCGGATACGTAACGACGGCGTTCCAGTATGGATTTGTAGGAATGGGGACAACGTTCCTTGAGCCCAAAGGTCCTGTAGATTTAAGCAGTTGCACAGGGGTAAAGTTCTGGTATAAAGGGGACGGGAAGACATACAGGATGAAAATATCGTCTTCGCATCCTAATTTTTTAGATGGGGCAGGAGACAATCATTACGGATATGCATTTGTAGCAGGGGCAAGTTGGACGCAGATGGATATATTGATGAGCAGTTTAACGCAGGAGTTATACTGGGGGTCGTCAGTAGCAAGAGCAGATGCAATGTCAATGGCAACTGATATTCAGTTTCAGACAGTAGGACAGCCGCAGACAAGCATAGAGTTATGGGTGGATGAGATAGAATTTTACGGGTGCAGCAGTTATCCGACACCTGGCGGAACTCCGGCAGTAACGAACACGTGGACAAACACGCCGGGAGGTCCGACGTATACATATACTTGGACAAATACTCCAGGTGGACCTACAAATACATGGACACATACGCCAACATGGACAGCAACAAGTGGAACAGGCACACCAACACCTACGCCTGCAAAAGAATTTAAATTTGATGATTCGCAGCCAATAGTTGCTTATCCAAATCCACATTCAATTGCAACTCCTGTTTCCATTGATTTTTACCTTTCAAAACCGGCAGAGGTTCTTTATTTCAGATTATATACTTCATCAGGAAGATTGGTAAGAGAAGTCCCTTATACAAAGAATATGGTTAATAATAGGCTTTTACAGGGCAAAAATACGGTTGCTGTTGGTGCAGAATATTTTAAAGGCATGGCACAGGGAACGTATTATTACGTTCTGGTTGCAGAAGATAATACAAAAAAACAGGTTAAATCAAAGATTGAAAAGATAATAATTTTACGATAAAAATACAAAAATAAAAAGGCAGTTAAATTTATTTTAACTGCCTTTTTTTATTCGAATACATTTAGAAAATCCCCAAACTTTAGTTTGGCGAATAAAATATCCCAGAGAGATATTTTATGAAAGCACACATTAAAAATGTTTTATCTACTTTACCAAGAGGGTTCCAAGGTCGATGCACAATACCATTGGCATTCCTTGCCTATTTGTCAATCAACGAAGTCCTGTAAAGAGGAACTCCACAGGACAATGTTTATTGAAATTTTTTGCTATTAGGAAAAATGCAACAATCTTTCAATTAAGTTTACTGGACAGCAATGCATCGGTAAACGCCGTTTTTCTTGTTCCTCCCTTATTTTTCAAACGTTTATTTAAAATCTAATCACCCAAATACGAATGACCCTGTTTTATAACAGGCATATCTGCCGTCGTAACCGCTCCATTCCTGCCTGCAGATTCCCTTCGTTGAAAAAATGAAATTTTTATGCTATAATTATAAAAAGTAAAGAGAGGAAAATAAATTTGAAGAATTTAATTATTTTAATCATTTTCTCCTTTATACCTGTTTTATTAAATTCAGGAAATTATCCTTTCCCCCAGAATTTCACATATCCATATGGAATAAAAGCAACGAATTCAAATTCTGCGACGATACAATCAATTTATAATACGTGGAAATCAACTTACGTGACGTCTTCCGGATGTCCGTCCGGAATGCTTCGCGTGCAGAGACCGTCTGACGGATATGATACAGTGTCAGAGGGGCAGGCATACGGAATGCTGATAACTGTGTATATGGATGACCAGGCGACATTTAATGATTTGTAGGATTATAAACAATATTATAATGATTCAAACGGATTGATGAATTGGCGTATTAATTCCAGCGGGGGAGTTGCAGGAACCGGTTCTGCAACTGATGCTGATGCTGATGTTGATTTTGCATTTGCGCTTGCTATGGCAGATAAACAATGGGGAAGCGGCGGCTCTTATAATTATCTTTCGCTTGCACAGACAGAGGTGGCTAAATTAAAACAGTATGACGTAAATTCTGCCGATTATCATTTAAAACCAGGCGATGGCTGGGATGACGTGGTATATCCTTCCTATTTTACGCCGGCATGGTATCGCGTTTTCGGAGAAATTACTAACGATGCAACTTTCTGGAATAACGTCAGGAATAAATGCAATACAAATCTTGACAATGGCAGAAATGATTCAAATGGCCTTGCACATGAAACGATAAACCATACCGGCGGCGGTGGAAGTAGAAACTATGGATATAATTCATGCAGAATACCGTGGAGATATACCGCTGATTATATATGGAATGGTGACACGTTTGCACAGGGAGAAATATCGGCTCTGGCTGCATTTTTTTTCTCCACAGGGAGCAGCAAACATAAGGGATAGTTACGAAGTTTCAACCGGTAATAAACTTTCAAATAATCACAACTGTGCATTTACGGGACCTGCGGCTTGTTCTTTAATGATGAGTTCAACGTATCAGACGAGCATAAACAGTTTTTATACGTGGATTGAATCACAAAACGTTGCATCACAGTATTATGCAGGTTGTCTGCAGATGCTGACGCTTCTTATGATTTCCGGAAATTTTCCAAATTTCAGAAGTATTTATACCCCAACGAGAACGCCTACGATAAATTTGTCTGCAACCAAGACAAGGACTCCGACAATCACTCCGACGTGGACGCCTCCGCCGCCGACGCATAAACTTAATTTTGAAGTAATGAATTCATCGGGAAATGGTTCCTGTTTGGAAAACGGAATCAAATGGAAAGTAAAAATAACAAACTGGGATACAGTGGCAATTCCGATTGCAAGCATTACAGTGCGGGTTTGGTTTAATACGAGCAAAACAATGACGACAGAAAAATATGACGGCCGGGTTTATAATTCTTCAGGCACGGACCAGGGAACGTTTTCAACGGTTTCATCAACGGAAACGTCAATAGGTTCTACCTGCACGTATGGCGGGAGGTCTGCAAATAAATACGTGACTGTAAGTTTTTCAGGCGGCCCGAACATACCTGCAAATGGCGGGTATTTATATATGGATGGGATTGTAAGGACGTTTGACTGGAGCCAGTTGGACGCAGAATGCGATGATTATACGAGGTTGTTAAGCACGTGGACTTCTTACGTAAATGAGCCGTCATATACTTTATATGAAGGAATAAATCTTGTTTGTGAATGGATAAATGCATCAACTCTGGATGCAAATACAGGCATAAATCTATGTACGGGTGGAAATGGATGTGGCGGTGCAACTGCAACGTGGACAAGAACAACGGTAGTAACGCCGAAGTGGACGAGAATAGGGACGCCTACCAATACAGGGATAAGAACCAATACAATATTGCCAACAGGAACGATGACGCGGACGGTAACACCGACGTGGACAAGAACAGGGATGCGGACAAATACGCCGGTAACAAGCACGTTCACGGCAACGGCAACAGGGACAGGAACGATGACGCGGACAGCAACACCGACGTGGACAAGAACAGGGACGCGGACAAACACGCCGGTAACAAGCACGTTTACGATAACGCCAACGCATACCGCTCCTCCAACAGGCACGTGGACAAGGACAGCGACAGGGACAAACACCATGACATCAACGCATAGTATAACGTCAACATGGACAAGAACGTTTACTCCAACATTTACATGCACGTCAACAATGACAAATACGCCGACTATGACGGTAACAGGCACGTCTACGAGAACTTATACGCCAACGTGGACGTCCACATCTACATTTACAAGAAATCCAACTCCTTCAACCACGGGGACTACAACCCAGACCTTTACTTTAACGCCAACCAGCACGCCGGAAAAACAGGAAATAACGGACGTAAAACCATACCCAAATCCTGTCAACCCGGATAAAAATGCAGAATTAAGAATTGGATTCAAAATAGCACAAACTAATGTTGATAAAGTAATAATCAGGATTTACACGTCAGGATACAGATTAATAAAAGAAGTAAAATATGAAGGGGCACAGGCAGTATCGGTTGCAACGCAGGGATTTGCAAGCATATACGTGAAAGATTTAATATTACTTGCAAACGGCACATATTATTATTACATTAAAGCAGATAGAAAAGGGGACGTTTGTAAATCAAAGATAGATAAGATAATAATACTTAGATAAAGATAGTATAATTTTAAATATCAATCCTTTCATTCTAATTGATGTTCATCCAATCAATAAATTTTATAGAAGCATAAAGAATGGTTTTATATTATGGAACCCTGCCTTTATTTTTTTGGAAACTTTTGTTATAATTTGTTGTCAAAATTAATAAACAATAAAGTAAAAATGGAGTATAGATGAATAAAACATATTTAAAAATAGTATTATTACCCCTTTTTTTCTTTTTATCTTTAAACGCTAAACTTTTTTCTGCCCATGATTACGTAAATGCATTATATCTGACCACATATTTTTATGGAGCACAAAGATGCGGTAATACCAATTCCTGGTGTCATGGTGCATGCCATGTAAAAGACGGACAGGCACAGGGAATTGATTTAACGGGTGGATGGCATGATTGCGGTGATCATGTTTTATTTGGTCAGACAGCCCCATATTCTGCAGGAGCATTACTTGAAGGATATCTGGCATATACGGCATCGTATAAAGACAATTATTCACAGGCAAATTCATCAGGCAGTCCAAATGGAATACCTGACATACTGGATGAAGTAAAAATAATGACAGACTGGCTGATAAAAGCATGCGATGGCACAAGATTTTATTATCAAAAAGGCAATGGCGATTACGACCACAAACACATGTGCGAGCCTGCTTATTATTCAACTACGTATAACGTTACTGAAGGCGGCGAAAAAGACGGAAGCAGGCCTGTTTATTCCGTAACGTCAGGTGGTTCAAACGTTGCAGGCGATGCAGCGGCAGCACTTGCTTTAATGGCAATTGCTTATCAGCCGTATGATGCAACTTATGCTACAAATTGTTTTAACAAAGCAAAGCAATATTTTGCTATAGGCGATGCAACACATAATGTTGTAACAGGACAAGGATATTATGGAGCTGCTAACTGGGCAGATGATTTGGCGTGGGGTGCTATGTGTATTTATCGTGCGTCAAAGTTCAGGGGATCTCCAGAATCTACATACAGAACCAAAGGCATACAATATGGTGATGATAGCAATTTTCAGGGGCCTGGTTCATGGGCTTTATGCTATGATCATACAGAAATGCTCGCAAACTATGAATTATATATTGAAACAAACGATAGTAAATATTCAACAAGAATGCAACAAGAAGTAAATTATTATAGGGGGAAAATGGTTACCTGCGGTATAGGACAATATGCTTTTTTAACACAGTGGGGAAGTTTACGTTATGCTGCAAATATGGCTTTTGTTGCTATGCTTTATCATAAAATTTCAGGAGACACAAATTCTTATAATTTTGCAAAAAGCAATATTGATTTTATACTTGGAACACATGGAACTATTTCCGGTTCTCCGAATTGTCCCGAAGGAAGATCTTTTGTGATTGGTTATACTAATCCAGATTATCCATCAGCCGGCTCTGTGCAGCATCCGCATCACAGGGCTGCATTTGGAAAAACATCAACTGCTGATACTGACTGGCAGACGGAAAATTCAAATCCTGGTTCAATCCCATATGCACATCAATTGAAAGGTGCATTAGTTGGTGGACCGCAATCATCGTGCAGCAATTATAATGATAGAATAGATGATTATGTATCAAATGAAGTTGGAGTAGATTATAATGCAGGACTGGTTGGTGCAATAGCGGGAATTATATCTGTTGTAAATCCTTCAACTCCTACCAGGACACCTACTCCAAACCTTTCTTTTACAAGAACATTTACAGGAACAATTACAAGGACACCGACAATAACCCCTATACCACCACCCACACATAAACTTAATTTTGAAGTGATGAATTCATCGGGAAATGGTTCCTGTTCGGAAAACGGAATCAAATGGAAAGTAAAAATAACAAACTGGGATACAGTGGCAATTCCTATTGCAAACGTTACGGTCCGGGTATGGCTTAATACGAGCAAAACAACGACGGTGGAAAAATACGACGGCCGGGTTTATAATTCTTCAGGCACGGACCAGGGAACGTTTTCAACGGTTTCATCAACGGAAACGTCAATAGGTTCTACCTGCACGTATGGCGGGAGGTCTGCAAATAAATATGTGACTGTAAGTTTTTCAGGCGGCCCGAACATACCTGCAAATGGCGGGTATTTATATATGGATGGGATTGTAAGGACGTCTGACTGGAGCCAGTTGGACGCAGAATGCGATGATTATACGAGGTTGTTAAGCACGTGGACTTCTTACGTAAATGAGCCGTCATATACTTTATATGAAAACGGAACTATGGTATGTGAATACACAAGTGCTTCAACTCAGGATGCAAATACAGGAATAGATCCCTGCACTGGCTCTAATGGGTGCCCGACGGGTGGGACGGCGACACGCACGAGAACGAGAACGCCTACATGGACAAGAACAACTGCGATGACACCTACGTGGACACGAACAAATACGCCGGCGATTACAAATACTTTTACACGAACCCCAACTAGAACAATATCGTTTACAGGAACGCGGACAAACACGCCGGTAACAAGCACGTTCACAGCAACGCCGACAGGGACAGGAACGATGACGCGGACGGTAACACCGACGTGGACGAGAACAGGAACGCGGACAAACACGCCGGTAACAAGCACGCGGACAGCAACGGCAACAGGGACAGGAACGATGACGCGGACGGTAACGCCGACGTGGACAAGAACAGGAACGCGGACAAACACGCCGGTAACAAGCACGTTCACGGCAACACCGACTTATACTGCATCACCAACAGGGACGTGGACAAGAACAGCAACAAGGACAAACACCATGACATCAACGCCGAGTATAACTTCAACGTGGACGCAGACAGTATCGCCGACGCATTCTATCTCGCCAACGATAACGCAGACGTGGACAGGAACGCCGCCGTCACCAACAAATACGCCGACGATAACGCCGTCATGGACAATATCGCAAACGTCTACTTATACAAATACAAGAACGAGGACGCCGACAAGAACATGGACAGAAACGGCAACGCGGACAAATACGCCGGTAACAAGCACGTTCACGGCAACGCCGACTTATACTGCATCACCAACAGGGACGTGGACAAGGACAGCAACAAGGACAAACACCATGACATCAACGCCGAGTATAACTTCAACGTGGACGCAGACAGTATCGCCGACGCATTCTATCTCGCCAACAATAACGCAGACATGGACAGGAACACCGCCGTCGCCCACAAATACGCCGACGATAACGCCATCATGGACAATATCACAAACGTTTACTTATACAAATACAGGAACAGGGACGCCGACAAGGACGTGGGCAGAGACGGCAACAGGAACGTGGACAAGGACAGCAACAAGGACAAACACCATGACGTCAACACCGAGCATAACGTCGACGTGGACACGAACAGTATCGCCGACGCATTCTATCTCGCCAACGATAACGCAGACGTGGACAGGAACGCCGCCGTCACCAACAAATACGCCGACGATAACGCCGTCATGGACAATAACGTCTACTCCGACATTTACGCGCACGTCAACAAATACAAATACGCCGACTCTGCCTGTAACAAACACGCCAACAAGAACATCAACGCCGACGTTGACATGGACTTTCACACGGACAAGAACAACAATCCCTTCAACCACATGGACCATAACGCAGACTTTTACTTTAACACCAACCTGCACGCCGGAAAAACAGGAAATAACGGACGTAAAACCATACCCAAATCCTGTCAACCCGGATAAAAATGCAGAATTAAGAATTGGATTTAAAATAGCACAAACGGACGTTGATAAAATAATAATCATGATTTACACGTCAGGATACAGATTGATAAAAGAAATAAAATATGAAGGGACACAGGCAGTAGCAGTTGCAACGCAGGGGATTGCAATCATAGAAACAAAGGAATTAAAATTCCTTGCAAACGGCACATATTATTTTTACGTAAAGGCAGAAAGAAAAGGGGAAATTTGTAAAACAAAGGTGGATAAGATAATAATACTTAGATAATTACAATATCAAAAGATTTATAAAATATATAATTTGAAAAAAGATATATAAATTTATATTTTTTTACCGGGCATGTGAAGGTTGTCCATACAAAACAAAGGCTGGATTCCTGCTTTCGCAGGAATGACAAAAAAAATTCAAATTGATTGTTTTTATCAAACTTTTTTAATATTTCTAAATTTTTAATTTCATAAGAATACATACTTAATTCTGTCCTTACAGATTATTTACGTCATTTTTTTAAACGATAAGCCATAAAAAAACATACATAATTGACTTTTTTTATAAATAATATATAATTAACATTATATTTGAATGGGGTTGTATTTTTTTTGATATTTTTGAAAAAAAGAATAAAGTTTTGGAGACAAAATGCGTAAAATAATGTGTTTTATGGCAATGTTTTTTTTATTTATTGATTTACATTCGGACACAATTGTATTAAAAGACGACCAGACGTTTGAGGCAGACGTCATTGGTTTTGATTCGTATTATGTTACTTTGAGATTACTTAATAATATAGAAGTATCAATTCCATGGAATGAAATAAGACGCATTAATCATACGACGACTTCAAAAAACTGGATGGAAGATGTTTACATTACAAACGACGATGCAAAAGTTACGACTCTCGTTTCCCCTCTTTCAACCGGCGTAGCACTGCAAAAGGCAGCGTTTCCCGGATTTTTTATACATGGTGCGGGACATTTTTACGCAAAAGACCAGAATACGGGATTTACGCTTTTGTCTGCCGAAATACTTTCATTAATACTGATGGCAGTATCTTTTTCAGAAATGATTTCCGGTGATGAAAAAAACCAGAGTTATAACGTACAACATGCAATTTTTTATTCCGGACTTGTTGTTTTTGGCGGAACCTGGTTATATGACATGATTTTTTCGCAGGGAGCGGTTAAAAGATATAACCAGGAAAACGAGGATAAATTTTTGATAAAGGACGATAAAAATTATGAGAATAGCACTGGGCAGTGACCACGCAGGCTGGTTTTTAAAAGAAGAGATAAAAAAATATATGAGTGTAAATAAGATTGATTTTAAGGATTTCGGAACCTATAACAAAGAACCCTGTGATTATCCTGATTATGCATTAAAAGTATGCGAAGCAATTTTGTCCGGCTCGTTTGACAGGGGTATTTTATTTTGCGGGACAGGCATTGGTATGTGCATTGCGGCAAACAAGATACGAGGAATATTTGCTGCTTTATGCGACAGCACTTATGCCGCTTATTTTGCAAAGAGAAAAAATAATTCAAACGTACTGGTTTTGCCGGGCAGTATAGTTGCACCTGCGATTGCATCAGAAATCGTAAAGATATGGCTTGAAACCGAATTTGAAGGCGGAAGACATGAAAAACGGATAAATAAAATAAAAGACATAGAAGCAAGATTATTTTAGGAATGGAGGTTGATAAATGGATTTTACGAATTATATTGAAAAGGTTGACGGAGAGGTTGCGGAAATAATAAAAAATGAAATAAAAAGGAACCAGGAAAATCTGCTTATGATTGCATCGGAAAACTATGCCGATGAAGCGATACTCCAGGCACAGGGCTCGGTTTTTACTAACAAGTATGCAGAAGGCTATCCCGGGAAAAGATACTATCAGGGAGTTACTTTCTGTGACAGCATAGAACAACTTGCCATTGACAGAGCAAAAAAATTATTTGGTGCAGAACATGCAAATGTGCAGCCTAATTCCGGTTCACAGGCAAACCAGGCAGTATATATTTCCTGTTTGAACCCGGGAGATACCATCCTTTCAATGAATCTTGCAGCAGGTGGACATTTATCGCACGGAGCCCCGGCATCTTTGGTGGGGAAATTATATAAAATAGTTTCTTATGCAGTTAATAAAGAAACGTATTTTCTTGATTATAATGAAATAAGGGATCTGGCGATAAAAAATAAACCAAAGTTGATAATTGCGGGAGCATCTGCATATCCGAGGCAATTTGATTTTAAAAAATTCAGGGAAATAGCCGATGAAGTCGGAGCATTACTGATGGCCGACATAGCACATTATGCAGGTTTAATAGCTGCAAAATTATATCCTGACCCTGTTCCTTATTGCGATTTTGTAACTACGACGACTCATAAAACGCTAAAGGGACCAAGAAGCGGTCTCATATTATGTAAGGAAAAATATGCCAAACAGATAAATTCAGCAGTTTTCCCGGGACTACAGGGCGGGCCGCTTATGCACGTCATTGCTGCAAAGGCAATTTGTTTTCATCAGGCAATGACGGATAAATTCAGGGAATATCAGAAGCAGGTGTTAAAAAATGCGCAATTACTGGCATCTGAATTGATGACCAGAGGCTACAAAGTATTAACCGGTGGGACTGATTGTCACATGATACTCGTAGATCTCAGGCCCAATAACGTATCAGGTAAAGATGCCGCAGCGGCACTTGAAGAAGCAGGGATTACTGTAAATAAAAATGGAGTCCCGTTTGATACGACGAAACCAACCATAACCGGCGGTATCAGAATTGGGACGCCTGCCATTACGGCACGTGGAATAAAAGAAGATGGTATCAAAAAAATTGCAGAATGGATGGATAGGGTATTAAAAAACGTTGATAACGCGGAAATCAGAAATAAGATAAGAGAAGAAGTCAAAGCATTTTGCAATAAATTTCCGGTTTATAAAAATTAAAGAGGAGGGTAGATTGTTTATCAGGAAAAACGAAGGGTTTACGCTAATTGAACTACTTATAGTAGTGGCTATAATTGGCGTCCTTGCAGCAATTGCAGTTCCTAAATACATGGATTCGCTTGAAAAATCAAATCTTGCTGCAACTCTGGGGAATCTGTCGGTTTTAAGAACGACAGTTACTGTTTATTATGCTACTTACCTTTCATATCCGGACTCAATAGACCCATCTGTAGAACCCGGATTAAAAGAAAATCTGATGGAGGTTCCATACGTAAAATCAAAATATCCTTTTGGCTCTGA
Source organism: Candidatus Goldiibacteriota bacterium (assembly GCA_018000835.1). GTDB lineage: Bacteria > Oederibacteriota > PGYV01 > PGYV01 > DSYL01 > DSYL01. The sequence continues at coordinate 47,165 of JAGNJD010000005.1, read as the reverse complement.
TTCACCTTATGGCAATTCTATTACCGTAAGCAGCATTGCAAACGTAATTCCAGAGACAAAAGGTAAAGGATGGTTTTATAACAAAGTAGATGGAAAAATTTACATTAATTCAATTGCCCGCGACATAAAAGGCAACGTTTATTATACTTATTAATGTGAGCATTAAAGTTAAGTAAAAATTTTCTTTTATTCTGATGATGACACGAAAGTGTGCTAAAAAATCCGCGTTTTTTAATTTTTTGAGGAGCCAAATGAATGTTAAAAAAATATTTTGAGAAAAGCATTGAATTATCTCTTATGGCCATTGTTTTTATCGTCCCCGTAATTTTTTTTACAAGGACAAACGACGTTTTTGAAATAAACAAAATGTTTGTGTTCAGATTTTTTACTTTTTATTCCGTTGGGTTGTGGCTGTTAATATTTTTAATTGAAAAAAAAATAATCGTAAGAAAAACCGTTCTTGATTTTCCGGTTATAGGTTTTCTTTTAGCGTCAATATTGGCTACGATCATAACGAAAAACAGGACAGTTTCAATTTACGGAGTTTATGAGGATTTTGAAGGTATCATAACGATAATCAATTATGTTTTATTTTTTTATCTTGCGACGAATTTTATTAAAACGAAAAAAGACGTTTTTAAATACGTTTACGTCATACTGGGAGCGACGTTTATCATATCCCTGTATGGCCTGGCGCAAAATCTTGGCTGGGATTTTGTCAAGTGGAACCCGGAAACCTACAGCCCTGAACGTTTTTTTTCTACTCTCGGAAATCCAAATTTCCTTGCCGCATATCTCGTAGAAACCATTCCAATTATTTTTATTTTGTTTTTTATTACGGATAAGACACCAGGAAAACTTTTTATACTTATTGTTTTGATTTTTTCAATCGTTGTTTTATTTTTAACAAAATCGAGAGCGGGATTTCTGAGTTTTCTGGTAACCGTTTTGTTCATTTTGATTTATACTTTTCTGGACGCGAGGAAAAAAGAAAACGAATTATTTTCAAAAAATAAAATATGGTTCATGTTTTTTGCTTTAACCATAATACTGACGTTGTTTTTACCGATTGTAAGGGAAGCTTTTCAGACGTTGTGGGAGCGATCAAGAAGTTTGTTCAGTTTTAAAGGCATTATTTTAACCCCGCGAATTTACATATGGAAAAGTGCTTTAATGATGTTTAAAGACAATCCAATACTGGGAACCGGAGTTGATACTTTTCAGGTCATTTTTCCTTACTATAGATTCCCGATATACTGGCAGCTTGAATGGAATGGGACGCCTGAAAAAGCACACAACGTTTTTTTACAGATACTTTCAACTGAGGGCATCATAGGTTTTGGATTTTATTTATTGTTGTTTGTTACCTTTTTAAAAAAGTCGTTTAATCTTATTTTCGGAGAAAAGGACATAACGAGAAGATACTTAATTTTTGGTTTTTTTATGGCGGTAATTGCGTTTTACGTCCAGGGATTATTTAACTATACGGTGGTTGCTTATGGCTCGTTTTTCTGGTTTTCGCTTTCAATTATTTGTTCCCAGGAGACTACGAATAAAAAATACCGGATGTTTGACATAAGCCGGAATTTTATTGAAAAAAATAAAATTATATTATACGGAATGACATTGATTATCTTTGTTGTTTTACAGGTTTTATTTGCAAGGTACTGGACCGCGGATCTGTATTTTAAAATCGGGAACATTGCCGTCTCAACCGATAAGGAAGAATACTGCATTCCTTATTATGCAAAGGCTGTGGAATTTAATCCCATGCGGGAAATTTACTGGGTTAAATACGGAATTGGTTATGAAAAAATAATAAGAAAAGAACCTAACCCCGAAAAAAAACTTTTTTACATTAATGAGGCATTAAAGATACATAACAATACAATCAAGTTAAACAAGATGAATGGTTATAATTATAATAACGTAGCAAGGGTATACAAAGCATACGGGGAATTGCTTGACAGATCAAAATTTAGGGAAGCAATAGAGTTTTATAATGAAGCCATAAAAAGAGACCCCAATAACGCATATTTCGGACTTGACCTCGCAACGGTGTATATCAATATAGGAGCATTTGACAAAGCAATTGATTTATGCAAAAGATACAGCGAACTTTATCCCGATTATGCAGTTCCTTTAAGTTACATAGGATATACATACATGTTGCAGGGGCCTGATAAACTAAATGAAGCAAAAACGTATTATGAACAGGCGATTTCAAAGCCGCAATGGCATGGTGACTTCGTGACGCAGGCATCGACCTATAGTAATCTCGGGATAATCTATTTTAATCTGAATATGCTTAAAGAATCCACGGAAATGTTTAAAAAAGTCATAGAATTAAGGCCTGATTACGTAGAAGGATATTTAAACCTTGGAAAATTATACGTATTATTGAAAAACAAAGAAGAAGCAATTAATGTTTATGAACAGGCGTTAAAAATAAATCCCGGCGACGAAAGAATTTTGCAATCATTAAACCAGATAAAAAGGTAAAAAATTATGAAATGTCCTTTTTGCGGATATAAAAAAGATAAGGTCGTTGATTCCCGCGAGAGCAGAGACGGGGAAACCATAAGAAGACGCAGGGAATGCTTAAAATGTTCCAGAAGGTTCACGACTTATGAGCAGGTTGAACATACCCTGCCGCTGGTGATAAAGAAAGACGGGCGAAGGGAACAATTTGACAGGAATAAAATACTGGCGGGCCTTTCAAAGGCATGCGAAAAAAGGCCTATATCCGTAAATAAATTATACGAATTTATTGACGACATAGAGAAACAACTTTATAGTAAAATGGAAAAGGAAGTTTCTTCTTCCTCCATTGGTGAAATGATTATGGAAAAACTTGCACAACTTGACGAAGTTGCTTACGTAAGGTTTGCCTCTGTTTACAGGCAGTTTAAGGACATTAATGCATTTACAAAGGAATTACAGAAATTTTTAAGTGATAAAAATAAATAATTATAATTACGAAAAAATGCAACAATCCTTCCGTTAAATTAACCAGACAGTAATGATCCCACCATTTTTTTATTTATTTTATTTATAATATTTGATATTATATTTATCAAATTTTGAATACTTATGGTGAAAAATGAAAAAAACATGTTTTTCAATGTTATTCGTATTTGTTTTTTCGGTTTGTGCCTTTGCTTCGCAGGCGAGGAACATAGAATTGATTGATTTGCCCACTGCAAATACGTTAACAAAAGCTGAATTGCGATGCGACATTAAATTATACCCGGCAGGCGGCATTCTAACGCGTCTTTACATAGGAATATTTGATAAATTGATGATAGGTGGTGCATTTAACGTAAAAAATTTAATAGGAACCGGGGAGATTGAATGCGTTTTGCCGCCAAAATTTCTTGGAAAAATACGGCTGACGGATGACGCTGGAGCAATGCCGGCCATTTCAATTGGCTATGAGGGCGAGGGATATCTGGATTCCCCTGCAAAGGGAGCTTTTATATCAATTACAAAGGAAATAAATTTAAACGTTGTTTTTTTACAACTAACGGGAACAGTTTATACGAACGAATTTGACGATTTTGCAGAAAACATTGATGCCGGCGCGGGAATTGCCTTTGCCATTACAAGAGATTTTGTTATAAGCGGTGAATACGATGGTTTTATCGGAGATAACAAGGGACATGTTAATTTTGGCGCAAGCTATTTTTTCAACCCGATTCAGATAGACATCGAATTTAAATATGGAATCGGTGATGAAAACATAAACGTTGCAAGAATTTTAAGAATAATATATATAAGTTATTTTTAGTTAAAGGATTGCGAAAAACAGTTTTATGTATCATTACATGGAGCATAGCGACGGCGTGCAATTCCGTATTGAAAGGCAATGGCAGGATTGCCTCGTTTGATCTTACTTTATACAATGAAGTTTAATGTTTTTAACAGGAGAAGATGACGGATTTAAGCAACGTACGACATTTAATACCCATGGTTTGTCATGGGAAAATTTATTGAGGTTAAAATGGAAGGATACATTCTTGATTTTGAAAAACCACTTGTGGAATTAAGGAAAAAAATAGAGGAACTGAAAAAATTTGCTACGGAAAAAAAGATTGACGTCATAGATGAATTAAAAATTCTTGAGCAAAAATCCGAAAAAATGCGGGATGAAATTTATAACAACCTTACTCCGTATCAGATTTTTCAGATAATGCGTCATCCAAAAAGACCAAGAACGCTGGATTATGTAAATTATGTTTTTACCGATTTTCTTGAGGCACATGGCGACAGATATTATGCGGACGATAAAGCATTAATAGGCGGTATGGCCAGGATTGATGAAAAACCCGTTATGATAGTTGGTTTACAAAAGGGCAGGGATACAAACGAAAACATATATAGAAATTTTGGCATGGCTCAGCCGGAAGGATACAGGAAAGCATTACGTCTTATGAAACTCGCGGAAAAATTTAAATTACCGATTATAAGTTTTATAGATACTATGGGTGCATTTCCAGGAGTGGAGGGTGAAGAAAGAGGAGTAGCAGAAGCAATTGCACGTAATTTGTTTGAAATGTCAAAAATAAAGACGCCAATAGTGATAATTGTAATTGGCGAGGGCGGCAGTGGAGGTGCACTTGGTATAGGCGTCGGCGACAAAATTCTCATGTTAAAATACGCAACGTATAGCGTAATATCTTTTGAAGGGTGTGCTGCAATAATCTGGAAGGATTCAACAAAGGCATCGGATGCAGCAAAGGCATTAAGACCAACGGCAAAAGACCTTCTTGAATTTGGAGTGATTGATGAAATTGTAGAAGAACCGCTTGAAGGAGCGCATACCGATTTTGAATTTACGGCTAAAAACGTAAAAGCGGCGATAAGTAGAAATTTAGATGAATTGGAAAAAATTGACGTAAATGAATTATTGAAAAAAAGATATGAAAAATTCGGCAGACTTGGAATATCAAAAACGCAGGGAAAAGGAGAAATTGATGAAAAAAGCGGTGCCCGGTAGTTTGTTGTTTTTTTTTGCGTTTGTCGGCATTGTTTTATCTACACAATCTTATTTACCGCCGGGAGACGTCCAGCAGCCGGAAAAAAAAATAACCATTATTATTGACCCCGGACATGGTGGTGGTGACTGGGGAATTAATTACAGGGGCACGTATGAAAAGAACGTAACCCTGGACGTTGCAAAAAAAATAAATGAAAAACTTATAAAAGATAACTCCCGTCTGACCGTATACTTGACAAGAACCGACGACCAGTTTTTAAGCGCAAATGACAGGGCAAATTATGCAAATTCCCAAAATGGAGATATTTTTTTGTCCATTCACTGTGATTTTGTCCCTTCTGAAAACGTTTCCGGATGTAAGATTTTTTATCAACAGCCCGGTAGCGTTATCAATAAAGAAAAAAAAGAATTTATCAATTGGGACATGGTTCAGTTGCCATACGTTGCTGAAAGCAAAAAACTGGCTAATTTTATTGATCAGTATATGAGATCTGCTTTGATTGGTGAAAATAGTAATGTAACCGGAAACGACGAAGACGACGTTTTACCGGTGGGGGCAAGAGGCGTTATAGGGATTAAATCCTGCATTTTGAAAAGCATAAACATGCCTGCCGTTGTCATTGAACTTGGAAATCTTTATAATAGGTATGATTTTTCGTTTTTAAACAGCAAAAACGTAACGGACCAGATTGCGTATCACATAAAAGAAGGAATAATAAATTATCTGACGAAAGTAAATTATCAATGATACTGGAAGGCAGAAATGATTAATTACAAAAAAATTTTTAAAATCGTTTTTCTTTTTATTGTAGTAATTTTATTGATTTATTTTTTGTTTTTTAAAATAAAACCATTTGGTTTTAAAAACAACGTCAGAACGTCGCAGAATATGATAAAACTTTATTCTCCGGATAAAAAATTAATAAACGTCGTCGTGTTTTACGGCGATCCAAAGACCGACAGATTAAAACCATTTTCAACGGAAATATACGAAGATGGATACGTAGTAAATGAGATAAAGCAGGTTTTAAACAAACTTTTTGAAAATCCACCGCAGGATTATATCAGGGTTATACCGGAAGGAACGTCGGTAAGAGAAGTGTATATTGACGCAAATTTAACGCTTTACGTTGATTTAAGCGAAGAATTTATGGTAAATAACAAAGGTGGAACTACACTCGAATATTTAACAGTATATTCCATTATAAAAAGTGTTTTTTCAAACTTCCGGGAAATAAGAGGAATTAAATTGCTGATAAACGGTGTAGAACAGGAAACCGTTTCAGGACATTTAAACATAATTGACATATTCAGACCGGATGACGCTGGTTTATAGATAAAGGCGTTATGCATTCCTGCCCGTAAAAATATTAATTTTGAACATGCTTTTGTTTTATTTTACATTTGGTAAAAGTACTTTAATTTTTAAATGTATGTATATAATGGTTGAATCCCCATATAACCTTTTTACGTGTAAGATTGTTAAATTTTTATTGATAATTATTATCATTTATTGTAGAAATATAAGTCAAACAATATAAAAAGCAAGGAGATAAAATTGCAGGATAAATACGACCCGAAAGAAATAGAGACAAGGATTTATAAAATATGGGAAGAAAAAGGATATTTTAAGGCAGACAATAAATCCCCAAAACCTTCCTTTTGCATTGTGATTCCTCCGCCAAACGTGACCGGCTCGCTTCACATGGGGCATGCGTTGAATAATACTTTGCAGGATATTTTAGCAAGGTATAAAAGAGCCAGGGGGTATAATGTTTTATGGCTACCGGGATGTGACCATGCCGGCATTGCAACGCAGAATGTTGTTGAGAGGGAATTAAAAAAAGAAGGATTAAACAAAAAGCAGCTTGGCAGGGAAAAATTCATGGAACGCGTCTGGCAGTGGAAAGACAAATACGGTAAAACCATAATGATGCAGCTACGTAAACTTGGTTCTTCCCTTGACTGGACGAGAGAAAGATTCACGATGGATGAGGGGCTGTCTGATGCCGTAAAAGAGGTTTTTATCCGTTTATATAATGAGGGACTGATTTATCGCGGAGATTACATTGTCAATTGGTGTCCAAGATGTTTAACTGCTTTGTCCGACATTGAGGTTGTCCATAAGGAAATAGACGGATTTTTTTATTACATAAAGTATCCTTATGCCGATGATAGCGGTAAATATATAGAAGTTGCAACGACGAGGCCTGAAACGCTGCTTGGAGATACTGCGGTTGCCGTTCATCCTGAAGACGACAGATATAAAGACCTAAAAGAAGGAACTTTGTTTGTCCTTCCTGAAACCGGCAGAAAGATTCCTTTGATAAAGGATAAATACGTTGACAAAACTTTTGGCACTGGTGCAGTTAAAATAACGCCGGCACATGACCCGAATGATTTTGAAATAGGGTTAAGGCATAAACTCGAAATAATAAATGTCATGACCGAAGACGGTAAGATGAACGAAAAAGCGGGCGAAAAAGGAAAATATAAGGGGCTTGACAGGTTTAAAGCAAGACAGCAGATTGTTGAAGAATTAAAAAAACAGGGATTGTTAGCCAGAATTGATTCTCACAAACACGCCGTTGGTCATTGTTATAGATGTGATACGATTGTTGAACCTTACGTTTCAACGCAGTGGTTTGTGAAAACAAAACCACTTGCACGACCGGCAATAGACGTAGTGGAAAAAGGCGGAATAAAATTTGTCCCTGACATGTGGAAAAAAATATATTTTGAATGGATGGACAACATAAAGGACTGGTGCATATCCCGTCAGTTATGGTGGGGTCACAGGATACCTGCTTATTATTGTTCATGCGGGGAAACGATAGTGAGCAAAAACGCACCGCAAAAATGTCCAAAGTGCGGCGGAACTGACATAAGGCAGGATGAAGACGTCCTTGATACGTGGTTTTCTTCTGCACTGTGGCCGTTTTCTACGCTTGGCTGGCCGGAGGAGACGGATGATTTAAAGGCGTTTTTTCCGACAAGCGTGCTCGTGACAAGCTGGGACATTTTGTTTTTCTGGGTTGCACGGATGATAATGATGAGCATGAAATTTATGGGAAAGCAGCCATTTTATCACGTCGTAATAAATTCTCTCGTGTGTGACGAGCATGGCAAAAAAATGTCAAAATCAAAAGGCAACGTAATCGACCCTCTCGGCGTAATGGACAAATATTCTGCAGATGCATTAAGGTTTACGATGGCGTCTCTCGAAACGCAGACGCGTCATATTTCTTTTTCCGAGGACAGATTAAAAGGTTATCATAATTTTATGAATAAAATCTGGAATGCCTCAAAATTCGTCATTAATAACGCAAAAGATTACAAAGAAGAGGAAGCGTTACCACAGAGTTTAAAAATTTTTGAAAAATGGATTTTAAACGAAACCGACGATTTAAAAGAAAAGATAACGACGGATATGGAAAACTACATGTTTTCTGATGCCGCATTGTCGATTTACGATTTTTTCTGGCACGTATTCTGTGACTGGTATATTGAAATATCGAAAATTGAACTGATGAAAGAAAACTCGGATTATAAAAATACTGTAAAAAACGTGCTATTAAGTGTTTTAAAAGATTCATTAATTCTTATGCACGTAATAATACCGTTTATTACGGAAGAAATTTATCAAAATCTGCCGGTGTCTTCAAAAAAAGATTCAATCATGCTTGAAACGTGGCCTGAAAAATACGGAATAGTTTTAAATGAAAACGAAAAAAAAGAGATGGAATATTTAAAAGAAATAATATATTATATTAGAAATTTACGTGCTGATTTTGAAATACCATTTTCAGAGGAAATTGACGTTTACATTACGTTACATGACGGCAGTGATATATTAAAAAACAATGATGAAATCATACGAAAACTGGCAAAAGTCCGCAAAATTCACGGTGAAAAAATCCAAAAATGCGTAAAAAAAGACATCGTGTCCCATGGTTTAAAGATTGGAGAAACCGGCATTGACGTAAAAGCAATAAAGGATATTAATAAAGTATTAAATGATAAAAATCAGGAAATAGATAAATTAAAAAAGGCAATTGAAACGACGCAGAATAAATTAAGCGACCCGGATTTTGAAAAAAACGCTCCGGAAAAATTAAAACAGGAAATGAACGGTAAAATTGATGCGTCCAGGAAAAAAATAGAAATTCTTGAAAATGACGTTAAAAATTTAATTCAGGCGGTTAAATGATGGATTTGTTAAGAAAATATTCAAAAGAAATAGATACAATTATAGAAATGGCATTAAAGGAAGACATAGGAACCGGAGACATAACGACCGACATGATGATACCCGGGACAGTCATTGCAAAGGGCTCCCTTATGGCAAAGGCAGATGGCATTTTATGCGGTATGTCGGTGGCAAAAAAAGTATTCCAGAAACTTGACAAAGACGTAAAAATGGATTTTAAAAAGAGAGACGGCGATTTTATCAAATACGGCGACATTATTGCCGTCATAAAAGGCAGAGCAAGGGCAATATTGACGGGGGAACGCGTTGCATTAAATGTTTTGCAGAGGTTATCCGGCATCGCAACCATTACAAATAAGTTCGTTCAGATTATCAAACCATATAAAAAAACGAAAATTCTTGATACGAGAAAAACGACCCCTAATTTAAGGATACTTGAAAAATATGCAGTCCAGACCGGTGGCGGTCAGAATCACAGGATCGGGTTGTATGATTCCGTTTTAATAAAAGACAACCATCTGAAAATCATAGGGGACGATCTTGAAAGAAAAATCATTGAATTAAGGCATTTCCTGCCTAAAACCGTAAACATAGAAATTGAAATTCATCATCTTGAAATCATTGAAAGAATAGTAAAAGTAAATCCGGATATAATCATGCTGGACAACATGTGTCTGAAATTTCTGGATGAGGCAATGGAAAAAATAAGGTCCCTGAATTATAAAGGCAAGATAGAAGTGTCCGGCGGCGTAAATCTTTCAAACGTAAGAGACATTGCAATGAGAGGCGTTGATTACATATCGGTCGGGCTGATTACTCATTCACCTGCATCCCTTGACATCAGTTGCAAAATAATGCAATGAACGTTTCTTTAAATAAATGTTAAAAAAAGACCTTATTAAAAAACAAATATCAGGCAACACAATTTTAAATAAAATAATATTTTTTAAGGAAATAGAATCCACGAATAAATTTTTAAAAGAAAATGATTTTGCATCAGGAACGATCGTTGTCGCCGAAAAACAAAAAAAGGGTTATGGTAAACTTGGAGCACAATGGATTTCTCCCCGTGGCGGGTTATGGTTTTCGTTCGTTATAAATAAAAAAATTAAAAATCCGGTAAAATGTCTGATGGCAGTTGCAGTTGCAATAAACGAAACCTTAAAGAAATATCAAATCAACTCTGTGATAAAAAAACCCAACGACGTTTTTATAGACGGAAAAAAGGTATGCGGCATTCTGATTGAAAACGATTTTTATTACGGGAAAATAATAATTGGTATCGGAATAAACGTTAACAATAATCCGCCGCAAAAAACGAACTTTCCAGCGGTTTCGTTAAAACAGGTCCTGAAAAAAGAAATTGATTTAAATAAAGTTTTTACGGATATGATAACTGCGATTGACGCATGTCTGACAAAAGACGGAAACGTAATAGAAAAAGAGTGGAAACGATCTTTAATGGCGGATTGACCGGATTATTATAAATTTGATGTGAATAAAATTCTATTGCTGTTCTGATAAACACAATGGCGATTATGAATTAACGATTATACATTATTTAAAAATTTTGCCGTATAACGATTTCAACATTAAAATTCCCGATATTGTTTTTCCATCCATAATTTTTCCGTTAAATATCATTTTTATAGCATCGTTTAGATTTATTTTTACGATTTTTATTTTTTCGTCAGGATCAGGATTGGGTTTTGATTTTATTAATGAAGATGCAACGAAGAGATGCATTTTTTCCGTCATGATGCCGGGCGACGGATAAAATTCCGAGATTTTTTTTAAAAATCCGGCTTTGTAACCGGTTTCCTCTTCCAGTTCTCTTCCGGCACAGGCAAAAGGCGTCTCATCCGGTTTTAGGGTCCCGGCAGGTAGTTCAAGCATGTATTTGTTAATTGCATACCTGAATTGTTTTATCAGAATAACGTTTTCTGCTTTTACGTTTAATACCGGAATTATTACGACAGAACCGGGATGAACGATCGTTTCACGGATAAATTTCCTGCCTTTTATATTAATTTCATCCCTGTATAATTTTATTATCCTGCCTTCATATATGTTTTTTCTTTTTGTTGGCATAAATTATCTCCTCATCGGTAATTATGACGTCCATTTTTACGTCGTTTTTCGTTGCCGGTATTTTATTTAGTATTTGAAAGGAAAAAGCAAGTCCTATTTTTAAAATATTTTTGTTTAATTTGCCGAGGAACTCGTCAAAATAACCTTTCCCAAATCCGATACGGTTTCCTGCTTTGTCAAAAGCGATTCCCGGTATTATTATTGCATTAAGATTTTGCATTGATTTTATTCTGTGTTTTTTTATTGGCTCCATGATGCCATACAGTCCCGGAGACAATTGTTTTTGTGAATATAATCTGCACGGAATTATTCTGCCGTTTATTATGCACGGATTATATATTTCATATCTTTTATTAATCAAAAAATTTATGATTTTATTTGTTTTAACTTCATTTTTAAAGGAATTGTATATTATTATTTTACCTTTGGGAAGCGAAGGAAAAACGTATTTTTTGAAATTGCCGGATATTTTACCGGATTTTACATTGCAAAATTCATCTGAAATATTATTGCGTATCTGTAATATTTTTTTTCTTATTTCAGTTTTTGTCATAATACAAATATAATACACCGGTATTTTAAATGCAACGATAAATTGACATGTTTTATAATCAGTAAATTCCAACTCCTGCCTGGTAAAAAAATCAAATTTCATAAATAAGAATGGAAAGATTGATTGCATTTTTTGAGGAATTCATTGCAATAAGTTACAGGAAGCAGAAGAAGGACAAGCATTACCGTGAGACACGGAAATAATGGCAAACAAAGGGTGCTTACGCAAGTCACGCAAAGCAGGTATACTAAAACCTGATAGAAGCATGCAAACAATTTATTGGAATAGCATTCAGGAAACAACAAACTTTAGTTTGATGTTGAATGAATGCGGATATAAATCAAAGTTTTATCTACTTTGCCAAGAGGGTTCCAGGGTCGGTGCGGAATATCACTGGTATTCCGCGTCCCCTGTTCAATCAACTAAATTGATTGAATTTTTTGTGGGAACCTCGGGCTTTAGCCCGAGGGAGTCCCACTAAAATTTTCCTTGATTTTTTCAGAAAAGTAGTGTATATATTAACTATTAACTACTAAATTATAAAGGAGGGAATTATGAAAAGAATTATGTTTTTTTTTACATCTGTAATTTCAATTGTTGTTTTTATTATTTTTGGCTGTTCAAAAAAAGAATCTCCTTCGTCACCTGTGGCGCCAACTGCAACATTAACTGCAACTGTAACTGCAACTTATGTTGAAACTTCAACTCCTGCACCAGACCCAAATATTTCAGGGAATCTTTATCTGCCCGCTTCTGCTGCCGGAAAGCAGTTTATTGTAATAGTAGATGATGATAGCAATACGGAAAATGGATATAAATATTCAATGAACGGCGTTTGCCAAGACGCGTCGACTATAAATTATAGCATTCAGGTCCCGGACGGAACGTATTACGTATATGCTTATGTAGACAATAATGGTTCCGGATTAGGAGGACCTGACGGCGGTGATTATTTTGGTGCCTATGGCAGCGCTATAACAACGCCAAATAGTTCGGTTGACATTACATTAACCCAATTGCCTATAACAGTAACTTTAAACGTAACCGTGCCGGGAGATGTTACCGGCAAAGGTGGAATGTTTGGTATTATTCACAACTATGGTTATGAAATATTTAAAAGTGAGCCGCCTGCATGGACAGGCATTGCATGTCCTTCCGGCGAAAATTTTCAGGTAAGTTTTACAATGGACCCGGCAGATGCAGGAACGTATTACGTATTTGGATTTATTGATGCAGATGGGAATAAATATGCTTTCCCGGCAGAAGGCGATTATCTGAAAATATATGGTGGCAGTGGAGTAAACTGGCCTGCGAGTCCAAACGTAACGATAAATAATGACATAACGTTAAATTTGGCGCTTGAGAACGTAGTGCCAAACGTAACAGGAAATGCATATTTACCCGCATCCGTGAGTAATAAAGAATATACGATATTTTTATCAACCGTGCCATTAGGTGGAGATATGAGTGGTGTCATGCTGATGACAAAGACTGCGAAAGCATCGGGCAGTGTAGTAAATTATAGCGTGTTTGATTTTATACCAGGAAAGCATTACATAACTTTTATGATGGATATCGATGGTTCCGGCTGGGATAATTCCGGAAATGGACCAATAAATGAAGGAGATTATGCTGGTATATATGGAGTTCCAACGCCAATAGTAAACTGGCTGTGTCCTTTCCCATTAACTCCAAATGCAAATCTGCCGGGTAATGGATTTAACATTTATTGTGACACGTTTCCTGGTGATAATCTACCATCAACACCGACACCAATACCAACGCCAACTCCGGGTGGTCAAACAGGAAACATAACCGTTAATTTCACTATTCCATCCGGACAGACAGGAAAAACAATTGCAGTATGGGTTGACATGGACTTAGACCCTAATGACAACAATCAGGTTGCATTTGTGTATACAACAGTCAGTGGCTCAAGCCAGCAGTTTGTCTTAAATAACATTCCGGTTGGTTCTTATTACATATATGGTGCAACGCAAATAAGTGACAACCCGCCGGCTGCAGGTGATGCAGTAGGTATTTATGGAACGACGTTTCCGGCATTCCCATCATCTCCAAATGCCAACGTAACGAATGGTGGTAATCTGACTGCAAACATTACTATGGTTGTTGCGACGAACAACGTTTCTGGTAGGGTTTATATGCCATACAGTTGTCCTGGTAAGCAATGGGCAATTGTAATTGATACGGACCTTGATGGTGGTGGAAATAATTTTTTAACTGGAACTTTTGGAACAATTAGTGGTTCAAATACGTATTTTGATTATTCAATGTTTTTGCCCTTGCCCGGTAATTATTACATTTATACGTTTGTTGATTACACTGGCAATGGCCTGGATGCAGGACCAGATTGCGGGGATTTTATGGGATTCTATAATTTTCCGAATCCTGTTTATATGACGCCAAATAATAACTATACGAATATAGATATAATAACAAACGACTGGATGTTATGCCCGTGGTAAATAAGCCGGTAAAGTTTAGTATTTAGTTTAAAATAAATAAAAAAATGGCAGGGGCAATTTATAATTGCCCCTGTTTTTTTATTGTGATTTTATATGGATTGCTTTATATCGTTATCTTTTTTTGACTTTTATGGGAAAAGTTTACTATCGTCAGCGATTTAAATTATCGTAAAGATACAGTAAAAATTTTTATGTAACATAAAATAATTTATTCATATCTTTTACGATAAACTTACTACCAATTACATCGTTTTTTTTTGTTTGCATTATTGAATTATAAATATTATAATTTGAAATGTGTCTGAAAAAAACAGGCGAAATTCACATTTAATTTTTTGTTCAGGAGGTATTATTGTATGTCAAATCTTGTCGTAACCGGCGGTTGCGGATTTCTTGGAATACACATTTGTAACAGGTTAAAGGATAAATATGAAAAAATATTCGTCATAGACATTGACGAGTTTAATAAAAATGAATATCCTGAAAACGTTATTTATAAAAAACTTGACATCCGGGATTATGACGGATTAAAAGAAGCATTTAACGGATATGACCTGGTAGTAAATGCAGCAGCAGCACTTCCACTATGGAAACCCAAAGACATTCATTCTACAAACGTTGATGGTATGCGAAACGTTCTGGAAGCAGCAAAAGCAAATGGCATAAAAAGGGTTGTCCAGATAAGTTCTACGGCAGTATATGGCGTTCCTGAAAAACATCCGCTTTACGAAAACGATCCTTTGATAGGAGTAGGACCTTATGGAGAAACGAAAATTATTGCAGAAAAGATATGCGAAGAATACAGACAAAAAGGCATGGTTATCCCAATTGTCAGGCCAAAAACGTTCATAGGAACGTATCGTCTCGGAGTTTTTCAGATTTTGTATGACTGGGTTGAATCAGGAGCCTTTATACCGGTTATTGGAAACGGGAAAAACCGATATCAGTTACTGGAAGTGGAAGATCTTGTTGACGCCATTTATTTAATGCTTACAAAACCAGATGATATCGTAAACGATACTTTTAACGTTGGGGCAAAAAATACGCCACCAATAAAAGAATATCTGACCGAATTTTTCAGGCGGGTTGGTTCAAAATCAAAAGTATTGACAACTCCGGCGCCTATTATGATATTTTTTCTTGACATATTCTGGAAACTTGGAATATCGCCTCTTTATAAGTGGGTATACGGGACGGCACATAAAGATTCTTTTGTATCAATTGAAAAAGCGGAAAAAAAACTTGGCTGGAATCCGAAATATACGGAAACAGAAGCACTTGTGCATTCCTATGAATGGTACATACAACATAAGAATGAAATAAAAAATGCATCCGGCGTAACACACAGGGTTGCATGGAAACAGGGGATAATCGGTTTTTTTAAAAATTTTATGATATGGTTTAACAGATAAGAATTTAACGTTATTGTTGAGTAATTATTGGAACAGCATTCAGAAAACCCCAAACTTTAGTTTAGGGAATAAAATATCTCAGAGAGATATTTTATGAATGCACACATTAAAATGTTTTATCTACTTTGACAGCAGGGTTCCAGGGTCGCTGCGGAATATCACTGGTATTCCTCGTCCCCTGGTCAATCAACGAAGTCTCGTAAAGAGAATTTCTACGGGACAAATTGATTGAATTTTTTGTGGGAGCCTCGGGCTTTACCCGAGGGGGTTCCACTATATATAACATTTACGTCGGGCGTTCATAATGTATTTATATTAAACCGGCGGTTACTGGATTGGTCTTTACGGAATTAAAATGGGCTGACGATACGGAACCGCTTTGTGTAATCAGCCCGTTTCAGGCCTTCAAAATAAATCCTTCAATCGCCTCGCCAGATAGATGAGATAGAAATCCGGAGTATTTTCATCTTTTATAACGATTTTAACGCGTTTGTGAGATTATTTGATACGTTTGACAAATTTTTATTGGTATATTATAATAAGGAAAATAACATTTTTAAGGATGTGAAACAGGATGTCAGCTGAAAATAAGAGAGACATTACAAAAATGGCAACAATTTATGCCCAGGAAGGCAAATGGGATAAAGCCATTCTTGAATATAAAAAATTAATAACACTTGATCCGACGGATTATAATATACATAATATGCTCGGTGATGCCTATGCAAAAAAAGGGGATGATGCATTGGCTTTTCAGGAATATATGCTTACGGCAGAATCTTATATAAAACAGGGCCTTGCTGATAAAGCTTCCCTTGTTTACAAAAAAATAGCCAGATTAAACACAGAAAAGTTACCAGAAGGGGAGAAACAAAAGCAAATACTCATAAAAAAGCATACAATTGCTGAAAAATTCATAGAAGATGGTGAAATAGACAAAGCAATTGAAACTTATAAGGAAATTCTTAAATTAAGTCCTGCAAATTTTGAAACATACCAGAAACTCGGGGAATTATATTCTGAAAAGGGGGAAAAAGAAAAAGCCCTGGAATACTATAAGAAAATCGTTGATATTTATTTTAATAATCGTTTATATAAAAAGGCATTGCCCATTTATCAGAAAATACTTGAAATAACGCCGGATGACATTTCTGCAAGAGAAAAAATTGCCGAAATTTATGAGCGTGACGGAAACGAATCCGACGGGAAACGTGAATATCTGTTTCTGGCAGAATATTACTGGAAACAAAAAAACATAGAAAAAACGGAATTTTATGCCCAAAAGGCAACGGAACTTAAATCAATAGAAGCACATTTTTTTAAAGGTGCGGCTCTTTATGCAAGAAAAGAGATAGCCGAAGCAAAAAAAGAGATTGAAATGCTTTTAAAATTCAAGTCAAATCATATCGGTGCTTTAAATATTTTATCGGTTATTTATACTGAACTTGGACAAATAGAAGATGCCATGTCAACTCTTGATAAGGTAATAAAAATAGATCAGGAAAACGTAGAGGCGTATGAAAATATCGCGGATTTATATATTAAAAAGGGTAATAACAAGGAAGCAATAGCAAGATATCTTATAGCCGTTAATATTTGTCTTAGTAAGCAATTATACGAAAAAGCGATTGAAATATTGGAAAAGGCATCTTCCCTGGAATCTAAAAACGTTGAAATACTTACAAAACTTGGAGATACTTTTGCCAAAATAAATAAAAAAAGAGAAGCTGCAGATACGTATTTAAAAATTTCTGACATTTACAGAGAAGAAAAAATGCCCGACAAAGAAAATGAATTTTACAAAATGGCTGCTGACGTAGACCCCGGACATCCATCAATAATACAACGTGCAAAAAAACTGGCAGAAGATACAAAAATTCCACAGGCAGACCAGCAATCTGCTGTTAAAATACAAGAACAGCCGGTGTCTGAACATCCTAAAAAACAGGAATCCCAGGAAAAAACAAAAATATTTCATTCTTATTTTGACCAGATGGATTCGGTTAAAGCCGTTGATTTATCTTCTTTAAAATCAAAAGATGAAAAGAAAGTAAGCGAGAAACCGGTTGTTGATAAATTGCCGGACGTTGAAAAAACCATGATTTTTGATAAACAGGAAGAAAAAATTGTGGAAAAAGAGACGCCGCGGAATAAAATGTTTGTTTCTCCACAGCCGGCAATTAATGATGACGTTCCTGCTTTGATTGCCATGGGAGATAATTACGTAAAAACAGGCTCCTTTGATGAAGCAATTGAAATGTATCAGAGAGCGCTTGCCATGGACCCCGATAATCAGCAGTTAAAGAGAAAACTTAATGATTTATATACTAAATATGCAGGCGTATCAGTATCTGACATGCATGTTGAAGATACGGCAAAGAAAAAGGCAGAGGAAGAAAGGAAAAAAGAAGAAGAAGCAAAGAAAAAGGCAGAGGAAGAAAGAAAAAAAGAAGAAGAAGCAAAGAAAAAGGCAGAGGAAGAAAGAAAAAAAGAAGAAGAAGCAAAGAAAAAGGCAGAGGAAGAAAGGAAAAAAGAAGAAGAAGCAAAGAAAAAGGTAGAGGAAGAAAGGAAAAAAGAAGAAGAAGCAAAGAAAAAGGTAGAGGAAGAAAGGAAAAAAGAAGAAGAAGCAAAGAAAAAGGTAGAGGAAGAAAGAAAAAAACAGATTGAAATAAAAATTGAGGATGAAAGTGTGGATATCGGACTCAGCGATGATTTTGTAACTGTGACCACTGCCGAGATATTCATTAAACAGGGAATATATACGGAAGCAGAAAAAATATTAAAAAAGATTATTGCTCATGATCCGTCAAACGTAGAAGCAAAGATGAAACTTGACGAATTGATGAAAATGATTACTGAAACGGAACAAAAAGGGGTAAATGTCCAGGATGAGGAGTTTAAAAAAGGCGCCCAAAGTAAAGTAACTTACATATGATATTTTCATAATAATTTTGGAGGCAACATTGAGTTACGAACAATTTTTTAAATTAACAGAGCAACCTTTCTCAACTGCACCTGACTCCAGGTTCTTTTTTGATTCTACGCCACATAAAGAAGCACTTTTAAAGATTTTGCATGCTGCTGAGACAATGAAAGGACTGATGATAATAATAGGAGACATTGGTACTGGAAAAACGCTTCTTGCACGCAGAGCACTCGAAGAAATGGAAAAACAGGATCAATACATCGTATCGCTTCTTGTTATGGTGCATTCTGAAATTACCCCCGACTGGCTTTTAAAAAGAATTGCACAGCAGATAGGTATAGAAAAGCCTGCTGGTAAAAAAGAGGAACTCCTTCCGCAATTTTATGGCAGACTTATGGAAATAAACGAAACCGGCAAAAAGGCAGTGATTGTTATTGATGAAGCCAACATGTTAAAAACAAAGGAAATTTTTGAAGAATTTCGTGGATTATTAAATATAGAAATGCCTGGAAAAAAATTATTGACTTTAATATTGATAGGTATGCCAGACCTTGAAGAACACATAGGTTTAGACCCTGCTTTTCAACAAAGAATAGCAATCAAACATTGTCTTAAGAAACTTGACAGGGAAGAAACGTATAACTATATTACGTATAGAATGAAAGTAGCGGGGGCACAGCATGAGATTTTTTCAGACACGGCATTAGAAGCCATATATAGTTATACGACAGGAACGCCAAGATTGATTAATATAATTTGTGACAATGCGTTGTTTGAAGCATTCCTTTTAAAAAAGGACAAGGTTGATTTATCCATAATAGAAAGCGTTGCTTCTGATTTCAACTTGAGGAAGATGGTTTAAATGAAAATAGGACTTGCTTTGGGTGGCGGAGCCGCTTATGGCTTTACTCATATAGGCGTATTAAAGGTCCTTGAAAAATACGGGATAAAGCCGGATTTTATCGCAGGGACAAGCGTTGGAAGTCTGGTAGGCGCGATATATGCATCGGAAGGATCAATTAAACAACTTGAAGATGCAGCAAAAGATTTTAACTGGCTTGAAATAGTAAATTTTACACTACCTAAAGAAGGGCTTTTATCTATTGAAAAAATAGATAATTTTATCAATAAGCATTCAAAAGTAAAAGAAATACAAAACACAAAGATTAAATTTGGCGTCGTTACTACGAATTTATTGGATGCAAAAGAAGAAGTTTTTTTTGATGGTGACATGGGGCCGTTAGTAAGGGCAAGTTGTTCTCTCCCGGGAATTTTTTCACCAACCGTTTACAATCATAAAATATACGTTGACGGAGGAATTTTAAATAACGTTCCAATCAGTATCGTAAAAAAAATGGGTGCTGATTTTATCATCGCAGTTGATTTACTGGCAAATTCCAGAATAGACATTCTTAAAAACAACAATATTTTTAACATTGTATGGTCGAGCTGGACGCTATCAATCCAGCAATATACACGCGTTACCCAGTATAAAGATGCCGATATCGTGATAAAACCGAACATATTAAACATAAATCCTTTTGATACTTTTAAAAAAGAAGAGATAATATCAATAGGAAGCAATATTACGGAAGGCATGATAATAAACATTGTTGAAGAAATGAAAAAAAAGATGCCTTTATCTGAAAAAATCAAGGACATTATTAAAAAAATATCGAGCCAGAATGATTGAAGGTCGTTTCATATAAAAATATACAAAACGTTTAATGTAAGAACGGTATTTACCATTATAAACGTAATGAATATGTTTTTGCATGGCAGATGTTTTATTGAATTTATAATTTTAATTTGATAAATTATACGTTTAAATAAAAAAATAATTGACAAAAAAAAGTAAAATTATTATAATAATGAAACCATTTTTTAAAAGCGGGAATGGCTCAGTGGTAGAGCATCTCCTTGCCAAGGAGAAGGTCGCGGGTTCAAGCCCCGTTTCCCGCTCCAGAATAAGATATTAAAAATAAAAGAATAGCGGTCAGCCAGAGAGAAAATAAATGCAAGTATTAGTTGTTTGAAATCCTGAAAGTTAGAAAGTAACAGACATAATGAATAAAGAAACACTAAATCAATACGGGAGGTATTTTATGAAGAACCTGGCAAAGATTTTTTTCGTTCTTTTTGCTTGTTTTGTATTGTTTTCATTGCCTTTTGGTATTAGTGCCCAAGATGATTTTGGATTGCCGCCGCCTCCGGATGCAGATGAAGATTTAATTCCACCGCCACCTGGTGGAGATGAATTGTTCGGTGGAGATGAATTGCCACCTCCCCCAGGAGAAGATATGGGTGAAGAACTATCACCCCCATTAGATGAAATGGCAGAAGAAGAATTACCACCTCCGTTAGAAGAAATGGCAGAGGAAGAACTACTACCCCCACCTGAAGAAGAATTAGCACCGCCGCCATTGGAAGAACCTGAAAAAGTAGCATCAACACCATCATCTGCAAGATATTCTGTTTTATCAGGAGATAGTTTATGGAAGATATCAGGTAAAAGTAAAATATATGGTAATTCGTTTATGTGGCCTCTTTTATTCAAGGCAAACAAGGACATAATTGAAGATCCGGATTTGATTTATCCAAAACAAAAACTTTTAGTTAAGAAAAATTATTCCCGGGCGGAAATAGAAGATGCAATAGAAAAAGCAAAAGAAACACCACCTTATGAACCCCATACTTTGCCAAGAAAAAAACTACCTATAAAATATTAATTCCGGAATTTTACATATTAAAAACCCCTGTCTTTTTAAATAAGATAGGGGTTTTTTTTTATTTTAACTGCATTTATCTGTAATTGAAATTTTTAATTGTATCATGGACATTTGTAATTGATTTTGGAACATAAAAAAAAATCAGGTTTCTTATAAAAATATGTTATAATAAGATTAATCTTAAGTGTAAATTATTTAAAAATATAAAAAGTATGAATTCCTGATAGATTAATAGAAGTCATTTTATAAATCTGTTTACCATAACTGAAAAAATAACGGCATGACGGATTGCTTTTTAACAAAAAAATGATAAAAGGGAAAAAAGTGCACAATAAGACAATTTTATGTTTAATAATGACAGCCGTATTTCTTGATATATGTTATTCCCAGGACAGGTTTGTTCTGGAAAACCAGTTTGGTTTTGCAAACGAACTTTTCCTTGAGAATAATTTTTATCTGGCAGAGGATATTTTTGAAGACGTAATATCGTTGAATCCGGAATCAACGCTTGCCGGGGATTCAACTTTTATGGCAGCAGAGTCGAAGTTTATTTCCGGTAAATACAAAGAAGCACTTAAATCTTACGTTGAAATAATGGAAAAATATCCTTCTACGAAAAATAAATATACAAAAGAATTATATTTCAGAATTGCACAATGTTATTATCATTTAAAAATGCCCGATGAAAGCATAAAATATTTAAATTTACTCCTTAATTCCTTTCCTGAAAATTATCTGACAAAAGACAGTTATCTTATGATTGCTGAGTGTTTCCTTCTGGAAAGCCAGTATGAAAAAGCAATAGACGCACTGAATAAACTTGAAAAATATGCCGATTACGAAAATTTTGATTATGCATATTATTTAAAGGGAAAAGTTTATTATGAAAAATCAATTGAGGGTAAAAATGCAGGACAAAAAAAAGAAGATGCAGAACAGGCAATGAGATATTTTGACAGGATTATCAAAGAATACCCGGACAGCAGGCTTCTGACTATAGCGTATTTCAGGAAGGCAAACGTATTGTATTCCATGGGCAAATATAAATCGGCGATAGAAATAATAAAAGACGTTTTGAATAAGGCAAAAGACGAAAAAATAAAACTTTTAATGAAATATTTTCTTGCATGGAATTATTACATGGATAAGGACGTTGCAAGGGCTTTAAAGGAATATAACGAAATTAGTTCGCTTGGAAAAGACGACATACTCGTGGTATGGTCGGAATATAAAAAAGGCATGTGCTATGAAGCGATGAACGAATATGACAAAGCACTTTTACAGTATAAATCAGTTGAGGAAAATTATCCTTCCACAATACCGGCTGCTTATGCCGCATATTCAACGGCATATTTTTATTATAAAGGTGGAAGATTTTACGATGCGATTGATAAATTCAACGAACTGATTGAAAAATACAATGTTGAAGAATTAATCAGAATTTCTTATTTTGTAATGGGAGACATATACCTTCAGATGAATGACATTGCAAACGCAGTTTCTTTTTATGAAAAAATAGAAAAAGAATTTCCCGACGATAAATACAAAGCAACATATATGAAAGCATGGTGCTATTTAAAAATGGGGGACTACAAAAAATCAGTGGATACTTTTTCAACCATTTTAAGTGAAGAAAACATGGATGATGAACTTAAAGCCAAAGCGTTGATAAAAACCGGTGATTGTTATTATGAGATGGATTTAATGGCTCAGGCAGAGGACAAATATAACGAAGTAATTGAAAAATACAGGATGTTTCCTGACGTCCTTGCGGAATGTTATTATGCAAAAGGATGGATAAATTATAAAAGAAATGATATGACAAAAGCAAAAGATTATTTTTTACTTGCAAAAAGTACCGCAAAATCCCCGGAAATAAAGATAAAATCGGATTTTATGGTTGCAAATACTCTTTATAGTAATAATGAATTTAATTCTGCCTTAAACGTATATTTGTCCATTTCTTCTCATTCCCTTGCAGATGCGGGCATGCGGGCAGAATCAATTTTTTACAGCGGCTGGTGTTATTACAGAAAAGAGGATTTTGATTCGGCAATTAATCAATGGACGAGATATTATAATATGGTAACGGATCCGGTGAAAAAAGCAGAGAGTTTATACAGGATTGGATGGGCTTATTTCAGGAAAAACGATT
This sequence comes from Candidatus Goldiibacteriota bacterium, assembly GCA_018000835.1. Taxonomy (GTDB): domain Bacteria; phylum Oederibacteriota; class PGYV01; order PGYV01; family DSYL01; genus DSYL01. The sequence goes on along the minus strand of JAGNJD010000005.1, from coordinate 23,604 downwards.
TTTTATCTTCTGCTGAAAAATTTCAGAAAATAATTGACAATTATAAAACAACTCATCTTTATCAGGAAGCTCTTTTGAAAGTCGGCGATTGTTATTATAATTATAAGGATTACAATAAGGCATTGACTTATTATAAAGAGATAGTAGATAAGTTCCCTGAACATTACAGGGTTAGTGAGGCATTGTATGGTATACAATGGTCGTATTATCAATTGGGCGAATATGACAAAGCAATGGATTATTCCAGACAATTCGTGGAAAAATATCCGGAGTCAAATTTTACGCCGGAGATACAATACAGAATTGCAGAGCATTATTACAACATTAAAAAATATGAAACGGCAATAAAAGAGTTTGAAAAATTTATAGAAAAATATCCAAGACATGAACTTATAGACAACGCTTATTACTGGACAGGAATTTCATATTTTAATTTATCAAAATTTCCGGAAGCAATTAATTCATTTAAAATACTTATTGAAAAATTTCCGGAAAATAATTTTATGGAGAGAGCCATGTTTAAAGTTGCAAATGCCTATTATAAAATGCGTGATTATGAAAAGGCGCTGGAATATTATTCTTCTTTTATTGAAAAATATAAAAATTCGGACATTACGGACGATGCGTATTTTAATATTGCAATGACGTATAAAAGAATGAACAAGGACGAAGACGCAAAAATTTGGTATAAGAAACTGATAGATGAATTTAAAAATTCAAATTTATACGAAAGAGCGCACATTAATCTTGGTTACATTCTTCAGGATTCAAAACAATTTGATGAAGCAATAGACGTTTTTAAAAAAGTCGTTGACATGAAAGGGAAAAAAGCAGTTGAAGCACAATTCTGGATCGCGGATTGTTATTATTCCAAAAAGGATTATGAAAAGGCGATAAACGAATATATGAATGTTTATAAAAATTTCAAAAATGATGAACTCTGGGTTGTCTCAGCTCTTGATTCTGTCGGGAAAATATATGAGAAACAGGGAAAAATAAAATCTGCCATTGAAACCTATAAAAAAATTTTAAACGTAACAAAAGATGAAAAGTACACAACAGTTGCAAGAAAAAAAATAGAACTGTTAAATGAACAGTATAAAATACTGCATCCAGCCAGCCCCGAACAGGAGAAATTACAAAAATGATCAAAAAAATTTTTCTGACGTATGTTCTAATATCTTTATGTTTCCCGTTAGCGTTTGTTTTTGCTGAAGATGAAGATACCATAACGGACATAGAAGAACAAAAACATTATGAAAAAGGTGCATATTCGGTTGACGATAAGGGGGATACTCTTACCATAAAAAAAGGGGAAGGTTTTGATTTTAAAGTTCCGGAAATTTTAATAACGGGCCAGATAGATACAAGGATACTTTTAAAAAGGGAAACGACGAGTCTTGAAAGCCTGGAAGACGTAAATTCGGTAATATACGAAAAAGGCAAAATAATGATGCCATACTTTTATTTAAACGAAGAAAAATTTTCCCCTAATTTTCAGGATACGTCAAAAATAAGGGATTTTGTCGGTAAAATAAAATTAACGGCCGGTTCATACAATACGATTATGGCAGACGGAACGATTGGAAAATATTTTAATGAAAATAACCGTTTTATTCTTAAACTTTATCATCTGAACCATGACAACGAAATTATAAATGACAGAAATACCTACAATAATTTAAATTCTTTTTCCTGCTATTATGGAACGATGTATGAAAAATTCAACGTTTTATACAGAATAAAATTTGACATAAACCAGTATTCAAATCCATATCCTTTTAATGAATTTTCAGGTTTTTATGATTTAAGAGATTTTGTGGCCGGTATTAATTTTTCCGGAAATATAAAAGACGTAATAAGCGACATATCGTTTATATGGACGTATTTTGACCAGATAAATTCCGAAGACGTTTTTTTATATAAGGAAAACAGATTAAATTTAAAATTTTCAATTGAAAAAGATTTTAACGTTGAACAACAAAAAAGAGTAAAAACCACCCTGAATTCGGATATATATGGAGGAGATGCCTTTATGGAAGGAAGCAATTATAATCCTTTTTATCTGGATTTGATGCTTAAAGCAATACTTTATTTTGAACCTTTTATTTTGCAGGGCGGCATAAGGGCACAGTATTTTAAATTGGATAACGACAATTTCAGAATGAGCCCATATATATTTGCAAGTTATGATTTATTTTCAGGAGTGTCTTTTTACGCAGTTTTTAAACCTCAGATGAACGTAATATCAAACATAGACGTATTAACCATACCATTCGTTTCGGCAAACGGCAGTTATAAACCGGAACTGGAGAAAGTTAATGTAAAAACCGGATTTAACATTAATTTTTTTGAAATGTTTTTTGACGTTTATTGTGGGTATAAAAGCATAAACGATTATTTGTTTTTAAACAGTGAGTCGGGAGATTTTATTTTTACTAATCATAATTGTTCTCTTGATTTTAGATATTATGGATTAAGCGTTGAGACGCTTCACATAAAAGAATTAAAAATTTTGTTTGATTACGTTTATAACGACGTTATTTCTTCTTCCAGAAACGTGACTTACATGCCGTATAACGTCATTGAATTAAAAGCCATTTATCAGCCGGCAGGATGGGAATTTTCAGTTTCGGCAAAAGGAGAGACGGCGCAATATGGCACGACGGACAAAAAAATGCCACCTTATTTCGTTATGGACTTTTCAATTGCAAAGATAATATCGGATAATTTTACAATCACGGGTTACGTAAATAATATATTGAATAATAATTATTATTTGTTATATTATTACCAGCAAAGAAAATTAAATATGGGATTGGGAATCGTTTTTAAATTTTAAAAGTTGGAAAAATGAAAAAGAATTTTATGATAAAATAAGATTGATAAAGCATGGATTAAATGCGAATGGATAAAGACGCATTTGAAAACAGAAATGCTTCGTAACGTTTATGACATCGGATTTTTAACCAAAAAGTACCGGGAAGAAAAATATAACGCACAACGTAAATTTTTAAGCATAAACAAGATAAAAGGAGGAAACGATGTTTGGAGATTTGAATTTCTGGCAGATGTTTTTAAAAGGAGGAGTTGTTGTATTCGTTTTACTTGCCATATCAATATTGTCGTGGTGGATCATTATAGAACGCATAATCAGATTCGTGCAAATGAATACGGATACAAAAGAATTCATGGAAAAGATAAAAAAATTGGTTCAGAAAAAGGATTTTGACGGCGCAATTATGTTTGCAGAATCAACGCCTGGACCAGTCCCTGCCGTAATTCTTGCAGGACTGAAAAATAAGGATCTGGATAGGGTAAAACTAGAAGCAGCCATGCAAAGAGAATTGAATTTTGAATCGGAAAGAATGCAAAGATATCTGGATATTTTAGGAACCATTGGAAACGTTACGCCTTTTATAGGTTTGTTTGGAACGGTACTTGGTATAATTAGAGCTTTTCATGATCTCTCTCTTGCAACGGGTGGAGGACCATCCGTCGTTGCCAATGGCATAGCAGAAGCACTGGTTGCAACCGCAATGGGTTTGTTCGTGGCAGTTCCGGCAGTCATTGCTTATAATCTTTTTGTCAAAAAAATTGACACAATAGAAACAGAATGCATAAATGCATCATCAGAACTGGCTGACGTCATAGAAGAGGTTTAATCATGCTTAAGAAAAGAGAAAAAGAAAAACTTATTTCTGACATAAACATTACTCCTTTAACCGACGTTATGCTTGTCCTGTTAATTATTTTTATGGTTACGACTCCGTTTATTATACAGGGTAACATTAAAATAAATCTGCCGTCGGCTAAAGCACCGTCAGAAGCATCTTTGAATAAAAACATTATAATTGCAATAACATCCGATGGTAAGATGTTTTTAAACGGGAATGGCGTCAAAAACTACCAGGAATTGCTGGATGGCATTAAAAGTGAAATCAGTAAAACCGGAAATACGACGGTTATAATTGAAGGTGATAAAATGGCTTTCCACGGGGAAATGGTGCGGGCGATGAGCATAGCAAAGGAAGCAGGCGCAGAAAAACTGGCAATAACAACAATTCCCGAAGAAGATATAAAGGGGAAATAAAAATAAATGAACAAGGATAAAATTGACTTAACTTCTTTTATCATATCAATTGTTCTGCATTTGTCCATACTTTTTATTCTATCAAAGTCAATAATACAAACGAAACCCAGATACGTTGCTCTGATAACGGACGTTACTTTAATGGATTTTGATTACAAAATGGGTGAAAAGGGAGAAGAAAAAAAGTCAATGGGACTGGAAAAAAAACAGGACACGAAAATAGCAACCGTTCTTAAGAAACAGGAAGCAAAAAAAACATCAGATGTGTCTGATACGAAAATCCTTCTAAAAAAAATTGAAGATGAAAAAGCAAAATTGAATATCGGAATTTCGAGAGATAAATTACGTTCATTTTCAAAAAATGAAACAGAAGAAATAAGAGATGACCAGGCAGAGGCGGTAATAGAAGAAGGTGCTGTTGCAGGCGGTGAACCGACAATAACGGGCTCTCTTGCAACGAGAAAATATAAAAAGATTGAATGGAGATTTCCCGAGAATTTACCGGAAGAAACGGAACTTATGATAGAAATAACGGTATTGTCAAGCGGCATAATAAAAGACGTCCGCCTTTTGCGGACGTCAGGATACCCCGAACTTGACAGAATGGCAATATCCCAGGCAAGAAAACTTCAGTTTGAACCTTTAACGTTTTCAAATGAGGATCAGGTCGGAGCACTGATTTTTAAATTTGGAGTGAAAAAATGAAAAAAACGAACGAGATGCAAGTTAAACTAAAAAAAATAATTGGTTTACTTGAAGAGAAAAAAGCGCAGGACGTAGTGATTCTGGATACCAGCAAACAGTCGGATATATGGGATTATTTTATTCTATGTTCTGCTTTATCCGGTATGCACATAAAGGCACTTAAAAATTACGTTTTAGCGGAAATGAAAAAAAACAATTATTTTGTAAGTCATAACGAAGGTGATTTTGATTCAAACTGGGTGGTATTGGATTACGGAGACTTTTTATTGCACATATTTGACGATAAAACCAGGAAATATTATGCTTTGGAAAAATTATGGAGCGAAGATGAAATAAAAATGGTTAAAACTAAAAAAGAAGGGAAAAATGAAAAAACCAGGAAAAATAAAAATTAGTTCCGGAATTGAAAGAATGCTAAAAGATTTTTGTATGAGAAAAAACAAAAACGTTGACGAATTTGTTGAGGAGGCCATCCTTGAAAAAATAGAAAAAGAAGAAATAAAAAACGGCGTATCCGGAATATTTAATAACAACGACGATTATGACGAAGAATTTATAAGGGAATTTATCATGGACGAATACGGAATTTTTAAGAAGAAGCATTAATTTATGAAAAATTTTGAAAAACTATTCCGGTTTGATTCAAAATACGATTGTGTCATTGCCGGAGTTGACGAGGCAGGCAGAGGACCATGGGCAGGACCCGTCGTTGCTGCTTCCGTAATTCTTCGCAAAGAAAAACTGGATACATTAAAGGAAGTTGACGATTCAAAAAAACTGTCGGAAAAAACCAGGGAAAAACTCTATCAGAAAATAATAGATGCAAGCGTTTGTTTTGCAATATCCGAAGTTTCGCATAACGTCATTGACAGAGAAAACATATTATCCGCTACCATAACGGCAATGTGCAACTGCATTCATAAACTTACGGGCAAACCGGAGATTATACTCGTTGACGGCAACATGAAATTTATGATAGACGACGTTAAAACAGAGCACATTATTGATGGCGACCAGAAAAGTTTGTCAATTGCCGCTGCATCCGTTCTTGCAAAAGTCCACAGAGACAGGATAATGAGAAATTATCATAAAGTTTTTCCGCAATACGGCTTTATCCATAATAAGGGTTATGGCACGCAGGAGCATATAGACGCTCTCGTTAAATATGGACCGTGTGAAATACACAGAAAATCGTATAAACCGGTTGAAAATATTATCAGAATGCAAAGCGACGTTAAAACTATAAATCAAAATGGATAAAGAGACAAATTTAAGAAGGAAGGGTAAATTTTACGAAGCAGCGGTTGCTGATTATCTGAAAAAAAAAGGATACAATATAATAACGCAGAATTACTGGACCCGCTTTAGTGAAATTGACATAATTGCAGAAGATAAAAGCAAGCCGTTGCTTATTTTTATTGAAGTAAAGGCACGGGATGTTAACAAACGGGTTCATCCCTTTGAAGCGGTTGACGAAAGAAAACGAAAAAAAATAATTCTCGCAGCAAAACAATACATGATGGAAAATGACATAAATAACGTTTACGTAAGGTTTGACGTGGTTGGCGTAATATTGGAAGACGAAGCCATAATAAAAATTGAGGTTTTACAGGATGCATTTCAGGCATAAGAATTCAGCAATTTACGTTCTTTTGGATATTTGTTAAATGCGTTTTTCTGAAAAAGTATTAAGATTTTTAATGACTATCCGAAGATTTGAGAAGATGTTTAACGAATAACAAAAAACATTAATTATAAGGAGCAGATCATGGCACAGCATAAAATTGAAGGAGAAAATTTTTATTTGAGGGTAACTGAACCCGTAAAATTTTTAACGACACTGATAAAAAACGTTCAGGAATCAGAAAAAAAAGGTTTCATGGTAAAAATTTTTTTTGGTGGACCGGAAAAGTTCCCGACTCAGACATTTGAAGGGGGTAATCTTGGCTCAAAAAAAATTTTGTTATTCATATACGGCATTTCTTACTGGACACACATTGCTTTTGACGTAAAAGGTAAAACCGAAGATGAAAATAAAAGGGAAATAAACAATATTTTAACCGGCATGGAGGGGGAAATATCGCCTTTTTAAGGCGGTTAAATTTTATAATTTTTGGGGTAAAAAATGGATAATAACGTTTACGTAAAAAGATGTGCATCGTATACTCTTGAAGAAATAAAAAACGTAATAAAATCAGGTTTTGATGAACTTGGCGGTATTGAAAAATTTATAAAAAAAGACGAAAGAGTTTTATTAAAGCCAAATTCTCTTCAGCCGGCAAGGCCTGACACTGCCATAGTAACTCATCCCGTTTTTATCAGGGCGGTTATACAGGTTTTAAAGGAAATTACGGATAAAATTTACGTTGGTGAATCACCCGGTACCGGAAGTTTCAGGATGGGCGCGACAGTAAGCGGCGTTAAAAAAGTAGTTGAAGAAGAAAAAGTTGAATTTATTGATTTTGTTGCAGACAAAGAAATAGAGATAAAGGATAAACTGATTTTTGGAAAATTTATGGTTGATAAAAGATTATTGGAAATGGACAAAATAATCAACCTGCCTAAAATAAAAACTCATACGTTAATGCAGATGAGTTTATGCGTGAAAAACATGTTTGGCATCATACCTGGAATGAAAAAACTTGAATATCACGCAAAGTCAAAACAAGACCGGACGCTTTTTGCAAAGATTCTCATTGATATTTACAGGGCGTTCCCGCCTCATTTTAACATCGTTGATGGAATCCTATCAATGGAAGGCGACGGTCCGGGAACCGCCGGAATCCCGGTTAACTTAGGCGTCATTATTATGGGCGAAAATGGATTTGTAATAGACAGATTCATTCCGGAAATAACGGGCGTTGATCCTTTCAGAGTCTGGACGAATAAAATATACAGACAATACGTAAACGGTAATAAAGACATTGAATTTAAAATACTTGGGGAAAATCCAGGCGTCATAAAAAAATTTATTATGCCTCCGGATGAGCATATCAAAGGTTTATTATGGAAACTGACACAGACTTTCAGAGGCGTAATGCTCGTAAAACCCGTTTTCAATAAAAAAAAGTGTACAGGATGCCAGATATGCGTTAAACATTGTCCGGAAAATGCCATTGTTTACAAAGGCAGGGATAATGGTATAATATGTGATTACGATAAATGTATAAGATGTTTTTGTTGTCATGAGTTATGCCCTGAAAATGCCATTTCAATCAGGAAACCTTTTTTGCGTATTTTTGGCAGATAATGGAGGATTAGATGTATAAGAAAATTTTAATTTGTATCTTTTTTTCGTTGTCCCTGTTTCCCAGCCTGTTTTCACAAACCCTCGTTGAGGCAATGGCAACAGTTGATAAAAATAAGGTAAAACTTGGAGATACCATAACGTATACAATTACCGTAAAAAGACAGGGTACAGGAAATTTTGCGCCGGACGTTATTCCTCCATCTTTTGATGGTTTCAGAATCGTGGGAAGTTATTCGCAGAACAGCGTATCCATAATAAACATGGCAACAACTATGACTACGAAAATGCAGTATGAATTAATAGCCATAAAGAGCGGTGAAATAACAATTGACCCGGCATACGTAAAATTTAAAGACCCAGCAACAGGTAAGATAGAAACAATACAGACAAAATCTGTTGTCGTTTACGTAGATTCAGGAAAACCGCAGAAGAATATTACGCGGGTAATCCCTACTCCTGCTGCACAGCCAACGCAGGAAACCGAAGAAGACATAAAGGAAATAAAGTTAAAATTACAATTCCGGCTATTTGATTTAATTCCTTATCTTATTGCAATAATAATTTTTATTGTTGCTTTAATTCTTGCAGCAATTTTTATTTTCAGAAAACCTTCAGAACCCGTTTCTAAAAAAGACGAATCCGATTACAGAAAGGAAGCACTGAAAAAATTAAATGCAGCAAAAGAACATTTAAAGAAAAACGACGTAAAATTGTATTATACCGACGTTTATGAGGCAGTTCGTTACTTCTTATCCATGCATTTTAAAATTTCCCTGCATGAGTTAACGACACAGGAAATACTGAAAAAATTAAAAGAGATGGACGTTGATAAACACATGCTTGATATTTTAAACATTTTTATGTCTGATTGCGACATGGTAAAGTTTGCCGATTACAAGCCTGACAAAGAAGAGATTGAGCAGATAATAAAAAGAGCGGGAGACATAATAAATAATTTTAGTTAAAAAAAGAGATGTAGATTGCTTTGACATTGAAAAAAATAATTTTTTGCTGGATATGCAGGACAAAAAATGCAAACAGATAATCGGGAATCGTTATGTATTTACCAGAATAAAAAAAAGACGACGTCTTTATGCCTTAATTGAGGGAGCGGGACATAGCTGGTAAACACTGTTTATATACTCTCTGTGAATCATATTGTCAGGAATAATCGGAGGAAGCATACAAATTTCTTTTGGTAGGTCAGGATTTTTTTCTTTTTTTCCCCTTTGTAAAAGGGGGAGAAAGGGGAATTTGAAGGAATAAAAATCTCCCCTAACCCCTCTTTCCCAAATAGGGGAAATTGATGGAATAAATCTCCCCTGGCCCCTCTTTATTCATTATTTTTAGCCTTTTTAAATGTCTGCTATGTCTATCCTTATTCCCAATATTAAAAAAAAACACTTTAAAAATTTTTAGTTCTTATGTATAATATATATATATAAATGATATTTAAAATTTACAAAAGGGGATTGATTATGGCAAAACAGGTAATTTTTACGGACAGTGCTCCAAGACCGATAGGGCCTTATTCCCAGGCAATTAAATCAAATGGTTTTATTTTTGTATCCGGGCAGATACCAGTTGATCCTGCAACGGGGACGGTTACAATCAGTAACATTCATCTTGAAACGCGGTTGATACTTGATAACATAAGTAAAATCCTTGAAACTGCAGGAAGTTCTATTGATAAGGTCGTGAAATTCAACTGCTATTTAAAGGACATCAATGACATAAAATTCGTAAACGAAATATTTGAAGAAAGAAATCTGGGTGCTTTACCAGCACGTTCCTGTATTCAGGCATCTGATTTGCCGAAAAATGTAAGGATTGAAATTGATGCAATAGCGGAAGAATAAAAAGAATAACGCCGAATGCATAATGGATGAGACGGTTATTTCAAAATTTTATCGACTATATCTTTATGCCCTATGGCAAAGTCATAGGCAGACATTTTTTTTCCACCTTCAATCTGGACTTCTTTTATAAGCAGAAATGAATTTTTACAGGCAACTATAAATCCGGAATTTTTTACTATTTTTACGATTTGTCCTGGAACAGGGGCAGTGACGAAAGCCGCGTTAAATTTTTCTTCAACTAATTCTGATAAAAAAATTTTAAGCATTTTATCGTCATAAAAACAATAAGCACAGGGCCATGGTAAAAGACCGCGTATTTTATTAAAAATGTTTACAGAGGAATCGTTAAAATTTATTTTTCCGTCCTCTTTTTTTAATGTTTTTACGTAGGTTGTCATGCTTTCATCCTGTTTTATTCTTTTATACGACTGCGTTTCAATCATGTTTAGAACTTTTAAAACCGTTGCCGCTGCCAATTCCGATAATTTTTTATATAACGTAATTGACGTGTCCTGCTTTTCTATCGGAATTTCCACAGCATAAATTATGTCGCCTGCGTCAAGTTTTTTTTCAATAAACTGATAGGTGATGCCGGTTTTTTTGTCACCGTTTATGATTGCATGGTTTATTGGTGAAGCCCCGCGGTATTTTGGCAAAAGAGATGCATGGACGTTTATGGAATGAAATTTCGGAAAATAAATAAGTTCGTCAGGCAATATCTGTCCGAAAGAAACTATGAGATTTAGGTCAGGAGCATATTTTTTATATTCATCTATAAAAATTTTATCACTTACTTTTTCCGGTTGTAATACAGGTAAATTATTTTCTGTAGCAATTTTTTTTACCGGCGTTGGCGTTATTATCTGTTTCCTGCCGGCAGGTTTATCCGGCTGCGTTATTACCACAACTATTTTGTGTCCTGAATTAAAAACGGATTTAAGAACCGGAATCGAAAAATCAGAAGTGCCAAAAAATGCAATTTTCATTTTGATTTAACGTCTTTTTAGTTCTTTTAGTTTTTTGTTTAGCATCATTTTTTTTACGGCTGACATTCTGTTTATGAATAACACTCCGTTTAAATGGTCTATCTCATGTTGTGAAACCGTTGATTCCAGCCCTTTAAATTCCATTATTTTTTCATTGCCATCCGGATCTAAAAATTTCACTTTAACCACGGATGGCCTGTATATTTTTTCTGTAATTCCTGGAAAACTCAGGCATCCTTCCTCGTATTCAGTTTTTTCCCTGCTTTTTTCAATTATTACTGGATTTATCATTTTAATGGGTTTGGGTGAATCTTTTGGACCAGTGTCCATTGTAATTAATTGTTTTAAAATGCCAACCTGGTTTGCGGCAAGACCTACGCCATTCTGGGCATACATGGTTTCAAGCATGTTATCCAGAATTTCCTTTATTTCCCGGTTAAAATCCGTCACTTCCTCTGCTTTTTTATTAAGGACGGTGTCTCCGTAAATTTTTATTTTATAAATCATTTTTTCACCTCTTAATTTAATTATATATTATGGAAATATTCCATTCAAGCAGAATTTTTCTTGAAACCGTTTTATATTTATGATAAATTTAGATTTGTTTATGTTAAATAAATGGCATATATTTTGCTAAAACAAGGAGTTTTTATGGCAATAACAAAAAAGGACGTAGAATACGTTGCAAATCTTTCGCGTCTGACAATATCCGAAGCAGAAATTGAGGAATATGCAAAACAGTTGTCTGAAATAATTGAGCACGTAAACAGATTGCAGAAAATAAATACGGCAGACGTAGAGCCGATGTCTTATGCTGTTGATTTGAAAAACGTTTACAGGGAAGACATAAATGAGCAATCCATAGACAGAAAAAAAGTTCTGGATGCTGCTCCGGACGTGGAAAAAAACTGTTTTAAGGTTCCAAAGATAATTTAAAGGTGAAAAAATGGATTTACATTATAAGACGATAGAAGATTTACATGGCATGCTGAAAGAGAAAAAGATAAAACCCAGCGACATACTTGACGATGTTTTAAAGAGAACTGACGACGTTGACCCAAGGGTAAAAGCATATCTGTTATGCACAAAAGAACTTGCATACAAAATGGCTGATGAGGCAGAACGCAGGATAATGAAAAACGAAGACGTCACGGAATTAACCGGGATACCAATAGGTATAAAGGATAACATGGTTCTGGAGGGAATCCAGACGACCTGTGCTGCAAAGATGCTGGAAGGATATAAACCACCATATACTGCAACGGTTCTGGAAAAATTGGAAAAAGCAGGAGCAGTTTTTACCGGGAAGTTTAATATGGATGAATATGCTTTTGGGTCGTCTACTGAAAATTCCGGCTTTTTTACGACTCATAATCCATGGGATTTATCGCGCGTGCCGGGTGGTTCTTCCGGTGGTTCTGCAGCGGCAGTTGCAGCAGGAATGTGCATTGGTGCACTTGGCTCTGATACCGGCGGCTCAATCAAACAGCCGGCTGCGTTATGCGGGATTACGGGAATGAAGCCGACCTATGGCAGGGTTTCGCGTTATGGCCTTATAGCATTTGGTTCATCCCTCGACCAGATAGGACCGGTTACGTGGACTGCAAAAGACAATGCAATAATTTTAAAATACATAGCAGGGCATGACAGAAAAGATTCAACCACCGTTAATTCAGACGTGCCTGATTATTATAAAAATATTAATACGAATGTTAAAGGCATGAGGATAGGTTTACCAGACGAATATTTCATTGAAGGAATTGACAATGAAGTGAAACAAAAAGTTCTTGACGCCGTAAAACTTTTTGAAAAAAATGGTGCAACTATACGGAAAATAAATCTTCCGCATACGGAATATGCAATTGACGTTTATTACGTAGTGGCAACCGCGGAGGCATCTTCTAATCTTGGCCGTTTTGACGGCGTCCAGTATGGACTCCGCAATTTTGATGCGGATAATATGATAGACATGTATAAGCTGTCAAGGCAAAAGGGTTTTGGAAAGGAAACAAAAAGACGGATAATGCTTGGCACTTATGTATTATCTTCCGGTTATTACGATGCATATTATAAAAAGGCGCAAAAAGTAAGGAGATTAATAAAAAACGATTTTGATGATGCTTTTAAAAACGTTGACGTTATTGTTACGCCTACTTCTCCTACTACTGCTTTTAAAATAGGAGAAAAGGCAGATGCCCCGCTTACCATGTATCTTTCTGATATTTTTACAATTGCCCCGAACCTTGCAGGATTACCCGCAATTTCCATATCATGCGGGTTTGACGGGAAAAATTTACCCATAGGACTGCAGATAATTGGCAGAAATTTTGGTGAGCAGGACATATTAAATGCTGCTGCTTTTTTCCAGAACGAAACAGATTTTCATAAAAAAAGGCCCGAAATTTAAAAAATTTTAATATTTAATAAAGGAGGAAAAAATGTTTTGCAAAAATTGTGGAAATAAAAACGGTTTTTTAACGGTAATAACTGATTATAAACCACTTGAAATGTGGGAGTTTAATCAGGGTGCTTTAACCAGATATTGCCAGAAAGATTCCGGTGACATGGAAGTTACTGTCCAGTGTGCTTCCTGCGGCTCTACTGACGTAGACCAGGAAGGATTTGACATCATGATGTATTCCGAGAATCCGCTCGTAATTCTTTCTGACGAAGAATGGGATAAAAAGTTATCCGAATACAAAAAAGAACAGATAGAGGAGCAGGAAGAGACAGAAGAAGACAATGAAGAGGACCAGGAAGAAAAACAGGGACAGGAAGAAAAACAGGAAAACGCTGAAAAATGAACGATAAATATGAAATTGTAATAGGCCTTGAGGTCCACGTTGAATTATCAACGAAGACAAAGGCATTTTGCGGATGTTCTACGCAGTTTGGAGCAGAACCAAATACGAACGTATGTCCTGTATGTCTTGGACTGCCTGGGTCGTTACCGGTCATAAACAAACAGATGTTAAGACGTGCCATAAAAGCCGGGCTTGCTTTAAACGGCACTATTGCAGCGCATTCAAAATTTGACAGAAAAAATTATTATTATCCTGACCTGCCAAAGGCATATCAGATATCCCAGTATGACATGCCAATCGTAACGGATGGACATCTGGAAATAATAAAAAAAAATGGAACAACAAAAAAAATCGGCATTAAAAGACTGCACATGGAAGAAGATGCAGGCAAATTATTGCATCTTACAAAAACAGGCCGGATAAACGAGTCGGAATCATCGCTTGTTGATTATAATAGGGCAGGGGTTCCTTTGATTGAAATAGTAAGCGAGCCAGACATACGAACGTCTGAAGAAGCGTATTTGTATTTAACTGCGTTAAAGTCAATCATGAGATACCTTGACGTATCTGATTGCAATATGGAAGAAGGGTCGTTAAGATGCGATGCAAACATTTCTGTAAGGAAAAAAGGTGACGAAAAACTCGGGGTCAAGGTTGAAATAAAAAACATGAATTCGTTTAAAAATGTGCAGAAAGCCCTTGAATACGAGGCAGAGCGTCAGATAAAAATGAAGGAATCAGGCGAAAAAATTTTTCAGGAGACGCGTTTATGGGATGCAGGCACGGAAATGACTCTTCCAATGAGGAGCAAGGAAGAATCCCATGACTACAGGTATTTCCCCGAGCCAGACCTGCCCCCCATGGAAATAAGCAGTGAAATAATTGAAGAAATAAGAAAAGAAATACCTGAACTGCCACAGGAAAAATTAAAAAGATTTATAAAAGAATATAACCTGCCTGAATACGATGCAGCGGTTCTTACTTCTGACAGGGAAATTTCAATATTTTTTGAAAATGCAACAAAAATTTCAGGGGATTTTAAGCAGACCTCAAACTGGATTATGACGGAATTGATGAGAAAAATGAACGAAACCGGCATTGAAAACGTAAATGAAACGAAAGTTACTCCGGAAAATCTCGGCAAACTTATCCTGCTTATTAAGAATGGCACTATAAGCGGGAAAATTGCCAAAACGATTTTTGATGAAATGTTTGAAAGCGGCGGAGATCCTGAGAAAATAGTAAAAGAAAAAGGGTTGACGCAGATTTCGGATACAAAAGAGATAGAAGCAATAATAGACAAGGTAATAAATGCAAACCAGAATCTGGTTACTGAAATAAAATCAGGCAAAGAAAAAGCGCTTGGCTTTTTAACCGGCCAGATAATGAAAGAATCTCGCGGCAAAGCCAACCCGCAGATGGTAAACGAACTTTTAAGAAAAAAAATACTGGGATAAATAAAACGCAGCCTCAATAACACGCCGGATGCATTTATAAATTTTAATAATTGTCCGACTGTAAGGAAAAATTATGAAAAAAAAAGTGCCTGTCGCAAAGGGCGAAGAAATAGAAACTGACATAGTTGATTTGGCATATGGCGGGGATTCCATAGCAAAATACGGGGATTTTACGATATTCCTGCCCTATGGCGTGCCTGGTGCAAGGGTTTGTGCAAAGATTCTTGACGTAAAAAAGAATTTTGCAACCGGCAGAATAACGAAAGTCATAAAACAATCGCAGATATATGAAAATCCGCAGTGCCCTTATTTTGGAGAATGCGGCGGCTGTGACTGGATGAACGTCCGTTATAAAAATCAGGTTGAATACAAAAAGAAAATAATAACGGACATGGTTTCCCGCATCGCCGGCATTAATAACGTTTTTATTCGACAACCCATAATTTATGAAAATCCTTTTTATTACAGAAACAGGGCACAATACAAAATAAAATATGAAAATAAAAAAATAAAAATCGGTTTTTTCAGGGCGAGAAGTCACGAAGTCATTGCAATAGACAAATGCATGATTTTAAACGACAAAATAAACGAAATAGCAGATGTCATTGAAAATAGTTTGAACGAAGATCACAGGGGTTTCAGTTTATACAGTGAAGAAAACAAAAAAGGTTATTTAAGATACATAACCGTAAAAGTAAATTCAAGGGACGAATCTCTCGTGACTTTTGTAGTGACGGACAGGGACAGAAAAAAATTCATGGATAACGTTTCCGCCAATCTCATAAAACGCATAGAAAAATTAAAGGGGATTGTTTTAAATTTAAACAGAGACGAGGGCAATGCCGTTTTCGGAAAAAAAGATATATCACTTTATGGAAAGCCGTTTATAACAGAAAGTTTTTCAGATATAGATTTCCTGCTTGGTTCTGCGTCTTTTTTCCAGATAAATTTTTTTATTTATGAAAAGATGGCTGATTACGTAAACAAAAACGTATCTTCCGGCGTCAACCTTCTTGACCTTTATGGAGGCGTCGGTGCTTTAACCGTTCCTTTAAAGGATAAAGTCAGACAGATATGCGTGATTGACAACGAGCGTTCAAACATTGATAAACTAAGGAATTTATGCAGCAGAGACGGAATAAAAAACGTATTTCCTGTTTGTGCAAATGCAGAAGACGTCGTTGAAAAAATTTTATACGAAAAAAAGATTGATGAGGTGGTAGTAGACCCGCCCAGAAAAGGGCTTCATCCTGTGGTTTTATTTGCGTTGAAAAACAGCGGAGTAAGAAATATAATTTACGTATCCTGTAATCCTTCCACGTTTGCAAGAGACGTAAAGGAATTAAAGGAAAAATATTATTTAAAAGAAATTATACCGCTTGACCAGTTTGCCCATACGTATCACGTTGAACTGATGGCAAAACTGGAAAGGAAAGTGAAAAATTGATATGGAGAAAATTTTCATAAGAACGTTTGGATGCCAGATGAACGAATACGATTCGGAAAGAATGTTTAACGTTCTTTCGCAGTTCCCGGAGTATGCTTTTGCATCTTCCGAAAAAGATGCAGACATAATAATAGTAAATACCTGCTCCGTGAGACAGCATGCAGAAGACAGGGCATTTTCATACATCGGTAGGTACGTAAATTCAAAAAAGGTAATAGTTACCGGATGCATGGCAGAAAATCTGAAAACGAAACTTTTCATAAAATTTCCGAAATTATTTGCCATTGCCGGAACTTTCAATTTTTCATACATTGATAAAATAATAAAAAAAGGCGGGTTATACGTCGGAGAAAACATTGATAAATACGTAAAAGTGCCGGTAATAAAAAAAAGCATAAGCGGATTTATGACTATAATGCAGGGATGCAATAATTTTTGTTCCTACTGCATAGTCCCTTATGTAAGGGGCAAGGAACGTTCCAGAAAGGTTTCCGAAATTGAGGAAGAGATGAAAATTATGGCAGATAACGGATATAAGGAAGTAATGCTGCTTGGTCAGAACGTAAATTCTTATTACGATGAAAGCACCGGAACAAATTTTCCGGGCTTGTTAAAAAAACTTGTTAAAATAAACGGAATTGAAAGGATACGATTCATGACGTCGCATCCAAAGGATTTATCAGACGAACTTATAGAAACCGTGGCATTAGAAAAGAAATTGTGCAGGCATTTTCATCTTCCTGTGCAGTCCGGCAGCGATAACATACTGAAACTTATGAACAGAAAATATACGTCAGATTTTTATCTGGAAAGAGTATTCAGAATAAGGAAAGCAATAAATGACGTATCCATCACCACGGATATCCTTGTCGGATTTCCATGTGAAAATGAAAAGGATTTTAACGATACCGTTAATCTTGTAAAAACGGCAAAGTTTGACAATGCTTTCGTTTTTAAATATTCGGTGAGGGAGGGAACTGAAGCAGCAAAATTAAGGGACGACGTCCCTGAAATAGAAAAATTAAGACGTCTTAATTATATACTTGAAATACAGGATAAAATAAGTAAAGATATTAATAAAGGATTGCAGGGACGCATTGTAGAGGTCCTTGCTCTTGGTAAAAGTACGCATAACAGGGAGGAATTAAAGACAACTACGGATACGAATAAAAAAGTATACGTAAAAGGCCGTGAGGAAATGACCGGGAAAATTTATAAAGTAAAAATTACGGAAATCCGTTCAAAAGATGCTTTTGGCGGTGAAATTGTATGAAGCAAAAATTTTTTGTTTTATTTTTTATTTTTTTGTGTTTTTTTTGCTATGGTATGAGTGAAGAAGAATTGTATTTATCTGCCATGGATGCCTATAATACGAAGAATTTTGATAAGGCAAAATCTATTTTTGAAGATTTTAATTCAAAATACGGAAATTCAAAATATAAACCAAACGTTTTGTTAAAACTCGCGGAACTTCAGACCGACTTTACTGCTTCTGAAAAATTGTTTAATCAGGTTATAAAGGATTACTCAGGGACGGAATACGAGGCAGAAGGCACGTTTGAACTTGGACGGCTTTATTTCAGCAGGGGGGATTATCAGGAATGCATGGAACGTATGAATAAGATTATAAGTAAATTTTCAAATACCGTATGGATAGAGCCCGCATATTATTATTGTCTGCTGTCATTAAACGCACAGGGAAAATTCCAGGATGTGGAAAAAATTTACAGGGAATATTCTGAAAAACGTTTTTATCTGTATAAAAACAGGATAAAAAACGTGTATGCCGACATGAAATTTAAAAACGGGCTTTGCGAAGAATGCGTAAAGATTTACAAGGAGATACTGGATGAAAAAGAAAACGAAAAATATATATATCTCCCGCAGATTTATCAGCGTCTCATAATCTGCTATGATAAACTTGGCGATGTAAACGAAAAAAGCAAATATGAATACGACCTGAAACAATTTTATCCTAATTCACTGGAAGCAAAAAATACGAATACTACTGAAACGGAAGAAGTCAGAATAATGGAAGAGAAAAAAGAAAGTCCGGCATATAAAAATTCCGTTAATACGAAAGAAAGTTCAAAAAAAGTTTTTTATACCATACAGATAGGCGCATTTTCAAACGAGAAATTTGCGCAACTTACGGTTGATAAGTTAAGGGATAAAAATTACGACGTTTTTACGAAACAGGACGGAAACTTCATAAAGATATCCGTGGGAAGGTTTAATACAAAGGAAGCAGCAGAAAAATTTGCAGAGGATTTTTCAAAAAAGGAAAAAATTACGAATTATCTTATCAAACAGGCATGGGAATAATATTATTAGACAATAAAGAATATATAATAATAAAAAAACGCAATTTTTAATATATTTATTGGTAGGGCAGTAGTTAAAAGATATCCCAAGCAGTATATTTAAATATTGTCAATCGTGTTTGGGGTGAAAATCCACTTTTGTTCTGTAAAAAAACAGATCCCATATAATTTTTATGAAATATATTATAGGTATAACATAAAATAAAAAATGCTTGGAATAAAAAGAAAAAAATATTAAAATATGACTTTGATGGTTGTTTACAAATCAGAAATTATTTAAAACCGGAGGCAGAATATGGGAAAGAGTTATCACAGTATTTGTGCATGGACTTTTAATCCAGGTAAAGGGGGATTTACCCCGCCTGACATAAGAAAGGAATGGGGCGACGATATTTTTGATACCATTAATAAAATAAAATTAATAAAAGAAAAAATTGCTCCACGACTGCCGTCAAACGTAGTTCTCGGGTTTGAAGCGCATTATGATTATGAATATAACGAAAAAAGTGCGGAACGCATAGCAGATGCTCTTACGGATGCCGGAATTTATCTTGCAATGGCTACGCCCGGGGCGCACAGGCATTTTGCATACGGCGGTATATGTTCACCGGACAAAAACGAAAGGGATAAAGCAGTTGATTATGCTATAAGGGCGATTGACCTCGTTTATGGCCCGTTAAAAAAGGCATGGCTTAACGGGAAACCGCCTTCATTTGTAATATGGAACGGCTCTTTTGGCTATGATATTGCAACGGTTGTGATTAAAGATATGTATGATTATTTAAAATCAAACGTTGCAAATCTATGCAGATATGAACAAAAAAAAGGCGGGAAATTATTCATTGCAATTGAACCAAAACCAAACGAAGGGCATCCGGCAATGCTGATTCCCACGGTTGCATCTGCAATCGTTTTTTGGAAGAAATTAGGTGAAGAATACAAAATTGACGTTTCCAGAAAAGGCGTTAACAAGGAATTTGGACATTCTGAGATGATAGGACTTGACCACGTTTATGATACCGTTGAAGAAATAGACAACGACATGCTTGTGCACATGCACGTAAACAGTCAGGGATATAATGACGGAATTCTGCTTGGAGGACCGGGGAAATTTGACATCGATAACGGAGTAAGGGTAAATGGATATAACGTTGCAATTGCAGGTCTAATCAGGCAGGCAGGTTATAACAGATGGAAAGGACATGACATGCAGCCGCGTGCCTATGATAACGAAGAACAGGCGATAGACAGGGTGATCCGCAGCATTTTGTCATGGGAAGCATGTGAGACGGCAGCGGATTATCTTGATTACAAAAAGTTAAATAAATTCATGGAGAAAAGAGAAACTGCAAAGGCAGAGGATTTAATGAGGGATGCAGTTTGCTATGCACAGAAAAATTTTGATAAATTGTATAAATAAAAATGGCAGAAAAAAAATTTAAATTCCAGAACTCGAGATTGCCTTTTGAAGAAAGAGTAAATGACCTGGTAAATCATCTGTCGATGGAAGAAAAAATATCCCAGATGACCCAGAATTCCCCTGCAATAGACAGACTGGGCATCCCCGGCTATGACTGGTGGAACGAAGCGCTGCATGGCGTTGCCAGAGCAGGGATTGCAACGGTTTTTCCGCAGGCAATAGGACTTGCAGCGTCGTTTGATTCAAAACTTATGTTAAAAATTGCAAAAGCAATTTCAGACGAAGCAAGGGCGAAACACCACAAGGCATTAAGGGGAGGCATAAGACAGCGTTATTTTGGTCTTACTTTCTGGAGCCCAAACATAAACATTTTTCGTGACCCGAGATGGGGCAGGGGACAGGAAACGTATGGAGAGTGTCCATATCTTACATCTGTGCTTGCAGTTCAGTTTATAAAGGGTATGCAGGGAAACGACAAAAAATATTTAAAAACTGCTGCATGTGCAAAACATTTTGCAGTCCACAGCGGACCTGATAATCTGCGTCATACTTTTGACGCCGTGGTTTCTGAAAAAGATTTGCGTGAGACGTATCTGCCTGCTTTTGAAGCAGCCGTAAAAGCAGGAGTTGAAATAGTAATGGGCGCGTATAACAGATTAAAAGGCGTGCCGTGTTGTGCAAACAAAAGATTGCTCGACACAATTTTAAGAAAAGAATGGGGATTTAAAGGACACGTAGTTTCTGATTGTATGGCAATTTCCGACATCTGGAAAAATCATAAATTTACGCAAACACCTGAGGCAGCTGCAAGCGCTTCAATAAAAGCCGGATGCGATTTAAATTGCTGTATTAATGAATGCGAGGAGCCAAGGCTGGCAATAAAGAGCGCCCTCGCATCCGGATTATTAAGCGAAGAGGATGTAAACATCGCGGTGAAACGTCTTTTTATAACACGTATGAAACTTGGCATGTTTGACCCGCAATCAAAGGTAAAATATACAAAGATAAAGTATTCGGTAGTTGATTCGTCAAAACACAGGGCTCTTGCACATAAAGCAGCGCAGGAATCGGTCGTTTTGCTGAAAAACAACGGCTTACTGCCTTTAAACAGGAAGCAATTAAAAACCGTTGCCGTGATAGGCCCAAACGCAGACGATATTGACGTTTTACTTGGCAACTATTGCGGAACGCCTTCATCCCCGGTTACTTTGTTATCCGGAATAAAAGAAAAAGGCGTAATAGTCAATTATGCAAAGGGTTGTGATTTAAAAAGCAACGATAAAGAAGGATTTAACGATGCCATAAAAGCATTAAGATTTGCAGACATCGGCATAGTTGCTCTTGGATTGTCTCCAAAGATAGAAGGCGAAGTCTGTGACGTTGAAGGTGAAAGAGAAAACCTTAACCTGCCAGGCGTCCAGGAAGAATTATTGAAAGAATTAAAGCAGCTGCAAAAACCGATTGTTGTTGTTTTGTTCGGTGGGGGAGGACTGACTTTTGATTTAAATCTCGCCGATGCCATATTATTCGCATGGTATCCTGGACAGTCGGGTGGAAGGGCAATTGCAGACGTGATGTTTGGCGATTACAATCCATCCGGACGTTTACCCGTTACTTTTTACAAAGACGTCAAAGATATTCCGGAATTTACGGATTATAACATGGAAGGTAGAACGTATAGATATTTTAAAGGTGAACCATTATTTCCTTTTGGTTTTGGATTGTCATATACGGAATTTACTTATTCAGACATAAAGTTAAAGAAAAAAAAATTAAAGGCAGGAAACGTGCAGGTAGTTACAGTTACGGTGAAGAATGCCGGTGATATGGCTGGTGACGAAGTCGTGCAGGTCTATTTAAAAGACGTCGTATCATCTGTCAACGTGCCTTTAAGGCACCTCGTTGGATTTCAGCGGGTTTATTTAAAGCCGGGAAAGAAGAAAACTTTAAAATTTAATATACTACCAGAGCAGATGATGATATACGAAGAGGATGGGGCAAGGGAATTTGAAAAAGGCAAGTTTATCGTAAGCGTTGGCGGATGTCAGCCGGGTTTTGCCTGCAGGACCACGCAGGTCAGAAAAGCATCGTTTATGCTGGTATAATTAAAATTGTCAATTGACAAGAGGTGCTGGATGGATGATAAGAAAATAATATTTTTTTCTTTAAAGGGCTGTTCAAAATGTGAGCAGTTAAAGCCGGTATTTGAAAAAGTCGCTGCTGAATTAAACATGCCTTATGAGGCGTACGTTTTGCCTGAGGCACCAAGGGAAATAAAAAAGCTCGTTTATACTTATAATATTGAAGTATTTCCAACCATACTTTCAATAAACGGGGATAACGTTAAGAAAATTGACGGATTAAAGACAGAAAATGCATTAAGAGAATTTTTACGACAGTAATTTACATTTACCTGTTAGAAATAAAATTAGTTTCGATTTTACCAGGGTATGATTTGTCTTTCTTTGTAAAAAAAACCGGATTTTAATTTTGATGCATCTTCCGTTGCAAGCCAGACAGGCGTGTCTATGCCTTCATTTATTTCCAGCATTGCATCAGGTCCGCCAAGGTCGGTTTTAACCCAGCCGGGGTCTACGGAAAATGCCTTAACCGTGGTATCTTTTAGTTCGTCTGCAAGAAACCAGGTTAACTGGTTTACGGCAGTTTTTGAAATGCTATACGACGGATATGGCCCCGTCCTTGGCAGAGAAAGCTGCCCAAGCCCGGATGAAAAATTTATTATTCTTGCATCCATTGATTTTTTAAGCATTGGAATGAACTTTGAACACACATACAGGGAACCGCGTAAATTGACGTTCATTATTTTTTCAAATATTTTCAGGTCGATGTTTTCTATTTTTACGGATGCCGGCTCGATGTTTATTCCGGCATTGTTGATAAGAACGTCGAGATGGTCGAATTTTTTTGAAACTGACCCGGAAATTTTGTCAATGTCAGATATTTTTTCCACGTCACATATTTCCAAAAATACGTTTAGTCCTTTGTCTTTTAATTTTTTGTGTGAAGATTTTCCGGTCTTTTCTTCCCTGCACGCCATTATTACTTTAAAACCGAGCACTGCAAGTTTTTCGGACATTGCAAATCCGAGACCACGTGTTGCACCCGTAATTAACGCGATTTTATCCATAATTTTCTCCTTTTTATAGAAATTTGTGGTATTATAATACAAAATCTTATAAATTTAAATATCAAAAATTAAAACATTTTGTCACAAATTCGTTAAAAAAATCAGAAAGAG
>JAGNJD010000042.1 GCA_018000835.1 Candidatus Goldiibacteriota bacterium | reverse complement strand
ATATAAAGGTATGGGATACTCTGCCGGGAGAAGTGGAATTTGTGAGCAATTATTTTGTAGTAAACCCGGTGATAGAGGCAGGAGTAGTAACGTGGGAGATGCCAAAGGACATGGAATTAAAACCCGGAGAAAAGATAATAATAGAATTTAAGGTAAAGATGAGCAAAACAGACGGCCAGGGGTTCATAGAGAACACAGTAAGTGCAGATTATCAGGACGGATATTATAACGATGAATATGGAAACGGCAGACATCCGGTGATAACGAGCAACGTAAACGAATATCCGGAAGGGCCGATAATAGCGTATCCAAACCCGTATAAGAAGAGCGGGGAAAGCAAAGGGATAAAGTTTGCAAATTTACCGCCGGATTGCACTGTGCAGATATATACGGTATCAGGAGAAAGCGTAATAGCCTTAAAAACGTCCATAGGTTCACGGGTAGTATGGGATTGCAAAAATAAGACAGGTGTGGAAGTATCGTCAGGTATATATTATTACGTGGTATTAAACAAATACAGCAAGCAGGTGGTGAGGGGGAAGGTTTTCATAGTAAAATAAAAATGCCGGTTGCGTATTTAGAAAAACAATTTTCAATTAAAGTTTTTTATTTGTCATTTCCGAAGAATCGGGAATCCAGTCGTTGTTTCATCGTAAATTACTGCTGGAGTTTATTTAATCATGAATATGAATGACACAAAATGTATTTTAGATAGTAAAGAGGAGAAAGCAGGCAAAAAATTATCATCTGCTCACGAGAAAAAGGATGCCTTTCTGGCCGGCAACCAACATTCTGATTGACTTTTTAAATTTCGTATATTATATTTACCATTAATCTGATTATACATTAGAAGGAGCACGTAAAATGAGAGAAAAAGTTGAAAAAGTCATAACGGATTTAAGACAATATCTTCAAATGGATGGTGGAGACATAGAACTCGTTGACGTTGACGAAAAAGAAGGGGAAGTAAAGGTCCGGCTAAAAGGTGCATGCAATGGCTGTCCCATGGCTATCATTACTTTGACACAGGGTGTAGAAGCAAGATTAAAAGAACAGGTACCGGAAGTAAAAAAAGTAACGGCAGTATGAATATCATAACGTATTTTATTAAAACGAACATTTCTATAATTTTTAAATTATTATTAAATGGTAACTTAATTCACTGATAAGATTGGGGACGGGCGTTAGGGCTTAGATCCCGCACATTATTATAAAAAATGACGAGGCAGTCGTTAAAATAAGATTGCTTTGTCTCGCCTGTTTTTTAAGATGCTGATAACTCTGGTTCGCAATGGCAAGATAGATTTCCATTACAAGGAGCAGAGCGATGATGCAATCCGGCCATTATGAAAAAAAGTTTTCATTGCTTAAGTATATCCTACAAAATGCGATAGAAATGAATTTGTATTAAACCGGTGATTGCAGGATTGCTTTTTAAAATAATTGAAGCATGATAATTTTTTAGTAAATTTTTCGGGTAGCAATGAATTTTACACGCGTTTAAATATGGCATAAATGAAATAATAAATATTTTCCATTTGACGTCTGGCATTCTTCACTCGTCAATGGTAATCATTCCATTTCGGATATGCCAAGATTGATACTGCAACTGCATCACAAGACAGGTGAGATAAAAATTCGTAGTATTTCAGGATGCACTATATATTATTTTTATCCTTCGTAATGTTTCTAACGCGTTTTTGTGGATATATTGATATTATTTGACAATATAAAATTTATGTGTTAATTTAATATAAACGTTTTATGTGATTTTAAATTTAAAGGAGGTATGTCGTGCAGATATTCATAACAGGTAGACATATTACGTTGACAAACGCAATAAAGAATTATGCATTAAAAAAATTTGAAAAATTAAACGATTATTTTGATTTTAAGGAATCAGGGGAATTACACATTACCATTGACGTCCAAAAATACAGGCACATAGCAGAAGGGGTTTTACATTCAAAGCAGCATGAATTTACCGCCAGAGTTGAAACGAAAGACATGTATTCATCCATAGACATGCTTGAGGCAAAACTCCTTGTTCAGGTTAAAAAGCACAAAGATCGTATTGTAAAAGGAGAAAAAATAAAAAATAAAAGAATAAATTTATTAGCTAATATTTCAAACGTGAAATCAATGAAAGGCGAAAAATACAATGAAATTATTGAAGAAGAATTGCAGGCATTAAAACCGATGAATACGGAAGAAGCAATGGAAGAAACAGAAACAATGGAAGAAAAATTATTGCTGTTTTATAACATTGATTTTAATAAAGTTTGTTTGTTGAGAAAAAGGAAAGACGGAAAATTTGGTTTAACGATTTCTAAATTTTAAATATTTATGAGGTGAAGAATGCGGATAATGGATTTTCTTAACAAAGATTCAATAGAATTAAATTTAAAATCGGTCAATAAAAAAGAAGTAATAGAAGAATTGGTAGAAATTCTTGATAAAAGAGGTTTGTTGATTGATAAGAATGCAGTGGTTGATTCTTTGTTTGAAAGGGAAGAATTGGGCAGCACGGGTATCGGGCAGGGAATTGCGATACCACACAGTAAAACAAAGGGGGTAAAAGAACTTGTAGGCGTTCTTGGCATATCCAAAAATGGAGTTGATTTTGATACACTCGACGGTGAACCGGTAAATATTTTTTTCCTTTTGCTTACTCCGGAAGGCGCAGCGGGGCTTATGCTAAAAGCACTTGCCCGCGTTTCAAATTTTTTAAAAAATAAATTTTTCAGAAAAAAAATTCTGGATGCAGGCAGCAGGGAAGAAATTATCCAGATAATAGAAGAAGAAGAAAAATTAAAACAGTAAATTGTGTCTATTTTTTTTAATCCGGAAGGAAAATAACAATGAATTACATAACCGTAAAACAATTTTATAACGAAAATAAAAGTAAACTGGATTTAAAAATAATAGCAGGGGAAGAGTTTTTACATAAAAAAAAAATTATCATTCCTGACATTAACAGGCCTGGTCTTGCTTTAGCAGGTTTTTTTGATTATTTCCCATATGAAAGAATACAAATATTTGGTAAAACGGAATTTACGTATTTAAAAAAAATTGGCAAAGAAAAATCCAGGAAAGTTTTAAATAAATTGTTTGATTATAATATTTGTTGCGTCATCATTTCCAGAAATTTAAAACCACCTTTTAATTTTGAATTATTGGCAAGAAAAAGAGGCATTCCTGTTATTGTGTCATCAATATTTACTACAAAATTGATCAGTTCAATAATGTTATATCTTGAAAGAAAACTGGCTCCTAAAATAACCTTACATGGAACGTTTATTGACGTTTATGGAATAGGAATTTTACTAATAGGAAAAAGCGGCATAGGGAAAAGTGAAATAACCCTTGAACTCATAAAAAGAGGGCATCGCATTATTTCAGACGACATAATTGAAGTAAGAAAAATGAGTGATGACGTTCTGGAAGGCAGAGGGCTGGACATTATACAACATCATATGGAGATAAGAGGAGTTGGCATAATAGACATTAAAAATTTATTTGGCGTTGGTGCGGTGAGAGAATCACAAAAAGTGGAACTCATAATACATCTTGAAGAATGGGAAAAGGGAAAGAACTATGAACGGCTTGGCATTGAAGAACAATCTGAAGAAATGCTTGGAGTTAAAGTCCCAAAAATAATTTTACCCGTAAAACCCGGAAGAAACATGAGTGTAATAATCGAAGTTGCTGCAATGACGCAGCGGTTAAAATCACAGGGATATAATCCGGCAAAAGAATTAAATAAAACGGTTCTTAAATTTATGAAAAAGGATAAAAATGATGCATTGGTTAAATAAATGGTTATATCCGGGGATAAAAATAAAAAGGTGGATGGTTCTTTTTATTTTAAGCATTATTGTAATGCTTATCGGCTTTTCAGGAATAATAGGGGCGACGTTTAATTTTATAAAGATTAAACAAATAAACATTGATAATTTTTTTTACCGTTTACATAAATTAAAAGCGGTAGATTATATACTTTTTTTTCTTGGTTTTATAGGCATTTTTTTTGCAATAAGAAGGTCTTATTTTTCCATTCTTTCTATATCAGGAATACATAAACAAAAAAATTTCATTGACGTTGCATATCAAAACGCTAAATTAAAAAGGGGACCAAAGATTGTTGCCATTGGCGGGGGGACTGGCATGCCTAACGTTTTAAGAGGAATGAAACAATATACTTTAAATTTGTCCGCCGTTGTAACTGTTGCTGATGACGGTGGTTCTTCCGGCCGATTAAGGAGAGATTACAGCGTCCTTCCGCCAGGTGATATACGAAATTGTATTATAGCACTTGCCGATGAAGAAACATTGTTGGGAAAATTGTTTCAATATAGATTTGAAAAAAAAGGTGAACTTGCAGGACATAATTTTGGTAATCTTTTTATTACGGCTTTAACTAACGTAGTGGGTGATTTGCCAAAAGCAATAAATGAATCGTCCAAAGTCCTGGCCGTAAGCGGAAAAGTTTATCCCGTAACGCTGGATAATGTGGTTTTAAAAGCGAAATTAAAAGATGGAAGAAAAATCAAGGGGGAATCAAATATTCCGGAAGCAAAGGGACAGATAGAACGTATCTACATTTCGCCCCAAAATTGTAAACCATATCCTGCTGCAATAGCTGCAATAAAATCTGCAGATATCATAACAATAGGACCGGGCAGTCTTTTTACAAGCATAATTCCAAATCTTCTCGTTCCCGGCATTGTGGACGCAATTGTAAAATCAAAAGCGTTAAAAGTATATGTTTGTAATATAATGACACAGCCGGGTGAAACGGATAGCTTCAGGGTTTCAGACCATCTAAAGGCTCTTTTCAGCCATGCCGGGGCAAAGATCGCCGACTATGTCATAGCAAACAACAAATTACCCGACAGAAAAACATTAAAAAAGTATGATAGGGATCGTTCTTTTCCGGTTGAAATAGACAGACATGAAATTGCAAGACTAGGAGTTAAGTTAATTGAAGGGCAGTTATTTAAGATGGATAAATATTTAAGACATGATCCGGAATCGTTGTCAAAAATGATAATTAAATTAATTCTTTTATAAGAGGGTATCAAATGACTGGCATTATTATCGCATCACATTTTACTCTTGCAGAAAGTTTAAAAGAAACGATAGAATTAATAATAGGAAAGAGAGAAAACGTTTCGTCTGCTTCATTGTCAAAGAATGAAAAAGTTGAAAATTTTTCAGAAAGATTGAAAAATGAAGTAATAAAATTAAATAAAGATTCCGGTGTTATTATTTTTACCGACATGTTTGGCGGAACCCCATCAAACATAGCGTTAAGTCTTTTTGCAGGAGACGATGACGTTAAAATAATATCGGGATTTAATTTGCCCATTGTAATTGAAGCAATCATGCATTCATCCAAAAATTCAGACGAAATTTTAAATATGCTTATGGAACACAAAGATAAAACGATCGTTGATGCAAAATCAATTTTTAAAAGAAGGTAATGGACATGCCTATATTGCTTGCAAGGATTGATGATAGATTAATACACGGACAGGTGGTCGTCGGATGGGCTCAAACATTAAAAGCAGGACATATTATTGTTATAAACGACGAAATTGTGAATAATGACATGCAAAAATTCCTTTTTAGAATGGCAACGCCGAGCGACATAAATTTATCAATTCTTACTATACATGAAGCCGCAGAAAAAATAAAAAACAGGGCATTTGAAAATGAGAACGTGATACTGCTTTTTAGAAGTCCTGAAGACGTATATAAATTGTTAAAAAACGGCGGAAAAATCGGGGAAGTAAACGTTGGTGGAATGCATTTTGCCCAGGATAAAATTCAATTATTTGATGCCATATTTGTTGATAAAAATGACGTTGAAATGTTTGAGAAGATTAAACAATTAAACGTTGCCCTGGAAGTAAGGATGGTTCCAACGGATAATAAAAAGGACATTTTTAAGGCAATAGAAGAAAAATTTTATAAAAAATAAAGGTTAAATACAAATGGAGACCGAAAAGATAATTTTAATTTCATTTTTAGGTGCATTCCTGGAACTGGATGGATTTTTTATAGGAATGACGTTATTATCACAGCCGATAATTTCCGGTGCGCTGGCTGGTTTATTATTTAACAATGTAACTGCCGGCATTTTTATAGGCACGATAGTTCAATTAATATGGATTTTACCACCGGTGGGTGCATTTGTGCCGCCTTCATCATCTGCAATTGCAATGGTTACGACGGTAATGACTTTATTTTTTTATAATATCGTCCCGGAAGCGGATAAAAATTCTGTCATGATGTTTTGTTTAATTATTGGAGTTGCATTTGGATATTTTGTAGGGCAGATGGATATATGGAACAGACGGTTAAATACGGTAATTATGCATACGTTTGAAAATAAGATTCAGCAGGGTAAGGTTTTTTATTTATATTTGATTCAATTATTTTCTTTTCTTGCTAAATACGTGCGCGACGTTATTGGTTATATGGCTTTATTTATTCTGGGTATACCTTTATCAATTACGATATTTCTCACTTTGCCATCCCAGATATTGTTCGGTTTAAAACTGGCGTTATGGATTGTTCCCATGATTGGCCTTGCAAATATTTTTTGTTTGTTTCAGACAAGAATTGGTTCCATACTTCACGGGGTAACTCTTTTTATTTTTTATTTTGTTTTTATGTTCTATAAACAAAATATCGCCTATTTTTTCATGTTGATTATTTTGGTCGCAATTTTATTGTCGTATGATTCAATATGGAAAGAAAGGAGGGTTAAAAATTGAAAGCCGGAAAATATGCAGAACTTTTATGGGCAGGGATAAAATTAAATTTTTTGCAGACATCATGGAATTTTGAGCGTCTTCAAAACATCGGTTTTTTATCTTCTTTTATACATATTTTAAAAAGAATTTATAAAAACAGCAAAGAAAATTTTTTACTGGCGATAAAAAGGCATGTTGGATTTTTTAATACTCACATATTTTTTGCATCTGCCGTTTTAGGTGTAATGACAAAACTGGAAGAGGAAATAAGTGACGATAATCCGGAAGCAAAAGAAAAAGAAATAGAAGGTATAAAAACAGGAATAATGGGTCCACTTGCAGCCATAGGAGATTCTCTGTTCTGGTCCGGGATAAAACCTCTATCTTTATTAATTGGCGTAGGAATAATCTGGCTTTATAGTTATGACATAAAAGTATGGTTAATTGCTTCAATTATTTCGGTCTTGATTTATAACGTTCCAAGGGTTCTGATAAAATATTATTTATTGTTTAAATCGTATTTCCAATACAAAGAGGTATTTCTTTTAATCCAGAAAATCAGGTTTCAGGATATAATGAAATCAATTAAAATAATTGGCATGGGTATTCTTGGATTTGTAACGGCCGGATATTTAAATTTTAAGGACAAAGGCATCATTTCCAATAAGATATTCGAATCTTTTGTACTGATATTATTTTTTGTTTTTATAGTAAGAGCTTTAAAAAGCAAAATTTCTGTTTCTACTGTCTTTTTATCGGTAATAATCGGGTCTATTATTTTTTCATACATAATAGTAAGATAGGTGATGATGAGATGCGATATTCAAAAAAAGTTAAATTGATAAATAAACTCGGTATACATTTAAAAGCAGCGGCTGCATTTGTTATGACTGCGGAAAAATTTAAATCTGAAATAAAAGTAAAATATAACAACATTGAAGCAGATGGCAAATCAATCATGAGCGTTTTAGGACTTGGTGCTCCATTTAAAAGTGAAATTGAAATTATTGCAAATGGGGCAGATGCAAAAGAAGCTATTTTCGGACTGGAAAAACTGATAAAAGAAAAATTTGGTGAAGAAAAATGATGTATAAAGGACAGCCTGCTTCTCCGGGCATAATAATAGGCAAGGCATTTGTGATTTCAAAGGCATTAAAAAAACCACAGCAGGAAAAAATAAAAACTGCAAACATAGAAAAAGAAATTTTGCGGTTAAAACAGGCAATTGAAAAAACAAAACAGGATATTTTACACATAAAAGAAAGAATAATTTCTAACGTGGGCAATAAGGATGCCGAAATTTTTAATGCCTATATATTATTCCTTAAAGATAATTCATTTGTGGAGAAAATTATAAAGATTATAAGAGAAGAAAATGCCAGTTCTGAGGATGCTTTACATAAAGTATTGGAAGAATACATAAAATTGTTTGACAATATTTCAGACAGTTATTTAAAAGAAAAAATTATTGATATTAAAGGTTTGTTTGAAAAAATCATTAATAATCTGTCGGAAAAACCGGTAGAATTTTTTCCCAAAAAAGGTAAATGGATAATTATTGCCCATGATTTATCGCCTGCTGATACGGCTGAGCTAGATAAAAAGAATGTTCTTGGATTTATTACCGAAACGGGAGGTGCAACCTCTCATACTGCAATTGTTGCAAGGTCCCTCGAAATTCCAGCAGTTGTTGGTTTAAAAAATATAATGCAACAGGTTAAAAAAGGCGATTTGGTTATTATAGACGGAGAAAAAGGAATTGTGATGGTCAATCCGGAACCCGACGTTCTTGAAACTTACAAAAAGGAACGTATAAAATATTTAATAAAAATAAAAATGTTGAAAAAATTAAAGAAATTAGAGGCAATTACGCTTGATAAACATAAAGTGATTTTAAATTCCAACATTGAATTTCCAGAAGAAGCACTGGTAGCAAAGGAAAATAATGCCGATGGAATAGGCTTGGTAAGAACGGAATATATATACATAAACAGGACAAATCTGCCTACGGAGGAAGAACAATTTGACGTTTATAAAAAAATAGCCGAGGAAATGTCCCCAAAACCGGTTACGATTAGAACTCTTGACATTGGTGGTGACAAATTTCTTCCTTATTTTAAAATCTCACCAGAACAAAATCCTTTTCTTGGATTAAGAGCAATCAGACTTTCTTTATCCAACATAAATATTTTTAGAATTCAGATACGTGCAATTTTACGAGCATCTGCCTTTGGTAACGTAAAAATAATGTTTCCTATGATATCTACAGTAGAGGAATTTATTGAAGCAAGAAATATTGTTAATGAAGAGATGGAAGAACTAAAGAAAAAAAAGATTAATTTTGACGAAAAAATAAAAGTTGGGGTTATGATTGAAGTTCCTTCTGCTGTAATAATGTCGGAAGAATTGGCAAAAAGAGCGGATTTTTTAAGCATAGGAACAAACGACCTTATACAATATACACTGGCGGTTGACAGGGGAAATGCAGCAGTCCTGCAGTATTATAATCCTTTAAATCCGGCTGTTTTACGGCTTATAAAAAAGACGGTTGAAAGTGCACATAAAAATTTAAAACAGGTATCCGTTTGTGGTGAGATGGCAGGGGAACCTTATCTTGCTTTTTTATTGCTCGGGTTTGGTGTGGATGAACTTTCAGTAAGTCCATCTTCAATTCTTCAGGTAAAAAGGTTGATAAGAAACGTATATTTTAAGGATGCATTTGAAACTGCTGAAACTGTTTTAAAAATGGAAAAGGCAGATGAAATCAAAGAAGTAATTTTTAGTAAAATGAAAAAATATTTAATAAATAAACAGTAAACGTCAGGAGTAAATATGCAAATAAAAAAAGCCGTTATCCCGGTTGCTGGTCTTGGAACCAGATTTTTGCCTTATACGAAGGCAATTCCCAAAGAAATGCTTCCTATAATGGACATACCCGTGATACATTTTATCGTTGAAGAAGCCGTTTCTTCCGGCATCGATGAAATATTGCTTATAACTTCCAGAGATAAGAAATGCATAGAAGATTATTTTAAACCAAATAAAAAACTTGAAAATTTTCTTAAAGTAAGAAATAAAAAAGATTGTTTAAAGCAACTGAAGAGAGTCCCCGATAATTTTAAACTTTATTCGGTAATTCAGGAAGAGCCCAAAGGACTTGGGCATGCCATATTACTCGCGGAAAAATTTGTAAATAATGAATATTTTTCCGTATTCCTTCCTGACGACCTTATTTTTTCAACTAAACCGGTAATAAAACAGATGATTGAAATTTTTAACAGATATAAAAAACCTGTGGTAGCAGTAGAAAGGATTGAAAGAAAAAAAATAAGTTCTTATGGAATAATAAAACCAGGTAAAATAAGCAAAAGGGTTTATGACGTTCTGGACATAGTGGAAAAACCATCCGTGGAAAAAGCATTTTCAAATCTTGGCATAGTCGGGAGATACATTTTGCCGCCGGACATATTTGGTTACATAAAAAAGACAAATACCGGCGTAAAAAAAGAAATACAATTAACAGATTCCTTAAAAAAATTAGTAAACTCAAATGGTCTTCTGGGATATGAATTTGATGGAATGCGCTGTGATACGGGAGACAAAACCGAATACATGCTGGCAATTTTCAGATACGCTTCAATAAAGAAGGAATTGACAAAAAAGTTTAAGAAAACCATAAAAAAGTTATTTAAAATTTAAGTTTGCTTTAAAATAACGTTTGCAGGATTTTATTCGCAAATAAATTTAAAACATAAATTACGAAAATTAAAAAGGATTATTATGTCAAGTACGTTTATTTTGGACATAGACGATGAAGAGATTAAAAATTTAATAAAACAAAAATTAGATGATAAAAAAGCACCGGAACTGGATTTTATTAAATTTTTGTTTATGGAAATAAACGATTATGATTCTAAAAATTCAATAGACGTTTATCTCGTTGTCAAAAAATTAATAAAAAAGGAAATTTTAATTACTATTAAAACCTTTATGCAGGATAAAATAGGAAAAACCGTAAAATTTAATTTCCAGTTTGATGGTGCAATAGAAGCAAAAGATAAATTACAACAATACTGGAATTTTTTTTGTGATAAGATGGATGGCCTGAAATCGTGGCTTGATTATACCGCTCCCATTGTAGAAAATAACAAAATAATCATTAACTGCGAAAATCCATTTATTTTCACAAAATTAAGGGAACAAAAAGTTTTAAATAAAATAAAACAAAAGTTGAATGAATTTTTTAACGTAAAGGCAGAAATTGACGTTGCCCAATTTAACAATGCTCAACAGGTTTCAGACATAATAAGTCAAAAAATAGAAAAAACCGTTAACTCCGACATGCCAGAAAGCGAAGTTTTAACGAATGATTTTATAACGGGGACAATAACGCCGGTTGAAGAAATTGTAAAAGATGGAAAATATATTATAGAAGGCAGGGTTTTTTATGATTCAAAAAATATGACAAAAGGATTAAAAAAAGAAAAAGACAGGGTAAAGTTATTTTTTTATTTAACCAATGAAAGAGACACGATAAAAATAATTGCATTTTTGGATAAAGATGACGGCCTGATTGAATGCATATCAAATATTGAATACGCAAGGTTGCTCGTTAACGTTAAATACAATGAAAACGAAGAAGAACTCGTT
This sequence comes from Candidatus Goldiibacteriota bacterium, assembly GCA_018000835.1. GTDB lineage: Bacteria > Oederibacteriota > PGYV01 > PGYV01 > DSYL01 > DSYL01. The sequence goes on along the minus strand of JAGNJD010000042.1, from coordinate 8,908 downwards.
GCATATTTAAAAAAAATAAACAAATTGCAGAAACCTAAAATTATAGACAATGCCGTGGAGAAAAGAGTAGAATTACATGCACATACAATGTTAAGCGCCATGGATTCGGTTTTATCCGTTGAAGATTACATAGATACGGCAATTGATTGCGGACATAGAGCAATTGCAATTACAGACCACGGGGTAGTTCATTCTTTCCCGGGTGCATACAAATATATAAAAGATAAAAAACGCGGGAAGTTAAAATTAATTCTTGGTATGGAAGGATACTTGATAGATAACGAAGAAAAAAGCAGGGAAAACGTTCCATATCATATCATTATTCTCGTAAAAAATTATACAGGACTTAAAAATTTATATAAACTGGTTTCCAACTCTCATTTAAAATATTTTTACAAAAAGCCGAGAATATTAAGAAAAGAACTTATTGATTTTAGAGATGGCTTGCTGTTTGGAAGCGCATGCAACCAGGGTGAATTATTTAATGCAATAATGGAAAAAAAACCGGAAAATAAAATTGAAGAAATTGTTAAGTTTTACGATTATCTTGAAATACAACCAAAATGCAACAACCATTTTTTGATAAATAAAAAGACCGTTGCATCCGAGGAAGAGTTAAATAACATTAATAAAAGAATTTATCAATTTGGGAAAAAATTTAACAAGCCAGTGGTTGCAACGGGTGACGTTCATTTTTTAAAAAAAGAGGATAAAGTTTATCGTGAAGTCCTGTTGTTTGGACAGGGATATGATGATTTTGCAGAAGGAGAAAGTGCAGACTTGAGCTTTAAAACAACGGATTGGATGCTTGATGAATTTTCCTATCTCGGTGAAAAAGAAGCAAAAGAAGTAGTCGTAGAAAATAGTAACTTAATTTGCGATTTGATAGATGATAACATTATGCCCGTGCCTGATAAACCATGTCCGCCTCAGATTAAAGGAGCAGAAGATGAGATAGTTCAGATCACATGGTCAAACGCAAAGAGTAAATACGGGGAAAATATTCCGGAGATAATTAATAACAGAATAAAAAAGGAACTGGATGCAATAATAAGTAATAATTATGCCACGTTGTATTATCTTGCCAAAAAAATGGTTGAACAATCATTAAAGGATGGATATATAGTCGGCTCCCGTGGGTCTGTAGGTTCATCCCTGGTTGCTTTTTTATGCGGCATAACGGAAGTAAATCCTTTACCTGCACATTATTTATGTAATAAATGCAAGTATGTTGAATTTTTATCAACGGACGTGGTAGGAGTTGATTTACCCGATAAGATATGTCCTGCATGCAATGAAAAATTAGTTAAGGATGGTTATAACATCCCATTTGAAACATTTATGGGATTTCAAGGTGAAAAAATGCCAGACATTGATTTAAATTTTTCAGGCGAATATCAGGAACGCATGCATAAGTTCGTTATAGACTTTTTTGGTAGTGAAAGAGTTTTTCGTGCAGGTACAATTGTAACCATGCAGGAGCAGGCAATAAAAAAGGATTTTATTGATAAATATTTGTCAAAAATGAAAACGAAACGAGCGATAAGAAAAGCAGAGAAAGAAAGACTTGCAAAGGGGTGCTCCGGTGTAAAGAGGTCAACTGGACAGCATGCCGGCGGCCTTATGCTGGTTCCGGAAGGCAAAGAAATTTACGATTTTACCCCGATTCAATATTCACCCGGTAAAGATGCAATAACGACCCATTTCGAGTATAAAAAAATACATGATACGTTAGTTAAAGTTGATGCGCTTGGGCATGATTTGCCTACAAGTTTGAAAAGGTTATGTTCCGAGTTAAATATAAGCGTAGAGCAGATACCATTAAACGACAAAAAAACGATGAAATTGTTTAGTGACATTAACGTAATCGGTGTGAAAAAGGAAAATTATTCTCATTCTGTCGGCGTGCTTGGCATACCAGAATATGGAACAAGGGCTACGAGAGAAATACTTGAATTTACAAAACCAAAAACGTTCAGTGAACTCATATACATATCTGGAATATCTCATGGGACAAACGTCTGGCATAATAATGCCTATGATTTGATAAAAAACAAGACGGCAACGTTAAGCCGGGTTATAACGGTCAGGGATGACATTATGAATTTTTTGATTTCAAGAGGATTACCTCCGGATAGGGCTTTTAACATTATGGAAAGTGTAAGAAAAGGGGTTGGTTTAACGGAGCAGGATGAGGAATTAATGGTAAAACATAAAGTTCCTGATTGGTACATAACTTCATGTAAAAAAATCAAGTATTTGTTTCCAAAAGCTCATGCAACTGCTTATGCAATAATGTCTTTTAGAATTGCATACATTAAAGTTCATTACCCGCTTTATTTTTATGCCGATTATTTTACAAGAGAAAAGAGCGGCTTTGAATACGAATACACCGGTTTAAGTTTTGACGACGTTAAAAATATGCTTCAGTCGTTTAAAATTAAATATGACCTTGAAAAAAAAGAAGAAGATCATTTAAAAGTACTTGAAGTTTTACTGGAAGCAAAAGAAAGAGGCGTGAAATTTTTAAACGTGGATCTATATGAATCAGAGGCGGAAGTTTTTAAAGTAAAAGGCGATAAAATACTACCACCGCTGGTTTTGATACCCGAGTTGGGAGAAAAGATAGCCGAATCAATTGTGCGTGAAAGAAAAAATGGTAAATTTTTATCAATTGAAAATTTACTCAAAAGAACGAGGCCAAAACCCAATAAAAACACGATACAATTTATGAAAGAAAATAAAATTCTGGATTTACTGCCTGAATCTGACCAGGCAATTTTGTTTTAAACATTCATCCGGAGAAACATTATATAAATGAAGCCGGTTAAAATAAACAAAAACATTTGTTTCCTTTTATTTTTGTTGATTTCTGTCTTAGTTTCATTATATTTTTTGTTTATATTAAAATCCATTTCTTTTTATTCGTTTGTTTTTTATGCTTATTTTTTTACAATCGCTTATTTTTATTATAAAGATGTCAAATTTGATTCGGACACATTTTTTAAATTATTATTTTTTTTTATTGCATTGATTTTTATATCCTGGGGGCAGCATGTTTTTTCATTCTTTGACCATCAAAGAATCAAAGAAGGTGCTGCTTTTATTATAGCAGGAATTGTATTTCTGTTTTTTGGTTTAAGCAGGGATAAAAATTTTATTATAGATACAGACCGGAATAAAACACATTTACCGTATGAAATAATTTCCGTCATTTCCCTTGTCGTTGTGTCTTTTTTACTGCGATGCTACAACCTTGAGAATTTTTTCCCCGGCGTCTGGTATGATGAAGCACAAAATGGTGCTGAAACGTTGCGCCTTATGGAACAGAAAAACGTTGAATTTTTTATAACCAGATATACTTATATGCCTTCAATGTTTTTTTATATTTCTTCGGTTTTTGTTAAATTATTTGGATATAATATCGTTTCTTTACGGCTCGTTTCTGCATTCCTGGGGACATTAAGCATAATTTCCTTTTATTTTTTATTAAAGGAAATTTTTAAAGACTGGAAAATTGCAATTTTTGGTACTTTTTTATTTTCTTTTTCCAGATGGCACATAAATTTTTCAAGAATTGCTTTTCTGGGCATGCAAGCGGTTTTATTACTTTCCGTTTTTGCTTATTTTTATTTAAAATCATTAAAAACGAACAAAACTTTTTATGCAGTTATTTCTGGTATTGCCATGGGACTATCCAGTTATACATACAGTGTCGTATATTTTTTTCATTTTTTTATATTATTGCATTGCTTATACTTTTTATTTAAGGATTATAAATCGTTTTTCAGGGAGAAAATGTTGGTTTATATAAAAATATACATCATAGTCATTTTCCTGACATTGCCGCTTATTAATTTTGCATTAAAAAATCCGCAATTGTTTTTTCAAAGAGCAAGTGATATTTCTTTTACTGGTGAAATAAAAAACAGCAAATCGCTAAATCCACTCATCAAAAACGTTACTTCTTATTTATTATGTTTTAATTTTGAAGGAGATTATAATGCAAGACACAATTTATACAAAAAACCACTTTTTGATTATTTAACCGGAATATTTTTTATAATCGGAGTTTTTGCTTCCTTATTTACCCCGGGTTTCAGATTTTTTGTTTTGTGGGTAATAATTATGTTTATACCTGGTATTATATCAATAACGATTGAAACTCCGCAGTTTTACAGAATAATAGGCGCAATGCCTGCTGTTTTTGTAATAGTTTTGTTTGGCATATATAAAAGTATAAATATTTTAAATTTTATTAATAATAAAAATTTTAAGCGTGTTATGTATTTAATTACTGCGATATCAATATCGTCGATGAATATTTATCAGTATTATTTTTTATATCCGGATGATGAGGGCACTTATCTTTCATTTTCTCCGGAAGCATCCAGAATAGGCAGATTTATAAATGAAAATAAGGATTATCTTGCAATTGTTTCGCCAGCAAATAATATGTATGGATTTTATCAATGGGAGCAAAAGGTAGTTTGTGATTTTATCACACATGGAAAGTCCGAATATAAATATCTTATTGATGGAATGGTGATTTATAAAGCCGAACTCGATTATTTAAAAAAGAAAGGAATTGTAGTTATTTTAAGGCATTCTGACAGGCATGAGATTGAAAAAATAGAAGAACAATACGGGAACAGATTGGAAAAAAAAGAAACTTATAAAAATCCTTTTAATAATGCCCCCCTTTTTTATTGTTATTACATAAAAAAAGATGATATTATCATGTCAAATGACAAGAATCTTATAATAAGGATGGAGTAAATTTTGAACTATAATTTTAAATTTATGACAGGGAACAAACATAAAAAATGAGAAAAAAAAGATATTTAATCATCGTTTTTTTACTTCTTACAAATACATTATTTTCTTACGAAGAAAGTATTAATAAATATAGGTTTGAAGTATATTATATGATAAAAGGACGGATGAAAAAAAACATAGAAAGACCCGATTTTGGATGGAGAATATTAAAGACCTTCCCCGTAAATGTCAGGGAATTTACGTTTACATCGCAGTTTTATAATTATAATTCAGATGAGATAGCAGAATTAGCGAAAAAAATTACTGACAATCTGTCAGAAGCAAGAAAAAAAAACGCAATACACGTTGCAGACGAAATATATAAATATATTAATGACAACGTAGAAAGCAGGGAGATAAACAAAGAAATCATTAATGATCCGCATAGAATTTATTTTTCATATAGACAGGTTTTAAAGGAAAAAAAAGGATGTGATGTAGAGAAATGCAGGCTCGCAGTTACTTTGCTCAGATATTTTACAATACCTGCAAGGATGATTTACGCAGATGATCATTACGCTGTCGAATATTTTATAATGCCTCTAAAAGGAAAAGGAGACTGGTTCCGGATGGATTTTACGGATACCGGAAATAAACGACCAAATGAACGTTCTTTTCCTGTTTACTGGCATCCTCTTGATTGCAGGGAAACGTTAAACGAAACATGGAATGTCAATTGTTATGTTAATAAGATTGAAGTGCAAAATGTTTTTTTAGATCAGGATGAACAAAAAGCAGAAGATACGTATAGTCAGATAACCATGTCGGTTAAAAATATAGATGAAATACAATCCGAACAAATGCCGGAAAGGGGGCAATTTATTATGTTAAAAAGGGTGTTATATGAGTTATGGCTGCCATCCGGGCAAAAAGATGCAGAAATAAATTTCATACTTCCATTTAATTCCGTTGATTTTTTCAGAACAAAATACTGGATGGTAAAATCCATCGACAATGAACTTGATATAAAAATGAAACGCATTTATACTGAAATAAAACCACCGCAGGAAGGCATGATAATAACGTTGCCCGTAAAATTTACAGTAATCAACGATTGACAATTTTTATTAAAATATGTTATATTGAAAAATCTGAAAAACATGCCTTTTATTTTTCTGTTCATTAAATCAATATACATTAATCTGATAAGTTATAATGAGAATGTTAGCGTAATATGATTAAAGATGTTGTTTAAATGCAGATAACCAGGATTTTTGACATTGTACCATACTACAATATAATTGACTTATACAAGTTTGGAGTGTTTAAATAGCGAGCGTTAAATAATGGAGCAGTATAGACAACCATAATTAAAAATTATTTTCATAGTAAACGCAATTTTAAACAATTGATTAAAAGGAGAATTTTATGTTTGAAAAATTTTTACCACAGGATTTTAATTTTTTTGAATTTTTTGATAAAGAAGTTAATTGTGTGTCTCAGGCCGTGTTTTTTTTTAACGAGATTATTAATAAAGGAGAAGTTGATGTAGAAGCCCGTGAAAAAATGAGAGATATTGAACACGAAGGTGATAAAATTGCATATTCGATAATCGGCTATCTGAATAAAACGTTTATTACCCCTTTTGATAGGGAGGATATTCATGAACTTGCAAAAAAAATTGACGACGTAAACGACATTTTAAGCACGATTGTCAGCAGATTAAAGATATATAAAATAAAAAAGCAAGATGCGTACTTAATAGAGTTCGGGAAAATTATTGAAAAATCAATTTCTGCACTATCCAGTGCCGTAAAAGGATTAAGAAATACGAAAAATTTAAAAATTATTATTTCATCATGTCTTGAAATGAATAAACTCGAAAGCGAATCGGATAAATTAAGAGATAAAGCCCTTGAGGATTTATTTGATAAGGAAAAGGATCCTATTGAAATTATCAAATGGAAGGAGATTTATCTTCATGCCGAGACGGTTCTTGATATTTGTAAGGCATCGGCACATGTCATTGAGTCAATCCTTGTAAAACAGGTCTGAAATGACTCATTCAATTGTGATTGTAGTTTTACTGGTTGCCTTTGCATTGTTTTTTGATTTTTTGAACGGCTTCCACGATTCTGCGAATTCAATTGCAACCATAGTTTCAACACGGGTTTTAACTCCAAGAATGGCAGTCCTCTGGGCTGCTTTTTTTAATTTTATAGCTTTTTTGTTTTTTGGAACTCACATTGCAAAAACAATAGGGGAAGGAATAATTAATATAACGATGGTAAAAGACGAAATTTACCTGATAATATTTGCAACTTTATCCGGCGCCTGTATATGGAATATAATAACATGGTATTTTGGATTACCTTCAAGTTCTTCTCATGCATTAATAGGAGGTTTGGTTGGTTCTGCACTTGCAAAGACAGGCCCGGATGCGTTAATCTGGGGAGGCATTTTGAAGACGACTGCATTTATAGTCATTTCTCCTGTATTTGGTTTTGTTCTTGGAATTATAAGTGCTTTATTGATTTATAATTTTTTTAGCAAAAAGACACCTTTTAAAATTGATAGTTTATTCAGAAAAGGCCAGCTGATTTCCGCCGGATTATATAGTCTGGGACATGGCGGCAATGATGCTCAGAAGACAATGGGGATTATAATGGCACTGGTTTATGTTGACCAACAGGATGAGATTCATACGTGGATTGTCCTTGCATGTTATACTGCAATTGCATTGGGAACGATATTTGGCGGCTGGAGAATTGTAAAAACGATGGGACAAAAAGTTACAAAATTAAGGCCTGTCGACGGCTTTTGCGCTGAAATTTCAGCGGCAGTGAGTTTGTTTTTTTCAACATCTCTGGGCATTCCCGTAAGCACTACTCATACGATAACGGGCGCCATAATGGGGGTTGGTTCCGTGAAAAGATTTTCAGCGGTTAGATGGGGAGTAACGGGTAAAATCATAATCGCATGGATTGTAACAATACCAGCGGCTGCTTTAATTTCTTATTTAACTTTTAAAGTATTTCATTTATTTTAATAAAATCAAAAAATAAAACAAAAAATCATTATTTTTTTTACAGGATAGAACCGGTTTGTAATGCAAATTTCACCTTTAAAATGATTTTTTCCGTTTAAAATCAACTTGAATTATACATCCGTTATATTATAATGTTTTAAAATATGTTTTAAAAGGAGGATGGAAATGAAAAATAGGATATTTTTACTTTCAATTATAATGATTTTATTATGCGGTTGTGGGCAGGAATTTGATGTAACGGTATATAACAAGTCAGGAATAACATGTTCTGGTACGACCGACCCTACATGGATAGCGATAAATTCAAGTTTAAAAAACGTTGATGGGACTGACATTACATTTTTCCCATCCGGAGTTGCTTTAAGTGAAGCAGATGTCAATCCAACGAACAGCGTAACGTTTAAGGCAAAAGAAAACCAAACGTTAAGTATTCATGCAAATGGAAATGAATATACCTATGATAGTAATGGCAATACGAGTGGAATAAAAACCTTTGAAATAAAAACTATTGAGCAGGTATTATATGGGGAATTTTTAAGCGAACCACACTGGTACGCGGCAGTATACAAAGATAACGTAATAATATATAAAAAATAATTCATGTTTAAAACGTTATTTAACATTTTTAACGAATGTAGACGTTGTGTATTAAAAGGATTGCCTGATAAAGCAATAAAAAGGAATAAAAAAGGGGACATAACGAAATATTTTGATAAATACGTTGAGAATCTGATAATTTCAAAACTAAAAGAAAAATGCAGATTAAAAGCAAAGATATTGTCCGAAGAATCGGATAAAATAACTGAAATAAATAAAGAGAAGCAGGGTAATTATAATTACGTTATCATTGATCCCGTTGATGGTTCGGATAATTATTCGGCAGATATCCCTTTTGTTTGCATGGGAATATCAATTTTTAATGATAGAAAACAGCCGTTTTATTCTTTCGTCGGAAATTATTTTTCCGGAGACTGGATTTATTCCGCTAAAAAATGGCTTATTTCAAATAACGATTATTTACAAAGAAAAACAAAATGGAAAAGAATTTTAATTTTTACCTTTTCAAAAATAACTTTAAAAAAGATAGTGAATATACAAAAA
>JAGNJD010000004.1 GCA_018000835.1 Candidatus Goldiibacteriota bacterium | reverse complement strand
TATTCTTTAACCTTGTTAGACCTAATACTTACAAAGAAAACAAAACTCCCTGGGATATTGTTAAAGAAAAAAATCCTGACATACCAAAAAAAATTTGTATGTTGCCCCCGATTATTCTTGACAATATGATTCACAGAGAGTATATAAATAGTGTTTACCATCTATGTCCTGCTCCCTCGCATCTAAATATATTTAGTGGAATTAATTGCGCTCCCTGTGATAAAATAATATGTAACGACAGAGACATTGAATGCATGAAAAGCATAAAAGCAATGGACGTATTTGAAAAAATTAAACCGTTGATTTGAAATATATAATTATAGAAGCATATAATAGAGGGGTGCAGGATAAAAAGACTGGTTTTTAAAGAACCTGCCGGCGTATGATAAACTATGTTGATTAAGGAGGAAGTAAAAATGGCAGAAATTGACGTTGATAAAATTCTGGAAGCAAGCGAGAAAAGAGAAAAGCAAAAAAAAATACAATCAAAGAGAACTATGGGCGTGATAATAGCGGGTGTGACACTTTTAATAATAATCGTTGCTACGTTTGCCGTAATTACCATAAGGGGGGAAAGTTCAACAGGTTATTTTCCTTTGAATGCTGGGGTGAAATTATTGTATAATAGAAAAAACATGAGCCCGGAAGAATGGGAGATATTAAACAAGACGGAGAATGTGAGCGGATATAACTGTAAAATTTTAAACAAAACGGATAAGGGTAATTTTTCAACAACACAGGAATACTATTTTAAAGGCAAAAATGGTATTTATAAGGTTGCATATTCAAAGGATTATGGAAAGAAAAAAGAAGACAAGTTCATTATTTTACCTGCAAGATTGAAAAAAGGCGTCACTTTTAATGCGGGATATCACAAAGGCAATTTAATAAAAGGTAAAGTTGTCGATAAGGAAAAACTATCCACACCTATTGGTGACGTTTCTGCGTTTAAGGTTCAATACAGGACAGACGGTTATAATGTTGATATGTGGTTCGCAAAAAACATCGGCGTTATAAAATTAAAGAACAATTTAACGGGTTATGAATTAAATCTGATAAAAGAGACGGGAAAATGAAGAAAGTAATTTTAAAAAAGGATTTTTTGTTATGCATGTCTGCGGCGCTGATTTTAATTATCATCATAAGTTTTGTGATGGTTTCGTCTTTTATGAAAAGAGACCTGACGACAGCACAAAAAAAGATACAGGAATTAACGTCGGATTTAATGGTTTTGTCCGACGTTGAGCAGGCATTAACTACGCACATTGAGTTATTAAGACAGATAAGAAATATACCTGAAAAAGACGGTAAAAAGGCAACTTATCCGAAAATTAAAATGCCCGACATGAAAAAAATCATTGAACGCTTAAATGATAAAAAAACCTTGTCGGATTTGTACGGCATGCTTGTTATGAATTATCAGGACCTGGAATGGAATAAAATAAACGACGATAACATAAATAAGGTCATAAAACAGGATAAGGAAATTTTAAACAAAATCGGAGCAATAAAGGGGAAAAATTTAGCTTTATTAAATAAAACGTTGTCGGATCTGGCAAAAATAAAGGATGGAATTGGGGTTTTATTGTTTATTACACTTTTATCTCTTGCATTAATCTTTTTGTGGTCGTTTTATTATTTATTCATATCTTCCGGATTTGTTTCGCTATTTTCAAAAGAACCGGTTGAAAACGAGGATAAAATAATCATGCGTGCGGAAGAACTCGGGGTAAAAGACGAAGCAATTGCACTCATAAACGAAATAAAGAACATAAGGGCAGAACATAAAATAATGGATGACGAATTTGGCCGGATAACGCAGACGTTTCATGGTATTATGGATTCATTCGTTGAAGTGTCGTCAACGGCAGATACGATTTCTGCATCTGCCCAGGAACTTGCAAAGAAAATGTCCGGTTACATGGAATCCGTAAGAAATACGAGGACAATAACAAAAAATATTTCAGACGACATTGAAAAAATAAGAATAGAAGCAGGAAAAGGGACTGCTTTTAATCAAAAGATGGAAGTATCTGCCAAAGAAGGCGGGGAAAAAATATCAAAAACGATCGACGAAATAAAATCAATTAATAACATTATGCTTGAATTAAACGAAGTTGTTGAAAGAATGAGACAGAAGACGACCGAAATAAGCAAGGTTACGACGCTTATAAAAGAAATTGCAGAGCAGACGAATTTACTTGCCTTGAATGCTTCAATTGAAGCGGCACGCGCAGGAGAGGCCGGAAGGGGATTTGCGGTTGTTGCCGATGAAATAAGACAACTCGCAGAATCTACGGCCAGCGCTTCCAAGAAGATTTCAGAAGAAGTAAAGGACATAAATAAAACGACGGAGATGACAGTAAACAAAATAGGCGATGCTGCAAAAAGCATAAACGAATGCGTTGATACGGCGAATAATGCAGGCATAGCATTTGAGAACATAAAGGGGGTAATAGAAGGTTCTGTAAGTGCCGCAAACAGCATTTATACCCTTACGGCCGATGAAGTAAAAAAGATTCAGGACATAGTCAATATTATAGGAAAAATAGAAAAAATGACGGAAGAAATGGCTTCCCATGTAGAGAACATTTCTGCTTCCATTGAGCAGGAAACGGCAAGCATTGAGGATTTACGGACGACCATGGAAGAATTAAATGCAAAATCAAAGCAAAACAAGATTTCTTTAAGCAATAAAAATTAATAGATGAAAAAAAAAATAACGATTGTTTTTATAGTTGTCATTCTTGCAGGCTTTTTTTATAAAATATCTGCCCAGGAAAACATAATATCAAAGGAAAAAAAAGATACGGAAGGCGACACGATATTTGAAGTTTCTCCTCCTGCTGAGATGGCTGCTGAAAAGACAGAGCCAATGGCCGGTCCGGAACAGTTGCAGGCATTTACTTCAAAGGAAATAATCGGTATAAAACTCACATGGAAACCGTTGCAGGACAAAAAATTCAAATATAACGTTTACAGGGCAACGACTGATGAAGGTGAATTCGTTAAAATAAACAAGGAACCAGTAGAAATGCCGGAATACGTTGATAATAATGAAAATTCAACGGTGCCTTTTCAGGATAAAATTACCTATTATTATAAAGTTACCGGCATTGATGCAACGGGTTTCGAAACTTCCGATTCTCCCGTAGTATCCGCAAAATGGGAGGGAATTTTAATGCCTCCGGATAAAATTACGGTTATTGCAAAAACGTCGAGCGTTTTATTAAAATGGGAGAAACCCGTTTCTTCCGGTTATTATGACATTGACGGATATAACATATTCAGAGGACTCACTGAAAACGAAAAAAACAAAATAAATCACGACTTAATAAAATCGCTCGAATTTGAAGATAATGCAGATGGTGCTGGACTTACGGAAGGCGTAAAATATTTTTATTACATCCAGACGGTAGACGTAAACGGAAATACTTCTGAATTCTCAAAAAAGATTGAAGCAGTTCCTTACAGCAGGATATCTGCACCCAGGAATTTAACGGTAACAGCGGCATCGTCCGAGTCCATAAAACTTACGTGGGATGCATCCGAAACGCAGGGGACTTATGGGATAAAAGGTTATAACATTTATCGTTCAACCGACCCGAACGTTTTTCCTGACAAACCGATTAATGAAGTCCTTGCAAAACCATTGCAGGATGAAAAAGGAAAATATTTTTACTTTGATAACGTCATAAACAGCATAACGCCGCCGTCACCGGGATTAATTTATTATTATAAAGTAGCATCGGTTGATATGCAGGGCAATATTGGTGAATTCAGTTCCGTCGTTTCCGGTAAAGTTGAGATTACAGAAATCCCCAAAGAAGGAATAATATCCTATGATATTTCCGGATACGGATTACCGCCGGATTCAAAACTTAAATTATCCGGAATGAAAACGATAGAACTTACGCTTTCAAACAGATGGTATGAAGTTTCAATACCGGACAGGAATAACATCATAGCACAGCCAACCATCAATCAACCGCTTCGCGTTGAACTAAGCGGCCAGATAGGGAAAAAAATAAAAATAGACATTAATTATAACGACGAACAATCCGGTCTTACTTCCGAAGAAACGAGAATATCGGTAAGTTATCAGGGAGAAGAAAAAGAAACTTTACAGGAGATTTCATTTGGAGATATGTCTTTTGACCTGCCAAACACGCGATATGTTCGTTCTCCGCAATCGCTCTTTGGCATAAAAAGCAGGGTTTCGTTATTAGATGATAAATTAAGGATGATGCTTGGCTGGGCACAGCCAAAGGGCGTAACTGAAAAACAGTATTTTAAAGGAACGTTAAGGGAGAAAGAAACAAACAACAAGCCAGGGATAACTTTAATGGATACGGATTTTATAAAAAACCAGTATTTTTATCTGACCAGGGATTATACAAAAATTACAGGACTTAATCCTTTTCATACAGGACCACAGATATCTGTCGTGCCTGGTTCTGTTATGATTTATATTGACGAAGGGACAACAAGTGCATATACGGCAAATACCATAAATTCGGTTCCAACGGGCAAATACAGATTTAACATAAGAACGCTTGGAACCGATTATACGGTAGATTACAAGACGGGTATAATAAAATTCAACGGTTATATACCTGCAAATTACGTCATAGCGGTTGCATACAGACTTTCAAACGGAGAAAGCGTCGGTTATACTGCTTCCGGCGCTTTTGATTTTGACGAAGCAAATCTTATTTCTGCTTCCAACGGAGTAACTACAAACAATGCACATCTGATTAAATCAGGACAGACGGACATCTCACACGTCGTTATGAATCATTATTACATGGGAGAAACGCAGATTTATAATCCGATGACGGATACGGGATATTTCGACATAAAACTTTATAAAGCAGGAGTACCACAGATACTTCCAAGACCGTGGGAGAAAGACGCGGATAAGTATTATGAAATTGACGCGGACCTTGGGCTGATAAAATTTAAACCATTTTATCCGTTTACGGAAAATTCAACTGACCCGCGATATTTTGGTGCAACGGGAACGGAATCAACGTCAGGTTCCGGCAACGATGCATATAACATTGAACCGGGAGCAGCAAAGTCTAATTTTACGATTGAATTAAAATACAGATTTAATGTTTCTTCCTACCGGCTTGATAATTACCCCGTAGTTGCAGGCAGCGAAATAATACGCATAGACGGCGTAAGGCAGAAAAAGAATACGGATTATCAGATAATCTACGAAACAGGTGAAATAATTTTTCTGGACAAAACGAAGATAAGGGATGATTCACTGATTGAAGTGATTTATGATTATTCTCCTTTTATACAGGTTTTTGACAATTCAATATGGGGAGGAAGAGCGGAATACCAGTTGTTTGAGAATCTGTTGTTTGGAACCACCTATTTGAATAAAACTTCAACGAAACCTACGACAGTACCGGATGCAAGAAATACCGACACGTCTTTTTCAACGCCTTATTCCGCATACATACTGGATGCAGATTTTAAATTTGACTTAAAAAAGGATAACCTTAATTATATAATCAATTCCCTGCCGCTTATAAACGACGTAAATTTGCCTGTTGACATAAACGTAAGCGGTGAAATTGCACACAGTGATTTGAATTCAAACATATACGACATACATGAAGAAAAAGGCGTTGCAATGATAGACGATATGGAGGGTGCAGATAACATAAGAACTCTAACTATGGCACGTAATTACTGGTTTCCTGCTGCAATGCCGATTGGTATGCAGCCGGAATACAGGAGTTATTGCTACAAAGATGATTATACCGGTTACGGACATGAAGTTGTAACTTCTGAAACCACGGTGCAGACGCAAAAGCCGATATTAAAACTTTCTTATTCGGGATTGACGGACCAGAACTGGGATGCATTCAGATACGTCGTTTCGTCAACGGGGGAGAGCTTCAGAAATTATACATACATGGAATTGTGGGTGCGCGTCGTGGATGGCAACAGGCCGGTGAGAATTGACATTGACGTAGGCGTTGTAAGCGAAGATTCAAACGGTAATAATTCTTTTTTATACAATGGAATCGACAGCGAAGATACGGAACCTACAAACGGCCGTCTGGACCTTGATAAAGGGGAGGATAATGGTATAAGCAGCGGAATTTATCCACCTAATCCAGATTACTGGGGCAGGGGAAATAACGTTCTGGATACCGAGGATATGAACAATAACGGACGACTTGATACCGAAGAAAAATATTACAGATTTTCCACTTCTGCAATCGGTGACGGCATTTCATATCCGCAACTTGAAATACCTGCAAACGGGGAATGGAAAAACATCAGGATACCGCTTTATAAATTTTCAAGCGGCATAAATCTGTCTTATGAAGATAGACTGGATCCGGCTCTGTCAAATTCCCGTTTTATGTCACTCATAAAGCATGTAAGAATAACGGTAAAAGGCGCGTCAGGTTCTCCTACGAATGGAACGCTTGAAGTTGAATCAATAAAATTTGTCGGGAATGCGTGGGCGTTAAAGGTAAAACCATCCTATGACATGGCGGGAAATTACATCAATTCTCCGGATACGAATAAATTTAACATCTGGACCATAAACAGGAATACCGATTCTTCTTATATCCCCAACGTTGATTTTTACGATTATAAAACGGAATCAGACAAGGATTATGAAAAATCACTCGCAATGGAATATAAACTTTCAGGTTATGATTTAAGTTCCGGGCAGCCGATTTATTATGCCGTAAAAAATTTTGCAGGCACGACGGGCTATGATTTCAGATCGTATAAGAATTTAAAGATGGACGTATTTTATAAAAGAAAGACGCCTGGAATTTCGGGAAGGATACTTTTTATAAGGTTCATTTCAAATGCTGCCGACGAAAATTATGATTATTATCAGTATAACGAATTAATTGACGACATTCCCGAGAGGTCCTGGCATACAATTGAATTTAAGATAGATGGTTCTGATAAAAAACGTTCGGCGCCGGTTGGCAGTCCGAATCTGAGAAAAGTAATACAGATTGTTGTTGGAGTCATTAATCCAAACGGCATCGTTGCGGACGAGGAAATTTACCTGAATAACGTGCGCCTTACTGACCCGGAATCCAAAATAGGCAACGCTTTGTTTATGAGTTCAAATTTGAACTGGGGGGGCGTATTAAATGTAACCTATACTTACGAAGACCAGGAAACTGATTTTAATACAATTGACGACGTAGGAAAATCCCAGTTAAAGTCGCACATTACAAATTCAATATTTACGGCAAACTCCAGTTTGTTTTCAATGATGCCCGTTAATTACAGGTTTAGCAGAATGCAGTCATACGTGGAAGACAAATACAAAAACGATGCATCATATACCGATAATTTTACGAAAAGTGACAGCGATACCATTGAACACAGCGGCGGCATTGGCTTTAATGCCATACCAGGGCTGAACCTGTCCGTTACTTCCGGATATTTTGACACGCATTTTACGTATTACGGGAATTATGCTTATCAGACAAACAGACAGGAACGGTTCATCGTAAAACCATCTGCAAACTGGACTGCACCGGATAAATTGTTTTTCGTGCCGCTTGGTTCAAACGTTTTCAATGCATGGATGGAACTTGAAGACATAAGGAAAGATTATTATGCACCTTTTTCCGTTACTGTATCGGCATCTTTTTATGATGCATGGAAGCAGAACGTTGAGCAGTATTATAAATGGAACGGTAACTATAATTTCTGGATATTTAACGTCAATCCTTCCTATGAATACAGGGTTGAACAGGAAAAAGGAAATCTGGACGGCACTTTTGAGTATTACAGAGACAGATTGGGAGAGTTTAACTATACGCAGGATTTCCTCGTTTTAAGACAGAGCATAACGCCGCAGTTGAGTTTAAAAATAAATGAACTGTGGATTTTTTCGCCCGGCATTAACTATTCCGCAAATCACAGCATGGATTATACCACGAGTATCTTAAAGACAACCGGGCGTCTTGGTTTTTCAACCGCGCTATTTTTGTCAAAAATATTGTCCGTCATTCCGGACATTTCAGAATACTCTTTTAACATAGACGTAACTGAGGATTATAACAGAATATACGACAGGGAATCGTTTGAAAAGTTCAATACTTTAAGTTTTGAACGCAAATGGAACATATTTTTGTTTCAGATGCTATACGACGAAAATGAAATGGAGATATTTGAAAATTTATCTTATAATGGGATGATAAATTTTAATCATACGTTGCGCATAAACGAAGTAAAGTTTGGGGATATATTCAGCTTTACGCCTTATGGGACGTATACAAAAACGCGGCCATCGTCAGGCAGGGCATTGTTAGATCCGTCTGAAACCTACCGCCTGCAGATATCAAACATTCAGATAAAGAAAATAACCATACCATTACTGGAGTTTTTGATAAAAGACCAGACAATTTCTGCACGTTATTCTTACGGCAGGACGTTAAATAGAAACGCTTTAAATACGGACGAGATTTTCAGGGATTCCACGACAAACGAGGGCGGCGTTACTCTGTATTTTGGAGAATCCGGCGTTGGAAAAATTAATGGGCACGCGGACGTAAACGGCTCAAATACAAATTCACGGGAAAGATCAGTAATAACGTGGCAAAATTTGTTAACGCCGTCACTTTCCCTTGGATATACTTTAAAGATGGAACGGCCGATTACTTTATGGGACTGGCTGCCGTTTATTGGCGGAAAAGTAATAAAGTTTGAGCAAAATCTGAATTTATATTCAACATTAAGTACGACGATAACTAACGGACTGGGAGTTGGCAACATCAGGACTTCTACGGGAAATTACTCCGTGAAAATTGGCGGCACGTATAACGTTTTACAAAACATCAGGTCGTCAGCTAACGTTACTTATTCATATGTAAAAGATTACATAAATAATAACAATACTTATCATCAGCTGGATATCACTGCAAAACTGGACATAGAATTTTAGGAGGAAATTTTTAATGAAAAGGATTTTATTTTTATTGTTTCTTATCTGTTTTTTTATAAAAGGATACGGCGCTGCGCCTGCAATGCCCGAAAACGTTAATCTTACTTTTGACGGCAACAACGTTATCATAAACTGGGTTTCTCCGACTGCATCTGATATAATGCATTATACGATTTTAAGGGGTGACAATGCAAACATAACCGAAACGACAGCAACGCTCGTCACCAATACTGCTGGAAACGTTACGAGTTTTGTTGATACTACGGCAGATACCTATTCTGCCTATTATTACCGCCTGATGGCCGTAAATACTTTAAGTGAGAAATCCGGACTTACGACGGCAATAAAAACAAATCCAAGACCGCCGTTTAACATTACCCTGCAGCCCTATAATTCAAAAGTTTTTTTAAGATGGACGAATGATTATGCCGGTTCTGTTTCCGGTTATAACATTTATCGCTCTTCAACCGGATGCGGCAGTTTCAGCCCTGCAATTGCAGTTTCAAAAAACGAATACATAGACACGCAGGTCGTTAACGGAATAAAGTATCATTATAAAATTACGTCAGTTTATGACGGCGAAGGTGCTTTTTCAATAACAAAAACGGCTGTGCCGTTTACTGCACCTTTTGCACCAAAAAATTTGTCTGCAACGGCAGACGGTTCAAACGTCAATCTGTTGTGGTCTGATACAAACATACGCGGGACTTATGACATTGGCGGGTATAACGTTTACAGGGCAACCGCTGCAGCCGGACTTTTTACGCTTATAAGCGGCACAGAACCTACGACTACGATAACTTCATATACTGATACAGGACTTACGCAGGGTAAAAAATATTATTATAAGGTAATAACGCTTGACGTTAATTCAAATACGTCAGAAGCTTCTTATTGCAACGCTTATGTTCCTGACGGAATATCAACGCCGCAATGCCTTTCAATTACGTCGTATACTTCAAATAAAGTGAATTTGACGTGGATGGCAAATCTTTCCGAGGAAGGCATAAATTATTACAAAATATACAGGGATGGAAGTGAAATTTCAACTTCTTATGCAAACGTGTTTGCGGATACAAACGTGACAACGAATGAATCATATGTTTATAATGTGACCGCAATCAGGAATACTGATGAATCCGGATTTTCAAATCCTATTTACGTAACCATACAGCCTGCGGCGCCGGTAAATTTTTCCGTGGATAAAGCCGCGGAGACAATTGGTGCATTATCGCTTTCATGGAGTCCCGCAGCGGATGAAATTGCAACAGATTATAATGTTTACAGATCAACAGATGCGGCAGATTATATAAACGTTACTTTTACGTCTGATACGTCTTACGTTGATGCCGGCGTGACGACAGGGGTGGTTTATTATTACAGGATTTCTGCATATTATTATATGGAAGGCAGGTTTACCGACGTCGTGTCTGCACGACCGGTAACTTTTCCAGCAAAACCGGGCGGGCTAACGGGCGCTGCCGGTAATGGTTACGTTTATCTTACCTGGGATAAAGACGAAAGATACGATTTTATTTCGTTTAATTTATACAGATCAATGAATAATCAGGATTATATCAAAGTCACGACGACTGCAAATAATTATTATTATGATACTGGACTTACAAACAACACATGTTATTTTTACAAAGTTCAGGGAAACAATTTTTACGGTTCGTCAGATACCATAACTGCTTATGCTTTGAACATAACGCCGGTTGCATCCGTCCCTCCTGATGCTCCGTATAATTTAACTGCAACGTCTGCCGGTGACGGTAAAATAAAATTGCAATGGCAGATGAATTATCCTGTAAATCATTTTAAAATTTATCGTTCAACCTATCCCGAGGCAGACGAATTTTTAAACGTTTCGCCTGCCGGTTCAAACGTTTATTACGATACCATTATGACCATACAAAACGTTTCATCCGTTTCAAATACAATTACTTATTATTATAGGGTTTCTGCCGTAGATAACAATTCTGTAGAAGGACCTGCTTCAAATACGTCTTCTGCTTATGCATTTATCAGGCCGTCTTCCGTTACCGCCGTGGAAATAAGCAATATTTTTAATGGTGCACTTTTGATGTGGGACGCCCCGGCAGAACCATATACTTTTACACGAAACGTTTATACTTACAACATTTACAGGGCTACCGGCGCGTATGGAAATTATGAACCGGTTGCTTTACTGGTTACGGCAAATTACTATGTAGACGACAATCTGGACACGTCAAACGAAATTTACTATTATAAAATAAAGACCGTTGATGCCATGAATAACGAAGACCTTTCGGATGTTTATTTCCCTTTTACATTTGCCGGATATAAAGAACCGCCTCTTACTCTTGTTGCAAAAGCAGGAGATAAAAAGGTTTATTTATTCTGGTCAAGGGTTTTGCCTAATTCATACAACATATATAGAAGAATTGAAGGGGAGTCGTATGGAGGACCGGTTGCTTATGGACTGCCTTACGATGGCCGTGAATACGTAGATACTTACAATCTTATAAATGGCACCACTTACTATTATTCCATTGCATCCGTAACCGATGCAGGTGAAGGCCCGAAATCCAGCGAGGTTTCAGTGATGCCTTATGAGCCGGCAAAATTAACCCCGGGTGCAAAAGTTTCTTATGAAATAGTAAATAAGAAAGACGTTGTCCTGACGTGGGATGCAGCAATACCCGGCGGTATCTATGGATATCCACTTACGGGTTATAATGTTTACAGGAGCGCGGATAACGGGGCAACTTACCTGAAACTTACTTCTACTGCGGATGTTACTTTTACTGATTTAACGACAACCTGGGACAACGTTTATTTTTATATTGTAAAGACGCTTGATTCTGCAGGAAACGAAGATGCAGTTTATCCGTTTGTCAGGGTAGAACTGCCTTTTCCACAAAACAAGATAAGGGTTTTTTCAAATTTAATTGATTTGACAAAAGCACAGCAGTTAAAATTAAGATACGTTCTCACAAAAAGCGGGAAATTCAAAATAACCGTTTATACCTTAAGCGGCAGTTTTGTAAAAAATCTGATTGATTCTGAATATACGGGATCTGCTTCCAAAGATGACCCTTATGAAAGCGGCGATTTTTACTGGGATGGAACAAACGACAAAGGAAAGATTGTTTCATCCGGTATTTATTTAATTGTGATGGAATTAAAAGGCGAAAGGGTGATTGAAAAAGTAGCAGTGATAAGATAACTACGCTGCCGGATGCCAGATGGCGGATGAAAAACATTGCCCGTTAAATATGCTTAATAAGGACATTAAATACACATGTTTAATGAACGGTAGTATTAAATTCTTATAACAAATAATTTTGATAGACGTATTTAATATCGGGAAGGAATGGATATGGCACAAATTAAAGTATTGCCGGACAACGTAATAAACCAGATAGCGGCAGGTGAGGTTGTAACGAGGCCTTCATCCTGCGTAAAAGAACTCGTGGAGAACGCCGTTGATGCCAGTGCACAGAATATTACCATAAACGTTTTGTCCGCAGGTAAGAAATTGATTGAAGTAAAGGATGACGGCTGTGGTATGAATGAAGATGACTGTGAGAATGCATTTTTACGTCATGCAACAAGCAAGATAAAAGAAATAGACGATTTAAATTACATTGAAACAATGGGGTTTCGGGGAGAAGCGCTTGCTGCCATTGCTTCCGTTTCAAGGGTTGAAATAATGACAAAAACAAAAGATGAAAATATGGGGACGCTTTTATATCTTGAAGCCGGCAGAAAAAAGAAAAAAGAAAAAGTGGCTGTAAATAACGGCACCGTAATAAAAGTCATGGATTTGTTTTATAATACTCCTGCGCGTCTGAAATTTTTAAAAACAAACTATACGGAAGAGATTCATATAATAGAAATCGTCCTTGGTATTGCACTGGCAAACGAAGGCATTTCTTTTAAACTCACGATTGACGAAAAAGAAATTTTGTTTTTCCCAAAGGATGCAGGATTAAAGGAAAGAATACGGCTGTATTTTGGAAAAGAAATTTCGGATTTCCTGATAGAAATAAAGAATTTATCCGATAACGTAAAAATCTACGGATACGTGGGCAAACCACAGATATCGAGGAACGACAGAAACGTCCAGTTTTTGTTCGTAAACAAACGGCTGATAACGAGTAAAAGATTAAATTATGCGGTTTATGACGGTTATTCAACTTATCTTATGAAAGGCAAATATCCCGTTTCTTTTGTTTTTATCGACGTAAACCCGTCGCTTGTTGACGTAAACGTCCATCCTGCAAAAGCAGAAGTAAAATTCAGGGATGAAGGCAGGATATATAATATGATAAAGGAATCCATAGCAGATTCTCTTTCTTATTCTGATTTAAGCATAAGCCGGCAGACAGAGACCGTTTTTGAGGCAAAAAAAGAAATAGAAAAATCCATAAAAAGTTATTTTGTAAATGAAGAAGATTCTTCTGAAAAACTGTTTAAATCAAAGCCGTTTGATTTTAAAAAACAGGAGAAAGTGAAAGTTCAATCGGAAAAAAGGCAAAGCCTGTTTGTGCGCGTGATAGGACAGTTGAACAAAACTTACATAATAGGAGAAGACGACGAAAATCTGGTAATGATAGACCAGCATGCAGCACATGAAAAAGTTTTATATGAAAAAATCAATAAGGAAATAAAAGACGGCAAAATGCGTTTGCAGGAACTTTTGATACCCGAAATAATTGAAGTGAACCAGCAGGAGAAAAGAATAATTGAAAATAACATCGGGACATTTAAAAAAATGGGGTTTGAAATCGAAATTTTTGGAGAAAAGCAATATAAAATAACTACGCATCCGGTAATAATAAGAACAAAAATTTCCGCCCTTTTTGTAAGGGAGGCAATATCACTTCTTATGGAAAAAGAAACGGCTGAAAAAGAAGAGGTTTTAAAACGCCTTACCTCAACCCTTGCATGCAGAGCTGCTTTAAAGGCAGGAGACGAACTTTCAAACCAGGAAATAGAAGGGTTGTTAAAGGATTATTTTGAAATACAGGCACCTTATTCGTGTCCGCACGGCAGGCCTGCAATCGTAAATATTCCTTTTTATGAAGTGGAAAAAATGTTTAAGAGAAAAACATAAATTTTTTAATTTTATCAATAACTGCGTCAGGTGAGATGTCCTTCATACAGAAATTATTTTTGCATCTGGTTTTATCGCAAGGCCTGCAGACGGCAGGCGTTGTAATCGCCACGTTGTTTTCATCCTGTTTCATCCAGCCTTTTTCGTTCGTAGGCCCAAAGAGTCCTATCGTTTTAACCGAAAGTGCCTGTGCGATATGACGCACGCCGTTATCGTTTGAAACGAGGACCTCCGAAAAACTTACAATAGCGCTTAAATCCCTGATTTTTACGTCCGGAATTACAAAAACGTTAGTCAGATTTTTTTCTTTTATTCTTTTTACGTCTTCCTCGTCCCCGGGTCCCCACAGCAAAATTATTTTACGCGGACTTAATTTTTCAAACAACTTAATCCAGTTATCAAGCGGCCATTTTTTTACTTCCCACGTTCCCGATATGCAGACCGCAATTGCTTTTTCTCCGGGATTTATTCCGGTTTCCCGTAACGTTTTTTCTGCCTGATTTTTTTCGTCGGTGGAAATCACTAAAACCGGGTCAATATTAAAATTATTTTTATTTCCCGCATATTTTTTTATGAGTTCTATGAATCTTAACGGCATGTAAATATTTTTTTGTCCGAAGTTTAACCTGTAATTATACAGATGGTTCAAGTAAAATTTCCTTTTTTGCGTTATTTTAAAACCGGCTTTTTCCTTTGCGTTTACGTGAAAGGAAAGATATGCAGAATAATAACTTGATTCAAAATCAAAAAAAACGTCATAATGCCGGTCTATCGTATTTTTTATGTTTTTCCCTGCAAGCATTGCATTTATGAAACGTGAAGATACCGTTTTAACTTCGTCAAAGCAAAGGACTTTGTCTATATACGGGTTATTTTTTAAAATTTCCACGGCAGGATAACCGGCCATGTAATGGACTTCAAAATCAGGATTGTTAATTTTGAAATACCTGACGGCAGGCGTCGTTAATAGCGTATCCCCGATTGCTCCTATCCGGAAAAACAATGCTTTTTTCATTTTTAAATATGACGGCCTATAAGAAAAACGAAAACGGGCGTTTTATTGACTACGTGCGTTATATTTTTGATTGTGCTCAAAAAATTGCTCCTTTTTCCGGAAATTATCATATAATTACATTTAAAACCGGCTTTACTATTCTTTTATTTTATCTTAAAATGATTACAAAAAACAAGGAGAAAAATCGGGATGAATTACAGATTTTTGTTTTTTGTTTTGATTGTTTTTATTGACGGGTGTGCAACTCTTACCGATAAACTTGTTTTTAGTGAAAATAACGAAGAAAGAAAAGAAGCGCTTTTATCCCTGGATAACGTATCAATTGAAGAAGCAAAATACGTTGCAAGGGATTTAAAGGAAACATTCAACGTATCGGATGAAAAGTATAAAATCAGGGCCGCTTACGGTCTGTTACGCATAGGCGTCATTATGGCGAAAAACGGCAATCCTGAGGAAGCACTTGATTATTGCAATTTTATTATGTCATACGGTATAGTTGATTCCTGCGAAATAAAAGCCGATGCTTTTTCAAAACAGGTGACGCCGTATTTCATGTCAACGTTATCATACGTTCTGCCGGTTACTGCCGGAGAAAGAAAAACGAAAAACTGGATTTTACTTTCTGATTTTTTCTTTAAATATAAGGATAAATATAAGATAAAAATGTCAGAGAAACAGATTTTTCTGATACGGGAAAGCATGGCTTTAAACCTCCTGGATAGTGCTTTTAAAGATGGCAATGTTATGCCTATTTATGATATTATTAATAATTATAAAAATACCGGAACGTTTAAAACGGCTGAAAAAATAATGCGTATAATGTCGGATGAAAAAGATAAAAATAAAGGAGATGAAACGAAATACACGTTGTTAAACAACAACGCCATTTACGACATTTATAAAAAATCAGTCGTTGAAATAGATGATATAATAAAAAAGACGTCAATGAGTTTGATAAAAAAATAATGTAAAAGGAATAAAATGGAAGAAAACAATAATTTTAAAGAATCGCATCAGACATTGAAAATATTGCAGTCAATGGCAAAACAGGATGATTCAATCAGAATATTAAATTGTGAAGGGTATCTGAATTTTGAAACATATAATTATGCAAAAGAAATACTATCAAGGTTATTCAGAAGCAATTTATACAAGATTATTTTTAATCTGGAAAACATAAGTTACATTGCAAGCAGCGGATGGGCGGTTTTTCTGGGCAATCTGGAAGTGGCAAGGCAGGCAGGCGGTGACATAAAACTCGCTGCAATGCCGCAGGAAGTAAAATTTGTGTTTGAAGCACTGGAACTTGAAAACGTAATAAATAATTATGAAACGGTTGAAGATGCAATAAATGCATTTTTAAAAAGCAACCGGGAGATTTAAGATGCAGATAAATATGGAACAAAGAGAAGACGTTTGTATAGTTAAATGTTCCGGAAGCATCGATGCTGATTCCTTTTACGTTTTAAAACAAACGTTTGATAAATTAATCAATGAGAATAATTTTAAAATTGTAATTGATTTATCCGACGTTAATTTCATAAGCAGTGCCGGCTGGGGAGTTTTTTTGGGAAACTTAAATAAAGCAAGAAAAGGCGGCGGGGATATACGGCTTTCTTCAATGAACGAAGAAGTAAAAAACGTTTTTTATTCTGTTGAATTTAACGAGATTTTAAGTTGTTATGACAATGTGGAAGATGCAATCAAATCATATAAGTAATATTAAAATCTGACGGGTATTTTTTATTGGAAGGAGGACTTATGGCAGAACTCAAGTGGGATTTAATAAAAAATCTCGGTTCTTTAAGTGAAAGTGGCGGCTGGAGAAAAGAAGTAAACGTTATTTCCTGGAATGATAAGCCGGCAAAAGTTGACATCAGGTCATGGGATGCAGAGCATAAAAGAATGAGCAAGGGGATTACTTTAAATAAGGAAGAGATGAAAAAATTAAAAGAACTTTTGGCGTCGCTTGACGTAGAAGAAATTAGAATATGATTTAATTTATTGCTAAACGGTAAGCACAATAATTATCAATCGAAAATTTAAAGGCATCTTTTACTTTTCCGTTGTTTTAAAAAAAACTTTACAAAAACGTTTTTATGTGTAAAAATAACGAAAATTATTTAAGAAAATAAAAAATTTTAAAAGGAGGTACCAAATGCATGGCGTAATTCATGTTAGTCCGCCCACGGTTTTTGAAAGTCAGGCGTTGTGGGTAATTTGGTGTATTGCCATTCTTGCCTTATTGTATGCGTTTTATCTGATGAGAGAAGTATTGTCAAAAAGTCCTGGAAGTGAAATAATGCAGGACATATCAAAATCAGTTCAGGAAGGTGCAAATGCATATCTGGCAAGACAGTTTAAAACTATAGCATTACTTACCGTAATTCTTGCCATTGTTCTTATGTTCACGAGCGGAGACCCTGATCCTGCATGGGACATGAAAATCCGCATTGGAAGAGGAATTGCATTTCTGGTTGGTGCCACATTTTCTGCATTAACCGGTTTTGTCGGTATGAGTTTAACCACGCGTGCAAACGCGAGGGTTGCACATGCTTCGTTAACGAGCAAAAAAGAAGCTTTGACGATTGCATTCAGAACGGGTGCAATTGCCGGTATGTTTACCATAGGGCTCGGACTTCTTGGCGCTACTACAATTTTTATGATTTTTCTTTCAAAGGCATCGGAAGTTCTTGTAGGTTTTGGATTTGGCGGATGCTTACTTGCCTTATTCATGAGGGTTGGCGGCGGAATATATACAAAGGCAGCAGACGTAGGAGCAGACCTTGTAGGCAAGGTTGAAAAAAACATCCCGGAGGATGACCCGAGAAATCCGGCAACAATAGCAGATAACGTAGGTGATAACGTAGGTGATTGTGCGGGAATGGCTGCCGACATTTTTGAATCATACGAAGTGACTCTCGTTGCTGCAATGATACTCGGTGCAGCAAGTTTTGGAACCGTAGGCGTAATTTTTCCGCTTATGTTAAGAGCGATAGGCGTTTTAACTTCAATTATCGGGACGTATTTTGTAAAAGCAAAAGACGAAACAGAGCATGTTATGAAACCGATAAACAGGGGCTTTTTTATTGCCTCAACTCTTTCAATAATCGGTTTTGCGCTGGTTACTCATTTTTATCTTATTGACGGATTGGTAAAAGTTGAAGGACTGGCTGGCTCGCCGCACGTCCTTGCATGGAAATTGTTTTTAATAACTACTATTGGCGTTTTGCTTTCTTTTGTTATTTCAAAATTAACAGAGTATTTTACTTCAACGGAAAATGCGCCTGTTAAAGAAGTAGCAAAAGCAACGTTAACCGGTCATGCCACTACAATTATTCAGGGATTTGCAGAGGGTATGGAAAGCAGCGTATGGGCCATAATTTCCATTGCTGTTGCAATAGCAGCATCCATATTGATATTTGGCGTGCAAAATCCCGATCAGATTCTTTATGGAGTTTCTCTTCTTGGACTCGGAATGCTGACTATTACGGGAATAATCGTTTCTGAAGACAGTTACGGTCCCGTATCAGATAATGCACAGGGCATCGGTGAGATGTCACATATGAGTCCAAAGGAAAGAAGAATTCTTGACGAACTTGATTCGGTCGGAAATTCAACGAAAGCAATAACAAAAGGTTTTGCAATAGCAACTGCGGTCATTGCAGCAGTTTCACTTTTCTCTTCATACAACGAAACGATAGTCAGTAAATTAAGTGCATTGGGACAGGACGTAACGGAAATTAGTTTTAACGTAGCAGACCCGGTTGTTTTTGTAGGGATACTGATTGGCGGAGCAGTTCCATTTTTATTTGCTTCTCTTTTAATCAGAGCAGTTGGAAGGGCAGCGTCGTTGATTGTTAATGAAGTGAGAAGACAATTTAAGGAAATAAAGGGTTTAATGCAGGGTAAGGCAAAACCGGATGCAACAAAGGTTGTTGACATTTGCACGTCTGCAGCATTGAAAGAATTGATAGGACCCGGTCTGCTTGCCATTTTAACACCCGTTATCGTAGGTCTTTTGCTTTCCTACAAAGGACTGGCGGGATATCTTGTAGGAACAATTCTCGTAGGACAATTGCTCGCCGTATTTCTTGCCAATTCAGGCGGAGCATGGGATAACGCTAAAAAATTAATTGAAAATGGTTTATATGGCGGTAAGGGTTCGGAAGCACATAAGGCAAGCGTAACAGGTGATACGGTTGGAGATCCGTTTAAGGATACTGCGGGTCCTGCTTTAAATCCTCTCATCAAAGTTATGAATCTCGTATCGTTGATTATTGCACCAATACTGGTTGGAACAAGCTTGAAAAATCCGGTGGTAATCGGCGCAATTCTGGCTGGAATATTGATTATTGGAATTGCAATATGGTTTTCAAAGAGAGAAGATACGTCAGGCATTGCAGCAGAAGTTGCAGCAAAAACGATGAAATCAGCCGGAAGTAAAAAATAATTGTATACAAAAAGGCCGGGATTTTAAATAATTCCGGCCTTTTTTATTGTAATATACGGATGCATCTATAATTATTATTAAAGGAAGATAAAATGGATCTGGAAGAAAAAGTAAAATTTGTGGAATACAAAGGGAAGAAAATACTATTAATAAAAATGGCTGATTTGCTTGAAAATGAGGTCTTACAGGTTATTGACTATGCAAAAAAAATAATAAGAAGCCAGCCGGAGCATTCTCTCCTTACTTTAACCGACGTAACTCATGCAAGGTATAACTCAGCCGTTGTTTCTGCATTGCAGGAATACGTAAAAGAAAATAAACCATACGTAAAAGCATCTGCTGTGCTCGGCATAAATCCTATTAAAAAAATTATTCTTAATAAAATAATGGAATTTTCAAAACGGGAATTTCTTGCTTTTGATAATGAAGAAAAAGCAAAAGAATGGCTGATAAAACAATAGAAATATAATTTTTCGTTTTTTTAAGGGGAAAATATCACTACGTCCGGTCCCCACGGAATAATTATTAATTAAAAATTTTAATTTGTTTTTATCTGTATAATCCAGCATGATTGTCATTCCTGCCTGAAAAAAATTTAATATTAAATACACACAATCTGATTAACCGTGACGATTACGTGGCATGTCCCATTGCTGTTCGGCTAATTTAATGGAAAGATTGTTGTATTTTTTTCGTAATAAATTGTTTGCATGCTTCCATCAGGTTTTAGTTTACTTACTTTGCTCGGCTTACGCAAACACCTCTTATTTTACATTATTTCCATGTCTCATAGTAATACTTTTCCTTCTCCTGTTTCATGTAACTTATTGCAATAAATTTCTCAAAAAATATAATCAATCCTTCCATTGTAGTTGATGTCCACCAAATCAAAAATTTCATAAAAACATATAATTTGAAAGGAATTATATGAAAATATATATTTTTTACCTGACAGGAGTGGGCATGGGTGTGTCCGTTTTTTTTATTGTAAAGATTATTTTGTTTTTGTATAGTATATGTATCTTTGTCAGAAGGAGAAAAACTAATGAATGAGGTACTGTTATGGACTGTATTTAATTTGTTTATTTTGATTCTTCTTTTTCTGGATTTTAAGGTTTTTCATAAAAAGGACCACGTGATTTCAATAAAAGAAGCGTTGTTATGGACTCTTTTCTGGATATTTCTTGCTTTGCTTTTTGGTATTGTGATTTTTTTCCTGTTTGGAAAACAAAAGACGCTGGAATATCTGACAGGTTATCTGATTGAAAAATCACTAAGCGTTGATAATTTGTTCGTTTTTTTGATAATTTTTTCATATTTTAAAACGCCGGCAATTTATCAATACAGGGTTTTGTTTTTAGGCATTCTTGTTGCTATTGTTTTAAGAGCCGTTTTCATCATTTTTGGAATAGCACTTATAAATAAATTTTCATGGGTGATGTATATATTTGGAGTATTTCTGGTTTATATTGCACTAAAAATGTTTTTTGAAAAAGACGAAACATATGACCCATCAAAGAATGCCATCGTTAAAATGTTTTCCAGATTTTCAAACGTAAAAGCCGAATATGAAAGCAATAAATTTCTCGTAAAAGAAAACGGTAAAACATATTTTACCCCATTGTTTATCGTTTTTCTTGTAATTAATTTTGTTGATGTAATTTTTGCAGTAGATTCAATACCTGCGATATTTGCAATAACCCTGGATCCTTTTATCGTATATAGTTCAAATATGTTTGCATTGCTCGGGCTTAGGGCCTTATTTTTTGCCCTTTCAGGTATTATGCAGATGTTTATATATCTGAAATACGGATTATCAATCATACTTTTGTTCATAGGGATAAAATTATTGATGGCAAACTTTTTCCATATATCTACGCTTTTTTCTCTCGGATTTATCTGTGTAGTTTTAGCCATAACCATTTTATTATCAGTTATAAAATCAAATATGGAGGTGAAAAAATGAAAGATTTTAACATTTATAATCCGACAAAAATAGTTTTTGGATGGGGCGTTATTGA
The DNA here is from genome assembly GCA_018000835.1 of Candidatus Goldiibacteriota bacterium. Taxonomy (GTDB): domain Bacteria; phylum Oederibacteriota; class PGYV01; order PGYV01; family DSYL01; genus DSYL01. Next base: position 52,342 of record JAGNJD010000004.1, on the reverse strand, counting down.
AAGATGCGGGATTGAGGCCACAAAACTTGGAAAAAAGTCACTGATTGTAACGGGAAAAAGTTCAACGAAAAAGACGGGTGTCCTGGATAAAGTCATTGCTTTGTTAAAAAGCGCAGGAGTGGAATCCGTAGTTTATTCCGGCGTTACGCCAAATCCGAAGACGGACGAAACTGATGAGGCGGCAAATCTTGGAAGAAAAGAAAATTGCGATTTTGTAATTGGACTGGGCGGCGGTTCTGCAATGGATGCAGCAAAAGGTGCTGCCGTTGTTTTAAAAAGCGGAGGGAATCTGTGGGATTACGTCTGGTTACCTTCAAAAAAAGCAAAACAGATAAACGATGCAGCGCCAATTATGTTAATACCGACTCTTGCTGCAACTGGTTCCGAAGGTAACCCATCAGCGGTTTTTACAAATAAACAAACTAAGCAGAAGGCTGCAATTTATAATCCTGATAAGATTTATCCAAGGGTATCAATAGTAGACCCGTCTCTTACCGTTACAGTTCCTGCAAAGCAGACGGCAGAAGGCATAATTGACATAATAATGCACGTCCTGGAAGAATATCTGACAGGTGAGACGGAATGTGATTTGCAGGACAGAATTACGGAAGGCATCATTTTAACCTGCTTTGAAAATGCAGAAAAAGCAATAAATGAGCCGGAAGATAAAAAGGCAAGAACGAATATTTCACTTGCATCAACCGTTGCATTACAGGGACTTCCAAATTCCGGAAGGGCAGGTGAATGGGTTGTGCATCCCATAGAACATGCAGTGACCGGGATTTATGATAACATTGCACACGGCTCCGGCATTGCTGCCATATTACCGGCATATCTGAGATTTCTTTTTGACAAAAAGCCGGACAGAATAAAACAACTTTCAATGAGAATTTTTGGAGCAGATGAGTATGCGGATGAGGGAGAACTCATGGAAGTATGTGCAAAAGGGTTTGAGGATTTTATTTCGTCCATGGGGCTTGCAAATAATTTAAAGGATGCAGGAGTTGAAAAATCAATGCTCCCAATGATTGCGGATAAACTTATTGAGGTTTCAGGAATACCAGGAATAATAGGAAATAAGGAAAAATTGACTTCCATTTTAAAAAGTGCATACGGGGAATAAGCCGCTCACGTCCGGTAACTCAAATGAAGAATTGAGTGGAACCTCGGGCTTTAGCCCGAGGGGGTCCCATTTGAAATCTAATTTTTTTACCGGACAGGAGAGGTAAAAACTATATTTATGAGTTAACAATTTAAAAAACTTGACATTTCCCTGTTACTTTGATATTACTAATATTGCAAGCAAATCAATTTTAGTGAGGCTAAAAATGATAATAAAAAGGGATATCCTTAAGGTCCTGGAAGGTTTTTTAGATAAAAGGGAATACCTTGCAGTAGTAGGTCCAAGACAGTCAGGAAAAACTGTGTTATTTGGCATGATAAACAGCATGTTAAGCACTCGTGGCAGAAAAACTGCGTATGTTACTTTTGAGGATAGGATGGCATTAAAGCAGTTTTCTGCAGCGCCGGTTGAATTTATACGCTCTCTTATTGACGAAAAAGTCAGGCCTTCATACATTTTAATTGACGAATTCCAGTATGTAAAAAACGGTGGAAGTGGTTTAAAGTTAATTTACGACACAATGCCAGACCTGAAAATTCTGGTGACAGGCTCGTCATCTCTTGACATCAGGACCCAGGCAGGAAAGTATATGGTAGGAAGAATGTTAACTTTTAATCTTTACCCTTTTAATTTTGGTGAATTCCTGCTTGCGAATGACGTAAGACTGCGACGGCTATACGAGCATGGTAGTCAGATACTCAGAGATTTTCTTCTGACCGGAAGGAAAGCAGAAATAAAACAGGATGAGGACCCTTTTTTTTGTGAAATTTCGGCAAAATTTTCAGAATATGCCGTATGGGGCGGTTATCCAGCAGTTGTATTGGAGAAAAACAGGGATAAAAAAATTAAGATTCTGACTGAAATACAAAACAATTATATTTTAAAAGATATTAAAGGTCTGCTTGCACTGGCAACTGATGAACGTCTCATGTCTCTTGCAGAATTTTTATCTGCACAGGCAGGCGGCATTATAAATTATAATAATCTATCGTCGCTGACCGGGATTGACTTTCGGGCACTGAAAAAATACATTAAAATACTTGAGGAAACTTTTATATGCTGCACGGTAAGACCATTTTTTACCAGTAAGATAAAGGAACTGTCAAAAGCACCAAAGATATATTTTATAGATAATGGATTCAGAAATAGTCTTATAGATGATATGAGACCTGCTGAAAAAAGGCAGGATATGGGTGCATTAATTGAAAATTACGTTTACAGACGATTACTTGAAATTACTGAGGGAATACATCCGATTTATTACTGGCGGACAAAAGCAGGAGCAGAAGTGGATTTTGTGGTAAAAGCAGATGGTCAGGAAATACCCATTGAGGTAAAATATTCCATGTTTAAGGAAAATACGCTTACACGCAGTTACGTAAATTTCATTGAAAATTTTAAGCCGGAACGCGGACTGGTGCTTACAAAAAATTACTGGGGTATTAAAAGAATAAAAAATACGCGTGTGCTTTTCGCTCCGGTATATTACCTGTAAGATTGATTCGTATTGTATGACATCGCTGTCCGGCTGATTTAATGGAAGGATTGTTGCATTTTTTTTTGTAATAGTAAAAAAATCAATCAACATTGTAGTTGATGTCTACCAAATCAAAAATTTCATAAAAGCATATAATTTGAAAAAATGATTTGAAATCTATGTTTTTTGCCGGACAGGAGTATGTTTTTTCTTATGTAACGCTCATCTGTGATGGAAATTAAGATGCAGAACCCCGGGAATTTACGGTTCATGGCTATTGAATAATTATGATTGTTTGATATAATTACCCAAATATTAATGGAAAACGAATTAAATCCCGGAAAAATTGTTTTATTTGGCAGTAGAGCAGGAAGTCGTAATAAATTTTATATAAAGGAAATAAAAAATGTATATTTTCGGACCTGTGCCGTCAAGACGTCTTGGATTGTCTCTCGGCATTGATTTGTTAAATTTTAAAAGTTGTGATTTTAACTGTATTTACTGCGAACTGGGAAGAACTTTCAGATACGTTGATAAAAGGCAGATTTTTGTAAAAACGAGCGACGTAATGACGGAATTTAAGGAGTTTTTAAGTACCGGAACAAAAACTGATTACGTTACTTTTTCCGGTTCGGGTGAGCCGACGCTCGCCTTAAACCTTGGTGAGGCAATAGGTGAAGTTAAAAAAATTACAAATACGCCCGTTGCCCTGATTACAAACTCGTCCCTTTTTTACGATGATAACGTAATAAAAGATACGGCAAAGGCAGACGTCGTTCTGCCTTCCATGGATGCGGCGGACGAGGAAACGTTTATAAAAATAAACAGACCACACGGATTTTTTACTTTCAAAAAATTTCTGGATGGATTTATGCGGTTTTGTAAAGAGTATAAGGGAAAAATATGGGTTGAAGTGATGCTTGTAAAAGGCATAAATGACGATAAAAACCACATTATGAAACTAAAATCAATTTTTGACAAAATTCCGGAAATAGAAAAAATACAGTTAAATACCGTGGTCCGCTTACGGGCAGAGGAATATGCAGAACCACTTGAATCTGAGAAAATGGAAGAAATAAAAAAATTGATTGGGGAAAGAGCGGAAATAATAGGCACTTTTAAGGGCGGTAAAATAAAAACGATAAATAATCTAAAAGATGCAATAACGTCTATAGTACGTTTAAGGCCGGTATCGCTTGATGACTTAAAGTCTGTTTTAAATTGCAGCGAACGTGATATCGTTGAAATACTTGAACAACTTGAAAAAGAAAACGTTGTAAAAAAAGAAAATCTTTATGGCAGGGTGTTTTATAAAGGAATGAACGCATGAAAACGTTTCCAGAGTGCCTGTCATGTTTTATCAGGCAGTCAATACAGGCGGCGAAATTTGCCGGACGCCCGGAAAAAGAACAAAAGGAAATAGTTGATAAAATAGAAAAGTATTTAAAAAATATAAATCTGGAAGACACTCCGCCAAAAATAAGCAGAAACATGCACATCCTGATAAAAAAAATTTTAAAGAATGAAGATCCTTATAAAATAATAAAGGATAAATATAACAACATCGCCCTTTCAATGTATGAAGATTTAAAAGAAAGAGTAAAAAAATCAGAAGATAAATTTGAAACGGCTTTAAGGATTGCAATAGCAGGTAATATAATTGATTTTGGTGCACAGGTAGAGTTTGAACTTGAGCAGGACATGCATGAAGTCCTGACAAAAAATTTTGCGATTTTTCATTTTAAGGAATTAAAGGAAAAATTAAGCAAAGAAAAAGAAATTTTATATCTCGGCGATAATACAGGTGAAACCGTTTTTGACAGGGTTTTTATGGAAGAAATAAAATCCGGATATGGCTCGGAAATAACTTATGCGGTAAAAGAAAAGCCCATAATAAACGACGCAACAAGGGAAGATGCGGTTTTTGCAGGAATAGACAAGGTTGCACGGATTGTCTCAACCGGCTGTGACTCACCCGGAATCGTTCCTGAATATTGCAGCAGTGATTTCCTAAAATTATATAAAAATGCAAAAGTCGTAGTAGCAAAAGGACAGGGAAATTTTGAAGCACTTGAACAGGAAAAACGTCCGATTTTTTTTCTGTTTAAGGTGAAATGTAACGTCGTTGCCGGATATTTAGGGGTGCCAAAGGAAAGCATAATTTTATACAACAACGTCCGGTATTGATACTTTATTGGACGCGCTGCCTGCTGCTGTCCGGCAAATTTAATGGAAGGATTGTTACGCAAAATGCCCTTTTGTTTTTTTGTGTCTAACCGTAATGCATATCCTTCTCCTTACTTCATGCAACTTATTGCAATCAATTTTTTCATTCCATTTAATTTCTTCTTGAAAACATACATTTTTGAAGTATAATTAAAGCAATATAAAATTATTCGGCAGTAAAGGTGTCAGGGATTCCAGATGCGAATACTCAATCCAAAGCGAGGAATGAATTAATTGCAAATATGAAGAAAGTTATTCAATTATGCATGAAAAAACAAAAGGACGGGCAAAATGATTAAAAACAAATTAAAATCAGCAATTAAAATTATCAAAGAAGAATTGGCTGAAAATAATATCCGGATAAAAAATATAATTCTTTTTGGTTCAAGGGCAAAGGGGAATTTCACGTCAGGAAGTGATTGGGATTTTTTAATTGTAATTGACAAAGAAATAGAAAATGATGTAAAAAGAGCGATCAAGGGCGAAATCAGAAAAAAACTGGTATACTCGGATATCCTTGCAGATATATTAATAATATCCGAGAAAACGTTTAATGACAATAAAGATGACATTGGACAGATAACATATTATGCCGTAAAAGATGGAATTTTAGTAAAATGAGATTTAAAACGGTCAATGAATGGATATTAAAAGCGGAAAGTGATCTAAAAATAGGTAAAGATGAATTTAAAACAAGAAAACCGGCTACGGATGCGATTTGTTTTCATATGCAGCAATGTGTTGAAAAATGTTTAAAGGCGTTTTTGATTTATAACAATGTTGAGATAAAAAGACGCATGTTTTGGAGGAACTTATTAAAGAATGCATCAAAATAGATAAAGATTTCAGTTATTTGTTTGAGATCAAGGCGCATAATTTAACAGATTATGCGGTGGAATTCAGATATCCCGGGGAAATTTTATTTCCTTCTAAAAGTGAAACAAAAAATGCCGTATTAATTGCAGAAAGAGTAAAAAATTTTGTTTTAAAGAGAATTGGAAAAAATAAAAATTCAAAACAATTAAAATTAAAAAATATGTAATCTGATATTTGGAAAAATTAGAATTGAAGCAGGATATTGGTAAATAATCGTAAAGGGAAAATTAACTTAAACCAAAAAACATATAATTTGAAAAGGAATATATGAAATCCATATTTTTTTTACCGGACAGAAGTAAAGGATATCTGAAAAACGCAAATCGGAAATTTATATGGTGCGGATGGTGGGATTTGAACCCACACAGCGTTGCCACCACCAGAACCTGAATCTGGCGCGTCTGCCAATTCCGCCACATCCGCAAAAATGTAAAATAATTATATAATAAAAATTTACTCCTTGCAAATCATAAAAATCCGGTAACAGCAGGGCTGGAAGCGAGTAAACCTATGGTGAAATAAACTGCGTTTGAATAAGGGAGCAGGACATAGATGGTAAACACTATTTATATACTCTCTGTGAATCATATTGTCAGGAATAATCGGAGGCAACATACAAATTTCTTTTGGTAGGTCAGGATTTTTTTCTTTTTTCCCCTTTGAAAAAGGGGGAAAGAGGGGGATTTGTCTTTTTCTTTTTTTCCCCTTTGTAAAAGGGGGATAAAGGGGGATTTGAAAGAATAAAATCTCCCCTGGCCCCTCTTTATTCATTATTTTCAGCCTTTTTATGTGTCTGCCATGTCTTTCCTCATTCCCAGTCTTTTTTAATTATTCTATTGCGTTTTAAAGGATATCAGCCTGTCCTTGTCAAAAAAACATATTTATGTTATATTTGTTTTTATACCGGAGGAAAAAGATGAATAAGGACGAAAAATACATAAAACAGACAATTTACCTTGCATCAAAAGCAACGGGACATACTTCACCCAACCCCATGGTTGGTTGTGTGATAGTAAAAAACGGTAAAATAATAGCAACGGGCTATCATAAAAAATCAGGCGCGCCGCATGCAGAAGCAGAAGCAATAAAAAAAGCAGGTAAAAATTCAAAAGGTGCTGTTTTATACGTAAATCTGGAACCCTGCGTTCATGTGAACAAAAAAACACCGCCATGCGTTGATGAGATTATAAAATCCGGCATAAAAAAAGTAGTCGCGTCAATGAAAGACCCAAATCCGGAAGTAAACGGGAAAGGATTTGAAAAATTGAAAAGTGAAGGACTTTCCGTTACGGAAGGAATTTTAAAAAAAGAAGCAGAAGAATTGAACAGGGTGTTCATAAAAAACATGAGGAAAAAACTTCCTTACGTAATAATAAAAGCCGGACTTTCAATGGACGGCAAAATTGCCTTAAAAAATAAGAAATCAAAATGGATAACGTCAGAAAAAGCAAGGGAACATTCCCAGTTTCTGCGTAAATTTTGCGATGCCATACTCGTGGGCATAAATACAATATTAATAGACAATCCGCATCTTGATTGCAGAATAGACAGGGAAAAAAGAATAAAAAAAGTTATTCTTGACGCAGCCGGCAGGACACCCATAAATGCAAACGTTTTTAAGTATGCGATGCCCGGCGAAGTATTCATATTTAACAATAAAATCGGTAAAAATAAAAAGGAAATGCTTGAAAAAAAGGGGGCTGTAATCATTCAGTGTCCGGCAGCAAAAGGCAGATTGTCGGAAGATTTTATCATGAAAAAACTTTTTGAACTCGGAATAATGAGCGTGATTATAGAAGGTGGTTCTGCGGTTACTACTTCTTTTTTATGTAAACGGTTTGTAGATGAGGCATGGATGTATATAGCACCGAAAATAATCGGATCAGACGGAATTCATTATTTTGGCAAAATGGGTTTCAGTGAGATGAGCAGGGTTTTTAGTTTAAAAAACGTTTCCATGGAAAAAATAAATGAAGACGTTTTGATAAAAGGAAAGGTCGTATATAAATAAAATGTTTACCGGAATAATTTACAGCAGAGGCAGAATAAGAAAAATAAAAACGATGAATAAAGGGAAAAATATTGAAATTTTTTCCGAGAAAGAAATAAAAAACGTTCATAAGGGTATGTCAATTGCCATAAACGGCGTCTGCCTTACGGTCACGTCTTTCAGCGGCGTCAGGATTTTTTCCTTTGACGTTTCAAAAGAAACGATTGATAAAACCACTTTTAAATATGTTAATTACGGTAAAAATGTTAATATAGAATTGCCGGTCACGGCTGACGGCTTTTTAAACGGACACATTGTCCAGGGGCACGTGGATACAACCGGCGAGGTAAACTGTTTAAAAAAAGAAGCAGGAGATACAATTTTAAGCATAAAATTTCCGGAAAAATTTTACAGATACGTTGTAGAAAAGGGTTCAATAGCAGTTGACGGCATTAGTTTAACTGCGTTTAACGTAAGAAACAATTTATTTGACGTATCGGTAATTCCTGAAACTATAAACGTAACGACTGTTGGTGAATATAAAAAAACAGACAAAGTCAATCTGGAATTTGATATAATAAGCAAATACGTTGAAAAGATGTTAAATAAGGGAGATAAAAAATTTTAAAGATGAGGATAAGAATATGAGAATACCTGAAACATCCGGACAGTTTGGAGATAATAAGGCACAAATTGGAAAGACAAAAAGGTCAACCGGAAAAAATCGTGCAACACATGTTTCACGTGACATGGTTAATCAGCCAAATTTTATGAAAAATCTGGATGAAGTAACCGAAGAAGAGATAAGAAAAACGTTTGATGAGTTAATAAAAGACATAGACGACCAGGCAAAAATACTTGAAAGACACAGGACGTTTGAAGAACTGGAAAAATATAAAGATCTCATAAAATCATTTATAGACCAGGTTGTAAAAAAAATATATATGGTTAAGGTTTCGGATAGTTCCAAAATCATGATAAAAAGGAAAAAAATATATTATCTGGTTGAGCAGGTTGATGCTCATCTTGAAGAACTGACAAAGCAGGTTCTCAATAAACAATCAGAAACGTTGCAGTTCCTTGCAACCATTGAAAAAATAAAAGGGCTGCTCGTTGACATGTATTCGTAAAATGCCGGATGGGCAATTGATTAAAAATGAAAAGTATTTTTGATTTCAGTGATTTTTAGAATCCGTAAAAATTTACCGGAGAAAAATTATGGAAGAATTCAAATTAAATACAATAGAAGAAGCATTGGATGATTTAAAACAGGGTAAAATGATAATAGTCGTGGATGATGAGGACAGGGAAAACGAAGGCGACCTGATATGTCTCGCAGATAAAATAACTCCGGGAATAATAACTTTTATGGCAAAGGAAGGCAGCGGCTTAATCTGTCTTGCAATGGAAGAATCGCAGATAAAAAAACTCGGACTTGGACCAATGGTATCGGAAAACCAGGATAAACGCAGGACTGCTTTTACGGTATCAATTGATGCACGTTACGGCATAACCACCGGAATATCAGCAGCAGACAGGGCACTTACTATAAAAAAAGCAGTGTCAAAAGACGCAAAACCGGATGATTTCATAAAACCCGGGCATATTTTTCCGCTGATAGCAAGAACCGGTTGCGTTCTGGAGCGTGCAGGTCATACAGAGGCAGCGGTTGACCTTGCCCGGCTCGCCGGCTGCGGGGACGGGGTAAACGCAGGCGTTATATGTGAGATATTAAATGAAGACGGCACGATGGCACGTATGCCGCAACTCGTTGAATTTGCAAAAAAATATAATTTAAAAATTATCACAATAGCATCGTTGATACAATACAGAAGAAAAAATGAAATCCTGATAGAAAAACAGGAGAAAATCATCCTGCCTACAAAATACGGCGAGTTTGAATTATCCCTTTACTCGGATAAGTGCGAGGGTAAAGTTCATCTTGCCCTCGTAAAGGGAATCATAAACAGCGACGAACCTGTTTTAACGCGTGTTCATTCTGAATGCCTGACCGGTGACGTATTTGGTTCCTTAAGATGCGATTGCGGAGAGCAGCTGCACGTTGCTTTATCCATGATAGAAAAAGAAAAAAAAGGCGTTTTGCTATACATGAGGCAGGAAGGCAGGGGAATAGGTCTTACAAATAAAATAAAGGCATATAAATTACAATATGAGCATTCACTTGATACCGTTGAGGCAAACAGGGCACTCGGCTTCCCTGACGACCTGCGTGATTATGGGATAGGCGCCCAGATATTATACGACCTCGGCGTCAGGAAAATGCGTCTCATGACGAACAATCCAAAAAAAATAGTAGGCCTGAGCGGATATGGACTGGAAGTAGTAGAAAGAGTCCCCATTGAAATTCCCCCGAACGAAATGAACAAAAAATATCTGCAGACGAAAAAGGAAAAATTTGGACACATACTTCACATCTGATTTTTTGTTCCCCTGCGGAAAATTTAACTTCCTGCGTAATTTTCAGGGAAGAAATTTTATGATTGTAAATGGCGGATAAGCAATGGCAGACGGCATTAATTATTTCGGCATGCTTCGTTCCCCTGTTTCATGGGCAAAAATCGGCAGGGAAATAATAAATTCATTCATCAATTCCGGGGTTGACGTGTGCGTTTATGAACGCAGGGGATTCCTGTATAATCCTGATTTTAAACTGCCTGAAAAATTTAATCTTCAGAAAAAATTTATTCATGACAAAACCCTTACTTTTGAATACCCGGAAAACTATAAATTGATAACGACGAAACGGAAAATAGGCATGCTTACCTATGAAACTACAAAAGTTCCGGAAAAATGGGTAAAAAGAATAAACGAACGTCTCGACGTTTTATTTTTACCCGGACAATTTAACCGGAAAATTTTTACTGAATCGGGCGTCCGAAGTGATTTGATAAAAATAGTTCCATACGGAATTAATCCAAAAATATTTTATAAAAAAGACGAACGTAAAAATAACCCGAAATTTACGTTCTTGTCTATATGCATGCCGCAGAAAAGAAAAGGCATAGACGTATTGGCTGAAAGTTTTGTAAAAACGTTTGGCAGTAAAAGTGACGTGGAACTTATGATAAAATTTCCATACAAACCCGGTAAATCAAAGTATGACGTGGATTTAAGCAAAATACCCATGTCTAAAAACATAAAAATAATAACGGAAGAATACGACGAGGGACAGATGGCAGAACTTATGCGTAATGCCGATTGTTTTGTGCTGCCTTCGCGTGCCGAGGGTTTTGGAATGATTTACCTTGAGGCAATTGCCTGCGGCATCCCTGTTATTGCAACCAACTGGGGCGGACATTGCGACTTTTTAAACGAACAAAATTCGCTGCTGGTAAAATGCAAAATGACAAAAGCAGGGGAAATACAGTATGACAATGCAGGAGGAGATGGTTTTATGGCAGAACCGGACAGGGATGATTTATGCGACAAAATTTTGTTTGCTAAAAACAATATCACGGAATTAATGGAAAAAATAAAAAATATTGATTTGAAAAGATTTTACTGGGATGAAATAACGAAAGAAATGCAAAAATACATTTTGACAATTTAATAGATAAATAATATAATCATTTCCGGGATCAGATCAAAATCGTAAAATAATAAAATAAAAGGAGAAAAAATGAAAAGGGCGATAGGAATTATAATAGGGATTTTTATTTGTTTTGGAATTTTTTCATGCACGAAAAAAGATACAACAACAGCACCCAATGAGGCCGTGTATATACCAGCACCTTTTATCGTGAGTTCTGTATCAGCAGGTGGATACCATAGTTTAGCACTGAAGGCAGATGGAACATTATTAGCAACAGGATATAATTATGATGGTCAGTTAGGGACAGGGGATAATGCAGACAAAAACACATGGACGCAGGTATTAACAGGTGTGAAATCTATGTCAGCAGGCTGGAGTTATAGTTTGGTATTAAAGACGGATGGGACATTATGGGGGGCTGGAAATAATTATGAAGGAGAATTAGGGACAGGAAATAATGCACGAAAATATACGTTGAGGCAGGTATTAACAGGTGTGAAATCTATGTCAGCAGGCAGGAGTCATAGTTTGATATTAAAGACGGATGGGACATTATGGGTAACGGGAGATAATGAATATGGTGAGTTAGGGACAGGAGATAATGTAGATAAAAACACATGGACGCAGGTATTAACAGATGTGCAATCTATATCAGCTGGTGGATATCATAGTTTAGCGCTAAAAGCGGACGGGACATTATTAGCAACAGGATATAATTATGATGGTCAGTTGGGGACAGGAAATAACTTAAATAAAAACACATGGACGCAGGTATTAACAGATGTGCAATCTGTATCAGCTGGTGGATATCATAGTTTTGTGCTAAAGGCAGATGGGACATTATTAGCAACAGGATATAATTATGATGGTCAGTTAGGGACAGGGAATAATGTAAATAAAAACACATGGACGCAGGTATTAACAGACGTGCAGTTTGTATCAGCCGGCTATTATCATAGTTTAGTGTTAAAGACGGATGGGACATTATGGGTAACAGGAGATAATTATTACGGTCAGTTAGGGGCAGGGGATAATGTGAATAAAAACACATGGACGCAGGTATTAACAGACGTGCAGTTTGTATCAGCAGGCTATTATCATAGTTTAGCACTAAAGACGGATGGGACATTATGGGTAACGGGAGATAATGAATATAGTCAATTAGGGACAGGAGATACTATGTATAGAAATGAATGGACACAAATATATAAATAACCTGTGTAATATAAAGTTAATTTAATAAAGTAAGGCAGAGTTAAAGTTCAATAAAATAGTAAAAAAGGAGAAAAAATGAAAAGGGCGACAGGAATTATAATAGGGATTTTTATTTGTTTTGGAATTTTTTCATGTACGAAAAAAGATACAACAACAGCACCAAATGAGGCCGTGTATATACCAGCACCTTTTATCGTGAGTTCTGTATCAGCAGGTGGATACCATAGTTTAGCACTGAAATCGGATGGGACGTTATGGGTAACAGGAAATAATTATTATGGCCAGTTAATGACAGGGGATAATGCAGACAAAAACACATGGACGCAGGTATTAACAGGTGTGAAATCTATGTCAGCAGGCTGGAGTTATAGTTTGGTATTAAAGACGGATGGGACATTATGGGGGGCTGGAAATAATTATGAAGGAGAATTAGGGACAGGAAATAATACACAAAAATATACATTGAGACAGGTATTAACGGATGTGAAATCTATGTCAGCAGGTGGAAGTCATAGTTTAGTACTAATAAAGATGAATGGGACATTATTTGTAACAGGATATAATTATAATGGTCAGTTAGGGACAGGGGATAATGTAAATAAAAACATATGGACACCGGTATTAACAGGTGTGCAATCTGTATCAGCAGGCGGAAGTCATAGTTTAGCGTTAAAGACGGATGGGACATTATTTGCAACAGGGAATAATTATAATGGTCAGTTAGGGACAGGAGGTAATGCAGATAAAAACACATGGACGCCGGTATTAACAGGTGTGCAGTCTGTATCAGCCGGCTATTATCATAGTTTAGCATTAAAGACGGATGGGACATTATGGGTAACGGGATATAATTATAATGGTCAGTTAGGGACAGGGGATAATGTAAATAAAAACATATGGACACAGGTATTAACAGGTGTGCAGTCTGTATCAGCCGGCTATTATCATAGTTTAGCGTTAAAGACGGATGGGACGTTATGGGCAACAGGAGATAATTATTACGGTCAGTTGGGGACAGGAGATAATGTAGATAAAAACACATGGACGCAGGTATTAACAGACGTGCAGTTTGTATCAGCTGGCTATTATAATAGTTTTGCGATAAAGACGGATGGGACATTATGGGTAACGGGGGATAATGAATCTAGTCAGTTAGGGACAGGAGATACTATGTATAGAAATGAGTGGACACAAATATATAAATAACCTGTGTAATATAAAGTTAATTTAATAAAGTAAGGCATAGTCAAAGTTAAATAAAATAGTAAAAAAGGAGAAAAAATGAAAAGGACGACAGGAATTATGATAGGGATTTTTATTTGTTTTGGAATTTTTTCATGCACGAAAAAAGATACAACAACAGCACCAAATGAGGCCGTGTATATACCAGCACCTTTTATCGTGAGTTCTGTATCAGCAGGCAAAAGTTATAGTTTAGCACTGAAGGCAGATGGAACATTATTTGCAACAGGATATAATTATGATGGTCAGTTAGGGACAGGAGATAATGTAAATAAAAACACATGGACGCAGGTATTAACAGGTGTGAAATCTATGTCAGCAGGCAGGAGTCATAGTTTGATATTAAAGACGGATGGGACATTATGGGGGGCTGGAAATAATTATGAAGGAGAATTAGGGACAGGAAATAATACACGAAAATATACGTTGAGGCAGGTATTAACAGGTGTGCAGTTTGTATCAGCAGGCTCTTCTCATAGTTTAGCACTAAAGACGGATGGGACATTATGGGTGTCTGGATATAATTATGATGGTGAGTTAGGGACAGGAGATAATGTGAATAAAAACATATGGACGCAGGTATTAACTGGTATGCAATCTGTATCAGCCGGTGGATATCATAGTTTAGCGCTAAAAGCGGACGGGACATTATTTGCAACAGGAGATAATTATGATGGTCAGTTGGGGACAGGAAATAATGCAGATAAAAACACGTGGACGCAGGTATTAACAGGTGTGCAATCTGTATCAGCTGGTGGATATCATAGTTTCGCGTTAAAGACGGATGGGACGTTATGGGCAACAGGAGATAATTATTACGGTCAGTTAGGGGCAGGGGATAATGCAGATAAAAACACATGGACGCAGGTATTAACAGACGTGCAGTTTGTATCAGCTGGCTATTATAATAGTTTTGCGTTAAAGACGGATGGGACGTTATGGGCAACAGGAGATAATTATTTCGGTCAGTTGGGGACAGAAGATAATGCAGATAAAAACACATGGACGCAGGTATTAACAGGTGTGAAATCTATGTCAGCAGGCTGGAGTCATAGTTTGATATTAAAGACGGATGGGACATTATGGGTGGCTGGAAATAATTATGAAGGTGAGTTGGGGACAGGGAATACTATGAACAGAAATGAATGGACACAAATATATAAATAACTTATGTAATATAAAGTTAATATTAAAACATTGCTTTACTGCAAATTATATATAATAAAAATTTTTAATCATCAGAATTTCAATCACTTCTTTTTTGGTGGAACATATTACTGCCCGGTTAATTAAATAAAAGGATTGTTGCATTTTTTCTTAATAAATTGTCTGCATGCTTCTATTAAATTTTAGTTTATTTTTACGCGTAAACACCTTTTATCTTGCATTATTTTTGTGTTTCACAGTGATGCATATCCTTCTTTTGCTTTCTGCAACGTGCAATATATCCCTTATATAACTGTAGTTATAGTTTTTGATTGGCATATCATTATTGTCTATCAGTTTTTTCTCTTCTGTTAATTCTTTTAGGATGTTTTTTTCAATTTTCAGATAAATCTGTCGTGTTCTGTCTGTCCTTTCATACTGTATTGAAAAATGTTCTGGATTTTTCCTGTATTCCTTTACCAATGCAAAGAATCTTGATTTTCCAATACCCATTATTTCTTGTAAATATTTTCTTTCAATCTCTCCTTTGGAATACCGGGTTAAAAGATCTTTCACCTGCTCTTCCGTGAACTTCTTGTGCAGTTGTGCCATAAGACACCTCCTTTTTGCCTTAATTATACGGCTAAAAGAGGTGTCCACTTTTAATTCTTAAATAACAAGCAGTCCATATTTTATTGAAAAAAACAAAAAAAGTGTTATATTATATTTATAATAAAATTATGAGGAGCAAAGAAAATGGAACAGAAATCTTATGGTATATGTTTAGGTGCTTCTACCATTTCAGCCGTTGAACTGGAAAAAACAGAAGATTCTTACAGGATTACAAAGGTAATAAGAAAAGAACATGAAGGCAATCCCAAAAAAATATATGAAGAAGTTTTAAGAGAACTGGACACAAGGGATTTTCCCGTGCATGTTACAGGGAGACGTTTTAAGAATTTCGTTAATCTTCCCTCAATTACCGAGGCAGAGGCGGATGAAGCAGCATTGCAATACATTGTAAAGAAAAAGGATAAATACGACGTCCTGGTTTCTGCCGGCGGTGAAACTTTCATCGTTTACAGGCTGGACGATAATTTAAAAATAACCGGGATTTCAACCGGTAACAAATGTGCATCCGGCACCGGTGAATTCTTTTTACAACAGTTAAAAAGGATGGATTTAACTCTTGACGAAGCAATGAAAATTGCAGAGCACGCAGAACCATACAGGGTATCAGGAAGATGTTCTGTTTTTTGCAAGTCTGACTGCACGCATGCATTAAACAAAGGCGTCCCGATTGCAAATATTGCATCGGGTTTGTGCAAAATGATAGCAGAGAAACTCATAGAACTCATAAAAAAGATTCCATATAAAAAAGTGATGATCGCGGGCGGCACAGCATTAAATAAAATAGTAATGAAATACGTAAAGCAGGAGATAAAGGACGTTACGGTGCCTGAGGAGGCACCTTATTTTGAAGCACTTGGCACTGCGATTCTCTCATTTACCAAAGGGGAGAAAGTAAAGGATGAGTTATTTAAGCCGGGGGAGACGAGTTTTCCGCGTCTGCCACCTCTTAAAAATGCAGAAAACCTCGTTACCTTTCACGAGTCAAAACACGGACAGTTTAATCAGTATAATAAATGCATAATAGGGCTCGACGTTGGTTCTACGACTACAAAAGCGGTTCTGATGAGGACGGACGACGACGTAATATTAACTTCTGTTTATTTAAGAACGAACGGCAATCCTATAGAAGCATCAAGAAAGTGTTATGAGGCAATCTATAATAACATAAAAGACAAAAACGTGGAAATAACAGGCATAGGCGTAACCGGTTCCGGACGACAGATTGCAGGGCTTTTTACCTTAACGGATGGAATTATAAATGAGATAATAGCACATGCATCTGCTGCCGTGTATTTTGACCCTGAGGTTGATACGATTTTTGAAATCGGCGGTCAGGATGCAAAATATACGCACATAACAAACGGCGTTGCATCTGATTATGCAATGAACGAGGCATGCTCTGCGGGCACAGGTTCTTTCCTGGAAGAGGCAGCAAAGGAATCCCTAAACGTTGATTACAGGGACATTGCAGAATTTGCATTGCAGGCAACGGAACCGCCTAATTTTAACGACCAGTGTGCTGCATTTATTTCGTCAGACATAAAAATGGCAACGCATGAAGGCATATCACAAAATGACATACTCGCAGGGCTGGTTTATTCAATATGTTTTAATTATTCAAACAGGGTAAAAGGAAACAGGCAGATAGGGAATAAAATTTTTATGCAGGGCGGCGTCTGCTACAATAAAGCAGTTCCGCTTGCAATGGCCGCCATAATTAACAAACCAATCATCGTCCCGCCTGCCCCCGGTCTGATGGGCGCTTTTGGAGTGGCACTTGAGGTTAAAAAAAGGATAAACCTCGGATTGCTTAAGGAGCAGAATTTTAATTTAAAGGAATTGATAGAAAGGGAAGTTATATATGAAAAGCCGTTTATATGCGCCGGTGGAAAGGAAAAATGCGATTTAAAATGCAGCATTAATATGATAAGGATAGGAGATAGCGTATATCCGTTTGGCGGTGCGTGCAACAAATATTACAATGTCAGATATAAGATGAACGTTGATGCAGAAAAGATGGATTACGTAAAGTTAAGAAACGAACTCGCCTTTACGAAGTATTGCCCGCCGTTAAAAGTAAAAGCAGGAGCTCCTTCCATAGGAATAAACAAGAGTTTCATAGCATATCAGGTTTTTCCTCTTTATTATAATTTTTTCAGGAATCTCGGGTGTAACGTCGTATTACCGGATAAAGTAAACGAAAAATCCGCATACAGACAGACAACGTCGTTTTGTTTTCCTGCCCAGGTTGCAATCGGACTTTTTGAGGATTTATCGGATAAAAATCCGGATTTTTATTTTATGCCGCATACTGAAGAGATGTATGTGGTAAAGGGTAACGACAGAAAGGAATTTTCATCAACCTGCATTTTTGTCCAGGGCGAGGCATTCTGGATGCAACAGATATTTAAAGATAAAGTATCAAAGGACAGAATAATTTCGCCAACACTTAATTTCAGAAATGGATACGAAAAAGAAAAAGATAAATTTGTAAAGATCGGGGAAAAACTTGGATTTAATAAAAAAGAATCAGCAAAAGCATTTGATGATGCAGTTGTAATACAATACGAATACAGACAGGAGAAAAAGAAAATCGGCAGAAAATTTCTCGATGAATTGCATAAAGACCCGTCAAAAATAGCAATAGTCCTCTTTGGCCCTCCGCATAATGCATTGTCGGACGATACGAACAAAGGCATTCCCAAAAAAATAAGCAGTCGCGGATATACAATTATTCCTTTTGACCTGCTTCCATCCGACGACGAGGTTATTGACGAACCACACGATGATTACATGCACTGGGAGATGGGACAAAAAATAATACGTGCAGCCCAGATGGTAAAAAAAGACAAGCAACTTTTTGGCGTATATATAACTAATTTTTTATGTGCCATGGATTCTTTTCTTGTAACTTATTTCAGAAAAATTATGAAAGAAAAACCAAATTTAACTCTTGAAATTGACAGTCATACCGCAGATGCGGGAATTGACACGCGGGTTGAGGCGTTTATAGACGTCATAAAGAATTACCTTGAAATCAACAAAGTGCCGTCAGAGTCGAAACCCGTAAAGCATGATTTTACTCCTGCAAAAGTCGTGGTTGAAAAATCAATGATGTATTTTATTGATTCAAACGGCGAAAAAATGTCGTTAAAAGATCCCCGAATAAAAATGATAATGCCTTCTATGGGAGACGTTTCAACGCAATTATTTGCAGCGGCTTTAAGGAGGGCCGGAATAAACGCTCACTGGATGGGCGTTTCCGACAAGGAAACCCTGCGATGCGGGAGAACCGTTACGACAGGGAAAGAGTGTCTGCCTATGATTTTATGCGTCGGGTCAATGATAAAGTATTTAAAACACAGAAAAGATAAAAATGAAAAACTCGTAATATTCCAGCCGCGCGCTGCCGGATATTGCCGTCTTGGGCAGTATCACGTTTTTATGAACATGCTTATAAAAGAAAGAAAGATAAAAGACGTCGCACTGCTTTCCCTGGCAAACGAAGAAAAATATGCAGGACTTGGTACCCGGTTTACCATAAATGCATGGCGTGCAATCGTTGCAGGCGACGTTCTGGACGACATCAGAAATACTTTATGGGCGCTGGCAAAAGATACAAAACAGGCAGAAGACATTTTTAACGAAGAGGTTGATAAATTAACGTTGTCCATTGATGGACTATCACAGGCTGATTTTTATCAGCAGTTAAAACTGACTTCAAAAAGGCTTGGCGAAATTCCGTTAAAAATGAAACTAAAAGACGCTCCCCAGATTGCAATTATGGGTGAAATTTTTGTCCGCAGGGATTCTTTTTCAAACAAGGACCTTGCAAGACGTCTTGCAAAACGTGGTTTTGTTCCGCGTGTTTTGCACCTTTCTGAGTGGATTTATTATCTGACTTATATGATAAATAACAAACTTCATATTCCAAATTATAACTTTATGGGATGGATGGAGTTTTATATATCTGATGTCGTGCAGAAGAGAATGGAAAAAAAGATAAAAAACATTCTGGCAGAATCCGGCCTTTATGAAATAGAACTTGTTGACATTGAGGATATAATGAGATATTCCAAACACATTTTACCAAAAGATTTAAAAGGTGAACCTGGAATGATAATAGGAACTATGCTGCGCGATATTTTTACAAAATATGCAGGTATAGTAAATATTGGACCTTTTTCATGTATGCCTGTAAGATTTACCGAATCCATCGCAAATAATATTCTCGATATGAATTCAAAAATGGAAGCATATAAGTTTGCAGGAGAAAAAATAAAGGAAAATGGATTCAAAAAAAATGACAGAATACCATTTTTGACCATAGAGGCTGATGGTAATCCATGGACGCAGATAATTGAAGCACGGTTTGAGGCGTTTTGCCTGCAGGCAGCAAGGGTTGCAGAAAAACAAGAGAAAATCAGAAAAGAATTGAAAATTTAGATGGTGTAATTAATGAAAAAATTTTTTTTACCGGTGGCATTGTTTTTTTTCTCATTAAATACCTATGCTTTCTTTATTTCTGATACGATAAATGCACCTTATCTGGTTTCTTCTTTTTTGGTTGCAGATACGGGAATAACAACGACAAACGTAAGCATAAATTATTCATTAGAAGGAGGTGTTGCAAGCGGTATTTACTATGACGGCCCCCTTGGCATAGCAAATGGAATAATTTTAACGACAGGGCTTGCACAAAGTGCCATGCCGCCTAACGACAGTCCGAATACGTCGACAAATCTCGGAATGCCGGGAAATTCCACACTGGTTAACGCTATAGTAGGTGCCAGCGTTGAATCGTTTGATACGATAATTTTAACAATTAAATTTAACGTAGATGCTGATATTCATTCCATTGTTTTTGATTTAATTTTTGGCTCGGAAGAATATCCTGAATATGTTGGTTCAAAGTTCAATGATTGTTTCGGAGTATTTTTAAATGATACACAGATTGTATTTGACCAGTTCGGCAAGCCGATAACCATTAATGGACCTTTTTTTGGCAGTAAATACGTAAAAACTCCTCCTGAAAACGGACTTGAATATGACGGTTCAACGGACGTCCTTGTTTGTAAAGCACCAATTACACCCGGCAGCACTAATAACGTATTAAAATTCGTAATTTCCGACGTAGGCGATGCAAATTATGACAGCGGCGCTTTGCTTGCGAGATTGAGGGGAAGCGTAGATATAGTTACAACGCCTGTAACGGATTTAAGAACGCCGACGCCAACGTTTACGATTTCAACGACGTTTACGAACTCTCCGACTATTACTACAACTTTTACAATTACAAAAACACATACGATAACCGAAACGTTAACAATATCCCCGACACATTCCATTTCGCCGACTTTTTCCAATAGTCCCACCATAACGCAGACCGCGACCATAACTCCGACTAATTCCATATCGCCGACGTTTACCATAACGCCAACTTTTACGGATACGCCGACTGTAACGCCAACGCCCATACCTTTTGAACTAATTTTAAAAGGTAATTTTCCGAATCCGTTCGTCTCAAATACGAAAATTGTTTATAAAATTACAAAGGAAGCAAAAGTTACGATTAAAATTTTTACCGTTTCGGGTGAGGTCGTAAATGAGTATTTTGCAAGAGAAGGCAGAGGCGGAACGGAATATAATGCTTTTGTGTGGGATGGGAAAAATAGTAAAAATAAAAACGTATCGTCGGGCGTATATATATACAAGATTTCTGCAACGTCAATTGACGGGGAGCATGCAGAAGCAATGGGAAAAATGAGCATTGTCAGATAATTATCATTTCTGTCCATTAATAACCGGCAAATCCCATAAATACATATAATTTTAAAGGAATTATTTGAAATCCATATTTATTTGCATTAGAAATGCCTAATTCCCTGAAATATATTGCAAGCATAATAATATTTGTGTTATACTGTGTTTCTTAATTAATGAAAATGCTAAAATAACGTAAAAAAAACATGTATTTATATATGGAGGTATTTATGGTTTTTCATGGAACTACAATTTTATGCGTTAGAAGAGATAAACATGTCGTAATTGGCGGAGACGGACAGGTTACTCTCGAAAATACAGTAATGAAAAAGACGGCGAAAAAGGTAAGGGTAATAGAAGGTAAAAACAAAGTTCTTGCGGGCTTTGCCGGCTCTGTTGCAGATGCTTTTACTTTGTTCGAAAAATTTGAGGAAAAATTAAAGGAACATAACTGGCAGTTGCAGAGAGCAGCAGTTGAACTTGCAAAGGACTGGAGGACGGATAAAATTTTAAGACGACTTGAAGCAATAATGGCAGTTGCAGATAAGGAAAGTTCGTACATCTTATCCGGCAACGGAGAAGTGATAGAACCGGAAGATGGCATAATTGCAATTGGTTCCGGCGGTGCCTATGCACTTGCCGCTGCAAGGGCTATGATTAAATTTACTGAAAAATCAGCAAGAGAAATCGTGGTAGAATCTCTTAAAATTGCCGCAGATATATGTATTTATACGAATGACAACATTACTCTGGAGGAAATATGAGAGAACAAAATTCAGAATTAACACCAAAACAAATAGTAGAGATGCTTGATAAATTTATCGTAGGGCAGGATGCTGCCAAAAAAGCAGTTGCCGTTACCCTCCGCAATAGAATAAGACGGCAGAGGCTTCCAAAGGATTTGCAGGAAGAGGTTATACCTAAAAACATTCTGATGATAGGCCCTACCGGCGTGGGTAAAACGGAAATCGCAAGACGCCTTGCAAAAATTGTAAGAGCACCTTTTTTAAAAGTGGAAGCATCCAAATATACTGAGGTGGGTTACGTTGGCAGGGACGTGGAATCAATGATAAGGGATCTTGTGAAGATAAGCGTAAATATGGTAAAGGAAGAATATATGGAGGGAATAAAAGATAAGGTGGAAGACATTGTGGAAGAAAGGCTGCTTGACCTACTGGTGCCGTCACTTAAACAAAATAAGAAAAATTTTGCGATGGAAGAGGATTTTGAAAAGATAAAAGAAGAAAAAGAACAATTTAACGATACCCGTGAAAAGATGAAGCAGATGCTTTTATCGGGTCAACTTGAGGACAGGCAGGTTGAGATGAACATAAAGGAAAAATCGATGCCAATGGTTGAAGTTTTTGCCGGTTCCGGCATGGATGAAATAGGAATAAACATGCAGTCAATGATGGAAGGAATCGCAGGGACAAAGGTAAAAAGAAAAAAGATAACCATAAAAGAAGCACGGGAAATAATCAGGGCGGAAGAATT
The DNA here is from genome assembly GCA_018000835.1 of Candidatus Goldiibacteriota bacterium. Lineage (GTDB taxonomy): Bacteria > Oederibacteriota > PGYV01 > PGYV01 > DSYL01 > DSYL01. The sequence continues at coordinate 29,604 of JAGNJD010000004.1, read as the reverse complement.
ACAAAAAATGATAGACATGGATAATGTGGTAAAAGAAGCGATAGAAAAGACGGAAAACACGGGTATAATTTTTATTGATGAGATAGACAAAATTGCTTCAAACGTAAAATCCCAGGCAGGCCCTGACGTTTCAAGGGAAGGGGTTCAGCGGGATCTGCTTCCAATAGTGGAAGGAACTACGGTTATCACCAGATATGGTCCCGTTAATACGGGCCATATACTTTTCATTGCAGCAGGCGCCTTTCACATTTCAAAGCCGTCTGATTTAATTCCGGAACTCCAGGGAAGATTTCCTATAAGGGTTGAATTATCCAGTTTAAGTCAATCCGATTTTGAACGCATATTAAAGGAGCCGGAAAATTCCCTGATAATGCAATACACGAAACTTCTGGACGTTGACGACGTAAATATTCAATTTGAAGAAGAATCAATTTCTGAAATAGCAAAGATTGCTTTTGAAATTAATGAATCAATGGAAAATATCGGTGCAAGAAGATTGCATACAATAATGGAAAAGGTCCTTGAAGACATACTTTTTGAAGCACCTTATGGTAAAAAAATAAAAAAAGAGATTACAAAAGAATACGTCCGGGGGAAATTAAAGGATTTTATTGAAAACAGGGATTTGAGCAAATACATATTGTAAATGTTTAAAAAGTTTAATGAAAAGGACGAAGGTTGTTTTTTTTGCTATTTTACATGGATTGTAAAATGTTTAAAGATGCAATGGCGTTAACCTTTCCCAATTTACAGGAAAGGATTTTTCATTTATAAGGAATAACAAATTATGGAAGAGTTAATACAAAAATCGCGCATTTTAATAGAAGCATTGCCGTACATAAAAAAATTTTTTAGGAAGACCTTTGTCATAAAATACGGTGGTAGTGCGATGAAAATTAAAAAATACAAGGAAATATTTTTTCAGGACGTTGCACTTTTAAGTTACGTCGGGATAAACATTATAATTGTTCATGGAGGGGGAGATGACATAAGCAAAAAGTTGCAGAAAATGGGGAAAAAATCAGTTTTTGTGGAAGGCCACAGGGTGACCGACAAAGAGACGCTCAATATGGCAGAAAAGGTATTGATAGGTAAAATAAACAAATCAATAGTTAAGGAATTAAAAAAACATAATTTAAAGGTTGCCGGAGTATCAGGAAAGGATTTTAATTTAATCATTGCAAAAAAGAAATTGATTAATAATAAAGACATAGGGTTTGTCGGAGAAGTAAAAAAAATAAATACGGAAATATTAAAGGTATTTGAAAACAGCGACATGATACCGGTCATTGCACCGATTGGAAAAGACGAAAACGGCATAAGTTATAACATAAATGCAGACATAATTGCAGGAAAAGTAGCAGAAAGCATAAAAGCGGATAAACTTATTTATCTGACGGACATGGACGGAATAAAAATAAACGGCAGATATGTTTCTTCCATGATGATAAAAGATATTAATAGAAATATCAAAAACGGACAGATAACGTCAGGGATGCTGCCAAAAGTCATTTCGGCAAAAAGTGCAATATTAAACGGAGTAAAAAAGGTCCACATAATAAACGGCACGGTAGAGCATTCGCTGCTGCTTGAGATATTTACAAATAAAGGAATCGGAACGGAAATAATAAAAAATTAAAGGTGAAAAAGATGAAGAGCATGGATAATACAGTTAAACCGTATGACGTTGATTTGTCGCATGGGAGAGGTGCGGTTTTATTTGATAAAAAAGGCAAAAGATATATAGACCTGCTTGCAGGAGTTGCGGTAAATCTTCTCGGCTATAACAATGAAAGAATAAATAAAGCAATCGTTTCCCAGGTAAAAAAATACGTTCATTCGTCAAGATGGTTTTATAATGAAAATCAGGAAAAACTTGCAAAAAAAATATCTGCGGTAACCGGTGCCAGCGGAGTTTATTTCGTCAATTCAGGTGCAGAAGCAAACGAAGTTGCAATGAAATTTGCAAGAAAATGGGGACTTTTAAGGAAAAACGGAGCCCATAAAATAATTACGTTTAAAAATTCGTTTCATGGCAGAACGATTGCGGCCTTAACGGCGACCGGACAGGAAAAGTTTCATAAATATTTAAATCCGTTATCTCCGGGTTTCATTTACGCTGAATTTAATAATCTGGATGACGTTAAAAAAAAGATTGATAATGAAGTTTGCGCAGTTTTATTCGAGTCGATTCAGGCGGAAGGCGGTGTCTGGATTGCACAAAAGGAATTTTTATCCGGTTTGCAGGAATTGTGCAGGGAAAAAAACGTCCTTTTGATTGCCGATGAAGTTCAGACAGGACTTGGAAGAACCGGAAAGATATTTGCATATCAGCATTACGGTATAACTCCGGACATAATTACGGCAGGTAAAGGACTTGGTGGAGGACTGCCGCTTTCATGCGTCATCGTTAAAAAGGAAGTTTTTTTAATACTTGAAAATGGAGACCATGGAACGACAATGGGAGGCAATCCGGTTGCATGTGCGGCGGGAAACGTCGTTTTTGACGTTATTTCAAAAAAATCGTTTTTACGTCAGGTCAAGGAAAAGGGCGATTATTTTTTAAAAAGATTAAGGGAAATAAAATCCCCAAAGATAAAAGACGTCCGCGGTATGGGACTACTCATAGGAATTGAATTAAATGAGAATGCGGAAAAATACGTAGAGGCCGGTTTAAAAAACGGGATTATTTTAAACAGCGTTAAACCCTGCATTATAAGAATAGTTCCGCCGCTTGTAATTTCAAAAAAGGAAATTGATGAGGCAGTTAAAATTATTGATAAAATTTTAAGTTAAAAAGAAATAGTAATCCTGTTATTGACGGATTGTTGCGGATAAAGCAGGATTTTTATATGCGAGTCTTTACAGAAAGGCATATATAATAAAATAGACGGAGGTCCAAATGATTACAAAATTAAACAAAAAGGATTTAATAAGCATGGAAGATCTGACAAGGGAAGAAATAGAATTAATTTTAAACATATCTGACATGATAAGAACCAAACATAAAAATAACGAACTTTTTGTTCCGCTTCTTGGAAAATGTCTTGCCATGATATTCAGAAAACCATCAACTCGGACGCGGGTTTCTTTTGAGGTTGCCATGTTTCATCTGGGCGGCGCTTCCATTTATTTATCTCCAAATGAGATTCAATTAAGCAGAGGGGAAACGATTGCAGATACTGCAAAGGTCCTTTCGCGATACGTTAACGGAATTATGATAAGGACGTTTTCCCACCAGGAAGTAATTGACCTGGCAAAAAATGCCACGATACCGGTTATAAACGGATTAACTGATTTTTCCCATCCATGTCAGATAATATCTGATTTGCTGACGATAAAGGATAAGAAAAAAGTATTAGATGGTCTTACTCTTGCATACATAGGTGATGGCAACAACGTGTGTAATTCATGGCTGTTTGCAGCACCAAAGACGGGAATGAATTTAAAAATAGCAACTCCGGAAGGATACGCTCCTGATAAAAATGTTCTGGAGAAAGCAAAAAATATTGCACAGACGGCAAAGACGCAGGTTATGGTAACTGAAACGCCGGAAGAAGCTGTGAAAGATGCGGATGTGATTTATACCGACGTATGGACGTCAATGGGGCAGGAAGAAGAAACAGAAAAAAGAAGAGCAACATTTAAAAAGTATCAGGTTAATTCAGAATTAGTTCATCTTGCAAAAAAGGACGTAATAATCATGCATTGCCTGCCTGCCCACCGGGGCGAGGAAATAACGGACGACGTTATGGACGGACCGAATTCCGTTGTCTTTGACCAGGCAGAAAACAGATTACATGCACAAAAAGGCATACTTGCACTGCTTATGAACAGATAAATAATTTTGCTCGTTATATGTCTGCCGTAAATTTTTATCAGAGTACATTTATAACGAATATATTTTAATATAGGAGTAAAAACATGAAAAAGGTAAACAAAGTCGTTCTTGCTTATTCCGGCGGCCTTGATACTTCCATAATAGTTCCATGGCTTAAGGAGAATTACAGATGTGAAGTCATTGCCTGCGTCGTTGACGTGGGGCAGGATTGCGATTTTCAGGTCGTTAAAAAGAAAGCAATAAAAAGTGGTGCAAATAAGGTTTACGTCGTTGACAGGAAAAAAGAGTTTGTGAGTGATTACGTTATACCTATGATAAAGTCCGGTGCAATTTATGAGGAAAAATATTTAATGGGCACGTCAATTGCAAGACCTTTAATTGCAAAAACACAGGTTGAAATTGCATTAAAGGAAAAAGCAGATGCAGTTGCCCATGGAGCAACGGGAAAAGGCAATGACCAGGTGAGGTTTGAACTTACTTATAAAGCACTTGCGCCGGATTTAAAAATAATAGCACCATGGAGAGAATGGGACATACGTTCAAGAACACAGGAAATGGAATATGCTGCAAAACACGGCATACCGGTTCCTGTAACAAGAAAAAAACCATATTCAGAAGACGACAATATATTTCACATTTCCCATGAAGGAGGCATACTGGAAGACCCTGAAAATGAACCGCCGAAAGACATCAGGAGTAAAATTAATCCGATAGAAAAAACCCCGGATAAACCACAATACGTTTCAATAGGCTTTTTAAAGGGAGCGCCGGTTTCTGTAAATAAGGAAAAAATGATGCCTTTACAGATACTTGAAAAATTAAACAGGATTGGCGGCTTGCATGGGATTGGTTTTACGGACATGGTTGAGAATCGTCTCGTTGGCATAAAATCAAGGGGCGTTTATGAAACGCCTGGCGGAACCCTCCTTTATATTGCACACAGAGAACTGGAAGAGATAACGCTGGATAGGGAAACAATGCATTTTAAATATCTGGTTTCACAAAAAATGGCAGAACTGATTTATAACGGCATGTGGTTTTCACCTTTACGAGAGGCATTGTCTGCTTTTGTGGATAAAACGCAGGAAAATGTAACCGGTGAGATAAAATTAAAGTTGCATAAGGGTAATGTGTTTCCCGCGTCAAAGACGTCTCCCTATTCCCTTTATCAGATGTCTTATGCAACCTTTGAAGAAGAGGAAGTTTATTCACAGAAAGACGCGGAAGGTTTTATAAATCTTTTTGGCCTGCAGACCAAGATATTAAGTCAGATAAGAAAGAATAAAAATAAAGGTGAAAATAAATAATCATTTTTTAATATCGGATATCCGTAAAACCTGTAAAATACAGGCGGTTGCCTGGCTGCCGTAGCAGTGTAATAAAAAATGTCAGGAAATGGATTTAACCATAAAAATTAACTGTCGTCGGATAACCTATTAAAGGAGGTATGCTATGCAACTTGTTAGTCTTATCTGGGGTATACTTGCACTTATCGGAATGCTTGTCGGTTTAATACCTTTTTTAGGTATGTTGAACTGGTTTAATATTCCATTCGCAGGAATCGGATTGTTGATCAGCATAATTGTATTTGCTTCTACTGTGGAAGGGAAAAATAAAAGCGGATCAGTTACCGGGATTATTTGTTGTGGCATTGCAGTGTTATTTGGAATGATACGCTTATTTATAGGCGGAGGAATAATTTAAATCTGCAATTTTAAGGATTAAGATAAAAAATTTTGTAATCATGGCCCACCCGTCACTTGTTATTATTTCAAACAACCAATTGCTGCCCGGCAAACTTAATGATTTTTTGTAATAAATTGTTTGTTTACTTTTTATATCTGCGACTTATGTATATTCTTCTCCTGTTTTTATTTTAATAAATGTCAATACAATTTGAAAGTAATTATATGAAGTGCATGTTTTTTACAGGACTGGAGTGGCAATCCTGTTAAATTTTTAATTTCTGAAATGTTGTAAAAATCAAAACCGTTTGCTATAATGTAAAACAGGAATGGAAACATAGCACGGATAAAAATTTTCTGCTATAAAGACAGTGGTGATTTATAAAATCAGGTTAAAGCGGGAAAAAGAATATTGACCGGCATTTTGAATAAAGAGCATGAGGAGCAAATTTATAAAATTTGCAAATGATACTGTTTAAATAATTTTAAAAGGAGGCAATTATGAAAAAAGTATGGAGAGGAAGATTTAAAAAAGAAATAGATGCAGAGGTAAATAATTTTAATGCATCCATATCCTTTGATAAACGGCTTTTTAGATATGATGTAATGGCAGGTCAGGCATACGCAAAAGCGCTTTATAAAATAAGAATTTTAAAATCGGATGAAATGAAAAAAATAATAAACGGACTGGAAAGACTTCTTGAAAAGGAAAACACCATTGATTTTAAACAATACGAGGATGTTCATTCAGCCGTTGAAATTGAACTCGTAAAGTTAATAGGTGATACGGGAAAAAAATTACATACCGGCAGGAGCAGAAATGACCTCATATCAACGGATACGCGTATGTATCTTAAAGACGAAATAGTAAATGTAAAAAAATTATTGAAAGATTTAATGCAGACGATCGTTAACATGGCTGACCTTTATAAGGATACGTATATGCCGGGTTATACCCATATGCAGCATGCACAGATAATAGCGGTTGGCCACTGGCTTTTAAGTTATTTTACCATGTTAAAGAGGGACTATAATTTTCTGGGCTGTATTTATGAAAGAATGAATTTACTGCCGCTTGGTTCAGGTGCACTTGCCGGCTCCAACTACAACGTTCACAGAATGACGATGGCAAGAATTCTCGGATTTAAGGATATTACGGAAAATTCAATTGATGCGGTATCTGACAGGGATTTTGTCATGGATTTTCTTTATGCTTCGTCTCTTATCGCAGCACATCTTTCGCGGCTGGCAGAGGAAATAGTTCTTTTTAATTCAAACGAATTTTCATTCATTGAAATAGATGACTCATTTGCGACGGGATCAAGTTTAATGCCAAACAAAAAAAATCCTGACGTTGCAGAACTGATACGCGGAAAAACAGGTGGCTTTTACGGAAGATTAATGGCAGGGCTTACCATTTTAAAAGGATTGCCCCTTGCATATAACAAGGATATGCAGGAAGATAAACCGCTGCTTTTTGAAAGCATAGACCAGATAAAAACCATAATAAAGATTATTGAAAAGTTTTTAAGAAACGTAAAAATGGACGAAGACAAAATGTCAGAGCAACTTCTTGATTATTTTATGTATTCCACGGATATAGCCGATTATCTTGTTAGAAAAGGAATGACTTTCAGGGATGCGTATGAACTTGTCGGGAAACTTGTTGCTTATTGCATCGAAAACAAAAAAAGTTTTGGACGGCTTGGAATAGATGAACTGCAGGATTTTTCCGAATTATTTGACGAAGATGTATTTGAACTGCTGCATCCGGAGGCATCTGCCGATTCAAAACTAACGCCCGGTTCTACTTCTTATAAATACGTATGCAAGCAGATAAAGGCTGCAAAATCGTTCCTGAATTTTGCAAAATAGCAGGATAAAATTTTATGAAGATGGAGCATCATGCCATAGTCACGGCGCCGGTTGCAATTGGCACGTATTATTTTACGCATTCGTGGTTTTATACGCTTGTCTCTGTATTTTCCGGTTTTCTTGTTGATTTTGACCACGTTTTTGATTATATCCGTGAAGAAAAAAGGTTTAGTTTAAAGGATATGTTCGTAAAATCGTATCTCGGTGATTTTAAAAAATTATACATAATTTTTCATGCTTTTGAATACGTCCCCCTTGTATGGATTATTACGTTATTTGTAAAAGATTATACTTTTGCAGTCGTGTTTACGATTTCGTATCTTTCCCATATGATACCCGACCAGATGGCAAACAACACCAAACCGTTTGGTTATTTTTTAACTTACCGCATTAAAAAAAAATTTGACATGAAAGAACTTTTTTATTTTCCCCAAGGGGTAGAACCAGGATTTATAAGAAAAAGACAAACGTAATGACCGGTGGACTATGTATGAAATTTTAATAGTTGAAGATAACGATGAATTAAGAAACATAATAAAAGAAACTTTTAATGAAAAAGATTATTCGGTTTTTTCGTGCGAAAACGGCGAAGATGCGATAAATCTGATAAATGAGAGGGATTTTGACGTCGTAATAACAGATTTAAAATTACCGGAAGCGGACGGCATAACGGTATTAACGGAAGTAAAGAAAAAAAATTCAAATACGGAAGTAATAATGATAACTGCCTATGGAACGATAGACATGGCAGTTGCTGCAATGAAAAAGGGGGCATCGGAATTCATAACCAAACCGGTTTCAATTGAACATCTAAAGATGCTTGTTTCAAAGATTATAATGAATAAAAAATTAAAAGACGAGAATTCTTATCTAAAAAATTCAATACGCGGAAAAATAATAGGGGAATCTGCACAGATAAAAGACATTTTTAGGTTAGTTGATAAAATAGCTGAGACGGATGCCACGGTTTTGATAACCGGCGAATCCGGGACAGGTAAGGAATTAATAGCGGAAGAAATTCATTATAAAAGTGCAAGAAGGGATTATCCCCTGATAAAAGTAAATTGTGCAGCGCTTTCACCGGGTGTCTTGGAGTCGGAATTGTTTGGGCATGAAAAAGGAGCATTTACGGATGCTTTGTATTTAAGAAAAGGACGGTTTGAACTTGCAGACAATGGTACGATTTTTCTTGATGAAATAGCGGAATTGCCTTTGAACCTGCAGGTAAAACTCCTCAGGGTTTTGCAGGATAAATCTTTTGAAAGAGTAGGGGGAGAAAAAAACATAAAAGTTGACGTGCGGCTCATAGTTGCAACAAACAGGGACATTGAGAGGGAAGTATCCGAAGGCAGATTCAGGCAGGACCTTTATTACAGGTTTAACGTCGTGCAGATAAATATGCCGCCGTTGCGCGAAAGAAAAGAAGACATACCTGCGCTCGTCGATTATTTTATGAATAAATATTCAGATCTTGCAAAATTCAGAATAAAAGGATTTTCAAAAGAAGCAATTGAAAAATTATCCTGTTATGATTTTCCCGGTAACGTAAGGGAACTGGAAAATATCATTCAGAGAATTTTAGTTACCGCCAGAAACGAAATTATAAAAGAAACGGACATCCCTTACGAAATTACGGGTTTTTCGGGAGATGATTTAAAAAAAACGGGTATCGTCAAAAAAGTCAACGAATACGAAAAGAACGTTATTATCAATGCATTAAACCAGGCAGGTGGAAATAAAGGCAGAGCAGCAGATATTCTAAAAATCACGAAGCCAACACTCGCAGCGAAAATGAAAAAATACAGGATAAGAGAAAAATCATGAAAAAAATATTTTTTGTATTAGCCGTTTTTTTTACCGTAAATTTCATTCATGCAACCGATAAAAAGGATATTGCCGGATTTATAAAAGAAGCAGATAAAGTTTTACAAGAAACGCAGAAAGTAAAAAAAGAATTAAATAACGAAAGAGTAAAATACGAAAACAGGATAAAGAAAATAGAAAATTTAAAAAACGGTAAAGGTGATTTTTTTTTGCAGGATTTCATAAATAATTTGTTGTTAAAATATCACCTTGGACAGGCAAACAACAACGCCTATAAGATTTATAAACTGACGAAAAAACAGAGGGAATTAAACAACGATTATTTTACCCTTGTTTCACTTATAATGACCGAATATGGAGAAAAAATAAAAACGTGCATTATAAACAAATGCCCCGACCTGCAGTATTTATATAACGAAAGGATAAAGTGGGTTGATATCATAAAGAATTACGAAAATTACATCGGCGTTGACCTCGCTTTTGACTTATTTGAAAAAAAATACGACGAAAAATCAATAAAAGATTTAATTGAATATCTTAACGTAAAAATAATCCAGATTGAGCAGAGAATTTATTTGTTAAACGAAGAAATCGCAATAAATAATCTGCTTAAAAATTCAAACGTTATTTCCGTAAAAGACGGGCGAAACGAATTTGACGAAAAAATAAAAGAACTTCAGCAATTAAAATACGTTATTCGGGAAAAAATAAAAGAACTTGAAAAAAAAATTAATTAATGACGTGAGGATGATTAAAGACATGTTAAAAAAACCGGTCTTTATTTTTATTGCGTTTATTTTTCTGGGTATAACTCATGCATCTGCCTATGTGCTTGATGATTTTGAGGATGGAGAATTCACGGTTAATAACCAGGGCGGCGGGTGGTATGAATTTGCAGACCCGACAACTTCGTCTGTGACGAGGACGGTAATAAGCGGTGACGTCCCGTCAGGCGGCGGCACGTATTCAGGAAGAATTTCAGGCAATGTCATTGGCGCAAGCGGGTCATGGGCTTCCATAGGTTGCGGCACAAATTTAAATTCCGGTGCAAATCCCGTGGATTTGAATTTATCAACCGGTATCCGTTTATATATGAAGGGTAATTACGGGACCGGAACAAACGTTGCTTTCATGGTTCAGATAGTTTCAGCAAACGTTACTGATTATTCCTATTGGAATTTTGCGTGGACGCAGCAGACAAACTGGACTTATGTTACAATTCCATGGACTTCTTTTGGTTCACCCGGCTGGGGACAGGGAAATGGAATGACTTTAACCCAGGTATTATCCCGGGTTCAGGCAATACAATTTTCTATTGCAGATACAACAGGTGGAGCAGTAAATAACACAGGAAACAACTGGTATATTGACAGTATTGAAATATACGGCGTATCAACCGCAACCGATACGCCTACAAATACCCCTTATGCAGGCACGCCGACTAATACGCCTACGGTCACGCCTACAACTGAAAAGTGCAGGAGGTTCCTTGCATATTATCCATACTGGGTTTCAACTTACAGGGCTGACAAAATTCCTTATAACAGGTTGACACATATCTGTCATGCTTTTGTCCAGCCGCAGTCAAACGGTTCACTTTCTGCTCCGTCAGGATATCTGGAGCCGGCATTGATTACAAACGCACATAATGCAGGCGTAAGAGTTCTGGTATCCATTGGCGGCGCAGATGAGGTTGCACGCCAGAATTTTGTAACAATTGCAGCATCTGCAAGTTTGCGCACTGCTTTTGCAAATGCAGTTGAAGCATTTTGCAGGACGTATGGTTATGACGGCGCTGATATTGACTGGGAATTTCCGCAGAATGCAACGGAGAGGACAAATCAGAACCTGCTCGTGCAGACGCTGCGGGATAAATTTAATTCTTCTGCTGCACCTGCTCCTTCATGGGAAATTACAATGGCGGTTTCGCCGGGAAACTGGTATGGCCAGTGGAATGATTATGCGTATTTAAATAATGTTGTTGATTTTTATAATCTTATGACCTATGACTATCATGGCGAATGGTCATCCCATGCAGGTCATAATTCGCCGCTTTACAGGGGGACAGACCCCACAGACGGAGAAAACATTGACTGGACAAATAATTATATGACTGTAACAAGGGGAGTCCCTGCATCAAAGATGAATCTTGGCATACCTTTTTATGGTTACAGATTTCCAAATTCTGAAAATTTATATGACAGTTTTGTATCAGGTGCTACACAAAACAATTATAATTTAATTACGCCATTAATTGGTTCTGGCTGGACGTATAACTGGGATTCCGGTTCTCTGGTTCCTTATTTAACCTATAATTCTGGAACGGGATTAATTGTTTATGACAATCCAGCATCTGTGGCAGAAAAAGTAAATTATGCATTTAATTTAAAAGGTTATGGCGGAATATTCATGTGGGAAATAACTGCTGATTATTCTTCAGGCAGTCAGCCGCTTCTGGATGCGATGTGGAATTCATACTCATCTTTTTGCGGATTAACTGTGCCGACGGTTACGCCTACAGAAACAAAAACAGTATTGCCGACAATTACGCACACGTCGACTTTGATTATTACTCCTACGTTTACCCGCACTTTCACCGGAACCATGACTTATAGTGCTACAAATACGCGGACTAATACTGAAACGGCGTCTTTCAGTCCTGCGTTTACCAGCACTTCTACGGCAACGAATATTTTTACGCATACGCTTACTGCAACCGTAACCTTTACGTTTACTCCGACGTGGACTTTTACGATTACGCACAACACGCTCACGACGTCACCCACGCATTCAGTATCTCCTACGATTACACAAACATGGACAGGAACGCCGCCTACTTTAACCGTTACGACCACAATAACGTTAACGGATACAATGACTGCGAGTTCAACGTTGACAGAAACAACGACGCCAGGTTTCACCCGGACGGCAACGAGCAGTGAACCGCCGACGGCATCAGCAACTGTAAGTTCAACATCAACGGTAACAATAACGCCTGCCAATAGTTTTACGTTAACGGGAACAATGACAATAACCAGTTCGTATACGCAAACAGAATGGATTTCAGAAACCCCGACTTTAACCAATAGTTTAACCATGACACATACGATGACCGGGACGTCTGTTTTAACATGGACGGATACTATGACGCCAGAGCCCACTTTTACGTCAACTCAGACAATGACAATGACCGGACAAACCCCGACTCCGACAGAAACTGCCGGAACCTGTCTTCATTTTTACATAGACAGAAGCAGCGTGCCATCCATGGTTTTTATGAAAAAAATCACCTTGAAAATAAACGTGGGTAATTGTTCGTCATGCATGGTTTATGCAGATGGCGTTCCTATTCCTTCAACTTATTATCCTGCAACGCAAATATGCAAATTCACGACTGATGCAACGGACGTTCAGATATTAAGAAGTAATTATATTGGCGGAGCAACCAATGCAGTTACAAAGGCGATTTTATTTGACGATAAAAAATGGGCATACTCTTTTACTTTTGACGATGGCAGGCCGTCTGTTCACGACATAGCATTGCCAATGCTGGATGCACTGGGCTTCAGGGCCGGCGTTGCTTTAAATACGCAGCAGATGCAGGAAACCTATGATACTTATGTAATGTGCTGGCAGAAGATATCAGATTTACGAGCCCATAACTGGAGTTTATTTGACCATAATTACAGCCATCAGGCAGTAACCTGTGATAACATAAACACCGAAACCCTACCGGTTAAAAACGCGATAGAAGCAAGATACCCCGGATATTTATGCACGCATTTTGTTTATCCATATTGCAACGTAACTTCCTGGACGTGTTTAAGGGATTCCGGATTATTTTTATCCGCTGAAAATTATACGAGAAATAATTACGTGGACATAATCCCGTCAAATTTGTTTTTGTTAAATCGTAACGCGTTTACAGGCACAAATCTTTCTGCATTTAATGCTGCCGCGGACAATGCGGCAAATGATACGAGGCAGAGATGGCTGATAAATTTTACGCATAACGTAGAATCTGGAAGCACAACGCCTGGGACGTATGATACAAACCAGGATACGCTGAGTTCGCATCTGAATTATGTTTATAACACATACGGGGAAGGAGGAATTAACAATGTGTGGTTTGCACCATCAGACGAGGTCGTGCAATACCTGCTGGTAAGGGAATATGCTACGGTAACTTATCAGGGCGAGGTAGCATGCAGTACGGGAATGCCAACACCATCATTTACGCGGACACCAGTTATTCCTACTGTCACGCACACAGTAACTCCGATACAAACCTCAACCAGCAACCAGCAACCGGCAATCACCAATGTAGTTATTTATCCCAATCCATACAATCCAGAAAAAAAAGATTTAAAAATAAGATTTGAAATAACACAGCCAAGTAAGTTGATAAAGGTGAAGATATATACAACAGGATACAGGATGATAAAACAGATTGTATATGAAGGAAATTATAATGCAGGGGAGAATACAGAAACAATAAAAAGAGAATATCTGAAAACACTTGCCAATGGGGTGTATTATATTATAATTGACGTAAGAAGGACGGAAGGAGATTATCTAAATAGTCGTCCAGAGGAATTAATAATTTTAAAATAATTAAAAAATTTAAATTAAATGGTTAAAATGAAAAAAAAATTAATTTTTATATCATGTTTTCTTCTCTTTTATTGCAATATTTTTTCCTGGTATTCACAATTATTTCCATTTAATTCAGGTTCATATGACGAAGCAACTATAAATTTTAATGGCAGAAACTGGAGAATTTTAGATTATGCTTATGTGGGTTATAAAACAGGTTCTATCCCATTACGAAATGGAATACCATGTAATATTATTACAATAACAGGAACAGGCGATATAACAGTTGAATTACAGCAGGCAATTGATAATGTTGGTGCAGCTGGTGGTGGAATAGTTCGCATACCAGTAGGAACATATACAATAACAGAGCATTCATTGCATGGCGGATTGCATCCAATAGGTGTAAATTATAATAATGTATCCATAGAAGGAGCAGGAAGCGGAAGAACCATAATAAATATACCACCAACCCATGTCTATAGTAATGATTCAAATGCATTTGAAGGAGTTTTTACTTTTGAGAAAAGCAGATGGGCATGGAACAAAGGTTGGGTGGATAGAGGAGCAATACTTTCTATGGTTACAAATGTGATTCCAGAAGGTTCAATGTATGTTACAGGACTTACAAATTCTGCAAATGTAAATACAGGTGACTGGATAGTAATACAGCAATATTGGTGGCAGGAATTTTCCCAGCAAAATTCAGGTGGTGTCTGGCAGTATTATCCACCCAATTATAACAGAGAAATGTCATTTACATATTTAAGGCAGGTAACAAATAAAGATACAGGTGGAATTTATTTAAATGCACCAATTCCATTTCATTTAGATCCTGCAAATAATCCAATTCATATAAAACGAAGCGGATCTGTTAATGGCGGCTATTCAATGCTTGAAAATGTTGGTATTTCAGGTTTAACAATTATTTTTCAGGATAATGTTAGTCCTTCATCTGGTAGACCCGAAGGTGCTGCAATTGCAATGGAAGGTGTTATGAATGCATGGATTAGAGACGTTCAGGTTTATAATTTCCCGAGATTTGGTTTTTATTTTGAATACGATGCAAACATAACAGTAATGGACTGTGCAGTTAAAAAATCCCAGGATTATGGAGGAGATGGTTACGGATACGGATATCATATTCATGCATCACAAAATATGCTTGTAAAAAATTGTTATGCAGAAGATATGAGACATGCATATATTTTTCAAAAGTCGCTTTCAAATTACTGTGTCATAACCAATTGCGATGCAATTGATGTGCGTCAGGGGGAAGATACACATCATTCTTTCTGTCATGCAATATTACGTGATGATTACAGAATGTCGCACGGGAATAAACTTGCAGGATTAAACAGGGGAACAACAAGTACAAATGCATTTGAAACATTAGGAACTGGAGTTTTATGGAATAGTAAAGGTGATGATATAGGTGGTGTATGGTATGGTGCACAATTTGATATAAATCCTGCACCTTATCCTTCACCATATACTCATGGAATTATGATAGGTGGTCCAGGCCTTTATAAAGTTTATGATAATTCAACAGCAAATGGAACATATGTAAGGGGCGATCAGATTAATGCAAATCCAGGTTTGCAGGTTGGCATAAATGGAGATAGAAATATGTTGTATGAAGGATTATACAATGAAGGATTGCAACCTGTATCTTTATATGATGAGCAATTAAAAAATAGATTAGGAACAATATCTGCTGTGTGGGATAATACCTGTGGTACTCCGCCTGCATTGCCATTACCTACTGCGACACCATCAGTTGGACCTGGAATATTGATTTATAACAGCGATCATGCTGCGTGGGGGACAAACTGGGGCAGCGGATGTCCTCAACCACTGAATACATTGACACCCGGATGTAACCTTGATGATATGGGACAGAATCATACGGGTAATGGTTCTGAAGGAATAAGATTTGATACAACAGGAAGCACATGGACTCCATTTATTAATTTTGGTGGTCCTGATTTATCAGGAACTGCAGGTGGTAACCTGGAAATGTGGGTGTGGACAACAAACACTTCATTAAGTTTTTATGTGCAGATGAGGTATGAAGATACAGATTCAACGCTTGGAAGTGCTGTGACAGTGGATGCATCAATGGTTGTTGGCGGTTCGTGGGTGTCTGGTGCATGGAACAGGGTAGTGGTTCCAATTTCTGCATTTGGATACAGTGGAACATATAATGGATTCAGATTTTCAAGAACAAGTAATACAACAGGAACTTTTTATATTGATGATATATATATCACAGGGTTATCAGGAACACCCACTTTTACTTCTTCAAGGACACCTACTTTTTATGGCACAGCTTCATATACTGTAAGCAGGACTCTAACATTAACTTCAACATATACGCGAACTTTAACGCGGACAAATACACAGATTTTAACAAACACATACACAGAAACGCCGACATACACACGGACAAACACGTCTGTTGCGACAAATACATTTACCGGGACAGGAACAAATACGCCAACATGGACAAGAACAGCAACATGGACATTCACACGAACATCAACACAGACAAATACACCAAGTATGACTTCAACTCTAACACGGACAGGAACACCAACACTAACAATATCACCAACACATTCAGTATCGCCTACGATAACACAAACATGGACAGGAACACCGCCGTCACCAACGAATACGCCAACAGTAACATCATCATCAACCATAACAATAACTTTCACGCGGACAATGACAGGGACACCAACAGGAACATGGACAAATACTTACACAACCACAGCGACGAGAACATCAACTTTAACATGGACATTCACTGTAACATTAACGTCTACAAGAACTTCGACACCAACATTTACAGTAACAGACACAATATCGTCCAATACGCCCACAGGAACGCCAACATTGACAGGGACCTATACTATAACATCAACATTTACATGGACAAGGACACTGACGCAAACCTTTACTCATACATCAACAATGACATGGATTCAAACATTTACGCAAACAGCAATAGGCACAGTGACAAAGACAGTAACTACGACACAAACAACAACTAATAGTCCACACCTGACAATGTCTTTTACTGCCACAACAACGCAAACTACAACCAGCAACCAGCAACCGGCAATCACCAATGTAGTTATTTATCCCAATCCATGTAATACGGGGGAAGAAAATTTAAAAATAAATTTTGAATTGACCGGCAAATGTAAATTAATAAAAGTAAAGATATATACGTCAGGTTTTAGATTAATAAAACAGATATCACAGGAAAAGGATTATGATGTAGGGAAGAATAAGATTAATATAGAAAGAAAATATATTGAGGAATTATCAAACGGGATTTATTATTTAATAATGGAAGGGACAGACGTAAAGGATGAAAAATTAATCAGCAAACCAGCCGCAGCGGTGATTTTACGTTAAAAACATAATTCAATCGTTATAAATTGTTGCGAGCAGTAATTCCATTGATTGCCGTTATAAGATAAGATTTTAAATTGGAACAAAATCGTTTTGTAAACGTCTAACTTGAAATTTACATTATAAGGAAAAAAGATGAAAAAAAATTTTTGTTTTTTAATTATGATATTTTGTTTATTTGGAAAGTATGTAAATGCAGATGACCTAACCTGGCAGATGTGCGTAAACGAAGCTTTGCAGAATAACCAGCAGATCGCTCAGGCAAAGGCAAAACTTGAACAATCAAAGGCAAACGCATGGACTGCAAAAAGTTCCGTTTTCCCGCAGCTATCCGTATCTGCCGGTGCATCAAGAGGTGGAAATGAATTTCAGAGTCTCACATCAGACCCTACGTCATATTCTTACGGGGCGTCAGTCCGCCAGTCGTTATTTAACGGATTTCAGACGATAAACGACATAAACAAATCAAATGAAGAAATTAACGTAGCGGAATTAAATTATAAAATAACTTCTGCGGACATAAGATACAAATTAAGACAGGCATACGTAAATCTTATGAAAGCACAGGAGTTGTTAAGTATGACAGAGGACATTCTGACAAGAAGGAAAAAGCAATATCTGGATATTAAGATGAGATATAATGCGGGCAGGGAACATAAGGGCTCATTGTTGAATGCGGAGGCGAGTTTCGCCCAGGCAGGGTTTGAACAGGAGCAGTCAAAAAGGAATTTCCTGGTTGCCCAGCAATTGCTTGCAAAGGAACTTGGCCGCACGGATTACGCCGATTTAAAAGTTCAGACGGATTTTAATTTGATGACGGATTTAAGCCAACAGCCGAATTTTAATGAACTGCTGAAAAAAAATTATAATTACGTCACTCTCGAGAAAAAGAAAAAGATGGCAGAGTATTCTGCTGCATCGTCCATAGGTGCGTTTTTCCCGTCAATTAATTTAAGCGGAAGCGTATCACAAAGAGGTGAAGAAATTCCCATAGATGACGGTGCGAACTGGTCCGCAGGGATTAATTTGTCTTTATCCATACTTGACGGTGGTCTGCTGATGGCAAAGAAAAATGCAGCAGATGCATATTTAAAACAAACGGAAAAAGAACTGGAATATGGAAAAAACGACGTTCTGTTAAACATGGAGCAGGCGTGGAATAACCTTACAGATGCAATGAAAAACAATGAAATTCAGGAAAAATTTCTATCTGCTGCTTATGAGCGTGCAAAGATAGCAGATGCCCAGTATTCAAACGGTCTTGTTACGTTTGATAACTGGACGATTATACAGGATAACCTTGTTTCCAGTAAGAAGTCATATTTAAATTCACAGGCAAACCTTTTACTTTCCGAGGCTGCATGGATACAAATTACAGGAGGAACACTTGAAGATGAAAAAAAATAAAATTATTTTAACATTAATAATCGCCGTCATACTCATTTTTGCGGGCTTTAAAATTTTCGGGAATAAAAAGCCCAAAGAAACAATATCAACAAGCGTAGTAAAAAGAGGCGACATCAAACTATCAATAAATGCATCGGGCACTGTCCTGCCGCAAAACAGACTGTCAATAAAACCGCCGCTTGCAGGAAGGATTGAGCAGATACTCGTTAACGAAGGAGATTACGTAAAAAAAGGGCAGATTCTTGCTTACATGAGTTCTACCGACAGAGCTGCGATACTCGATGCAGCAAGAGCACAGGGTGAAAAGGATTTAAAAGAATGGGAAGATATATACAAGCCAATACCTGTTATTGCACCAATAAACGGGCAGGTGATTGTCAGGGGAGTTGAACCTGGTCAGACCGTAACCCAATCAGACGAGATAATAGTTTTATCGGACAGATTGATAGTAAAGGTTCAGGTGGACGAGACGGACATAGGTAAGGTTGCAAAAGGACAAAAGGCAATAATAACGATAGATGCCTATCCGGACAATAAAATGCATGGTATAGTAGACCATATTTACTACGAATCAAAAACGGTAAATAACGTGACAATATATGAAGTGGACGTTGTCCCGGATACAGTTCCTGATTTTTTAAGGTCGGGCATGAGTGCAAACGTAGACATTATTCAATATGAGAAAAAAGATATTTTACTGGTCCCTTCGAACGCCGTTAAAAAAAGTCCGGATGGAAAAAATTTTGTAGTCGTTTCAAAAAACGATCAGAGAGAAATGAAAATTGTTGAAACAGGCATTACCGACGGCGAGAATACGGAAATAATAAGCGGCGTAGAAAAAGGAGAAACGGTTTTAATAATTAAAAAGGATTTTTCGTTAATTACAAAAAAGTCCGATGAAACGACCAGCCCTTTTATGCCGCAAAGACAGCAGCGAAGGACAGTAAAAAAATAATGATAAAATTAAAAAACATTTCAAAGACCTATAAAACCGGAAAAGTTGAATTCCAGGCGTTAAAAGGTATTGATTTAAATATAAATAAAGGGGAATTCGTTGCAATAATGGGGCCTTCCGGTTCCGGTAAATCAACGCTTATGCATATCATTGGTTTTCTTGATACTCCGGACAGCGGAAAATATTTTTTTAAAGGTAAGGACGTTTCCAATCTATCCGAAGATGAACTCGCGGCAATAAGAAATAAAACGGTTGGTTTTGTCTTTCAGCAGTTCCATTTGTTGCCCAGGGAAACTGTTCTGGAAAACGTGAATTTACCTTTGATATACGGCGGCAAAAAACAGGATAAAGCAATCGTACTGGAAAAAATTGCAGAGGTTGGATTAAAATCAAAGGAAAAAAATCTGCCAAATGAATTATCCGGCGGAGAAAGACAGAGAGTTGCAATTGCAAGGGCTCTTGTAAACAATCCAGATATAATTCTTGCAGACGAACCAACCGGTAATCTTGATTCAAAGACACAGACGGAAATTATGGGAATGTTTACTGATTTAAATAAAAATGGTAAAACGGTTATCCTCGTTACGCATGAAGAAGACGTTGCAGAATATGCAAAAAGAATCGTTAAAATAAAGGACGGAAAGATTATTTCCGACGAATTGAAAAAAGGCCAACGCAATTCAGATAATGGAGAATATGAGGAAAAGGATAATATAAAAGATACAGGCGATACAATTTTTAACAGAACGGCATTGGTTGATTATGCCAAACAGGCAATTAATTCAATGCTCGGAAATAAATTAAGAACTGCACTATCCATGCTTGGAATATTGATTGGAGTTGCTGCTGTAATTGCAATGATGGCGCTTGGTGAGGGAGCAAAAGTTTCAATACAAAAAAGTTTGTCAAACCTTGGTTCAAATCTGTTGACGGTTATGCCCGGGTCGAAGCGGTCAGGCGGTGTTTCTCTTGGTGCGGGTTCAGTTACGAGATTTACGGAACAGGATGCAGAAGCAATTAGTAAAATTGAAGGCGTAAAGTACGTATGTCCTAACGTTCAGGGCAGGGCACAGGTAGTATATCGGTCAAATAACTGGAATACTATGGTTCAGGGAGTTGACGTGAGTTATCCGGTGATTAGAAATTCACAACCCGAATACGGGCAGTTTTTTACTGAAAGTGACGTTAAAACAAGAAACAGGGTTGCAGTGATAGGCAAGACGGTTTTGACCAATTTATTCGGAGAAACGGACCCGATAGGCCAGCAGATAAAAATAAACAAAATTTATTTCAGGGTGATAGGCGTTCTTCCTGAAAAAGGCTCTGCCGGGTTCAGAGATAACGATGACGTAGTAATTATCCCTATTACAACGGCTATGTATAGATTACTGGGTAAAAGTTATATTGATTCAATAGATGTGCAGGTAGATGATTTGTCATTAATGGAGACAGTGCAGGATGAAATAAAACAATATTTAATGAAAAAATACAGATTGCAGGAGGACACAGGGTTTAGAATAATGAATATGACTGAAATGCAAAAAACAATGACCGAGACGGCAAATACAATGACAATGCTTCTCGGCTTCATTGCTGCAATATCATTGCTCGTAGGGGGAATAGGTATAATGAATATCATGCTCGTGTCTGTTACTGAAAGAACAAGGGAAGTTGGTCTGCGAAAGGCACTTGGCGCAAAGAGGAAAGACATATTATATCAGTTTATGATTGAATCCGTTTTAATAACTTCCGTTGGCGGGATTATTGGAATCATATTCGGCAGTTTAATATCGGGATTACTGTCTTTTCTTGCAAAGTGGGCAGTTGCAGTATCTCCAATAATCGTATTGATAGCACTCGTTTTTTCCATTGCGGTTGGTATGGTTTTTGGCATAATGCCGGCCCGTAAGGCAGCAGAATTAAACCCGATAGATGCATTAAGATACGAATAATAAAATACCGTTGTTTTCCCGTATAATTTCATCGACGGGACTTCATTGATTGAATTTTTTGTGTGAGCCTCAGGCTTTAGCCCGACGGGGTCCCACTTAAGCAATAAAATTCTGTTGACATATAAAGTCAATTATGTAAAATATAAATCTGCGTTTGTTTTATCAGGTAATCTGCCTTTTAAATCAAACATAAATTTTACTATTAAAACTGGGCCGGTAGCTCAGCTGGTAGAGCACCGCCCTTTTAAGGCGGGCGTCCCGAGTTCGATTCTCGGCCGGCTCACCAGTTTTATGTGAAAAGGACGGTAAAAAACATGTATGCAATAGTGGAAATTGCAGGAAAACAATACACAGTCCAGGAAGGTTCTGTCATAAACGTGGATAAATTAAATGTTCAGGACAAAGAAGTTACATTTGACAGAATTCTTCTGGTGGCAACCGATAACGAAATAAAAGTAGGAAAGCCAACGGTTGAAAATGTAAAAATAACCGCACAAATTCTGGATGAAGAAGTAAAAGGCAAAAAAGTAATAGTTTTTAAATGGAAGAGAAGAAAGGGTTACAGAAGAAAAAAAGGGCACAGACAGAAATATACAAAAATAAAAATATTAAACATTCAGTTATAGTAAAAGGAGGCTGATTTAATATGGCACATACAAAAGCACAGGGCGCAAGCAGAAACGGCAGGGACTCGGCAGGCCAGCGTCTTGGCGTTAAAAGATACGATGGTAATCTTATAACGGCAGGAAGTATAATAGTAAGGCAACGCGGAACGAAAATAAAACCCGGATTAAACGTTGGACTGGGAAAAGACCACACTATTTTTGCCAAGGTAAACGGCAAGGTTAAGTTTCATAGAAATGGCGGAGAAAAAAGAGTATCGGTTATCCCTGCATAAATTTAATTTAAAAAAACATAAAAGCGGCTTCTACAAGCCGCTTTTTTTATTTTATGGTATAATGTTTTTACATCTTCGGCGAAGGTTGATAATAAACGTCGGCAAAGAACAATAAGTAGCGGACATATTTAAAATAAACAATTATCTGTAATTTGGAGAGTCTATTATGAGAAAAGTAACAATGGTTGTGGCAATGTTGTTTTTATTTTCTATTTCAAAAGCAGATGGTCTGGTGCATCCCGGTTTTTATACCGGTGGAACATTCATATACGACCCAAACGGCGAGAAGATAATTTTACGCGGCGTTAATAAAATGGTAGTATGGACCGACCCGGACGGCATTCCGTCTTTTTCTGAAATAGCAAAAACGGGCGCAAACGTAGTCAGAATTGTCTGGACGATAAAAGACGGGACAATGGAAGGGCTGGATACTGCAATAACCAATTGCATAAAAGAAAAAATGATACCAATGATAGAACTGCATGATGCCACATGCAAATGGGAAAAGGAACTGTTTGATAAAATTACGGCATACTGGACGGATGAAAAAATGGTTTCCATCATAAAAAAACACGAAAAATATTTATTGATAAATTATGGAAATGAAATCGGAGGATGGAACATCCCATTGGAAGAATATGAGAAAACCTACGTTGACATTATAGGGAAGATGCGAAAATCCGGCATAAGGGTTCCGATAATAATTGACATGTTTAAATGCGGCCAGGATTTAACCCCTTATTACGTTTGTGCTGAGAACGTCGTAAAAGCAGACCCTGATAAGAACGTAATTTTTTCAGTCCATATGTGGTGGCCTGACGGAGGTCCGGAAAGAGTCAGACAGGCGTTTATGGCCGCTGCTTATGTCAATGCACCGTTGATTGTTGCAGAATTTGCCCATAAAGGAGTCGGCTGTTCAGGTTCCATACCCTATCAGACTATACTGGAAGAATGTCATAATAATGAAACCGGATGGCTTGCATGGGAATGGGGACCTGGGAATACGGATTGCGGCGAAATGGACATGACAAAAGATGGAACCTATAATACGCTTTATGGCTGGGGAAAGGAAGTTGCAATAGATTCAAAATACGGCATAAAGAAGACGTCAAGGAAAACAAAATTTTTACAGGAAATAAAAATTGAAAATTAATATTTATAATATAAGGCATGATACCCGTATTTTATTTATTCTTTTTGCATAAGCAGAACAATTTATAGAAATTTTCAAATCTGGAGGTATGCCTCTTAACCTTATCTCTTCATTGCAGAGTGTCGGGGCAGAGGAGACAGAAAAATGTTTGTTGATTACGTAAAAATAAAGGTAACGTCCGGAAAAGGGGGAGACGGAGCTTCAACTTTCAGACGTGAAAAATACGTGCCAAAAGGCGGACCCGATGGAGGGGACGGCGGCAGAGGTGGTCACGTTTTTGCAATAGGTGACAAAAAGATAAATACGCTTCTTGATTTGTATTATAAAAAAATATACCATGCAGAAAACGGCGGACGCGGAATGGGTTCAAATAAGCATGGTAAAAATGGCAAAGATGTTTTTATAAAAGTTCCTCTGGGAACGGTTATAAGGGATGCTTCTGATAATTCATTCATGGGGGAGATATTAAACGACGGGGAAAAGGTATTACTCGTAAAGGGCGGAAGAGGCGGCCGAGGAAACGCGAGATTTAAAAGTTCAACTCACCAGGCACCAAGATTTTATGAAAAAGGTGAACCGGAGGAGGAAAAGGAACTAATTTTTGAATTAAAAATCATTGCAGACGTTGGAATCATAGGGCATGCAAATGCAGGTAAATCAACGCTGCTTTCCCACATATCAAATGCACATCCAAAAATTGCAGATTATCCCTTTACGACTCTTGTTCCTGTGCTTGGCATAGTCAGGTTTCTGGATTTAAGGGATATCGTCATTGCCGACATTCCGGGACTGATTGAAGGAGCATCAAAAGGGAAAGGCCTTGGTTTTGAATTTTTAAGACACGTTGAGAGGACGAGAATTTTTATCCATCTTGTGGACCCTACGCAGGGAGATGCATTTGAAAATTATAAAGTTATAAATAAAGAACTTGAAGCGTATGACAAAAAACTTTTAAAAAAGTCGCAGATTGTAGTCGTAAATAAAATTGATTTATTGAGCGAAGATGAAATTAAAACTATAAAAAAGACGTTTGAAAAGAAAAAAATATATCCTGTGTTTATTTCTGCAAAGGAAAACATTGGACTGGAAGAATTATTGAATAAATTATATAATGTCATAAAAGACGTTCCCACAGAGATACCGGTAGAAAAAGAACAAAAGAACACGGAAGAAAAGGATGAATTAAAATTAACCGAAATTGACAAAGGTATATATAAGTTAGAAAACAAAAAAATTGAAAAATACGTTGCAATGCTTGATTTTAATAATCAGGAGACGCTAATCGTATTTAGAAAATTTTTGGAAAGAAACAGAATTAATAGATTTTTAATGGACAATGGAGTAAAAACAGGAGACATTGTAGTAATTGGCAACAAGGATTTTATATTTGAAGAATGAAAGATAATATAAAAAAACGAGAGGAATATTATGTATGAACGCATACTTATAAAGGTTGGCACGAGTTTACTTACGGATGAACATGGTTTAAAAAAGAATTTTCTGAACTCTTTCGTTTCACAGATATCGGGTTTAAATAATAATAAAGAAATCATAATAGTATCGTCCGGTGCAATCGGAACGGGCATCGCAAAACTTGGTTTAACAAGAAAGTCGTTTGGTCTTGCAGAAAAACAGGCAATAGCAGCAGTGGGTCAGATAACCCTGATGAATGAATACGAAATTTTGTTTAATAAATATGGGGTGACGATCGGGCAGGTCCTGATAGAACATGAAGACGTAAAAAACAAAATAAAAAAAACGAACGTCGTAAATACGTTAAATAAATTAATTGAGTGGAAAGTGATTCCGGTGATTAATGAAAACGACACCGTTGCAACGGAAGAGATAAAATTCGGGGATAACGATACACTGGCAGGAATCGTTGCCGACCTTTTAAATGTTGACCTTGTGATTATACTTACGTCCGTTGACGGAGTTTACGATAAAAATCCGCATAAATTTAAGGATGCAAGGTTGATTAAAAAAATAGACGATATTGATTCAATAATAAAAATAATAAAAGCAGATGGTAAAACATTGCTTGGAACAGGCGGAATGCTTACAAAACTTGAGATAGCAAGAAAATTAAATAATATTGGAATACCTGTTGTAATTGCAAACGGGAATAAGGAAAAAGTAATAGAAAAAATCGTTGCCGGTAAAAAAGAAGGAACCGTTATAACCGGGAAAGACGTAAAAATAAAAGGTAAAAAAAGATGGATTTTTATGTCTTTGAAAACAAAAGGGGAAATCAAAATAGACGATGGAGCAAAAGACGCAGTTTTAAAAAGGGGTAAAAGTTTACTTGCCGTAGGTATCACGGACGTTTCAGGTGAATTTTCGTTTGGTGACGCAGCGGAGGTAGTTGATAAAAACGGCAAAAAAATAGGGAAAGGGATTGTAAATTATTCTTCAGACGTTTTAAAAAACATAAAAGGTAAAAAAAATAGTGAAATAGAAAAACTGCTGGGGGACAATTTTTATCAGGAAGTAATTCACAGGGATAATTTATTTTTGTATTAAAGTCGTATTTCGCTGTAATATTTTACTTCCTGAAATTTATTGCAATAATTTTTATTTAATCTCTGTCTTATATTTTCCGGAATTAAACATGACAACCTCTTTTTAAAAGTATATTATTATTTTAATAGTTAACTGTTAATAACAAACATTATATTTTAACTCGTGGTCGTAAGTTAAAATATAATATAATTTATTTTAAGAACGGGTAAAATTATACCATAAATATTCCAAACGACCCGGAAAAGCAGTTTTTTATGATTCGGTTAAGCAGAAAAAAACAAATAAAGGCGTTGTTCGTCACGTGGCTGGATAATTCACCTGCATGGTCAATCTAAATAAATATTTGATAAAACAGTTATGAATTGATATACTTATTATATAAAAATTTACGTAAATTTCATAAAACGGAAAAATGAAAAAAATTTTACAACATTATATATTACAGACCGTGAAAAGTTAGTAACAGGACGCTGTTCTTAGGAGAAAATGGACGTTATTTCACGAAAAGAATTTGACATAGATGCTGTATTAAATTATTTTAATAACAGAAGTAAAAAGACGGGTTAATCAATGACAAACAATCAGATAATTTCGACATTAAATGAAATAGCAGAACTTTTAACCGTAAAAGGAGAGAATAAATTCAAGATCCGCGCCTATGAGAAACTCGCACGATTTTTATCGTCATACCCTTATGAACTGGAGGACGTTTATAAGGAAAAAGGGATTAAGGGACTGATGGAAATACAAAACATAGGTGAAGGCATTGCAAAAAAAATAGCAGAATTAATTGATACCGGTAAACTTAACTATCTGGAAGAACTAAAAAAATCATTGCCGGAAAATCTTGATACGCTCCTTAAAATTCCCGGGATGGGTCCCAAAACTGCATTTTTACTTGGAGATAAATTTAAGATAAAAACGATTGCGCAACTTGAAAAATTTTTGGCAGAAGGGAAATTAAGGGACGTAAAAGGATACGGCGAAAAAATAGAGCAAAAATTGTTAAAAGGCATAGAACTTTATAAAAAAGGCGAGAAAAGAAAACTCCTGGGCGAAGCATATCCCCTTGCAATGAAAATAATCAGCCGGTTAAAGGAAAAAGTAAAAGTGGATTACATTGCACCGGTTGGAAGTTTAAGAAGAATGGAAGATACCATAGGCGACATAGACATTCTTGTCGTATGCGATGATAAGAAAAAACTGATGGACGAATTTACGTCTTTTGATTTTATTGATAATATAATTGCAAAAGGTGAAAAAAAATCAAGCGTCCATCTGGTGGATGGCATTCAGGCAGACGTCCGCGTTTTTAACCCGGATGAAATCGGCGCTGCTAAACAGTATTTTACGGGGAACAAAGAACATAACGTTCTTGTCCGCGAGATTGCAGTAAAAAAAGGACTGACATTAAATGAATACGGGCTTTTTAAGGGCAATAAAAAGATAGCAGGAGAAAAAGAGGAGGATATTTATAAATCAATTGGTTTATGTTACATTCCGCCGGAACTCCGTCTGGGCGGTGAAGAGATAAAAGCAGCAATGGAAAATAAAATTCCGGAACTTGTGGAATTCAGGCAGATAAAAGGTGATTTCCACATGCATTCAGTTTATTCTGATGGCGGGGATGACATTGAAACGCTTGCAAAAGAAGGCATAAAAAGGGGATATTCATACATTGCAATAACTGACCATTCAGGCAGTTTAAAAGTTGCAAAGGGATTATCAATTGATAGTTTAAAAAAGCAATGGGATGAAATTGAAAGATTAAACAAAAAATACGGGGATAAAATTTTGATTCTAAAGGGGATTGAATCAGACATACTATCTGATGGTAACCTTGATTACCCGGCTGACGTTTTAAAACAGTTTGATTTCGTGATTGGCTCAATTCACACCAATTTTAAAATGGATAAAAAAGACATGACCGCGAGAATTTTAAAGGCAATGGATAGTAAATACTTAAAATCAATAGGGCACATAAGCGGCAGGATGATAAATTTCAGGGAACCTTATGAGATTGACTATCCTGCGATTTTTCAGAAGGCAGCAGAAAGAAACATAGCAATTGAAATAAATGCACAGCCGGAACGTCTTGATATAGCCGACGTTTACATAAAGGAAGCGGTAAAATACGGCGTGAAATTTACTATAGGCACGGATTCTCATACTTGTGAAAGTTTTGATTACATGATTTATGGAGTGGGAAAGGCAAGACGCGGCTGGCTGCAAAAAGAAGACGTGATAAATACTTATACAGTGGATAAGTTAAAAAAATGGATGAATAAATAAAAGTGGCAGGTTGCAGGTTGCAAGTGCCGGGTGTCAGTTGCCAAAATATTTATAATGGAACTTAAGACAGTAAATATACGTCTAAATATATTAGTTTTATATAAAATAAAACGAAATCATAAATTGCAAAGGAGTTAAATTGTATAAAAAAATATTTTTTTTATTAATAGCCTGTTTTATTTATTTACAGGCATTTGCAGAAGAACCTGCAAAGGATTATTTATATTACATAAACCTGTATGTTGAAAAAAATTATTCCATTCTTGCACAGCAGGAAAAATTGAACAATGCAAGGTGGAATAAGATAAGCGACGCCGGCAGTTTTCTGCCTCAAATTTCAGTAGGTCATTTGCGGAATTACGGCACGGATGACGGTTTAAATGAAATAAACTGGAGTTCCACGCTTTCTGCAAGACAGATTTTATTTTCCGGATTTTCTGTTTTAAACACGTTTCTCATGTCAGGCCATCTGGAAGGCGTGGAAGAATGGACGCTCGCTTACAAAAAATTACAGGCAGCAGAACAGGGTGCAGCCCTTTATTTTAAATGTGCTTCCTTAAATTTCCAGGCAGAGTCACTTAATGATGCCGTTAATTTAATGAAAAAAAGAGTAGATGAATTAAAGCACAGGGAGGAACTGGGTAAAGCAAGAATAAGCGAAGTATATTCTGCACAGGCAAAACTCGCCCAGTTAAAATCCCAGTTAATCCAGACGCGGCTTGATTTTGAAAATGCATTGCTTGAATTTGAAAATCGATGCGGTGAAAAACCTTTATCCTTTATTTTTCCTGATGTTTCCCTTGATTCACAGGCGTCTGATTCAATCGTTGCCGACGTTATTAAGAATTATCCCTACGTAAAAGTAATGGAACAGCAACTGCATTATTATGAATCAATTGCATCCGCCCGGAAAGGCACATTTTTACCTTCCATAAGTTTACTTGCTGATTATAACCTTGGTGCAAGTAATTACGTTTCATCGGGTCCTACGATAAAATTAATGGCAAACTGGGACGTATTTAACGGGGGGAGCAGGCTTGCAGACACAATCGCAGCAGAAGCACTTGTAAATAAAGCCAAGTATGAACTGGAAGACGTAAAAAAAGCAATCAGAACGCAGATTATTGAAGCGATGAATAACTATAATTATTCTGTTTTGAAATTAAAAGAGTTAAAA
>JAGNJD010000041.1 GCA_018000835.1 Candidatus Goldiibacteriota bacterium | reverse complement strand
TGGGTTATAAAGCAATTATGCAAAGAGTGGAAAGACCTACAAATCAATCGTTTTACATCACTTTCCCATCAGCATTAGCACAGGCTATGGAAGTAAAAAAAGGCGAAGAATTTGAATGGATTATAGAAAATAAAAACCTTTGTCTTTTTAAAAGATGTAAAAAAGTCCAGTATTTCAAAAGAAAAAAACGATGAGATGTGGGTAAGGGACAGTTTCCAAAGAGGGGAAATATTTTTTCTTATCATCCCCCTTTGTAAAAGGGGGAATGAGGGGGATTTTGGTGAAATAAAACCCAGATTGCTTCGTTAACTATATCTCTCGTAAATTTACAGGACAGACGTGGTTTTAAACCTGCCTATACTTTTAATTTCATTACTCTGTAATCCCGTAATGAATGTTGAAATATTTAAAAAAATGATATAAAATCAACGGAAATATAACATTTAAACAGAGGTTTACATTTGAAAAAAAAGGATATTTTAGAAAAATTTCAAGACGTTTTGTTTTTGTTTATCCTGCTTTTTTTACCGCTTTTTTTCTGCCCGCTTACGGCAGATCCTTTCTGGGTTGCAGAAAAATTCTTTTTTAAATTTTTGGTATCGTTACTGATAATCGTATGTTTAATAAGGTCATTTTTTGCTTCTTCTTTTACCGTTTATAAAACCCCGTATAATTTTATCTTTGCCGGTTTTTTAATTTTAAACGTCATTGGCGTCCTGAAAGTTCATAACTATTTTTTGTGGGCTGATGAGGTATTTTTAAACGTATTCTATTTCTTTTTGTTTTTTGTTACTCTGGATTTTTGTAGGCGGGATAAAAGTAATTATAAAAAAATAATAATATTATTACTTTTTTCTAATTTTATTGTTGCTTTTTATGGAATAATTCAGTCGGCAGGTTTTGACCCGGTAAAGTGGCAGACGGATTTTTCAAAAAGAGCAGCATCAACGCTTGGTAATCCGAATTTTCTTGCGGGACAGATGATACTTGCAATACCTCTTGCAATTTCACTGGTTTTCTCAAAGAAAACTCCGAAGTTATTGTCAATATCAGTTGTTATCATCCTTTGTGCAGCACTTATTTTAAGCCAGACAAGGGGGGCATACATAGGTTTCCTCATATCTCTGGTAGTATTTTTTATTCTTACGATGAAACGGGAAAAAGAAGCATTTAAAAAAAACAAAAAACTGGTAATCGGAATAACTTTATTTGTCTTTCTTTTGGGATTAACGTATGCCATTGCAAATCCGGAAATAAGGATGAGAATAAAAGATGCGGTTACTTTAAAAGACAGCAGCGCAACGATAAGATTTTCTTTGTGGAAAAATACGATGTATCTGATAAAAGAAAACCCGTTACTTGGCTCCGGCGCCGGTAATTTTGAAATAAAATACGCTTATTACCAATATAAATCGCTAAAATACAGCGATTTTTACGGTAATGATTTTTATAAATCAGGCCATGCACATAATGATTTTTTGCAAATTATGGCCGAATACGGTATCCCGGCAGCGGGTTTTATCATACTTATGTTTTTTATTTTGTTTTTAAGCGGGATTAGATTTTTAAAGACGGATAATGATGAAAAAATTTTCATGATAGCCGTGCTTTCAGGAGTTGCAGGGATGTTAGTACACGGCTTGTTTAATTTTCCATTGATTATCGTTCCAACCGCCGCGACGTTTTACGTCCTGCTTGGCTGCAGCATGGCAGCAACCGGTAATTATGAATTGATTAAAGTAAAATATAATTTGTTTTTAAAAATTTCATGCATCCTGTTAGTAATTTTGTTCCTGTCCGTAATTTCTGCCGTTTCGCGCACTTTTATTTCCAATTGTTATCTTAGAAAATCCGGCGAGGCAACGTATTTTAAAATGGCGCGTATAGCTGTCGAACATTCTTCAAATGCCGTTAAAATTGCACCATGGGTTTATGAAAATTATTACGTAAATGCTTCTGATTATTTGCGCACTGGTGATACTGAAAACGCATATAAGTTATACGAAAAAATTTATGAATTAAATCCTGGTCACTGGGAAACAAATGTATTTTTGTTTGAGTTTTATGCTTCAAATAACATGAGAGAGGATGCATTAAAAATAGCAGAAAACATGTATAAACTTTCTCCTTATTCCTTAAAAGCCATAACTTCGCTTGGCTATGCGTATTACATAAACGGCAAATTTAACGATGCAATATTCATATATGAAAAGGGTTTTTACAATTTGCCTGAAAATTATGAAATACTTTATCATCTTTCCGCTGTTTATGGTGCAATCGGTGATACCGAAAAGGTAATATATTTTGCACAGCGGGCAATAAATGCTTCCAAACACAATGCCGGTGCTTATTATAATCTCGCTGTTGCATACATTAAATCAGGGAATCTGGGAAAAGCAGAAGAGGTTTTAAATCAAATGTTAAAAGAATATCCGGACGACAACAATGCAAAAGAACTTTTAAAGGTGTTAAAAAATGAAAGTAAAAAATAAATTTATTTTTTCTTTAATCGTTTTTTTATTTTCATTTTACGTGTTTATAATTACGTTAAATCCGGTTTTTCATGCAAATGATTCTCCGGAAACCGTTGCATGTGCATTTACGCTCGGCATCCAGCATCCACCTGGTTATCCTCTTGTAGCCATGCTTGGAAAAATTTTTACGTTTCTGCCGGTAGGCAACGTAGGTTTCAGGGTTAATATATCATCTGCATTTTTTGCTTCTCTGTCCGTTGTTTTTGTATTTTTAACTATTGTTTTAATGTTTAAAAAAAACAAAACCGGTGTTTTTTATCATTATCTAATAGCAATTATCTGCTCTTTTTGTATTGTTTTTTCTTATACCATCTGGTCAGAAGCATTGTCTGCAAAAGGCGGAATATATACGCTGAATCTTTTCTTTGTTACTTTTTTAACATGGATTATTTTTAAGTGGTCTGGGAATACGAACGTAAAATGGTTATACCTGTTTTCATTTATTTACGGGTTATCGTATGCCAATCACTGGGAGTCAATAATAGTCATAACTCCTGCTTTTCTGATATTTGTTTTTTTAATATTAAAAAAATACAATCTATTTAAGAGTTTTAAACCACGTAATTTTTTTATATTTTTTATTTTATTTTTATCCGGCATTTCTGCCTATCTTTTTCTGTTGATAAGGGCAAGATACGGAGCAATTTTAAACTGGGGGAATCCGGATAATTTATATAATTTAATTCAGGTAGTTTTAAGGGAACAATATGCAGAATTTGAAAAAGCCAAACACTTTAAAACCATAAAAGCACAGGCACTGCGCGTATTTAATTTAATTTTAAACGAAATTAACGTCATTGGACTGATTTTGACTTTACTCGGGATTATCGGATTATATATAATAAGGGAGCGGGAAAAACTGATTTTTTTTATTACGGTCATACTGACTTTGGCGATTGCTTTTGCAGTTTATTTTAATTTGCAGCCGGACATGCTATGGGTGATGGACGTTTTTATGATCCCTATATATACTTCCATGGCATTTTTGATAGCAGGGGCTTTACTTTTAATTGTGGAATTTTCGGAAAGATTCAAAATGAATGAAAATGCAAAAAAAATTATTTTCGCCGTTTTATTTTCTCTGCTTCCTTTGTATTATTGCACCGGCAATTTCAAAAAAGCAGACCAGTCACGTTATTTTTATGCTTATGATTTCGGGATGAACGTAATTAAATCGGCAGACGAACCGGATGCCGTCGTTTTACTGGAGGGTGATTTTAACGTTATGCCGCAGATGTATTTTAAATACGTTACAAAGAAAACGAATTTCTGTCCGGTTACGACTATTTTTTTATACAAGGACTGGGGTGTAAAAAATTTCAGGAGAGAATGCCCTGAAATTCCTTTTACTGCAACTACAAAAGATACTTTTTCGTATAAAGTCGCAAATTTGATTGCACTGAATTACAACACAAGACCCGTATATACGTCAATATTCAAAAAAACGCTTGATGAATTTTATCCGGAAGCATCAAGGTTATTCGTAAGCAATGGTTTCCTGATGAAACTAAGAAACAGGGATTATCCTTTCCAGCGAGTATCGGAGCAATTGTTCAGGACTTTGTCTTTCAGAGGACTTCTGGATGGGAAGTCATTTATGAATTCAACGACGAAACTGTGCGTTTCAAATTACTCAAGTGCTTACATGGAACTCGGCAATTCATTTAAAAACACCGGAGATTTCAGGAACGCATACAAATATTTAAACAAAGCATTGATAATATCAAACGAAAAAACCCGTGGACTTTGTTTAACGCATCTCGGAATACTTTATTCTGCTCTCGCAATTGAAGCAGGTAAAAAATCAAACAAGCCGACGGAAATGACTTTTTATGAAAAGGCGATTGATTATTATACAAAGGCAATTGAAGTGGATAAGACGTTGCCGGAACCATATTCAAATTTATCCGGCATATACAATAATTTAAAACAATATGACCTTGCAATTGATGCGGCAATCCATGCGATAAAACTTAAACCCAATTTTCCAGAAGCGTATAATAATCTGGCGATTGCCTATTATAACAAAGGCGATAAAAACAGTGCCTTAAATGCGATGCAGATGGCCGTTAATTTAAGTCCCGATAATGAAATGCTTAAAATGAATCTGGAACAAATAAAGGCAGAGATAAAATGAACATACTTGTTATTTCTCCGGTGCTGCCATATCCGCCAAACGATGGGGACAGGATAAGAATATTTAATTTTTTGAAGTTCCTGTCAAAACGAAACAAAATACGCCTTGTAAGTTTCATACGTAGCGGCGAGGAACAAAACGTAAAATTCCTGAAAGAAATCTGTGAATCGGTTGAAGTC
This sequence comes from Candidatus Goldiibacteriota bacterium, assembly GCA_018000835.1. Lineage (GTDB taxonomy): Bacteria > Oederibacteriota > PGYV01 > PGYV01 > DSYL01 > DSYL01. Next base: position 16,386 of record JAGNJD010000041.1, on the reverse strand, counting down.
GTCCCGATAACGAAAGCCGGAATATTTTTTAACGCAATAATTTCGTTTTTTTCTTCAATGCCCATTAATGTGGGCGCTTATAAAAGTAAAAAAATGCAGGAAGTCATAAATGATGAAATGCAGGAGAAAAAAATTGATTTAATATACGTATATAGAATAAGGTGTGCACCTTACGTGGACGGTAAATCGACTCCTGCCGTTATAGACATTGTTGACTCAATGGCTCTTGTAAATAAAAGACGCGAAGTATTTGAAAAGAACGTATTAAGAAAATTATACATAAAGATTGATTATGAAAGAATACTCAACTATGAAAGAAATTTGCACGGACGTTTCAAGAGAATATTCATCAATTCCGAAGATGATGCTGATTTTTTGGACATGAAAAATATAACCGTCATCCCAAACGGAGTTACGGGGAGAGTTGTTAAGAAAAGGAAAAAAGGAGACTTCGTAATCGGCTTTTTTGGAAACGTTGAATATGGACCTAATTACGATGCCGTGACATTTTTTTACAAAAATGTATGGAAAAAAATGTCAGGATTTGATAAAAATATAAAACTGGTAATTACAGGCGATAAAAATAACAGTTTAAAATTCCTTGCCGGAAAAAATGTGGAAATAAAAGGTTATATTGACGACATAGACGGTGAAATAAGCGGATGGGACGTATCCATAGTTCCCGTTAGATATGGTGCAGGCAGACAGAATAAGATTTTAAAATCATGGGCATGCGGAATTCCCGTGGTTGCAACGAAATTTGCGGCAATGGGCGTTTACGGAAAGAATAAAAAAAACCTGCTTATCGCTGACGATGCGGATGAGTTTATAAACGCGATTTTTACAATCAAACGCGATGAAAAATTAAGAAAAAGAATAATAAGCGGAGGTTTTGAAACCGTAAAAAAACATTTTAACTGGGAAAAAAATTTAAAAAAACTTGAAGTCACGTTAAGAAAGGTAAGGATAAAATGAAAAAAACTATAATTTTTTTAATCGTTGTTTTAATTATAACTTTAGATTCCTGCACGGTAATGAAAAGGCAGGTAACTGTAAAACCGCCTGAAACAGTTGATGAACTGAAGGAAACGGAAAACGAAGCAAAAAGGTTATATGATGAAGGCAGATACAAGGATGCAATAGATTATTTACTTGCACTTTTAAAAAAAGACCCTAAAAATCCTGTTTACTGGAACCAGCTTGGCAGCGTTTATGCACAGTTAAACAGTTTTGATAATGCGATTAGTTCATATAAAATGGCAATAAAATATGACCCCCGTAATATAAAAGCAATGTATAATCTCAGCCTTATATATTCTGAAAAAGGTGCAAAAAAGGAAGCAAAAAAGATGATAGAAAGTGCTTTAAAAATTTCTCCCAGAAATCCGCTGTTGCAGGCAGCACTCGGCAATACGCTGATAGATGAAGAAGATTATGATAAAGCACAAAAAGTATACGAACAGATTGTTGCTGTAAAACCTGATTTTGACATAGGACATTTTAATCTTGGTGTAATTAATTATCAAAAGAGAGAACTTAAATCCGCACAGAAAAATTACGAAGAAGTTTTAAAGATAAATCCTGATGATATAGAAGCAAAAGAAAATCTTGCAGCCATTCACATACTTAATTCTGATTTTGACCATGCAATAGAATATTTAAAAGAAGTAATTGATTCAAATCCACAGGATGACATAATCCTTTCGAATGCATATTATAACATGGGGATAGCATATTTACGAAAGGAAAAATATAATGAGGCACTTTCTGCATTTGAGTCCGCATTGGAAATAGAACCATGGGATATGGCAGCATACATAAATGCAGCCATTCTTGCAGAAAAACTCGGATACAAAGACAAAGCGATAAAGTACTGGCAGAAATACGACAGATTATTACCGGTAAACAAGAGAAAAAAGGAAATAAAAGAAAGGTTGCAAAAACTTGGGGTAAAAGTTGAGGCAACGCCCGTTCAGACAAAACAAACTGTTCCGGAATCAAAGGGTAATACTACCGGGAACAAAGTAAAAAAATGAAAAAAACAAGTGCATTCGTTTTTTTTATTTTTGTTACAGTTTGTTGTTTTGCTGCAGATTTTGATACAACTTATGAAAACGCACGTAAATTATTAAATGAGAATAAAAACGCCGATGCGCTTGTTTATTTAAAGCAGGCAGAATTAATGGCCCCTGAAAATAAAAAAATGCACGTTTTTATTGACATTGCTTCCTGTTATAGTAAATTAAAAAATTATAACAGGGCAATAGAGTATTATATGAAGGCAGCAAAACTTTCGCCGGAAATGGCTGACATCTGGTATAATATCGGTCTTGCATATTATTATAAAGGAGATTTTAAAGAAGCAATTCCGAATTATAATAAAGCAATTGAAATAAATCCCGGTTATGCCGAAGCGTATGGCGCTTTGGCAATGGCATATAGAGACATGGGGCTTGTTGATATTGCAATGAAAACTATAAATAAGTCGCTTGCCATAGACCCTGATTATGCCGGCGGATACAATATACTTGGCAATTGTTACGAAGATAAAGGATGGCATTACAAAGCAATAGACATGTATAAAAAAGCAATTTTGAACAAACCGGATTATGCATCAGCTTTTTATAATCTTGGCGTAGTTTACGACGAAATTGGCGATTACAATAATGCAATAGATTCGTATAAAAAGGCGTTAAAACTCAAAGGTGATGATGCAGACATTTATTTTAATCTGGGAGTTACGTATATGAAAATTGAAAATTTTCAGGAAGCACAGTTTGCTTTTAGAGAATCGATAAAACTGGACAATTCAAACAAAAAAGCATACGAATGTCTTATTGAATGTCTCTGGAAGACGGGGCAAAATGATGAAGCAGATAGAACAAAAAAAATAATGAACGATAAATTCTGAAAATAGGAGAAAAAATGGAATATTTTATTATTTTTGTTTTGTCTTTTATTTTGTGTTTTGCGTTTGTGCCATTGGCAATAAAAACTGCATATAAATTTGACATACTCGACAAGCCGGTTACAAAATTAAAAAAACATTTAAAGCCTGTACCATATCTTGGCGGTGCTGCCGTGTTTTTTTCTTTTGCAATTACCGTGGTTCTGGCTAAATTATTTTTGCATCAGACCTTTCACGGAGTGATAGGCATTCTTGCAGGCTGCACTTTGATGTTCCTGGTTGGTCTGGCTGACGACGTTAAAAATCTGTCTCCTTACGCCAAGTTTTTTTTCCAGATCATTGCAGCATTGATTCTGCTTAAGGTAAACCTGCACATAAAATTTATGGATGAAAACGTCATAAATTACGTACTTACCATTATATGGGTCGTTGGCGTAACGAACGCCTTTAACATTATAGACATAATGGATGGACTCTCAGGCGGGGTTGCACTGGTTGCATCAATCGCTTTTTTTATTGTGGCATATATGGCAGGAAGAGTAAATGACATGATCCCGGCAATTGCACTTGCCGGTTCATTACTGGCATTTTTATTCTTTAACAAGCCGCCGGCAAAAATTTTTATGGGTGATGCAGGTTCACTTTTCATAGGATTTCTGCTTTCGTCGCTTGCATTAAACGGCGGGTATTCGAGGATAAATAACATTGCAGTTTTAAGTCCGATTTTAATACTCGGAGTGCCGATTTTTGATACTTTCCTCGTTATGTTTATGCGAATTGCAAACGGACGTCTCCCCATATACGGATCGGATGACCATCTCGCACAACGTCTCGTTATGATTGGATTTTCCAAAACGCGGGCTGTTTTATTTCTCATTTTACTTACCATAATTCTTTCTTCTGTTGCAATCATCAGTACTTTTTTAAATCAGGACGGTGCGCTTATTTTATATTTTTTTGTTTTTGTATGCGCTATGATGTTTGCAATAGTCGTTACCGCAGTTGACATGAGTAATTATCAAAAAGTTCATCATAAAAGAAAATAAAAATATGAATAAAATAAATACGGTTATAATCGGAGCTGGCTTTTCAGGGCTTTCTGCCGGTCATAAACTTGGAAAGGACTACGTCCTTCTTGAAAAAGACGGCAGACCTGGAGGACTTGCCAGGAGTGAAAAAATCAGGGGTTTTACTTTTGATTATACCGGACATTTGTTGCATTTCAGGAATGAAAAAGCAAAAAAATTTATATTAAAAAACGTCAGGACAAAATTAAACGAAATAAAAAGGAATGCTTTTATTTATAGTTGCGGGACGTATACAAATTATCCTTATCAGACCAATATGTATGGACTGCCGTATAACGTCATTGAAGAAAATCTGCTTGGGTTTTTATGTTCCAGGAAAGGTAAAGTTGCGAAGGACAATTTTGAAAAATGGGCAATAACCACTTTTGGCATGGGAATAGCAAAACATTTTATGCTGCCATACAATAAAAAGTTATGGAAACATAAATTATCGGAATTAACCATAAACTGGCTTGGCAGGTTTGTGCCGGTTCCTTCCGTTGATGAAATTTTCAGGGGTATTACGCCTGATAAAATAGAAGCGGGTTACAACGTGTTTTTTTATTATCCGCGAAAAGGCGGGATTGAGTCGGTCATAAAAGACGTTTATGAAAAGATAAAACAAAACGTTTTATTAAACAGTGAAGTTAAATTTATTGATTTAAAAAATAAAATTTTATATTTTAACAAGAATAAAATAAGTTATAACCACATAATTTCTTCAATAAATTTACGTCAATTAATAAAAATTACCGGAGATAAAAAACTGATACGGCTTGCTTCTAAACTAAAGGCGGTATCCGTATATTCGTTGAACGTCGGGTACATAGATAGAAATAAAAACGACAAACACTGGATTTATTTTCCGGAAGAAAAATATCCTTTTTACAGGGCCGGCTTTTTTAATCAGTTCTCGGGATTTAACGCGCCGCGCGGTATGTCGTCCGTTTTTGTTGAGACGACGTTTAAAAATAAACCGCCATATTCAATTGATTCAAAAATAATAAACGATTTGATCGACACAGGCATTATAAAATCAAGAAGGGACATTAAACTTATTTATCCAATGATATTAAAAGATGCATATGTTATATTTGATAAAGAAAGAGAAAAGGTTTTACCTGAAATAAAAGAGCAACTGGAAAAACATGGAATTTTTCCGGTTGGAAGATGGGGTAAATGGGAATATTCATCAATGGAAGATGCAATTCTGGACGGCTTTGATGCTGCTGAAAAAATTTTAAGCAAAGGATAAAATGTTTTTGTTATGAAAAAGAAAAAAAACATTGCAATAATAATTACGCGTCTTGATCTGGGTGGTGCACAAAAAATTGCATTATATCTTGCAGAAAAACTGGATAAACAGAAGTTTAACGTGCATCTTATTGCCGGTAAGGGTGGATATCTTGATAAATATGCAATGCAACTAACGAAAAAGGGGGTTAAAGTAAATCTCTGGACCGAAATCAAACATCCTATCAATATTTTTTTTGACGTAATTGCGGTATATAAGTTAAGGGATTATTTTATTAAGAATAACATAGACATAGTCCACACCCATTCATCAAAAGCCGGCATTCTCGGAAGAAAAGCTGCATTTATTGCAAGAATAAAAAAGGTAATGCATACCATACATGGCTTTCCTTTTCATGAACATCAAAATCCTTTTATTCATTCCGTTTACGTTTTAATTGAAAAAATTTTTGCAGGCATGACCAATAAACTAATTGCAGTCGGATATGACGTCATGGAATACGGATTAAATAAAGGCGTTGGGAGCAGGGATAAATATGTCGTCATAAGACCTGGCATAAACGTTAATTCGTTTAAAAATACAAAAGTTGACAGAAAAAAATATTTAAAAAAATATGGTTTAAATCAGGACTTATTTACCGTAGGCATGGTAGGTAATCTGAAAAAACAAAAAAATCCGTATGGATTTGTAAAAATAGCAAAAGCGGTAATTGATGAAACAAAAGACGTCCAGTTCGTTTTTGCAGGTGATGGAAAAAATGCGGATAAAATCAATAAAATGCTTGATAAATATAAAATCAGTGATAAAGTTAAATTCATAGGCTGGATAGACGAACCGGAAAAATTTTTTAAATCCATAGATTTGTTTTTACTTACATCTTTATGGGAAGGACTGCCATGCACGCTGGTGCAGGCCGTATGTGCCGGCAATTGCTGTGTTGCCACTGACGTTGGCGGAAACAGGGAATTTATGAAAGATATTGGATTACGGCAATATCTTTTTGAACCGGAAGATTATGAAACCGCAAAAGAACTTATCATTAAAATAAAAAAGTATGGACAAAAAAAGCCGGATACGAAAAAAATATATGAATACGATTTGAAATATGTTTTAAAAGAACATAAAAAAATTTATTTAAATGATGTAAACCAAATTCATTAAATTGCGTCTAACAAAAAATAAAAAAACTTAAAGGAGGTGAAAAAAATACTTCACATGGTATAGATTTTATGTTATATTGAAAAAAATATTTTTAAGGAGGATAAGATGAAAAAAATTATTTTGTTGGTAATGATTGTTGTTTTTTGCTTTACGTCAGGCTCTGTTTTTGCAGGAAAGATGACTGATAAAGAACAGAAACTAATTGCAACAAGTCAGGAAAACCAGGAAAGGACTTATTATCCCAGGGATTTAAGGCCCTCTCTCATTAATTTGCATTTTGGTTATCCTTACATGACGGGTGCCACGTTTTCCTATAACATTAATTCAATGTTTGCAATTGGTGCCGGCGTCGGAGCATATTATCCAGGCATGGCCGGCGGCATACATATGAACGTTTATTTTCTGCCTACGACGGTTTCTCCATATTTATCTGCCGGCGTTGTAGTCCTTGGAACTGCTTTTGATTCTACGATTTTTGGTGCAAGTGGTGCAGCCGGAGTTGATTTTGCGTTAAATAACGGGCTTTGCATTAATCTTGGTGCGGTTTATATCGTATCGTTTGCCGAAAGTGAATCATCTTTTGGAACGGCATGGGGCGGAACAAAGAATAATTTTAACGACCTTGGTATACAAATGGGAATTGGAATGAGATTTTAATAATATAATAAAAAGGAGGCAGGTATGAAAAAGTATTGGTTGTTAGGATTTGTTATCGTTTTTTCGTTCGTTTTGTTCGGATGTAGTACTACGGTTCAAAGGATTGATACGTCAACGATAAAAGATTTATCAGGCAGATGGAATGACGCTGATGCTCAACTCGTTGCAGAGCAGATCGTTGACGACATGTTAAATGGCCCGTGGTTAAAGAAATACCTGAAAAATCAGGGGAGAGAGCCAAGGGTGATAGTCGGGACAATAAAGAATAAAACAGACGAGCACATTGACGTAGACGTGTTCAGAAAAGACATTGAAAAAGAACTGACGAATTCAGGTGAAGTCGTTTTTGTTGCTTCAAAAGAAGAACGCGAAGAGATGAGGGATGAAAGAACAGACATGCAGGAATATTCATCGGATGCCACTAAAAAGAAGTTTAAACAGGAATTAGCCGCTGATTTTATGATGAAAGGTGTTTTGACGTCTATAATAGACGAAAAAGGCGGCGAAAAAGTCGTTTATTATCAGTGCGACATGGAACTCTTTGACCTCGAAACGAATGCAAAGGTATGGGTTGGACAAAAGAAAATCAAAAAATACATTTCAAAACCAGGGCTTGGGTTTTAAAAAAATAAATATAAAAATCCGGCACTGCCTGTCTGTATGAGACAGTGCCGGATTTATTAAAGAGAGAAAAATGAAAAGAGCATTAATTTTATTTTTTTGTTTTTTAATCATATTTTTGACAGGGTGTGCGGTTCCTTTTCATAAGAAACTTGACCAATATCTTACGTCCGGTCAGTATAAAGAAGCAGATGAACTTATAGAATCAGAAAAAACGAAACCAAAGGAAAACGTATATTCTTCCAAAAACGAATTGTTATATTTTATGGATAAGGGAGCAGTCCGTCAGATGATGGGTGATTACAAAACGTCATCAGATAATCTTACAAAAGCAGAAGACGTCATAGACAAATTATACACCAGGAGTTTAACGGACGAAACGTGGTCTTTTTTTTCAAATGACCTGAATTTAAATTATTCAGGTGAAGACTTTGAGCAGGTGATGGTAAACGTTATCAGAACGTTAAATTATATGTATTCTGGCGATTTTGAGGGTGCAGCCGTAGAAGCAAGAAAAATAAACAATAAATTGAATTATTTTTCCGATAGTTATGGTGAAAAAGCAATATATACGGACGATGCTTTTGCAAGATATTTGTCTGCTTTTGCTTATGAAGCGACGGCTTCCATTAATGACGCATACATTGATTATAAGAAAAGTTTAAATGCATATCAGAAGTATAACGTCATTTATGGAACGCAGGTTCCGGTTTTTATAAAAAGCGACATTTTAAGAACGGCAGATAAATTAAAATTTTATGATGAAATTGATGATTTTAAAAAAGAATGGGCGGAGGATGTTTCATTTGTTAAATACGACGATTTAAAGAAAATGGCAGAGATTTTGATAGTAATATATGACGGTCTTCCTGCTTATAAAATTGACAAAAATGCAAAACCAAAATACGTCAACAGAGGTTATCCTGTAGAAAAAGTCGTGGTAAAAGACGGGGATAAGGAATATTTCTCAACAGTTGCCCAGGACGTAAGTAAAATGGCCGTAAAAAATCTGGAAAACAAAAATCTTGCAATTGCTGCGAAAACTTTTGCAAGAAACGTGGTGAAAGACTCTGCAAAAGACGTTCCTGTCTTAAATCTGTTCATAGGCGAAGAAAAAGCAGATACAAGATGCTGGCGGACTATACCCGGCAGATTTCAGATAGTAAGGTTTCCGGTTACACCGGGCAGTAAGAGGAAAATAGTAACTGAAATTTATGTAAAAGGCAGTACCGTGCCAATGCAGCAGGTTACTGAAATATATCTTGAACCGGGCAGTAAAAAAGTCGTTCCAATTTATGTATTTTAATAAATGAGGGATAAATGCATATGAAAAGGAAATTATTAATAGTATCAATTATTATTTTTACAGGTTGTGCTTCTTTTAATTTTTATAAAAAAATTGATACTGCCATTTTATCCGGCAACTATACGGAGGCAGACCAGATTATAGAGCAGGAGAAAAAAAGTTATGCCGGAGAGCATGAACTCCTTTATTATTTTGATAAGGGTATGATTTTACACATGCTGGGAGATTATGATGCAAGTACCGAATATCTGAACAACGCGGAATTAAAGATAGAATCACTTTATACAAAAAGCATAACCAAAGAAGTGTCTTCTTATTTTACGAACGACATGTCCCTGCCTTATGAAGGTGAGGATTTTGAGCAGGTAATGGTTAATATAATAAAATGTCTTAATTTTATGTATAAAGGGGATTTTGACGGTGCTCTTGTTGAAGCAAGAAAAGTAGACCACAGATTAAATCTGCTTTCAGACAGATACGAAGGCAAAAACATTTATAAAGAAGATGCGTTTGCGAGATATTTGTCTGCAATTGCCTACGAAGCAAACGGGGAAATGAACGATGCTTTTATTGCATACAAAAAAGCACTGAAAGCATATAATAATTACCAGAAACTATACGGAACTTCTGTGCCACGAAGTTTAAAGAGTGAATTGTTAAGGGCCGCTGATGGAATAAAATTTTACGATGAAATTGAAGAATTTGAAAAAGAATGGGGAGAAAAAATAAGTTTTGAAAAATACAATAATTTTATGCAGAAAGGCGAAGTCATATTCATCATTTATGACGGCATGGCACCGTATAAAGTCAGTAAATACGTTGAATTTCCAGTTAAGGAAAAAGACAAGGTCGCGTATTATGTAAAGGTTGCTTTCCCGAAATTCGTTGCAAGAGAAAACGTAATTTCCGGTGCACAAATAACCATAAACGGCGTTTCTTACAATAGTTACGTAACGGAAGACGTAAATTCAATTGCAATTAAAACCCTTGAAAATAAGAATTTCCTGATAGAAGCAAAAGCCATAGCCCGTGCAATTACAAAATACCAGATGACAAGGGCTGTAAGCAACGATGGTAAAAATCAGTTGGCACAGCTTACTGCAAACATTATTAATACGGCAACGGAACAGGCAGATACAAGGAGCTGGCGGACTTTGCCCGGTAGATTTCATATGTTACGAATTGCCCTGCCACCGGGAAAGCGTGAGTTAAAATTATCGTTGAATTCAATAAGAGGTGGCGTAAAAGAACAAACGTTTAATGTGGAAATAAAGGCAGGGAAGAAAAAAATAATTCCAGTTTTTTGTTTTAATTAAATTTTTTGTAAACCAAAGATGACAAAACTTCGTCTAAAATAATAATTTAAAAAGGAGGAAATAAAAATGAAAAAATTAAAAAGAGTTTTGCCGGTAACGTTGTTCCTTGTTTTTTTTATTGCAGGTATTTTATTTGCCTACATCCCGGAGAATAACGAGGAAAATACTTATATGGAAAGAGTTGAGAAACCATTTTTTGAAGTAACGCAGTTAATAGACGATGGAATCAAGGCAATCAGACAGGAAATCGTAAGTTCGTCTTATGAAACCAACAGGACGACAAATCTCAGTTCGAGAGGCGTTGCGGAAGGCGAGTCCGGAAAAGAAGAAGTAACGTCAAAGGACGTTTTATATTACGAACCAAAAGAAGAAATATACGAAGCAAAAGAAGTGATTGACGAAATTTTAATATGGTCAACCATGTATAGAACTACTTCTCCCGACGACGTGGTTACGTATAAAAAGATGATGAGTTGCGTCAAAGAAAAACAAAAATATCTTGATAAATTGATTGATGCATTAAAATATGAAAAGGACAATAAGGACCTCGTAATGCAATACAAATTAAAAATCAAAAAAATAGACAAAGATTACAAGACATATAAAAAGAGATTAAAAGGTAAAATTCTTTTAATTGAAAACAAACCTTTGCCCGAACCATCCCCAGAACAATAAACAAAAATTTTTTGAGGTGAAGTTATGTTTAAAAACATAAAAAAAATTTTAAAATTTTTAAATTCCCAGGCAGATCCTGTTGAAATAGCAATAGGCGTAGTACTCGGCTTATTTGCGGCATTCCTGTCTCCGTCTTTTTTTAATTTAATTCTGCTGTTTGTGGTTGCGCTGATTTTAAATTGTAATTTTGGTATTTTCTTTCTTTGCACCGGTTTATTTAAAATTCTGACGCCTGCAATCGACCCTATAGGAAACGTTATCGGAAAATTTGTGTTAACCATGGATTTTTTGTTACCTTTGTGGAAAGCAATGGCAAACGTCCCGGTTCTGACTTTTACGTCTTTTAACAATACCGTCATTATGGGTGATTTCATAATCGGAATAATTTTAACGCCCATAGTTTGGATGATTACGTTAAAAAGCGTTGAATATTACAGAAAAAATCTGATGAATAAAGTAAAAAAATTCAAAATTATGCAAATTTTAACAGGCCTGGATTTTGTTGACGAGGGTGGAAGATAATGAAAAAAATAAGACCCGTCGGATTAATATTTGTTCTGGTTTTTGTTGCACTCGTGGTTGTTTTTAATCTTTTTTTTCTCAATTCAACTGTAAAGAGTTTGATAATTAATGCCGGGGAAGGAATATTTAAAGCAGTAGTAGAAGTAAAAAGCGTGGACGTCCAGATAGCAAACTCAAGAATAGAAATAAAGGGTTTAAAAATAGCGGATAAGGATAATGAATTCAGAAATCTGTTTGAGACGGAAAAAATAGTTTTTGATTATGAATTTGTTCCTTTGTTAAAAAAGAAAGTAATAATAGACGACATTGAACTGATCGGCATGGCAACGGGAACGAAGAGGGAAAAATCGGGTAAATTACCGCCAAAAAAGATAAAGAAAATTGAAAAGAAAGAGCAAAAAGAGAAGAAAGATAATAAATTATTTGCCGATTTAAACAAAAAAATAAGTGATAAAGCTGTCAGCGAAATAAAAAAACTGCCGGTTACAAAAACCGTGGACAAAGTAATTAATTTAAAAGACAAAAAGATAGAAGATTTCATAAAAAAAGAAGATATGGAAAGTTATAAAACCATAATATCTTCAAAAACAGAAATTGAGGAGACGAAAAAAGACATAGAAAACAAGATAAACAATCTGAATATTGAAAAAAGGTCTGAAGAAATAAAGAAAAAAGCAGACGGCATAAAATCCATCCGTATATCATCCGCCGCAGACATTCCTGTTGCACAGGAAAAATTAAAAGAACTGGAAACCATAAAAGGTGAAGTCAATGCCATAAAGCAGGATATAAATTTTGTAAAAACAGAATCAGAACGACTTGTAAAATTTACCGTAAACGTGCCTGGAAATGTTAAATCCGCAAAAGACAAAGACGTTCAGACGATAATGTCAAAGATGGATTTTAACATATTAAATGCAAAAGACATTGAAACAGCGTTAATAGGTCCTGCATGGAAATCAAGGATTGATAAAATACTGAGCATTATGTCCCTTGTTGATAAATACGTAAAACCAGGCAAACAAAACAAGAAAAAAGGTTATTACGAAGTCGTAAGAAATAAAGGAACAGACATCCAGTTTATTGCAGATAAACCTTCATTCTGGATAAAACAGATAAAAATTTCAAAAAGTGATAAAACTGACGGCCTTGGGATATCAGGAAAAATATCTAATCTATGTTTTGAACAGAACTTGATTAATAAGCCGTGCATTGCAGAATTAAGCGGGAAAAAAGGCGAAAAATCGTTAAACGTTTCCATAAAAATTAACAGGATACACGATGTTAACGACGTTTATTCAATAAGAATTGCAGGTTTTAGTACTGAGGATATTGGATTAAACAGTGCTGATTACGGAAATATCAGGTTTATTGATGGCGTTGTTGACTCTGATATAAACGCAATTTTTATGGAAAATCAGATAAAAATAGACGGTAATTTAGGCATTTCAAAAGTCAGATTTGATGCCTCTGATAAGCAGGACATTGTATATTCGGTTATCTCGTCAATTGAAAACGTTAAAATAGGTTTTAATGCCGTTGCATCCGATTCCAATCTGAAATTTAACGTAACTTCTGACATCCTTAACAAAATTGATTCTGCACTAAAAAAGGTATATGGTGAAAAAGTACAGGAGGCGAAAGATGAAATTGAAAAGCGCATTACCGACGTCGTAAAAAACGAGAATGAAGCGCTCAATAAAATATCAAAACAATCCGTTAGCGACGTAAAGGGCCGGATTGATGAACTATCAAAGAACGCGGGCTCGTTGGACGCATACGTTGATAATGTCAAGAATGAAATACTGAAAAAAATAAAAGATGCGCAAAAAGGTTCGCTTGACGGAAAAGTAAAGGGGATTTTTAAATAATAGTAATGAAAAGACAGAATTTAAGGGGTTATATTGCCGTCACGTTAAACTTAATGGAAAATTATAAGTGCAAAATGGCAAATGCCGTTATGAGAAAGAAGAAAATAGAAAAACAAAAACTGCAATGCAGTTATCAATCTATCCATTGTAGTTGATGCCTATTCGATTAAAAAATTTATAAAAGCATATAATTTGAAAGGAAGTATAGAAAATTTATGTTTTTCCCCCGTCACAAGTGAACGTAAGCACAAAATGCGATGCGGACATGACAACATTATGCATAATAAAATAACTCAAAAATAAAAAAGGGTGGAACTAAATCCACCCTTTTTTATTTTACTGTTTATTTTTATCTTAATATAATAAACTTTTCTATTTTTGACTTGCAGGTTTCGCCTTTTCTTTCTGCTTTTATGTAGAAGTAGTATGTGCCGTTTGAAAGCGATTTTAAATCTTTTGTGCTTATACTTACCAATCCCATTGTGGCAATATTTGTTGCATCAGCGCCTTCATATTTTATTTCTTTTATTGACCTGTAACCGGATGTGTATATCCTTACAATTAATTTATCTACGTCCAGTTGAGCTATTTTAAATCCTATTTTAAGATAACTGTTATCCGGATTATTAGGATTTATCGGATTTGGATATGGTATAACATCCGTAATTTCCTGTTTATCAGGCGTCGCTGTTGAAGTTACGGTAAATGTTAACGTATTTACAGGCGTATTTGTTGATGTCCTTGTTATCGTTGGTGTAGTTGTTAAAGTCCTTGTTGACGTTGGAGTATTTGTCGGCGTTGCAGTCCGCGTTAAGGTTGAAGTATACGTGGGTGTTGATGTCCTTGTTACCGTTAAAGTTACTGTGAATGTACTTGTAAACGTTGGAGTAAAAGTTAACGTATCAACCGGCGTGTTTGTCCTGGTAAACGTAGGCGTGTTTGTCCTTGTCCACGTTGGCGTTGACGTTAACGTTATTGTATATGTTGGCGTATAAGTCGGCGTTACGGTCGGTGTATTTGACGATATCGTGTCTGTAACTGTAAACGTCGGCGTTTCTGTTCTTGTTGACGTAGGACTTATCGTTCTTGTCCATGTTGGCGTTACAGTTCTTGTCCATGTGGACGTTGGTATAGAAGTATTCGTTCTTGTGAACGTTGCAGTCGGTGGGATAGAGGTATTAGTGGCAGTTGCGGTTTCTGTCCATGTTCCGGTTACTGTTCTTGTCCAGGTTACCGTTATTGTTCTGGATGGGGTTATTGTAGGAGTATTTGTTGGAGATGGAGGCGTTCCTGTCCAGGTTTGCGTAATAGTGGGAGATATTGAATGGGTAGGAGATATTGTCCTTGTCCATGTAGGTGTTGCCGTTCTTGTTCTTGTAAACGTCGCAGTTGGTGGGATAGAAGTATTAGTGGCAGTTGCGATTCCTGTCCACGTAGATGAAGGTATAGAAGTATTCGTTCTCGTGAATGTTACAGTAGGAGGAATTGAGGTATTCGTAGCAGTTGCCGTTCTTGTCCATGTGGACGTTGCTATAGAAGTATTCGTTCTTGTGAATGTCGCAGTCGGTGGTATGGATGTATTAGTGGCAGTTGCGGTCCTTGTCCATGTTCCGGTTACCGTTATTGTTCTGGATGGGGTTATTGTAGGAGTATTTGTTGGAGATGGAGGCGTTCCAGTCCAGGTTTGCGTTATAGTGGGAGATATTGAATGGGTAGGAGATATTGTCCTTGTCCATGTTGGAGTTACCGTTCTTGTTGAGGTTGAAGTTGGAGTTCTTGTTGCTGTGAAAGTATTTGTTGAAACTGCAGTATTTGTTCTTGTCGCTGTCCTTGTATAAGTAGGTGAAGCAGTCCTTGAGAAAGTAGGAGATACAGTTCTTGAAGGCGTAAAAGTAGACGTTGATATGGATGTATTGGTTGCAGTAGGAGTCCTTGATGAAGTGGGAGAAACGGTTCTGGTATAAGTAGAAGTCATGGTTCTTGAAGGAGTAAAAGTAGGAGAAGCAGCAGAAGTGTTGGTTCGCGTTGCGGTTCGTGTATAAGTAGGAGAGGCAGTCCTTGAGAAAGTAGGTGAGGCGGTTCTTGAAGGAGTAAAAGTAGGAGAAGCAGCAGAAGTATTGGTTCGCGTTGCGGTTCGTGTATAAGTAGGAGAGGCAGTCCTTGAGAAAGTAGGCGAGGCGGTCCTTGAAGGAGTAAAAGTAGGAGAAGCAGCAGAAGTATTGGTTCGCGTTGCGGTTCGTGTATAAGTAGGAGAGGCAGTCCTTGAGAAAGTAGGTGATGCGGTCCTTGAAGGCGTAAAAGTAGGAGAAGCAGCAGAAGTGTTGGTTCGTGTCGGCGTTCGTGTATAAGTAGGCGATGCGGTTGGAGTCCGCGTCCTTGTAAACGTGGCAGTCCCTGCCGGCGTAGGAGTTCGTGTTCTTGTAGGCGTCATTACAACCGTCGGCGTCCATAAATACGGATATAACTCAATGCAATCCATGCTGAAATCAAACGTCATTGCATCGTTTGTCCCGTTTTGTATCTGTATTTTTTGCATTATCTGAAGAACCTCATCTTTTGTATGCGTTTCAGTTGACCACGTCGGCTGCGTAAAATCAGAAAAAGGTATTGAAATCTGGGACCAGGATGACGGTGGAGTAAACTGGTATTCATACATTGCCCAGTCCTTGTGTATGGTTGTGCCGGCTCCCCTTGGAACAAGCGTTATTTTATACATCGCTGTTCCATTGCCTCTTGCGTAAAATCTTATTCCGCCGCCTGCCGAATAAAAAGGTCTTAAATCAACTACTCCTGCGGTCTGTGTTATTTTATACCTTAAATCCGTCCCAAAACCAATTGACGGATAACAATCTGACGTTGGCGTTGCAGCCCCTTTTGTCCCTGTTACCCTTAAATAATAAGTGCTTCCCGTGGGTCCGCCTGCTGACGGCGTTACTCCTTTATCCGGTGCAGGCCATACTGTGCAGGTTAACATGCAGGTGCCTTGGTCTGCATATGTATACCATTCACCGCCCCAGTCGTTTATTC
>JAGNJD010000071.1 GCA_018000835.1 Candidatus Goldiibacteriota bacterium | reverse complement strand
GTCTTTCAACCGATTTAAAAGTGCCTTTAACTGGTTTAATGCCTCTTTGTTTACCGAAGGCAATACTGGAGTATAAATTTTTACCGATTGCACGGGCGTAGATGATGTGGAACCAAGTTTGTCTGTCGCTTCAAAAACAAAAATATATTCGCCGTCAGGTAATAACTGATATTTATTGTCGGTTCCGTTCCATATAATCTGTGAAGGGGGTAAACCAATATCCACGTATGACTTTACAAGATTGTTATTTTTATCAAGTATGTTTAAAACCCATCTGTCTATGCCTGCTTCTGATGTTGCATTTAGTTTGAACGTCACAACTTCTCCGTTTCTTGGAGCAAAAGAAATCGGGTCAACTGCAGCGTATACTTCCGGCGTAGGTAATTTTCTTTTTACCTTTCCCCACATCCAGTAAACGGACAACCAGTGGGAATCTGATTCCTCTTCTGCTTTCTCACCAAATGGAAGACCGGTACAATAGGCATAATCAATGCCGAGCCAGTATCTTGCAGATAAGCCAACGCTGAGCCGCCATGGTCCCGGATACATAAAATAAGCCAACCCGCCACGCAGTGCAAAATGATTATCCAGAAGCCATTGCTCTACGCCAAAACGCAGACGGTTTTTTTCTGCATGAAACACTCCCGGGTCATTTACTGCGTTCCAGTCAAACGAAAAACTGGTAATTTCTTTTTGAATGAGTTCGGTCGTTCTCATTGAAAGAGCAATGGACGACGTAAAATAAAGAGGGGACTCAGCACCCGTTTCTTCCTTTTTCATTCTTCCGATGTCTCGCAACATTATTGCAATGTTAAAATCCTTTAAAAATTCAATCATGCGTAATTTATACATAAAGCCGACATCAAGTGCCCATGCCCATGCATTATATTCTTTCCCGCCCTGATAATCCTTATAAAAATTTTCATATTCTGCATCAGTAAACATGTATTTTACGTTCAAACCAAATAAAAAACTCCTGTCTGCTGTAAGCGGCGTTGAATACGTAAGAGCAACCTGATCTTCCTGGAACGGCCGGTTAATAAACGTTCTGTATTTTTCCCCGAGAAATTGCTGTTCAGAAGCAGTTAAATCGCCATACCATTCTTCCCTATAACCTGCGCCCATATTAAAATCATTTGTCGGGTCATAAAATAAAGAATTCGGGTCCCCTGGATTAATCCCGGGTGCCGGAACTTCGATTTTATCCGGATATCTTCCTATAGGATGATATAATCGCATATATGATATTCCAAAATATTGACTGCCGAGAGCCATAATAAAAGAAAAGAAATTGGTAAAAGGCATCGACCCATAATAACTTCCGGTTGTCCAGTATATCTCGTTATGGTCCATCTGGGCAATACCCGCTGGATTGTAATAAACTGCCGATGCATCGTCTGCTATTGCAGTAAAAGCCTCACCCATTCCAATTGCCCTTGCACCTGCTCCAAATGGATAATACTTATTAAAAAATGGCTCTTGCACGCTTTCCCACTGGATTTTTTTTGCATCACCAAGAGCGTCTGATTTTATAAGAGGGGCAGAAAAAAAGAAAAAAGTAAAGACAAAAAACACACAAAGGCATATTTTTATTTTATGCACAATTGCCTCCAAAATTTTAACAATATATAAAAACACTCTTTAAAAATACGTTTTAATTTATCACGAATATTTTTTTATGTCAATAATATTTTTACAACACATTTTCTTAATTTAAAACAGCATTAATTTTCATTTTTTTACCATTATGTTCGTTACCTGCCATCCAACATTTAACACTGCTTTTTATATATTTCCCTTATCTTTCCAATTATTTCCATATATTCCAGCGTAGCATAATCCGGATACGTCCATTCAAAAGGAACGAATCTTTTATTTTCATATTTTAAGGTAATCTCGGCAAATATGCCATTTCCGATGTAAATTCTGTGGCTGTAATTTTTTGTAGTTGCCAAAACAAATTTACTTAATGATAAAATACCCGGGTCTATGTTTATCATGCGGCGGTTGCTGTTTTCATATAAAAATTGTTTTTCTATTTCATTGGTCGTAACTTTAATTAAACTTAATTCCCCGGGGTCTATTAATTTTTCAAAACTTATAAACCTGCGGAATAAATCCTGTCCGATTTCCTTATTATAATAATCGGTATAATCAAATCTTATTTTACCGGATTCAAAATCGACTTTGCCAAATTTATTGCAAAGAACGTCTTTTGCCTTATCGTAGGTTTCTTCTTCCTTATATATAAAGGCGATTATCAGTTTTTCAGGCGGCGGGGTTTTTATCTCTCCCAATTTTAGAACCTCTTTTCGCAAAAAATGCAATCAAGCCATAAACAAACAATACAATGCCGCAAATTAAAATTATCTGGTCCTCTCTTATTACTTTTGCAACCAGTCCGGTTAAGGAAGTTGCAGCAGCCAGTCCTGCCCCTCGCAAAATGTAGTATACCGAAAAAATTCTGCCGCGGACTTCTGGATTTGTATTCTTCTGGATTTCCGTCTCTGCAATTGACAATATCATAATGCCTGCTATTCCACCCAGTATTGATATCGCTATTAAATAATAAAAATTACGCCAGAAATAAAGCGACGCGATAAAAATGCCGATAATCGGGTATAATGAGCGGATGGCTTCTTCTTCCTTAAAAAATTTTAAAACGTATTTTACGATTAAAACCCCCAGAGCAAGACCAATGCCCAGAAATCCCTGAATAAATCCGAGTGCTTTTATCTCCTGCATTTTCAATCCGGTCGCATTTAAAACGGAAGATAAAAAACTTCCCATTATGGAAACGTATATGAATCCGAGAGCAATCAAAAGAATAAAAACCCTGCGGACAACGAATAAAATTTTTTCCGAAGAAAATAAAAATTTAAGGCCGGTTATAAATTCATTCTTGAATTCATTCAGATTTATCGGCTTTTTTGCAACTACCGTTTCGTTTTCCTTTATGAAAAGTAAAATCACAATGACAAGAATGTATATAAAAAAATCAATTAAAAAACAGGTCTTATATCCTATTTCAGAAATGACTATTCCGGAAAATGCGTATGTAATCATCTGAACTATGATAATAAATGAAGCAGAAAATGAATTTGCATCAAGCAGTTCGCGTTCGTCCACAAGATGCGGGATCAAGGACGACCTCGCTGGTATAAAAATCTGCGAGAGCAGGGATTTAATAAATATCAGAAGAAAAACAAACGATGCACTGGTTTTCCCTGTAAATAAAAATATCAGAAATATGCAAGCGCTTATGGAAAGTGCAGAAAAAACAAGTACTTTTTTCTTTTTATATCTGTCAACGATTACCCCTGCAAAGGGTCCAAATAAAACGATGGGGAGTCCTATCCAGAACATAAGTAAAGACATGTTTGCAGACGAAGAACCGTTTTCCTTCATCGTCATAACCCATGCAATCAATGACATAAGCAAAAAACTGTCTCCTAACTGTTCCAATCCTTCCACGAAAAAAAATTTTACAAAATTTTTATTTTTAAACAATTTCTTCATTTTTTGCTGCGACCTTTCCAAAAAATAAATTTATTTTTACGGCAACGTCTTCCGGTTTCATTCCGGTTACGTCTATCCACATCGCTTCCTTATATCTTTTAAACCACGTTTCCTGCCGTTTTGCGTAATTCCTCGTATTTTTTTTGATTTGTTCCATTGCTTCTTCTTTTGATGCCTTACCATTAATGCATTCCGCCATTTCCCTATAACCAATTGCCTGCATGGAATTCAGTTCTGTTCTATATCCTTTTTGTAAAAGATTTCTTACCTCGTTTTCCAGTCCGTTTTTTATCATTTTATCAACGCGATCGTTTATTCTATCATAAAGTTCCTTTCTTTTCATTGTTAAAACAAAAAAATAACATTTATCCTTATAAACCGTCTCCTTTGTCCTTTTTTTTAGTTCCGTATACTTTATGCCGTTTGCTTTTATAATTTCTATTGCTCTTATCACGCGTCTTCCGTTTTTTACGTCAATTTCTTTTATGGCATCAGGGTCAAGATTATAAAGCATTTCCACAAGATAAGGAAGTCCTTTCTCACGTAAAACGTCGTTTAGTTCCTTTTTTAATTCTTCCGGCGGTTCTTTTGAATCAAAAAGTCCCCTGATTATTGATTCTATGTAAAGTCCGGTTCCTCCCGTAATAATAGGAATTTTATTTTTCTTTTTTATTTCGTCCATTTTCTTTTCTGCCGCTCTTTTATAATCTGCAACGGACCATTGTTCATCCGGGTTGATGACGTCTATCAGGTAATGTGGCACGCCTTTTTTTTCTTCCTTACTGCTTTTGTTCGTTCCTACATCCATTCCTTTATAAATCTGCATTGAATCTGCGGAAATTATTTCTCCGTTCAGGAGAAGTGCGAGTTCTACTGCAACCCGCGACTTACCTACTCCCGTGGGACCACCAATAATAATAAACATAAAAATGTGCTCCTTTTAAAAATAATTAATTAATTATAACAAATTTAACGAGTTAATGACGCAAATAATTAATAGTTATTTTATTACAAAGTATGTCTTTTATAAGTTTACCGGGTAGCGATGCACTTCTGTCCGACAAAAAAATATAAATTTTATATAATTCTTTTCAAATTATATGCTTTCATAAAATTTTTAATTGGGCAGGCATCAATTAGAATGGAAGGATTGATTGTATTTTTTGAGTAATTTATTGCAATCAGTTTAAGGAAGCAGGGGAAGGATAAGCATTACAATGAGACACGGATATAACAGGAAATAAAAGGTGTTTGCGGGAGCCACGCAAAGCAGGTAAACGAAAACCTGATTGGAGTAAGC
>JAGNJD010000070.1 GCA_018000835.1 Candidatus Goldiibacteriota bacterium | reverse complement strand
CCGTTGTATTTGACCCCATTTCAACGATTTGTCCTATTTTCACGTTTCCTATCTGCCGTATCTTTATTATCTTACCATTATCCTCAAAATAGCCAAAGCCATCCGCTCCAATAACAACGCCTGAATGAACTATAGTATTGTCTCCTATGATTATCCCGTCATAAATGGAAACGTCCGGAAAAATCTTTACGTTTTTACCTATAACGCAATTTTTACCTATAAAAGAACCGGAACCAATGAAAGTTCCGTCCCCAATCTGCGACCCGTCTTTGATGACTACAAAATCTTCTATGCAGACGTCTTTACCTAATCCGGCAGATTGTGAAACAGAAGCATTTTTTGAAATATAACCTCTGACAGGTTCTGCAGGATAAAAAACGTTTATTGCCTTTATATATGCATCTCTTGCATTTCTGACTTTTATTATAGTTTTATCGCCGATTTTATCAATGGAATCTGATATTATAATCCGTGCCTTTGAAGAAACGGCAGAATCAAGATACCTGTCGGATAAAATAAAACTCACGTCACCGTCTTTTGAATTGGTCAGATCTGAAATCCCGGATATTTTTATATCAGGATTCCCGTATATTACTTTTCCATTTATTTTTTCGGCCAGTTCTCCTGCTGTTAAAACAACGGTCATAGTTATTGCTCGTTTATGGCTTTAATGACAAGGTATGTGATGTCTTCCCCCCCGTATAAAAGTATTGTTTTTTCAAAAATATAATCGTATTTTTTTTCCTTGCCTACTTTGGCAATTATCGCCCTTATTTCATCAATTATGTTTGCGGTTAATTCCTTTTCCTTCGCTATAAGTTTCTGCTGGACGTCGAGAGTTTTTTCCTGTAGTCGCTCTGCCTTCTGCTGGAGTTCTTCCTTTTTTGCATTTAACTGCTTTTTGTCCAGAACCGCGCTTTTTTTGTCAAGTTCGTCAAGTTCTTTTTTGATTGCATTTTTTTCCTGCTCAAGAAGTTTTTGTTCTTTGTCTACGTCTTTTTTTAGTTTTTCCTTTGCTGTTTTCGTCCCGCTATACTGGTTAAAAACCTTTTCAATATCAACGTAGCCAATTTTTAATTCTTCTGCATAAGCAAAAACGCCCAAAAACAAAACTGCTAAAACACTCAAAAAAACCTTTTTCATTTTTTCCTCCTTTTATTTTATTAAAATATGTTTCCAATGTTAAAATGTATTTTTCCTCCCGGGATGCTGTTATCAAGAGCATATCCCCAGTCAAGCCGTAATACCATAACTGTTCCCGGGATGGTCAGGCGGACGCCAAACCCCAAACTGCTGGGGAGATATGGATTTTGCCAGTCCACTTCGTCAAAATTGTTCCAGCAGTTACCACTGTCATAAAAAACTACTGCGGTAAGGACTCTCTCTACTATTTTCAATTTATATTCCAGGTTTGTTACAATCAGAAAATTTCCTCCACCCGCAGGTCCCAATCCTCTTTCTTCGTATCCCCGGACGGTATCCGTGCCGCCTGCATAAAACTTTTCCGAGACAGGAACCACTGATTCTCCCGAACCCCAGTCATAACCTGTAGCATAACCAATTCTTCCATGCAAAGCAAAGACGAATCTCCAGAAAGACGGAATAAAATATCTTAAATCAATATTTGACTTTACGTAATTATAATCGGCTCCGAATAATCCGCCGCCGATCTGTAAGGATGCATTTGCATAAAATCCATGGGACGCATCAAAGACATTGTCACGCGAATCAAAAACATACATTGGAGTTATGCTGCTTATCTGGCTTACGTCCTCAGGAACTATGGAAACGAGGTCTGACCTTATGTTTGAATACTTATCCTGTTCATATCTGTAAGTAAGATAAACTTTATGAAACAATCCGAATCTCCTGCCAAAAGTAAGGTCAAAACCATAACTATCAACGTCGTATCCCTGATTGTTATAGGCGGTATTTTTAAAGGTATTCCACAGGCCAACGCCAAAAGAAATGGGTCTGTCAAAAAGCCATGGGTCTTTATAGGACAATTGCCAGCTTTTTTTCTGATTTCCAAACTGGACGTCCGCTGAAAATGCCTTTGCCTCTCCAAAAAGATTTGACTGCATTAATTGTATGTAACCTATAAGGCCCTCTACAGTTGAATATCCGGCGCCGAGTCCTATGTTTCCGGTTTTTCTTTCCACAACTTCAAATATCAAATTTAATTTGTCAATGTCGACCATTTCCGTATCAATCATGATGTTGTCAAAAAAACCGAGGTTGTATATGTTCTCCTGTGCTTTTCTTATCTTATTTGCATCAAACGGTTCTCCTTCGTCAAGATATAATTCTCTTCTTATGACTTTTTCCTTTGTTACGTAATTACCCCTGATTTTTATTTTGTTTATGTATGCCACGCTGCCTTCTGTTATTTTTAAACCGATATCCACTGTCCCCAGGTCGTCATCATAAACGTAAGTATCTTTTATCTGCGTAAAAATATAACCCTTGCCCGCATATAGACTTTTTATAATATTCATATCGTTTTCAAACTTTATTTTATCATACGGTTTGCCTGGTTTTGTGTCTATTTTGTTCAATAATTGTTCGGAATTAAATATTTCGTTTCCCGTAATTTCAATCTTGTTTACCGTATATTTAATGCCCTCGTCTATGGGAATTTCTATGGTAATCGAACCGGTCTGTTCGTCCATTTTTACATAGTTTTTTATGATTTTATCCCTGTTAATATCAATTTCTCCATAAGTATAATTATTTATTTTTGCTTTTACGTAGCCCTCCTGATAATATGATTTAAGTATTTTTTTCAGGTCTTCAATGAATTTATCGTCATCAAATACACCGCTTACAAACCAGCCCTCTTCTTTTGTATCCATGGAGCCTTTTATTTTATCTACGGAAAATACTTTGTTACCGGTCGCAGTTATTTTTTTTACCTTTAATTTCGGACCTTCTTCTATGTTTACGTATATTTTTACCAGTTCGCCTCTTTTGTTTTCGTCCTTGTATAATTCAAAAGAGTAATCTACTTTTGCATTATAAAAATTTTTTTCCTTATACATTTTTTTTACTCTTTCAATGCCCTGCTTTAAAAGAAACTCGTTAAAATATTCAAGTTCTTTTATCTTTTTTTGTTCTTCCCCTTCTTTTGTTTTTTTCTCTTCGTCGCTTTCCAGTTTGCTCTTTATGTCGCCTTCGCCGACTTCTTTATTACCGGAAATAATGATTTTACCTATCCTCGGTACTTCTTTTACTTCATAAACAAGAACATTTTTGTCGTCTTTTTTTTCCATAGAAACGATTATGTTTTCAAATTTTCCGGATTTATACAGATTTCTTATGTCCTCTCTTGTTTTATATTGTGAATATACCATACCAAGACCGTATGAAGTCATTTCAAGAAAATCTTTTTCCGGGACGGTAACAAGACCTTTTATCTGTATTTCATCTATTATTATGTCTTTATCTTCGTTAAATGTTATTTTCTCGGAATGTAAAATAAACGGTATCAAAAAAAATGCAAAAATCACCATAAAACTCTTTTTCATTTTATTGAATGTCCTCCTGAAATTTTTATCAGTAAGAGAAACCTGATTATTATAACATACAAATCTTATATTGCAATATAAAACAGCATTTACGTTGGTAACGTTTAAATCACGTGCGGCATATATGGCAATCCGGAATTCATGTTGTGGATGAGTGTTTATGTCGCAAAAAAAATTTTTTAATAATTTGCCTTTTTATCAACGATTCCTTTTTTCATGTTTGAATTTTTATCTTTATCATCGTCCGGCCGATAATTTATTATATCTATGACACCCCTAAAAAATAAATGTTCCGGGAAATCAGCCATAATACACATCCGGCCTATTTTTGACAATTTGAATTGTAAAAATTACGTTGGAATGTTTTTAATTTTAAAACATATAATCCTGATCGGATTGTTCTTATGCAATAATCCAAATCCAAAATACGTATTGAGCAGAATACAATTATCTCTTTGAAAACTGATATCTTCTTCTCGCTTTCATTCTGCCGTATTTTTTTCTTTCTACCATTCTCGGGTCTCTTTTTAAAAATCCGCCCCTCGAAAGAGTAGTTTTCAAACCTTCATCAATCTTTGCAAGTGCCCTTGCAATGCCAAGTCTTGCTGCACCTGCCTGACCTGTTTTACCGCCGCCCGAAACCCGGACAACGACGTCGTATTTATCCCTGGTTGACGTAACGTCCATTGGCTGAAGCATATGAAAAACATTATAGTCCCTGTCAAAATATTGCTTTGCTTCTTTATCGTTTACCGTAACGTTACCGTTTCCCGTTTTTAACCAGACCTTTGCTACTGATTCTTTTCTTCTTCCTATTGCATGAATGGTGTTTTCCAACTTATTTTCCTCCTTACAATTCCTAATCTAAAATTTCAAATTTTTTACCGGTTATGTTATACGTCTCGCCGGCATATATCTTTAATTTTTTAAACATCTGCTCTCCCAGTCTCCCTTTGGGCAGCATTCCACGGACCGCAAGTTCTATGATACGTTTTGGATGTTTTTTTTGCATGTCGGAAAACGACATTTCTTTTAATCCGCCCGGATAAAAAGTATGCCATCTATAAATCTTTTTTTTCGATTTTTTACCGGTTAATCTTACTTTATCCGCATTAATTACAACAACATAATCGCCGGTATCCACGTGCGGCGTAAAAATCGGTTTATTTTTACCGCGTAAAACACCTGCAATTTTAGTGCAAAGGCGGCCTAAAACTTTATCCTTTGCATCCACGAGATACCATTTTTTCTGTAATTCTTCCTTTTTTGCCATAAATGTAGACATGTTTCATAACTCCTTTACAAGGTTTATAACATGAATTGCAAATTTGTATAATATAAAAAATACTATGGCTTGTCAAGAACTATTATAACGAAATCTGGGAATAAGGATAGACATGGTATACACATAGCAAGGTTGAAAATAATGAATAAAGATAGGCTGGATGCTCTTAATAAAATATTAAAAACAAAAGATAGGGAAAAGAGTGGAATCTAAAAATCGGG
>JAGNJD010000001.1 GCA_018000835.1 Candidatus Goldiibacteriota bacterium | reverse complement strand
GGATATTGTTAAAGAAAAAAATCCTGACCTACCAAAAAAAATTTGTATGTTGCCCCCGATTATTCTTGACAATATGATTCACAGAGAGTATATAAATAGTGTTTACCATCTATGTCCTGCTCCCTAATCACTTAATTACATACAGTGTTGTAGTTGAGTTATCTCAATTTAATAAAACAGCAAAATAAGGATAAGCCGAAATTAAAACTTTTTTATTGAATATTCATTATTGTTAAACAATTACATAAAAAATCGTAAATTTATCATAATTTATATAATAAATATTTTTGTTAAGAAAAACGTTATTATTTCTGATTATTTTAAAAAATTATAATAAAATAAGGGGATTTTTATTGTGGGAAATATGTGAATTTATGTGGATAATCTGTGGATATTGGTAAAAAAACTATTCTTTTGTTTTCTGCCTTCTTATGATAGTAAATTCTGGAATTTTTATATCCTTATCAATTTTTAAAAAATATTCCACATCCTGCTTTGCATATAATTCATCAATGTTTTCACTATTTTTTATTTCAATAACTTTTGCCGTAAAAAAATTTCCATCGGGCATAAAAAATTCTATTTCATCATCAATTCTGAAAGTATTTTTGACTTTAATTTTTATCATATTGTCTCGGTCATTATCTTCAATGACATGCCCTGCATAAGTAAAAGTAGAAACATAATCTGAAAATTCATAATTTTGTTTTATTTCGTTTTCCCTGAAATAAAAACCCTGTATATACGGCCTATGGGAAATTTTTTCAAGTTCTTTCATGTATTCTTCTTTAAATTCATATTTCTCGCGGTTTTTCATATATTCATCTCTGACTTTTTTATAAATCGACGTAGTTACTGCCACGTAATGAACGCTTTTCATTCTGCCTTCAATTTTGAAACTATCAATTCCTGCTCCAATAAATTTATGCAAACTTTTTATCACACATAAATCCTTTGAATTTAAAATATACGTTCCTCTGCTATCTTCAAATACCGGGAAACATTCACCAGGCCTTTTCTCTTCAACAAGGTTGTATTTCCATCTGCAACTCTGTGCACATTCGCCTTTGTTTGAATCCCTGCCTGTAAGATAATTTGATAACAAACATCTGCCGGAATATGACATACACATGGCTCCATGAACGAATATCTCAAGTTCAACGTCTGGAACAAAATTTCTTATCTTTAGTATGTCTTCATAAGGCAACTCCCTTGACAGAATAACCCGTTTTGCTCCGAGTTTCTTCCATGTCTCAACTTCCATGTAATTTAAATTATTTGCCTGGACTGAAATGTGAATGGGAACGTCGGGACAGATTTTTCGCGTAAGAGAAAAAACCCCAAGGTCGGAAACTATAATTCCATCGACTTTTAAGGATTTTAAAAAATGTAAATATTTTTCGATGTCTTCAATATCGTCATTATATGGAAAGACGTTTAAAGTTACGTAAATCTTTTTATTATTTTTATGAGTTAATTTAACTGCTTCTTCCAGTTCTTCATCGGATAAATTTCCTGCATAGGAACGTAAACTGAATTTTTTACCTGCAACATAAACTGCATCCGCTCCGTAAGCAAATGCAAATTGTAATTTTTCAAGATTACCGGCAGGTGATAAAATTTCAGGACTTTTCATAATTCCCCGGTATAAACCTTAAATTTCCTTTCTTTCCAGTATCGCCTGCCCAAGAGTCATTTCATCTGCATATTTTATGTCGGAACCGGTCGGCAGTCCTTTTGCAAGTCTTGTAATTTTAACATTATTTAAATTTCCTCCAATGGCAGAAATAATGTATAAAGCGGTTGTATCCCCTTCCACGGTGTGATTTATTGCAAGCATAATTTCTTTAAGTTTTTTTTCTTCTTTTACTCTTTTTACGAGTTCAATTATTTTTAAATTTTCCGGCAAAACGTTGTTTAAAGGATTTATTAATCCGCTTAAAATGTGATAAATACCGGAAAATTTTCCTGTTCTTTCTATATTTATGATGTCAAGCGGACTTTCGACTACACAGATAATGGATGAATCTCTCGTATTGTCTTTGCAAATTTCGCATAATTTGTCTTCGCTGATATTAAAACACTTTTCACAAAAATTAACCGACTGAACGTCATAAATAACGCCGGACAGGTTTTCTATAAACGTTCTGTCCTGCTTTAAAATGTGCAGAGTTATACGTTCTGCCATTTTATTACCGATGCCCGGCAGTTTTGAAATTTCATTTATAAGCCGCTGGACCTTTACGGGATAATTATACATTTTAAAGCAATCCTGGTAAATTAATCCCCAATGAACCGGTTATTTTCTTTGTTTCCTGTTCCGCCATTTCCTGTGCCGCATTCAATGCTTCGTTTACGGCAGCGGTTACAAGGTCCTGCAGCATTTCAATATCGTTTGTGTCTACAAAATCCTTGTTTATCTTTATTGAAACAATCTGTTTTGCACCATTTGCAACAACGGTAACTGCACCACCGCCTGACGATGCTTCCACAACTTTTTGTTTTAGTTCTTCCTGTAACTGCATAAATTCTTCCTGCATTTTTTTTGCCTTTTTCATCATTTCCTGCATATCTCCAAATCCACTCATTTTAAACCTCCGGTTTTATTTAAGTCTTTTTCTTTATTCTTACGTCTTTTATCGGAAATACCTTTTTTATTTCCTTTATTAAAGGATGGTTCATCAAGTCTTCTTCTTCAATGTTTTTTTCTATAATTATATTTTGTTTATATTCTTCCTTTTCCTGTATAACCAGAACAACGTCTTTGCCAAATTCTTCTTTTATAGCTTCTTTTAATAAATCAGATTTTTTGCCTAAAATTCCGGTAAAAAAAGAATTTTTTCCTATGATAAATAAATTGGGCGTTGAAAAAGAAGCTATTATAGCAGTTTCAAATGCCTGAATAATCTCAATTTCCTTTGTTTTATTTTTTATCCTGTCCAGGACATTTATCCATCTTTTTTCTATTATTTCCTTTGTTAATTCTTTTACCGTTTCTTTTTCTTCTATTGATTCTATAATTACATTTTCAATCTTATTTTGAATTGACGGAACGACAATTTCTTTTTCTTCGGAAATTTTAGTATCGGCTGTTTTTCCATGAATTGACATTATTGAATCAATAATAAACATTTCAAAAATTAATTCCGGTTGATGGGTCTTTTCCATCAAAAATTCAGTATCAAGAGCTTTTTTTAATAAATTCAGTATTTCTTCGCTAAATAAATCATTTATGCCGTCCTTTAATCTGTAATATTCATCATCCGTAATTGACAAAAATTCTTTTGAACCTGTTGCTTTAATTATCAGACAATTTTTTAGCAACTCAATGAAATTTTTGAAAAAATTCCCCAGGTCATACCCTTTTTCAAATATATTTTCTATTAGGGCAATTGCATTTTTATAATCATTTTTTAACATTAATTCGAATAATTCATATAATTTGTCTTTTTCTATTTCACCGAGCATTTCATTGACCATGGACACCGTTAACTTTTCTCCTTTTGCAAAAGTAACGATTTGATCAAAAATTCTCTGTCCGTCCCTTAATGCACCATCAGCCGCGTTTGCTATCGTATACAACGCTTTTTCTTCATAATTTATATTTTCATTTTTTGCAATCATTTTAAGATTTTCTGTTATTAAATTTACAGGCATTCTTCTAAATCTGAAATGCTGGCATCTTGAAAGAATTGTCTGAGGGATGTTTTTTGGGTCTGTCGTTGCAAAAATAAAAATAACGTGCCTTGGAGGTTCTTCCAGCGTCTTTAATAATGCGTTAAATGCCTCTTTGGTAAGCATGTGAACTTCATCAATAATGTATATTTTATATTTACCGCGTGCAGAACCAACCCATACGTTTTCGCGAAGTTGCCTTATCTCATCTATGCCTCTGTTAGAAGCACCATCTATTTCAATTACGTCAAGGGATGTTCCATTAATTATTTCCTTGCATACCGGGCATTCATTGCACGGATTTACCGTCGGTCCTTTGTCACAATTTAATGCTTTGGCAAAAACTCTTGCCGTAGTTGTCTTACCTATACCTCTTGGTCCGGAAAAAAGATAAGCATGCATAATTCTTCCGGTTTCAATGGCTCTTTTTAAAGGGATAATTACATGGTCTTGCCCCATAATTTCATCAAAATTTTGTGGTCTCCATTTTCTTGCAAAAACCAGATATTTATTTTCCATAATACACCTTTGCTTTTTTTGTGCCATGCCAATCTTTTGTCGAATATATTTCCAGGCCTGAATAATCCTTTGGCTCCAGTCAGGCAACCTGGTAACACCTCCCGGATAAACCTCTTACCGCTGCTTCCTTCCGGACCTGACGGGGTTAAAGGAACGAGAGTGCACCAGACCCAACCTTCATCGCTTCGGAAATTATTCCGGTTTACTAAAAACATATCCTCAAAAAGATAATTCAGCCCGGCTAAAGCGGATTTCCGGTATAGGGCACCGCTAGTTCCCCGCCTAGGCATGGCACAAAAATTTTATCACACTTTAATCATTATTACATTATTTTTTTTTATATTGACTTAAAGGTTTTGTCCCAAGGACGTAAACATTAACTTTTTTTCTGCCCCATACAAATGCTTCTTTTGTTGAATTAAAACATAAATCAATTTTTTTACCTTTTATCGCTCCGCCCGTATCTCCCGTCCATGCAAAACCATAACCATCAACAAAAATAAGACGCCTCAATGGAATTACATTTGGATCAACCGCTGCAATGCCATATCTTGCCCTCCAACCAAGATAAGTTTTTCCAGCCCAATCAATCTGATTTATATCCGGATATGGGTCATAACCCGTTGCTTCCATTTCAAGCGTCTGATGCACATAAGTATCCTTTGGGACCGTTATCGGATGACTTTTGTCTCCGGAACCTCTTATAACCATTGCATCAGCCGGTTCTTTTATTGTTTTTGAAACATAAACAGGTTTATAAAAATCCAGACGATTAAAAAAGGACAACCTGAAATGGACTACGTTTTTCCAACCGTTTTCACCTTCTTTTAACCATATATTCCAGCCCTTCTGAACTTTTTTATTATATTTTTCAACCGTCTTAAAGGGAATAATTTCTTTTTTAATTTTATATTCTTTTTTTGAAAAAATAACAAATAATGAAATAAATAACCATAATATTAAAATAAAATATCCAAAAAAATAAAGATTTTTTTCTTTCATCCTAAATTTCCTTTAAACCAGCATTTTTCTTGTTTTAACAGAATAAATGTTATATTTTCCAGTCTTTCCCTTTATTTCAACGGGTTGTAAAACATCCACTATAAGTAGATTTTGCATTGTCAAATAAATATTGTCACTTATGATAATTTCGCCATCTTTGGCTATAGAACATAGTCTGCTGGCAAAATTCACAGTATCACCAATTACGGCATATTCCATCCTGCTTTCAGAGCCAATATTTCCAACGACAAATTGTCCCCTTGAAAGTCCGATGCCAAGCCCTATTTTTAATAATGGATTTATTTTTTTCTTCCACCTTTTTAGCAATATCTGAAATTGCACCTGCATGTCAAGTGCAGCAAGAATTGCTTTGTCTTGATCCATATAATCGGCATATTTTGGCGCTTCTTCAAAAATCGCAAGGATTGCATCGCCTATGTATTTGTTTACCCTGCCGTGATATTTATTTATTATTTTTGTTGACTCTGATAAATATTCATTTAAAATCATTACAACTTCATCCGGAGAATAAAATTCAGAAACGTAGGTAAAACCCCTTAAGTCGGAAAAAAGTATAGTTCCTGTTTTTGTTTTATTTCCAATGTAAATTTCATCGATGTTCCTTTGTTCTATTTCTTTCTTTACATTTGGATCAAGGTGCATTTCCAATACTTTTAAAAATTTATCTTTATCCTGCTTCACGTCAAAAAACAGCCGTATAAACGTATTGAAAATTTCCGTAATATCGTTATAAACGTTGCCAAAATAAAATTTTTTCTTTGTCTTAAAATTTACCGGAAGAATTTGTTGTTTTCTCATTTCTTTAACAAGATAATTAAAAATTTCAGAAGCAAAACCAGACAAAACAAAAGAAACAAAAAAATAAACAAGAACGCCGACATATATTGTTCCAACAAAAATTAAGGTTACAGGTTTATAAAAAGTATCCTTTAAATTTACGTTATTATGAACAAAAGTATAGACAGTTTCGTAGACAAATTCGTATCCAAAGGTAAGCGCAATGCCTAAAATTATACATAAAATAAATAACGTTAAGTTAAATAATATTTTGTTCATGTTATTTTCTTTCAAAAATGGATTTTATTTTCTGGACATTTATTTCTGAAAAGTCTTTTATTAAAACGTCTGCTCCTTTTAATTTGTTTTTGTCTCTTATTATTCCAACGCATTTCATCCCTGCTTCTTTTGCAGCATCCACACCTGCCTGAGCATCTTCAAATACCACGCAAACGGAAGGATGCAATTTTAGCATTTTTGCCGCCTTTAAAAAAATATCAGGGTGGGGTTTTCCTCTTTTTATTTCGGAGCCGTCTGCATCTGCATCAAACAGACAGTATAAGCCTGTCCTGATTAAATTTCTTTTGGCATTTTTGCTTGAAGATGCAACCGCAATTTTTATATTTTCCCGTTTCAGGGAAATCAGAAATTTTTTTGCTCCTTTTATTTTTTTAATTTTATTTTTTTTCAGGAATTTTATGAAATATTTCTGTTTTTGTTCCGCTACTTCATGTAATTCCTGTCTCGTAATGTCTGGTAATATTTTTATAATGCCCTTTTCTCTTGGCAACCCGTCAATTTTACTCTTAAAATCTTTAAAAGTAAAATCAATGTTATATTTTTTAAAAGCTTCCTTCCAGGACAAAAAATGAACGTATGCAGTATCAATCAAAACGCCATCAACGTCAAATATTGCTCCTTTAAAAGGCATTGAATTATCATCCTTTCCTGATTTTTAAGTTATAAACTATTTTCTTTTAATTTGTCGGTATTGGTAATAAAAATTTTCCTGTTTAATATTTTATCAAATAATAAAATTTTTTCAATGTTTCAACGAAAAATAAAAAATTTTGAAAATATTATTAGATGAAAATTGTTGCATACGGAAATATATGATAAATCTGATTGAAGCAGTAATTTATTTATTTGCTATGAGAGAAAAATATAATATTTTTTATTATGGCTTGCCTCTGTCTGCTAACCATAAACGTAAAAACAAAATTGTATTTTTCTGGTACTTTATCATATGTCTAAGTTCTTAACTTCCAGCGCATGTGTTTCAATAAATTCTTTTCTTGGAGCAACTTCATCCCCCATTAAAACCGTAAAAATTTTGTCTGCTTCAACTACATCTTCCAGCGTAACCTGCAACAGCGTTCTAACTTCCGGATTCATCGTTGTCTCCCATAATTGTTCAGGGTTCATCTCACCAAGACCTTTGTAACGTTGCATTACCAGACCTTCCTTGCCTCTTTTTTTTATATATTCCATAAGCTCCCTTATGGAAAATATCAATAACTCATTATTATCAGAATCTTTAACTTTAAACATGGGGAATAATTTCTTTTTGTCGTCTTTTTCCTGCTGCTCAACAAATTCTGCTTCCTCCTGAAAAATTTCATCAGCTTCAAGGCCTACTTTTTCAAGTTCTTTTAATATGTTTTCTACCGTCCTGATCTCAGTTAAATCGCTCATGTCTACAATAGTAATGTCTTTCTTCTGTTTTTCAATTTCTTTTAATATGTCTTCCAGGGATGATTTTCTGGTAATTTTTGATACAACTTTTGAAACGTATTTAAAAAGTTCTTTTTCATTTTCTGCATAAACAGTTTTTTCTTTCACCGTAATCTGATACATCGGTATTGTATCCCAGTTTTTTCGGTCATCAAGATATGCTGCAATGTTTACACCTTCTTTTTTGATTTTTGATATCAAACTTTCAAGTTCAACTATATCGTTTAAAATCTCTCTTATATGTTCTTCTTTAACTTCCTTGCTTTTAGTTGACTTCTTACTTAACTGAAAAAGTTTAAGGGATTTTGTTCCTTCTTCGTTTAAAAATAGATCCATTTCTCTTTCGTCTTTGATATATCTTTCTATTTTGCCTTTTTTGATTTTAAACAAAGGCGGCTGTGCAATATAAACGTAGCCTGATTCAATTAATTCTCTCGCTTGCCTGAAAAGAAAAGTCAATAACAGAGTTCTGATGTGTGCACCATCAACGTCGGCATCAGTCATCAATATTATCTTATGATATCTTGCCTTTGAAATGTCAAAATTGTCCTTGCCAATGCCGGCGCCAATTGCGGTTATAATCGTTTTTATTTCTTCGTTTGAAAGAACTTTGTCAATACGGGCTTTCTCTACGTTCAATATCTTTCCTTTTAACGGCAATATTGCCTGATATTTTCTGTCTCTTGCCTGTTTTGCTGAACCGCCGGCAGAATCACCTTCAACAAGATACAATTCGCATAAAGATGGATCGTCTTCTGAACAATCGGCAAGTTTTCCAGGTAAACCGCCGGTATCAAGGGCGTTTTTTCTTCGAGCAAGATCCCTTGCTTTTCTTGCCGCTTCTCTTGCCTCTGCTGCATCTATGGCTTTTGAAATTATTCTTCTGGCTTCAGTTGGATTTTCTTCAAAATAGTTTACAAGATTTTCGTAAACAAGCGAACTTACCAGTCCTTCTACTTCCGAATTGCCAAGTTTTGACTTTGTTTGTCCTTCAAACTGCGGGTCTGGAATCTTTACGCTTACCACTGCACATAAACCTTCACGAACGTCGTCTCCCTGTAAAACTGCATTATCGTCTTTTATTAAATTATTTTTTTTTGCAAAAAAATTGCACGCTTTTGTAAGAGCCGTTTTAAAACCTGACAGATGTGTCCCGCCTTCAATTGTTTTTATGTTATTTACAAAACTAATCATGTTATCCGAATAACTTGAATTATATTGTATGGCAACCTCAGCCTGAACTTTGTCTTTTTCACCTGAAATATAAATTGGCTTTTTATTAATTGTTTCTTTGTTTTCGTTCATACTTTTTACAAATTCTATTATTCCGCCGTCATATCGAAAATTTTGTTCCTTTGGTTCATTTCCACGTTCGTCCCTTATTTTAATCTTTACTCCTTTATTTAAAAAAGCAATTTCTTTCATTCTGGCTGCAAGAATGTCATATTTAAAATCAATCGTTTCAAATATTTTAACGTCCGGTTTAAATACAACTTTTGTTCCTGTTTTTTTTGCTTCTCCTATTACTTTTACGTCTTTTTCAGGTATACCCCTATTGTATTTCTGATAAAATATCTTTCCATCTCTTCTTACTTCAACCTCCATCCATTCGGACAAAGCGTTTACTACAGAAACGCCAACTCCATGCAAACCGCCTGAAACTTTGTATGACTTGTGGTCAAATTTACCACCTGCATGAAGAACGGTCATGACAACTTCCAGTGCTGATTTTTTCTTTTGTTTATGCATATCGGTCGGTATTCCTCTGCCATTATCTATAACCGTAATACTATTATCCGTATGAATAATAACGGATATTTCATTACAATATCCGGCCATTGCCTCATCAATTGAATTATCAACGACTTCATAAACAAGATGGTGAAGTCCCGATAACGACGTGCTTCCAATATACATTGCCGGCCTTTTCCGTACTGCTTCAAGACCTTCAAGAATCGTAATTTTATCTGCCGTATAGTCGCTGTCTTTTTCTGCGGGTGTTTTTTCTTTTATTTCTTCTGGATTTTCATTAAATAAATCCATTGTTTCCTTTGGTTCAACTTTTGCTTTCTTATTTTGTTTTTCTGTCGTTTTTTTGCTTTTCTTTCTAGCCATTTTCATTCCTCCAAACTTTGGTTCTTTTTATTAACGTTTTTGAATTTATTTTTGAAAAATAAATTAAACTTATATTTCTTTTATCACATAATATGAAACTGCACGTTTTTTCTGAAACGTTTCTTAATTTATTTTTACTTTTATACTTTTCAATAAAATCTGAATTTTTGCCGTCATTACAAAAAATTCCAATAATTTCTTTTTTTCCAAGTATAATATTATCGCCTATATGTAGATATTTTATCATGTCTGTATCTTAAAAATTATGTCTTTTATTTTTTTATCCTTGAAAACAAGGTTTATTTTATTAATCAGTTCTTTTTTCCTGTAATTCATTTCTTCCATTATAACACTATTTTCAACATTAATAAACAGTTTATCTTTGTATAATTTAATTGGACTCGCCATTTTTGAAATGTCCTTACCTACGATTTTCTCCCAATTTTCAAAGATAAAATCTGATTCTATCGTTTCCATAATGTTGGTCTTTTTTATAAAATCTTTTATGATGTCTCTGATATGCTGCATATTTTACCTGTTTAAAATAAACGGAGTTTTAAAATAAACATTGCCGGAAATTTTTACGTCTGGAAATGAAATATTGCCTCTTTGATAAAAAACATAATGATATAGTCCTTCAAATTTCAGGGAAAAAAAATCAAGTAAAAACCATTCCAGCCCGGCACCGCCGGATAATGCATAGCATACTTCATTATATTTTAACGAATTTTTTTCGTCAAAAATTGGATTTTCTGACTTATATGCTTCACTAACCATACAAATGCCGTTTCCAAGTCTTGCATATGGAATTAAATAAACATTTTTCTTATAACCAAAATATACATAAAAATTTAGTAAATATTCTGATAAATTAAGGTTAAATTTATAGGTATCTTTATTTTTATTTTCCATTCCGTAAAAATTTGTTTCAATGCCCAGCATTGTAGGACCAAAAAAATCAAAAGCAAACGTTGCAAAATAACCCATTCCAAAATTATTTTCCCTGTTAACAATGTCCGGAGTTAAGGGGAAAAATCCGCTCATGCCACCGCCAAACGAAAATCTGTAGATATCTTCTTCCGGTTTTTTCTTGCTTAAATAAGTCTTAACGAGAGAAATATACGATGGTGACGGTAAATATAATTTGAATTTTTCTTTTGCATACGGTTTAAATATTACTTCGCCGACTTTCGGATTGATTCTTTTATCCATTATTGTCCCGACAATCTTTTTTTCATCATCCGTGCCCCAGTAATTTTCTTTGCAATTAATTTGTCCTATTGAATAATTAGTTATGTTATTTTTATTGTTAATGAAATTATTCCTTTTTATCGTTTCGCCTTTTCCGTAATATTGCATAATATAAATGCCGTATCTGTTGTTAAAAAATGTATTTTCAAAAATGTTTAAATTAACGTTGCTTCCTTCTATGTGAACACCATAAGTATTATTATAAAAATAATTGTTTTTTATTACAACGTCTGAAAAATTTTTAAGAATTACGCCTGTAGAATTTAAAATGTAATTATTATTTAATTCAACTCTTGTTGCTTCCACGGTAATTGAACCACGCATCATTATTGAAAATTCTATTATTGATTTTGTTCCGGAACTAAAATATATGCCTTCATAAAAGCTTTCGTTATCAAAAGGAACGAACCTGACCGGATTATTTGCATCTCCTTTTACATAAAGAGTCCCGCAAACAAGTAATTTTGCACCTTTCTTGAATTTAACTTCCGTTCCTGGATATATGGTAACAAAACCTTTTTTTCCTATAATTGCCATTTCATCAATGACATAAGGCGATGATTGTGGAATCCAGTTTTCAGTTTTTTCAATTAGTCCTGAAACGTTCGTTCCAGAAAAAATATTCAATCTGAAAACGAAAATTAATAAAGATAATAAAATTATTTTTTTCAATTAAATCACCCTGCTTTACGTAAAACATTACCCGTAATATTATTTTTAATTAGATACCTGTGTAGAATTGAACAAGAACTTTATTTAACCATAAGTTAATCTTATTTAAAAATGTCCGTGCCTTTGTCATCTTCCAGTTCGGGTAATGGGGGGAGTTCTTCCGGCAATGATTGTGAAGAATCTTTGTTTTTATCCGTTGTTTCTTTTTTATTAAGTAAATCCTTGGGGACGTTTATGTCCTTTCCGGGAATTTCAGGTTCTTTTGTCTTAAAAGGCACGTCAAAAGACAAAAGTTCAGATACGGTAGGTATGTTAGAATCCTGTTGGAGTGGTTCTTCCTTCATTGGTGTTACATTTTTTTGTATAATTACAGGTTTAACGGTTGTTTCTTCTTTTGAACCAAAATCCACTGCTTGAATAATATTATCAGATTTTATTTCATTTTTTGCCGTGCCAGTACTTTCTATGTTCTGTTTTGGAAGAGAAACTATAAAAGTTTTACCTTTTCCAATTTCTGATTCAATCCAGATATCGCCGTTTAAATTATTTAAAACCGCTTTCATAATCGGAAAACGTAAGCCGGTATTTATAAATTCAGGACCTGCCGGTGACTCAGGTCCATGAAAATTAATAAATAATAAATTTGATTTTGATTGTGGCATGCTCATTCCAAAGTCCGTTATTCGCAGGACTACGTCCTTTGGCGTATCTTTTGTTTCTATTATAATTTTTGAGCCTCTTGGAGAAACTTTTATCGCCTGATTTAAAAGCTGACTGATTACGTTTGATATTCTTGTTTTATCACTTATTACCGTAGGAAGCGTTGGTGCAAAATTAATCTTTATATCTATTTTTTTTACATCTGCCTGCGGCTGAATTGTA
The DNA here is from genome assembly GCA_018000835.1 of Candidatus Goldiibacteriota bacterium. GTDB lineage: Bacteria > Oederibacteriota > PGYV01 > PGYV01 > DSYL01 > DSYL01. Next base: position 200,103 of record JAGNJD010000001.1, on the reverse strand, counting down.
AATAAAATATCCTGAACAATGTTATTAATGTCTACTGGTTGTTGTGATAATTTAATCTCCCCTTTTTCAAGCAATGATAATTCAGTTAAATCATTTATCAGCCTTTCCAGTCTTGCCGATTTGTTAATGACAACTCCCAGAAATTGCTGCTGTGTGTCCGTTATTTTGCCTTCCCCGCCAAGAACCGTTGATATATACGTTTTTATGACCGACAAAACTCCCTTTAATTCGTTATTCATTGCAAGTATTGACTGAATTCTCATGTCTTCTTTTTCTGCCGGTATTTTTGAAGTTTGTGTATTTCTGATTTCTTTTTTTAATTTATCAAATTCTATCTGCAAATCGGTATATTTTCTGAAAATTTCGTCTTTTTCTTCTTCTAATTTCTTTTTCAATGATGATTTCTCTTTTTCATATTCCTCTTTTAATTTTAATAGTTTTTCTTCATTGGACATTTTTTCATTTTCGGCAATTTTTACGGCATCACGCAATTGCGAAAGTTCCGCATCGTATCTTGATGCTTCTTTTGATAATTCCTCTTCCAGTTCTTTGGACATCAGCGAAAGTTTTTGCGTTTTTTCTTCCGCTGCTGCAATTCTGCCTTTTAAAATCAGAATTGAATCAATTAATTTTTTATAATCTCCCGTTTTTACTTTTGGTAAAATTTCCTGGAAATTTTCATCGTCTATTTTTGTCATTGCTTTTACAATTTTTCTTAAAGGTAGATTTGTTTGATTTAAAATCATATTAATTAATAGAAGGGATATGATAAAAATTATGATTATATATGCATACGATGGTAAAACAAACGTCGTATCAAAAAAACTTAACTTATATTGTTCAACCTTCTTTTTCATAAATGGATAATCAGCATATGGGGTAAAAATACAAATGATGTATTCCATTTCGTTTATTTTTTTATAACCCAGCAAACCTTTTAAATTATTGTATTCAACTTCTTTAATGCCGTAATCGGTTTCGTCATATAATATTGACTTGATATCGGGATATGAAAGAACGTTTTCAGTATTTTCTTTTGCAATGTCTGTATTTAAAAGCATTTTCCCGGTTGAGTTAATAATAAAATTATACCCGTGGGCTGACTGTTTCTGTGTCCTTATTTTTTGAACCATGTTTGATATGTTCTCTTTTACATAAAGAACAGATACAAGTCTGTTTTTTACGTCAAAAATTGGCATAAAAAATTCTGCAACACCCGTTGAAAAATTAATATTACCAGAAATTTTTTCAGATGATATTGTCTGAAGAAAATTTGAATTATTTTTAAGTGACAAATTCTGTAATTCTTCGCTGTTTGAAATTAAAACGTTCCCATTTCTTAATAAAAGAATTATGTTTTCACTTCTGTTTTGGCTTAATTTCATAAACTGTGTTTTAATGGCATCTAATGATTCTTTTTTTGAATAACTGTAATTTTTAATAATTCTATCGTTTAAAAATGAAGCGTATTTTTTTGCAATGCTGGAAAGGGATAAATTATTAATGTCGGCATACATTTCGTCAAGCTTTTTTGATATTTGTTCTTTGATAATTTCAATTTCTTTCTGATTTTCCGTCCTCATTAATTCGGATCTTAAATTATTTAACTGTGTTGTTTTTAAATTATCATAATAATAAAATAATCCCGTAGGAACGGCGGTTAAAAGAAGCAATATTAATATAATCTGAAAAAACGTTGACTTTTTCATTATGTCCTCCTATTTTTCCTTTTCATCTTCGTCTTCTTCTGCAATTCTTGCAACCGCGCTTACTTTTTCGCCTTCTTTTAATTTTATCAATCTGACACCCTGAGTATTCCTGCCTGTCGTTTTAATATCTTTTATCTTTGTTCTTATAAGAGTGCCTTTTGTAGTTATTATCATTAGTTCATCTTCGTCTGAAACAAGTTTAATTGCTACAACGTTCCCTGTTTTTTCAGTAACTTTAATATTTATAATTCCTTTACCGCCTCTTGCCTGCAATCTGTATTCAGATACTTTTGTCCTTTTTCCAAAACCTTTTTCAGTAACGGAAAGAAGCGTTTTATCTTTGTCGCCGGAATGTAAAATTGTCATGCTTACAACTTTATCATTTTTGCCTAATTTTATTCCCCTTACTCCCATTCCGGTTCTTCCAATTTCACGGAAATTTTTAACCATTGAACGTATCGCCATGCCTTCTGACGTTGCTATAAAAATTTCTGCCTTTTCTTCCGCAATTTTCGTTTCAATAAGATTATCCCCTTTGCTTAAATTTATGGCAATAATGCCTCCTGCCCTTGGTTTTGAAAAAAGTGACAGATTACTTCTTTTTACCGTTCCGTTTTCAGTTACCATAATAATAAATTTATCTTCCACAAAGTCCTTCACGGAAACATAAGAAGAAATACTTTCGCCTTCTTCAAGTTTTATAAGGTTAACTATTGCCTTGCCTCTGTTCTGCCTGCCCGCTTCTGGTATTTCATATACCTTCAACCAGTAACATCTTCCCTTGTTTGTAAAAAACATCAGATAATCATGTGTGTTTGATACAAAAAGGTCCTGAACAAAATCTTCCTCATTGGTCGTTACTGCAATTATGCCTCTGCCGCCCCTGCGTTGTGCCTTATATACGGAGACCGGCGTCCTTTTAATATAACCGGTATGGGTTATCGTAACAACCATATCTTCTTCCTTTATAAGATCCTCAATGGAAATTTCTTTTTCCCTGTTGATTATTTCCGTCCTCCTTGGGTCTGCATATTTGTTTTTTATCTCCTGTAATTCATCTTTCATAAGATTATAAATTTTTTTCTCGCTGGCAAGGAGAAATTTTAGTTCTTCTATAAGTTTTATTAAATCTTTGTATTCTTTTTCTATTCTTTCAATTTCAAGGGCAGTTAACTGCTGTAATTTCATGTCAAGGATAGCCTGAGCCTGAACGTCGGTAAGTTTAAAACTTTCCATTAAACCAGTCTTTGCATCTTCAACTGATTTTGAATTTCTTATTAATTTTATAATCCTGTCAAGATATTTTAAGGCAATTTTAAGACCTTCAAGAATATGCGCCCTTTTCTCGGCCTTATCAAGGTCAAACTTCGTTCTTCTTATTATGATTTCTTTTCTGTAATTAATAAAATCATCGATGATATCAAGCAAACTCAATATCCGTGGTTTTCCATCAACTAATGCCAGCAGAATTATTCCAAAACTGCTTCTTAAAGAAGTATGTTTATATAATTGATTTAAAATGATATCCGGATTTTCATTTCTGCCGATTTCAATTACCGCCCGTATGCCGTCTTTGTCTGATTCATCCCTTATATCCGTAATTCCGTCAATTTTTTTATTACGGACAAGATCTGCAATGTTTTCAAGTAATTGTGCTTTATTAACCATGTATGGTAATTCCGTTATGATAATCTGCTTCTTGCCTTTTGGGGTTTCTTCTATTTTTACTTTTGCCTGCAACGTTATCGACCCTCTGCCGGTTGAATATGCCTGTTTAATGCCTGTTTTTCCAATGATATATGCACCAGTCGGGAAATCCGGGCCTTTTACAATTTTCATTAAATCATCAACAGATATTTTATCATCCATATTATCTATTCTATATATAACCGCATCTATAATTTCACCAAGATTGTGTGGCGGTATGTTTGTTGCCATTCCTACGGCAATGCCGGAAGAACCGTTTACCAGCAGATGAGGAAAAGAAACTGGAAAAACAACCGGCTCTTTCGTTGTCTCATCATAATTTGGAACAAAATCCACTGTATCTTTTTCAATATCAGTTGTTAATTCCTCAGCTATTTTGCTTAATCTTGCTTCCGTATAACGCATTGCGGCAGGCGGGTCACCGTCAATTGATCCAAAGTTACCCTGTCCCTGAACAAGAGGCATCCTAAAAGTAAAATTCTGGGCCATTCTCACCATGGTATCATATATAGCCGTATCTCCGTGGGGATGAAAATTACCCATAACTTCACCGACTATTTTTGCTGATTTTCTATATGGCTTTGTATAATGTAAACCCATGATATTCATGGAATATATTATCCTTCTCTGAACCGGTTTTAATCCATCGCGAACATCCGGCAAAGCTCTTCCTACAATGACACTCATGGAGTAATCAAGATAAGAAGTTTTCATCTCCTCTTCTATGGGAGTTTGTAATAACTTTCCTGTTTTTATTTTTTCGTTATTATTTTCAGTCATATCCATCCCTTTTAGAAATTTATTTTCTGATTGGCATTACAACGTAAACAAAATCATTGTTTCCAACAAACGAAATAACGCCTGGATCGGTGGAACTATTTAACTTAATTTCAATTTCATCCGTTTCAATGCTTTTTAAAACATCCAGTAGATAATTGGAATTAAAAGTAATATCTATGGGAGTAGCATCATATTTTATGTCTATTTCTTCGTAAGCTTCCCCCTCATCCTGTGCGGAAGCAGTAACAAACATTTTATCTTTATCAAACTTTAACGTTATTATTCTTGTCCTGTCGCTTAATATCATTGACGTTCTTTTTAAAGCACTCTCAAAGTCGGCTTTTTTTACTACTCCTTTTGTATTGAAATCTTTTGGAATTACCTGGTCATAGTTTGGAAAATTTTCATCTATTACCCTTGTTATTATGTTTATGTTATCCATTTTAAATTCAACCAATTTTTCATACAAATTTATTTCTATATCTTTGCCTTCTTTATCCTCTATTATTTTTGCAATTTCATTAATGGTCTTTAAAGGAATAATGTATTCATAGGGCGTTTTTATGTCTATTTTTGTCGTTATTTTGTAATATGATAGACGATGGGCATCCGTAGATACTGCTTCAATTTTATCGCCTTCAAATTTAATGAAAACGCCGTTCAAATTTCTTTTTGTTGAATCTTTTAATGCTGCAAATGAAGTATATTTTATTATTTCCTTTAATATTTTTTGTGGTAATTTTACTTTTGATAATTTATTGTTTTCAATTTTTAATAAAGGGAAATCCTCTGCTGGCAAACCTGGAATTTTACAATATCCACCCTTCCATTGAATTTTTATGCTGTCATTTTTATCCGATTCTATTTTTATTTCTGAATCTGGGGCTTCTTTTAAAAGTGAAATAATCTTTTTGGGAATGGTAGTTTTGCCCGTTTCTTCTATTTTATCAACGTTAGATTTAATGCAAACGCTCATGTCCATATCCGTTGCAGAAATGTAAATTCCATCTTCTTTAACGTCAAACAATATGTTTGATAAAAGTGGTAAAGTTGACGTTGGTGAAATAAAATACTGTGCTACCAAAAGCGGATTTAAAATTTCATTCCTCTTCGTTTTAATTTTCATAAAAATACCTCCTATTAAAATTTTTAATTAATTTTAATTTATACACATAACAATAAATACATATTTAATAATTTATAAAACTGTTGTTATTGTTGTTGTATTGTTAATATGTTTAAAAGTAAAAAAATATAATAAAATAAAATATAAAAAAATTTTTTTTAATGTTAATAATTATATTATTTTAATATAATAATCAGCAATTATCCACATTTAAAATCGGAAAAATAATTATCCACATTAAAATTGCATAATATTCATATAATTATTAACAATTTTCAAAGAACATATGTTCGTTTCATATCAGGAAACCTTAAATACATCAATTGTTCCATTATATTTTTATATAATTAAAATACAATTTTCAATTCAAAATTTAAGGTCACTTCCTATAAAATAAACATCAATAAATGCATAATTTTACTTTTTTATCCTTGTAATTAATTCATCAATCGTTTTTTTGAATTTTTCGTCAGTGCTTAATATTTTTTCAACTTTATTAATAGCATGCATCACTGTTGTATGATCTTTTCCGCCAAAATACTGTCCAATCTGAACGAGCGAATAATTGGTTAATTGCCTTGTAATATACATGGCTATTTGTCTTGCTTTTGAAATATTATCAGGTCTTTTTTTGGAAGTAAGATCCTGTATTTTTATTCCAAAATATTCTGATACGTTTTGTTGTATCTGATCAATGCCTATTTTTTTTATTGCATCAAAAGATGGATTTGATGTCTTGATTGCCTGCCTTGCAGTTTCTATGGTTATTTCATCGTTGTTTTGTGATGCAATGGCAAACATCGTTAAAAGCGTAGAGCCGAGATAACGTATGTTATTTTCAACATGTTCTGCTATGTAGCCTATTACGTTGTCAGGAACAAATTTATTTAATTCTTTTGCTTTTTGCTTAAGAATTGCAACGCGCATTTCAAAATTCGGCGGCAGTATGTCAACTATAATACCTGCACCAAATCTTGATTTTAATCTTTCTTCAAGTTTTAATTCCTGCGGTGGTGAATCGGACGTAGCAACAATTTGTTTGTTAAGATTGTATAGTTCGTTAAACGTATGAAAAAATTCTTCTTTTGCTGCCTCGCCTTTTTGCAAAAATTCAATATCGTCAACAAGCAACAAATCAGCACTGCGATATTTTTCCTTAAATTCATCCATTCTGCTTTCCCTTATCTTTTGTACGACTTCATAAAGAAATTTTTCAGCGGTAGTTATTATTATTTTAAAGGAAGGATAATGGTCATACACGTAGTTTCCTATTGCGTGTAAAAGATGAGTTTTACCAAGTCCTACGCCGCCATAAATGAAAAGAGGATTATACGTCTGGCCCGGTGCTTCTGCAACAGACCTGCATGCAGCATGAGCAAATTTATTTGAATCTCCTACTATAAAATTTTCAAATCTGAACCTGTTGTTAATAGATGGAATATAATTAATCTTTGGTTCGAGGGGCAACTGTATCTGTTGCTCTTTGATTGTAATTTTTGGTGAAGCGTTTTTTATTGCTTCTGCATCTTTTCTGATTTCTACATTTAAGGAAACCGGATATCCAAGATGTTTTTTTACTATTTTTACAATGTCATTATTATATTTGACGTTTAAAGTTTTCTTATGCAAAGAATCAGATACCCTTATTGTCAACGTTTTTTTTTCTTCATCAAATAAGATTATGGAATTATCAAGCCATAGCGAAAGTCCTGCCCCTTCTTTTCTTAAAATATCTGAAATTTCATTTGCCAGTAATTCATTATTTTTCAATTTTAAATTTCTCCATATGTTTACTTTATCCACAAAACAATATAAACAATAAAAAATTTTAAATATGCAATAAAATATAATAAATAAAAGAGTTTTTTATTTATTAACATATTATCTACAAACTTATCAACATATTATTAACATAATTGTTAATAAATCCAATATTTAATTATACACATTATACTATAAAAAAATAAAATTGCAATATTAAAAATTAAATTTTATTAGATAAGTACAGGTAAACGAAGACCTGATTGAAGTGAGCAAAAAATTTGTTGCAAAAAATGAAACAATCCTCCCATTAAGTTTATTAAGCATTTTAATGATATATCTGTATATAATTATGAAACGCATAAATGAATGTTGTTTCATTTTTTTACTTCTGCTTGTTTCAAATTTTAACAAAAGAAATAAAAATGCATATCTTATTTTTGTTTTTCCTGGCACGCCTTATGCTTAATAAAAAAACAACAATATTAAAAAAGGAGGTGGTTGATATGAAACTCATGAAAAGAGAAGGAGTCCCGACAAAAAGAGATGTATTTGCTGATTTTTTTGATTCGTTTTTTAACACAGACCTTCTTCCATCCACTGACATTCTATCTCCGGCAGTTGACATTGAAGAAGACAAGGAAAAATACGTGGTAAAAGCAGACATCCCAGGAATGAAGCAGGACCAGATAAAAATTGAAGTTGATGATGGAATTCTAAAAATTTCCGGAGAGAGAAAATCAGAAAAAACAGAAGAAGACAAGGAAAAGAAATATCATTATTATGAAAGAAGCTTTGGTTCTTTCGAACGCAGATTTGTGCTTCCTCCCAATGTTGATGAAGACAAAATTGATGCTAAATATGAAAATGGGGTTTTGGAAATAAAGATTCCAAAAACGGAAAGCAAAAAGACAAAAGAAATAAAGATTAAATAGCAGTAAATTGAGTTAAATCCAAATTGTCGTTATACTGCCATGGCATAAAAACCCATGGCAGTATAATTATTACTGTCCAGTTAATTTAATGGAAAGATTGTTACATTTTTTTCGTTATAAATTGTTTACTTGCATTAATCAAGTTTTCGTTTACCTGGTCTGTGTGGCTTACGCAAACACCTCTTATTTCCATTATTCCCGTGCCTTGCCGTAATGCATATCCTTCTGCTTTTTCCTGTAACTTATTGCAATGAATTACTCAAAAAATACAATCAACCTTCCATTTTAATTAATAATTAATGCCTGCACAATTAAAAATTTCATAAAAGCATATAATTTGAAAGTAATTATATGAAATCTATATTTTTTTCGGACAGGAGTGCAGTATATGCCCCATCCCGGTTTAATCGTAATTTACGTAATGGAATCATTTTTATTTACTTTATAAAAGATTTTGATATAATAATATAAAAACAAAGGAGGTATTTATGGAAAAATTATTTAAAATAATAATTTCAGGAATTGTAGCAGGAATGATTCTTTTTATCGTTTCAAGCATTGTTTATAATTATACCGGACATATTTCTGACCCATCATTAAGTCACATTTTTAGGGAAAAAATTTCAATGAAATGGTTTTATAAACTTTTGATAATTACGGCTGGAACCGGAATAATAATGTCTATTTTTTATTCAATCATTTATACCGGACTACCTGGCGGAAATATTTTTAAAGGCATTTTCTGGGGATTTATCGTATGGCTGATAATAGTCCACCAGCCACTTATTACAATGATAGTCATTGGAAAATTTACGATGGATTTACTTGTATCGTGGATTATACAGGGGCTTGTAAGTTATGTCGCCGCTGGAATTTCAATATCACTTATTTATAAAAATTAGATTTTATTTATAACGTTTTTTAGTTCTTTTATGGCACAGAATTCCCCGCACATGGAACATACGTCTTTATTTTCAGGTGGACACTTTTCCCTTAATTTTTTTGCAAGGTCCGGATTTATAGCAAGTGAAATTTGTTTTTCCCAGTCAAGATTTTTTCTTGCAAGAGCCATCTGGTCATCAATGTCTCTGGCACCCGGATAACCTCTTGCAATGTCTGCTGCGTGTGCTGCAATCCTGCTTACTATTACCCCTTCCTTAACCTCTTCTATGTCCGGAAGTTTCAGATGTTCTGCTGAAGTTACATAACATAAAAAATCGGCTCCAAAATATGCAGCAAGAGCACCTCCTATTGCAGACGTTATGTGGTCATAACCAGGAGCAATGTCCGTAACAATAGGCCCAAGCACGTAAAAAGGTGCATTTTTACATAAACTTTTTTGTAATTTTATGTTTGCCTCAATTTCGTTTAGGGGAACGTGGCCGGGTCCCTCTATCATTACCTGAACGTTTTTTTCATAGGCCCTTTTTGCAAGTTCGCCCAGCGTTATTAATTCCTGTATCTGCGCCCTATCGGTTGCATCGGCAAGACAACCGGGCCTCATGCCATCTCCCAATGACAACGTTAAATCATATTCATATGCAATCTGAAGCAGCCGGTCAAAATCAGCATAAAGCGGGTTTTCCATGTTATTTTTCACTATCCATACTGCGAGCATTGAACCGCCCCTGCTTACTATATCAAGCAATCTGCCCTGGGATATTAGTGCCGATAGCGATTTTTGGTTTAATCCACAATGCACAGTAATAAAATCAACGCCTTCTTTTGCATGTTCTTCAATGGTTGCAAAAAACTCGTCTGCCGTAATTTTATCTATTGATTTCTTATTATTTAATGCATTTACTGCCGTTTCATATATGGGCACGGTTCCAATAGGCACAGATGATTTTTCTATTATTGCCTTTCTAATTGCTTTTATGTCCCCGCCGGTTGATAAATCCATAACGGTATCTGCCCCGACGTCAATAGATGCTTTTAATTTTATAAGTTCGTTTGTAACGTCCGACACGTCCTGCGACGAACCTATGTTTGCGTTTACCTTAACGCGCATTCTACTGCCTATACCAATTAATTTTTTAAAAGAGCGGTTTTTGTTTTTAGTTATTACCACTTCACCTTTTGCAACAAGTCCGCAGAGTTCTTTTACGTTTATGTTTTCCTGCTGTGCCACCTGTTTCATTTCCTCTGTTATAATTCCCTTTTTTGCTGCTTCCAACTGCGTCATAAATACTCCTTTTGACGTTAAAGTCAAAATATTATACGTATTTATTTTTTAATTTGCAAGGAATAATGACGCTGATTTATGGCAGCAAAGCATTTTATGAAGTTTTTGATGAGTTAAACATAAATCAGAATAAAAGGATTGATTGTATTTTTTGAATAATTTATTACGATAAATAAAATAAAGCAGGAAAAAGATCGGATATAATTAAAAGAGGGTGGAAAGGCGTAAGTTACGCAAAGCAGGTAAACGAAATCCCGCCTTTATTTTCATCTGCAATCCGGCACATTACATTTGCCATTTGTTATCTAATGCTTTAATTAAATTTACAGGTTCAAATTCACTATTTTATTTTTTACAAATTCTTCTATTGCTTTAACAACTTCATTTTTTGATTTTGCAGGACTGTTTGCAATCCACATTGTAAAATCGTACAATTCATCTAAGCCGACTTTTAACCATTTTTTATTTTTATAAAGAAACGTAAACAGGATTGTAATTGCAATTCTTTTATTACCATTCTGAAAAGGATGATTTTTTATAATGAGATAAAATAATATAGCCGATTCTTGTATTAACCCGTTATAATATCCTGAAAAAGGAGTTGCAATACAACTTTCAAGTATGTTGGGATATCTTGTAGTATAATCAGGAATGGATTCGTTATATTTCATTAATTCTTTTGCCAGTCTAAAAGCAATATGCTCAACTTCTTTTATGGTAAGAATTTTTATTTTCATTCTTTACCAAGTTTTATTAAAACTTCTGCATAGTTATCAATTATTTTTTTTACGGCATTATCAATCTGTTTCATATCCTCCTTACGAAGTTTTTCACCGGTTATATACGAAATTTCTTTTTTTGGTACAGCATAAGATCTTCCAATCCTCTCTGCCGCAATTTCCCCCTTTTTTACTTTTTTGTATACCGATATCCTGCTTATGCCAAGCAATTTTGCAATTTCTTGTAATGAATAATAATTTTTAATTTGCATTTTTATCCTTTGTGTTAATTTATTTATTAAAATTAACAATTGTTAACTTATAAAGATAAATTAACAAAAATGGAAATATTTGTCAAGAAAATTATGTTTTAATAAGAATTAACTTATTAAATTTTTAATTATCTTAATTATTGACCATTGTTTATTACCGGTTATTCTGAAATTTAGCATATTAATACGGGAGCAGAACGGTCCTGCATTCTGCCCCCGTGTTATAACCTTTACGGATTTATTACCTTTGCTTTTATATCCTTTGCATTTATGACATTTGATTTTTTATCTTCGTTGATTTCCTTTTCTTCCTTTTTCTCTTCTTCTTTTTCTTTTCCGAAGAATTTATCTCTCGTTTTTTGTTCTATTTCTTCCAGTATCTTTGGATTATCGGAAAGAAATTTGGTTGCCGAATCCCTGCCCTGACCGAGTTTGCCGCTGCCATACGTAAACCAGGTGCCGCTTTTTTCAACGATGCCGTAATCAACCGCTGCATCAAGTGCTGCTGTTTCCCGCAAAATACCTTTGCCAAAAATTATGTCAAACAATGCTTCCCTGAAAGGAGGAGCAACTTTATTTTTTACTATTTTTGCCTTTACCCTGTTACCGACTATCATTTCTCCTTCTTTTATTGTTTCTACTCTTCTTATGTCTATTCTGACGGATGCATAAAATTTTAATGCCCTGCCGCCGGGAGTCGTCTCAGGATTTCCAAACATCACGCCTATTTTTTCCCTTATCTGATTAATAAATATAACCACGGTTCTTGATTTACTGATGATGCTTGTAAGTTTTCTAAGTGCCTGTGACATTAACCGTGCCTGCAAACCCATATGCTGGTCGCCCATATCGCCTTCTATTTCTGCTTTGGGCACGAGCGCTGCAACGGAGTCAATGACAATGATATCAACTGCTCCGCTTCTCACAAGGGTTTCAACGATTTCAAGCCCCTGCTCACCGGTATCCGGCTGGGAAACGAGCAACTCGTCGGTATTCACTCCGATTTTTTTTGCATACTCGGCATCAAGAGCGTTTTCTGCGTCAACGTATGCAGCAGAGCCGCCTGCTTTCTGACACTGGGCAATGATGTTAAGTGCAAGTGTGGATTTGCCTGATGACTCAGGCCCATAAATTTCAATGACTCTTCCGCGCGGCACGCCGCCTCCGCCCAATGCAAGGTCAAGCGATAGTGCCCCTGTTGTAATTGACTCAATTCTTGCCGTCGGTGCTTTTCCGAGTTTCATGATAGCGCCTTTTCCAAACTCCTTTTCAATCTGTGAGATTGCAAGTTCCAATGCCTTTTTCTTTTCACCACTCATTTTATACCTCCTTAAATTTCAGGGATTGTTGATACGACAACACCCTGGACAATAAAATCATTTGTTAAAATTATCGGCTTGTGTGCCGGATTTGAAGATAGCGGTTTTAAAATAATTTTATCCCGGGCAACGTTATATTCCTTTATTGTTGCTTCGTCGTCAATAAGTGCAACTACTATGTCTTTATTCCTGGCGGTCTGCTGCTGACGGACGAGAACCAGATTACCGTCATTTATTCCTGCCAGATTCATAGAGTCGCCTTTTGCTTTTAATAAAAAATATTTATAAGGCGGCTTTGCAATCTTTGTTGATACAGAAATGGTGGTTTCAATGTTTTCAACTGCGAACATCGGGCTGCCACACGAAACCTTACCCACGACAGGAACGTTTATTGTCTGCTCACTGCCCGTTATTCCGTCCTCTGTAACAGAAACGACGTCCTGCTTATTTTCCGGATAACGTTTTTTTATCCACAGGTCAATGTCCTGCTTTTTAAAACGCCATTGCCCGCCTATTTTAAACGCCGGTATTTCATTTGCCTTTAACCTCCTATATATAGTTCTCACATCTAACTTGAGATAAGAAGCAACATCTTCTACGGTCATTATTTCTTCATTCATTTTCTTACCTCCTGAATGTTATTTTGTTCTTTCTAAAGGAACAATTTCATAAATTGTCATATATTGTCAATTTCTGTCATAATTATACAAGATTTGTCATAATTTGTCAAGTGTTTTTTAAAATTAATATATTTAATTAACACTGTCCGGAGAAATATATGCCTTATATATTTCCTTTCAATTTATATGTTTTTATGAGGTTTTCAATTAGGTAGACATCAATTAGACAATTAGAATGGAAAGATTGATATTGAAAAATGCAAAGTGTCGGATGTCAAATGGCAGATAAAGACAGTGGCAAGTTTCAGATGTAAAAATTGCGGGTTGTTGATTGCTTATTGAATATTGAAAACTACGACGTTAAATAGGTATATAATATGGATAATAATCACGGTTTTGTAAAGTTGAACTGCTAATTATTGTGAGATTTTGTTTTTCCGGTTTTTGAGTGTTTTATAAACGGAATAAATGAAAGGGACAAGCGCAATCAAAACGCCCAGGAAAAAAAACCACCAGTAAAAGTGTTTTGGATACGTCTGATTTAAAACGTCGCCGACTGACAAAATAAAAGAAACAATTACGACAAGGCCGCCTGTAATTTCAAGCATCCACGTTAATTTTGTATTGTATATTTTATAATCGTTGTTTTCAAAATAAATTATGGTTATTCCTGCTGTTATTAATAATATGGAAATAATGACAGGTGCAAGCACAGGACCTACCCATGCAACCGGTATGAAAAATAAAAGGTCGTAATCAAGTATGGAGGCTGGCCAGTTTAAAATGATTTTTAAAAATACGTAATAAAATATGTCCCAGATTCCGAATATATACATAAAAAAACCAAATCTCTCCATTTTTGTTCTGCCTGCAACGTAAGAGGCAGAAAATATGAGAATCAGAGTGGCAAGTTCACGAAAAAATTCAACAAGCATGGTTTTGTCCGAAATTAATTTTATGGGAAAGGAAAAATTACCGGGATAATAAAGCTGCCTCAGATAAACCACGACCGATGCTTCAATGAAACCAAAGGCAACGCCGAATATAAAAATCCAGAAAAGAAATTTTTTGTATTTTGGATTCATATCAAACGCCTCCTTTACGATTTTTACTGAGCCATAAAAATTTATTCATAATTATTATAGCAGACGAAAATAATTTTTCAATATTTTGAAAGTTCATTAAAGTAGTGTGTCTTATGCGAAACGCTATCCTTTTATGACTGCAACTGGTTTTAATTTTGCGACACGGGAAGCAAGGCCTGCTTTTTGCACGACTCCGGTTATATCTTCTGCATCTTTGTATGCAAACGGAGCTTCTTCTGCGAGAAGTTTTTTACTGCGGACTTTTACAACAACGCCCTGGCCTGCAATCTCATCAAACAGATTTCTGTTTCTTCCCTGCTTTAATGCCTGACTGCGGGACAGCATCCTTCCCGCACCATGGGCGCAGGAATAAAATGCCTCCTTTGAATTTTCTTCTCCCTTTAAAATAAAAGAAGCCCTTCCCATATCTCCGGGCACAAGAACCGGCTGGCCGATGTCTCTTAACTCCTCTGGCAGCATTTCATGCCCTTTTGGAAGTGCACGGGTAGCGCCTTTTCTGTGAACGCACAATTTTTTCATTTTTCCGTCAACTTCATGTTCCTCCATCCTTGCAATGTTATGTGAAACGTCGTAGATAACGCTTATACCGAGAGACGAGGCACTTTTTTTAAAAAAATTTTCAAAAGTATTTTCAATGAGTCCTGTTATTACCTGTCTGTTTGCCCATGCATAATTTGCCGCACCGCTCATTGCATTAAAATATTTTTTTCCTTCTTTTGACGTTATAGGAACGCTTATCAACTGCTGGTCTTTTAATTTTATGCCGTATTTCTGGAAGACAGACCTGAACAAATGCAGATAATCGTCACAAATCTGGTATCCAAGACCGCGCGAACCGGTGTGAAACATGATAATAATCTGATTTTTAAATATACCCAGTTTATCTGCAATGGAAGGCAGGAAAACAGTATCTACTTTTTGTATTTCAAGAAAATGGTTACCGGCGCCGAGGGTTCCCAACTGGTCAAGTCCGCGTTCAATTGCCCTGCTGCTTACGTCATCCGTATCAGAATCAAAATTTAGGACGCCGCCTTCCTCTGCCCTGTTAACGTCTGTTGAACTGCCGTAACCGTTGCTTACTGCCCAGAGCAGACCTTTTTTCAGGACTTTAAATAATTCCTTTTTTGTAAGCACTATGGCACCACTGCTGCCGACGCCCGACGGCACTGCATTAAACAAACCATTTGCAAGGTCGTCAATTTTATCCCTGATTTCGTCATAATCAAGGTTTGTTTTTATCATTCTTACTCCGCAATTTATGTCATAACCAACCCCGCCAGGCGAGATTATTCCATCGTCGTAATCAAATGCTGCTACTCCGCCTATCGGAAATCCATATCCCCAGTGTATGTCAGGCATGGCAATTGAATATTTCTGAATGCCGGGCAGACATGCAACGTTTTCAACCTGCATAAGCGGTTCGTTTCCTATGTCCTTTAAAAGTTTTTCACTGGCATAAATTATACCGGGGACGTTCATATCATGTTTTTTTTCTATTTCAAATTTATAATCAGAAATTTTTTTCATCACTATACCTATATCATATATTTTATATGCAGGGACAATTTATGAAATTTCCCTGTTTTTTTGATATACAAAAAATTTATTTTACCTTTATTGCATCAAGAATTATTTTTACCGATGAAGTGTCTGGCATTAAAAGCAGGTATCCTTTTAAAATTTTTTCGTTTGTCTCAATAAACTGGGTTTCAATGGAAAGTATTTTTGAAGATACGTCTTCAAAACTGTCCAAAACCGCAGTAAGTATTGCAGCAGAAGTATCAAAAACAAGGTTTGGAACAGAAGGCAGAAGCATCAGGCCGAGGAATTCATTTAAAGCATTCATGTATGCACCGGATAAAATGTTGCCTATCTCTTTTACTGCCGAATTTTCCATCTCTGTAAGTAATTTTGACGTGCCCGGCTTTTTTTTAAGTAACAGGTCGGCAAGGTATAACGCACTTTCTTTTTTTATAAGCATTATAATTTTTGATACGACGTCACCAAGCACGTTCATAATCACTCCGGTTGACAGGGCATCGGGTTCATCAGTGTAATTAAAAATTTTATCTTTTTCAACTACTTTTACTTCAGGTACGGTTATCATTATCTTTTTTTTGTTTACCATCTGTGAGAGTGCAGTTGCGGCATGTCCTGCACCTATGTTGCCTACTTCTTTTAACGCATCTATTTGTGCTTCTGTGAGTGTAAGTTCCTGCCGTTCATCCATGTTTTATATTATATATCTAATCATTCATAAAGTAAATATGTTAAAAGCAGAGATGGGCAGAAAGGGATTTATACAGAAATTTTTTCATCTAACACATGGCATTCGTTACTATATAATAACATCCCGTCCATTCAGGCGGTCCCTGTCAGAAGGGAATTATTAAAGTATTTTTTTACAACGTTACAACGAATGATTGTGGTCATTCACCATTTTTTTTATTTTTTCGTTGTCTTCCCAGGTAAAATCATTATTTATCGTAAGAAAATAAAGTTCGTTTTGTTTCAGCGGTTCTGCTGCAATCTGTGCCCTGATATCTTCCCTTAATTCCAAAAAGTCAACGGTGCCTGGAATTGGAGAATAATTTGCAATTTTTATTTTTACTTTTTTATCCATAAGATAATGAACGTCTTTTAAAACAGAATCGTATTTCTGATGTGGCAGTCCTGCGAGTATATAGACACCTATGTCAGAGCCCTTAAAACCTGCGTTTTTCAGATTTTTAACGGATTGCATGAAATTTTCGTCGGTTACTTTGCCTCCGGTTTTTTTCTGTAGTTCATAATCAGACGTCTCAAGGGAGATGCGCAGGTCAACAAAACCGGACTCTTTTAGAAGTTCTGCCATATCAGCGTCAACGTATGAAGCGTGTAATCCGTTTGGAGTGTGGAAATGGAATTTCAGTTTTTCTTTTATGATTTTTCTTAATATCGATTTTACGTAAAAATTTTTATAAAGCAATGCATCGTCATAAAACGCAACGTCTGAAATGCCCGACTCGTAATATTTTTTTAGTTCATAAATAATATTTTGCACGTCTCTCTGATAATAATCATCGTTAAAACTTTTTACGGCACAGTATGTGCAGTTAAATGGACATCCAAAAGTAAAACGCACGGCAGCATAAGGCACGTTTTTATAAAAAGAATAATCCGGAAGAACTTCGTTTATGTTTTCATCACAGATTATGTCCTTGCCGGTATAATGTTTCAGCAGTTTGAAAAAAGTATCGTTAACCCGGCCTTTCCACACAAAATCTGCTTTTGAACGTTTTTTTGCATGGTCATTGCAAAGCGTTGCATAAATACCGCCCAGAACTATTTTTACGTTTTCAAATTTTTCTTTTAACAAATCAATTGCGTAAAAAACGCCTTCATAATTATACGTCATTGAAGACGTAATTAAAATAACGTCCGGCTTTTGTAATTTCTCCAGTTTATTTTTAAAAATCGAAACCAGGGTTCCGTATCTTTTATATTTTCTGGGTATTTTTGAATAAACGTCTGGTTTTTCAATTTCTTCGTAAAAAAATTTTCCTTTGCCATATTCATCGTCTTTTATTTTGTAGTCCTTCATGTCAGGGTCAAACCTGTCCATGCAATCAATAAAATCTATGGCAAAGCCGTTATTTTTTAACATGGAAGCAATCCGCAGAAAACCGTGTGGTTTTATCCAGAAATCATGGCATTTAAAATCGTATATCCATGGATTTATAAGCAAAGCCCGCATAAACCCTATTCCCCTTCATTCATACAAACAGAATTTCTATTTCGTCACCGTCGCGGATTTCAGTCGTATAACCTGCTTTTTCACCGTTTAATTTTATTTCGAGCATCCTGCCTCTCATCTGTTCCCTGTCAATGGGGTATACCCGGAAAATTGACGAAAGCATTGGTCTTACTTCGCTCATTTTTACTTCTATGTTTGCACCGTTTATTATGAACTCGTTTTCATCTGCCTTTTTTCCGTTCATGTATATGTCCCTGCCCGTATGTTCTATTTCAAACGGCTTCCCGTTTATTTTGACCGTAATCGTAGTTTTTCTGTTTTTTATTATGTCTTTTATTTTATAATACGACGGAGTTTCCTTATATTCTATTTTGTCCATGTTTTTTACTTTGTAATCCGGCGAAACGTCCATGCCATTTACTTTAAGCCGGAAGTTTCTCTGCTTTAGCGTGAGCGGTTCGTTGTTAACCGTGATTATGATGTCCCTCTCTTCGGTTTTCCCGATTGAAAGACCTGCTTTTAGCAGGACGTCTTTTAACGCATCTGTTTTTCTGACGTAAACGTCTGCCCTGTCGTTTATCGTTTCGTTTATGTCTGTCACCTGTTTTTCGTCAACGTAAACGTCGGGATAAATTGTGTGATTTTCGCCGTTTATTGAGACGGTCAGAACGTCGTTTTGTGAAATAACCTGTTTTACGGTAACCGATGCGTCCATACCGTCTTTTGCGTTTGTTATGAATATTTTGTCACCCTGCTTTACGGTTGAATAGATGTCTTTTTCGTCGTTGTTTATGAATATTTTTGCATGTTCTGCTTTTTCGCCTCTTATTATTTTTAATTCCCCGTTTAAGGTAAAAGTGATGGCATTGCCCGGCCTGCCGTAAAGTTTTTTCATGTCAATTCCACGGTTTGTAAGAACGTCAATGACTTTTATTTCCTGTTCAAGGTTTATTATGTGTTCTTTTTCTTCGTTCAAATAAACGTCTATGAACCCGAGTCCGCGTTTGAACACCGCGGCGTCGAGAATGCCAAGCGGCGTTATGGCTTCCGTGCCAAGTAACCTCTCAGGCAGGTTTTCAAGATTTAATATGTTAAGCGGGGTCCTGCTGCCAACCCTGCTATGAGGCAGACCAAGATTATCTGCAATTTTTTCTTTTAACAAATTCAGCCCGCTTCCGCCGCCAACCATTACGACTGCAGCAGGTTGTTTTTTGTTTAACTGTAGTATGGTATCTGCAATCTCCTTTGCAATTTCATTGACTTTTTCTTCCACCGCTGCCGTGAAGTCGTCAGACGTGACCGATATTTTTTTGTTAAATATGTTGGACGATTCAACAATTGTTTTTTCTGATATGGTTCTTTTTATTTTTTCTGCTTCGTTAAAGTCAACGAGAAATTTTGAACATATTTCTTCTGTTATTTCGTCGCCTGCCTTAGGAATCATGCCATAGGAAATTATTTTACCTTTGTCGGTTATGGCAACGTCTGACGTGCCTGCTCCGACGTCAACGAGCGCAAGGTTTAAAAGCCGCATGTCGTCGGGAATTGTTACGTTTAATGCTGCTATCGGTTCCAGCGTTATCGTTTCTATTTCAAGTCCACTGTTTTTCAAAACGGCAAGCATTGATTCGAGAGTCATCCTTGGTAAAAACGTTGCAATGGTTTCAACACTGAAACTATTCCTGACAAACTGGTATAAAGGATTTTTTATCGGGACTCCGTCTATCTGATACGCAACCGTAGAATAACCAACGCAGTAATATTCCCTCTTTTGTTTTTCGGTTAACTGCTCACATGCCTTTCTTACGCTTTCCATTTCGGCAAAAGAAACGTCTTCCTTTGTTATTTCGCCCTTTTTGTTTATTTCAGAAAATGACGTCTGGATATAAAGGTCCCTGCCTGCAAGTGCCGAAGACACCGTTGAAAGTTTTATTTTGTTTTTTTCCTCAAGTTCTGATTTTATTGAACGAACAATTGCAGTAACTTCTTCTATGTTATGTATCTGGCCGTCATACATGGATCTTTTATTATGTTCTTTTACCACGGCATCAACGATTTTTATTTTTTCTCCCTGTTGCAGACCTAAAATACCTGCTACTTTTCTGGTTCCTATGTCAAGTGCAAAAGTCAACATTTATGCTCCCATTATTTATTTTTTGCGTTTAAACCCGCTGCTTTTTTATTTTACTTTTATTGCATCTAAAATGACGCTTACAGACAAAACGTCAGGAATGAGCAACAAATAGCCTTTTATTATTTTATCGTTTGTCTCTGAAAATTGCGTTTCAATTGACAATATTTTTGACGATACACCTTCGAAACCGTCGGATACGGCAGAAAGAACCGCGCCTGCGATGTCAAAAACAAGCGTCGGTACCGATGGCAGAAGTATTAATCCCAGAAATTCGTTTAACGCATTCATGTATGCACCGGATAAAATGTTTCCGGTTTCCTTTATTGCAGAGTTTCCTATCTCGGATAAAACTTTTGTCGTGCCGGGCTTTTTTTGTAAAAGCATGTCGGCAAGGGATAGTGCACTTTCCCTGGTAAGCAGCAAAAGTATTTTAGCTGTTATGTCTCCCAGGACGTTCATAATGACGCCTGCAACAAGGGATTGGGAATCGCCTATTAAGCCCGGAACTTCCTGCAACCCTATTATTTTTACTTCCGGGACAGTTATCATTATTTTTTTCTTTATAAGCTGGGATAGAGCGGTTGCAGCGTGACCTGCACCAACGTTTCCAACCTCTTTTAATGCATCAATCTGCGCTTCCGTAAGATTTAGTTCCTGTTTATTTTCCATTTTTTCTCCTGATTAAGCGTTTGTGCTTACGGCCATCCCTTCAAGCAGGGCCTGTATGTCTAGAATCAGGCTTATGCTGCCGTCTCCAAGAATCGTAACCCCGGAAAAACCTTTTGCATATTTTGAAAAATCTCCCAGACTTTTAATTGCTATTTCCTGCTGACATAAAACCTCGTCAACTTCTATTGCTATGCGTTTGTCCCTTGATTCAACCACAACAAGGTTCATAATTTCTTTTTCTTCCGTTTTTTTTCTGTGTAATAATTCACAAAGAGGAACGACCTGAATGATTTCACCTCTTAATATTATAACGTCTTTTTTTTGTATTTTTTTAAGTTCTGCACGGTTTATTTCGAGTATTTCCGCGACGTGCGTAACCGGCAGAGCAAAAGTTGATTTTCCGGATTTTATGAGCAACGACTGGATAATCGCGAGCGTCAAAGGAAGTTTCATTATGAATTTTGACCCTTCACCTTCGTAACTCTCTATTTTTAAAAGCCCTCCAAACCTTTCAACCTTTGTTTTTACGACGTCTACGCCTACGCCTCTTCCTGATATTTTATCAACTTTTTCTGACGTTGAAAATCCTGGTATTGCAATCAGATTTATTATCTCGTCGTCGTTCATATATTTTGCACGTTCTTCCGTGATGATGTTTTTTTCTATTGCTTTTTTTCTTACTTTTTCCAGCGATATTCCCCTGCCGTCGTCAGAAACCTCTATCAGAACGGAATTTTTTTCCCTTTTCGCTTCGATTTTTATGAGACCTTTTTTGGGTTTACCTGCTATTTCGCGCTGCTCAGGGGTTTCTATGCCGTGCGAAACCGCGTTACGCACCAGGTGAAGAAGTGGTTCGTTTATTTCTTCCAGGACGGTTCTGTCCAGTTCTATGTCGCCGCCGACTATTTCACAATCAATTTCCTTTTCGGATTCAACGGCCAGGTCTCTTATGATGCGCGGATATTTTTCAAAAATATGAGAAACCGGGAGCATACGTACGTCCGTTACCTCTGTTTGCAACTGGTTTATTATTCTGTCAAACTCGTCCACTGCTTCTCTGAGCAATTGAAATTTTTTCTCTTTTGTTATCTGGTCCAGACGAATTTTGGTTATGACGAGTTCGCCGACCAGGTTCATCAAAGCATCTATTTTTTCAACGTTTATGCGCACATTCTGCGGAATGGCAGAAATTTTTTTCTCCCTTGATGTTTCTTCTTCCGAAATTTCTTCTGTGTTTTTTTCCATCTGCACCGGCTTTTCCACTGGAAAAACCTCAACTTTTTCAATCTCGGATATTTTCATGACTGCTTTTTCTATGTCTGCAATTTCTAACTTTGAAACAAAACCAAATTGTATCATTTTCTCAAAATTTCCGTCTTCTATGTTTTTTGATGAAGGTATGGAATTAATAATTTCACCTTTTTCAGAAAGGTTCCGGACAATCATAAATGCTCTGACGTTTTTAAAGGTGCATGAATGGGATACGTAAACTTTTACTATGTAAACCTTAAGTCCGCGTGAATGTGCTTCTTCAATGACGTTTTCGGGAATAACGATTTTTTCTTCCGGTGATTCCTGTTCTGCTTTCGTTTCTTCTTTTATTTCTTTTTTACCGGAATATTTCAATACGTCCCTGATTGCTGCCATTATTTCCTTTGTGTTACCGGCAAAATCAGAGTTTTTTTCTTTTATATTTTCGATAAATTCCTGGATGGCATCAATGCTTTTATAGAGAATGTTTATTATATTTCTGGACACAGGTAACGACCCGTTTCTGATGTTATCAAGGATTTCTTCGAGGTTATGCGTAAATTCAGTAAGTCTGTCATAACCCATTGTTGCAGCCATGCCTTTTATTGTATGCGCAATTCTGAAAAGTTCGTTTAACGGTGTTAAATCATCGGTGTTTTTTTCAAAAATTACGAGAGATATGTTAAAATTTTTAATATTTTCTTCCGCCTCTTCCAGAAAAACGTCTTTGTAATTTTCTATGTTCATTTTTTCTCCAGCATTTTTTCAATTTCCACATTAATGATTTCAGAAATTTTCTGGAGCGGTGCTACGACGTCGACTACGCCTTTTTCAATTGCAATCCTCGGCATTCCAAAAATTACGCTGGTTTCCTTATCCTGGGCTATTACCCTGCCGCCTTTTTCTTTTATTTTTTCTGCACCGGCTGTTCCGTCTTTTCCCATGCCCGTAAGTATTACGGAAATTATGCTGCCGTTAAAATTTTTTGCAACCGATACCATTGTCATGTCGGCAGCCGGCCTTACTCCATGCATTGCCGGTTCCTGGTTTAACAAAACGTAAATTTTGTCATTGATGTTTTTAATTCCCATATGAAAATTCCCAGGGGCTATGTAAATTGTTTCAGGCAGTATTTCCTCACCATCTTCGGCTTCTTTTACGTTTAGCATGGAAATTGAATTAAGACGCGATGCAAGCGTGCTTGTAAAACCGGAAGACATGTGCTGGATGACAAGAAAAGAAACCGGAAAATTTTTCTTTTCAAGTTTTGGCAGTATTTCATAGAGTGCTCTGGGACCGCCGGTTGAAGCAGCGATTATAACCAGAGTTTTTACCATTTCGGCATTTAATCCGGAAGACTTATCAATCGTGAATTCTTTTTTTGTTATGCATTTGAGTTTTGAGAGGTCTATAGTTTTTGCAATTTTAATTTTTTCTATGAGTTCTTTCTGGACTTTTTTGATGTCAAGGGATATTTCTCCGGAAGGTTTTCTTATAAAATCAATTGCACCATATTCGAGAGCTTTTAACGTTATTTCAGCACCTTCCGGCGTATAGGCCGAAAGCATTATGACCGGCATTGGATAATCTTTCATTATTTTGCATAGCGTCTCCAGACCGTTCATACCCGGCATTTCAATGTCCAGAGTTACGACGTCCGGCCTTAACCGTTGTATTTTTTTCAGCGCTTCCATGCCGTCCCTGGCCGAGTCTATCACTTTTATTTCGCTGTCTTCTTCAAGCAGTTGTGGAATGATTTTACGCATAAACGAAGAATCGTCAACCACAAGAACTTTTATGGGTTCCAAAATTATTCTCCCTGTAGTGCCCTGTCAACCGCCTCAAGTACTCTTGCCGGCTGAAACGGCTTTATTACGAAATCCCTGGCTCCTGATTGAATTGCCTCAATAACGAGTGCCTGCTGCCCCATCGCACTGCACATCAGGATGCGAGCAGACGGGTCTATCTGCATTATTTTTTTTACTGCTTCTATGCCGTCCATCTCGGGCATTATAATGTCCATGGTAACCAGATCTGGTTTTAGTTCCTGATACTTTAATACGGCTTCTTTGCCGTTTGAGGCTTCCCCGATTATTTCAAGTTCTTTTTTTTTCAATATGTTTTTTAAAATATCCCTCATAAATTTTGTATCATCAACTACCAGGACTTTTTTCAATTTGACCTCCGTCTACGTTAATGATGTCGTTTAATTCTATTTTTTCTGATTCCGTAAAAATTTTTTCCACATCCAGAAGGATAATAATTCTGTCGTCAATTTTAATTATTGATTCAATATATTTACCGCCTGCCTGACTCACCGTCTGCGGCACAGGCATTGTCTGCTCATCGGTAACCGAAAAGACCTTTGTGACTTCGTCGACTATTATTCCCACGTTCTGGGATTGGGAAATTTCAACTATTATTATTCTGTAGTTTTTGTCCCTTTCTTCAATGTCCACGTTAAATCTTTTTCTTAAATCAATTATAGGGATTATTTTGCCTCTTAAATTAATTACGCCTTCTATAAAATCAGGGGCGGTCGGAACCTCAGTTATTTCTTTTAGTTTTATTATTTCAATGACTTTCATAATGTCAAACGCAAACTCTTCTTCTTTTAATTTAAAACCCACGACTTTTTTTTCCATAAAATTTCCTTTAAAAATTAAATTTTTTGATTGAATTTTTAAGGGCTTCGGCCGTTTGTGCCAGTTCCTGTGCCTGTGCAGCTATTTCCTGCATTGACGCAGTTTGTTCCTGCGTTGAAGCAGATGCCTGCTGTGTGCCCGCCGCTGTTTGTTCCGCAACTGCTGAAATCTCTTCCACTGCTTTTACGACTTTATCCGTATCTTCTGCCTGTTGTCGCGTAAGATTAAAAATTTCTTTTGCAATGTCGACCACTTTTCCGACAATCATGTCAATTTCTTTTAATGCATCTTCACTCGTATATACGGCTTTTTTACCTTTTTCGTTTTCTTCAACGCTTTTTAAAACCGCTTTTTCAACTGTTTTTGTTTTTTCATGTATTTCCTCAACCAATTTTGAAATTTCCTTTGCTGCACCGGCTGAACCTTCTGCAAGTTTTCTGACCTCGTCTGCCACTACTGCAAATCCACGTCCTGCTTCTCCGGCTCTCGCCGCTTCAATTGCAGCGTTTAAAGCGAGAAGGTTGGTTTCATCCGCAATTTCTGTTATTATGTTAACTATCTCTTCTATTTTATCTGAATAAATGCGTAATTCAGATATGGAATTTTTTGCATTGTTCGTTGCTTCTACTATTCCTTCCATTTTTTTTGTTATTTCATTCATTGCCGAAATCCCTTTGTCCGTTGCCTGTCTTGCGTTAGTTGAGACCTCTAAAACGTCTTCTGATTTTTTTGCGACGTTTTGTATTGAATCGGACATTTTTTCCATAATTCTTGAGGTTTCGGACGTCCTGTTTGCCTGCTGCTCAACTCCCCGCGCTATCTGCTGGACCGTGGAGGCAATTTCCTCACTGCTTGCGTTTATCTCCTGCGTCGATGCAGACAGGTTTTCAACCATTGTCATTATGGATTCTATGGACTCGTTTACTTTTTTGACGATAGATTTTATTCCATCAGTTATCTGATTTATGGATTCGGTAATCTGGCCAAACGGGCCTTCCTCTTTAATCAACCGGATGGTTAAATCACCATTTGCTATTTTTTTGCTTTCTTTTGAGATGACGTCGGTCTGGGAAAAAATTATATTCATTGATATAAAAGCGTTTGCAATTATCATGAGCGTAAATGCACCTGCACATAGCAGAAAGAAACTTAAACTCTTTACCTCTATTTTGTTTAAAATAGACATAATCACTATTGATGCAACGACAAGAATTCCGATTATGACATTTATAATTATAAGTTGCGTAAATATAGTTAAACGCTGTTTTGTTTTGTTCATAAATTTTTACCTTTTAAATGTATTTTAAGCCATGCGTAAAACTTTTTATCACTGTTTTTTTCGTTTCAACGAAAAATTCAACATTTCTGCCGTAATTTAAGCCGGTATCTTCGCCGGTTATTTTTATCTGTTTTTTTGTAAGCACTTCCTTTGCCATTTTAATGTTTCTTTCTCCTATGGTATCGCTGCTCAATTTTACGTCAAACATGCTCGCTCCGCCAAGAATCTTTGCATCAATGTTTTTTATGCTTACGCCCATGTCAAGCAAAGTTTTTATCAAATTTTCTATTCCGCTGTTTATGTATCTGTTTTCACCGGATTTTTTTGCAGGTTTTTCCGGTAATATTCCATGGAGCATTCCTGCAACCGGATTTATCCTGTCATAACAAATAACGACGACGCAGGAACCTATGCCATAAGCAGTCAGTACGTCGTTATACTTCCCGATTTTTAGTTGTCCCATTTCTACGTTTATGTGAGCCATCTATTTCATTATGAACCTTTTATGGTATCATTTAATGCTTTTAATATTTTTTTCATAGAAGTCATTTCAGGCAATATTAAAAGAGTGGTAGAAAGATCTATTTCTTTTTCTACCATTTCGTTTTCTATAAGAAAAGCATCGGGGCCTACTTCTGCAAGTTCTGCAGAAATGGTTTGTATAATGGCATCTGCCATGTCAACGGCAAGGGCAGGTACGGAAGGAACTGAATTTAAGCCGATGAATTTTGCAAGAGCATTCAGATACGAAGAGATAATTATGTTACCGATTTCTTTTATTGCCGATTGTTCATTTTCACCGAATTCTCTCGTGGTGCCCAGTTTTTTTTTCATAAGAAGATCAATTATATAAAATATTTTATCCTGTGGAAGAATAAGGAGTGCTCTTGCCTGTATTTCACCATAGATACGCAAATAAACGGCTGCTATTATCTGCTGGTGTTTTGCTATTTTTTCGTTTACTTTTTCAATTGGAATGATCGTTACGTCAGGAACGTTTAATTTAATGTCTTTGCCAAGAAGCTGGGAAAGTGCGGTTGCCGCGCTTCCTGCACCAATATTTCCAAGTTCTTTTAATGCATCTCTTTGCATGTCGGTAAGTTTTTCGTTTTGCATGTTATTTTTCTATTATTTTATTTATTGTTTCCAGGACGTTTGCCTGTTCAAAAGGTTTTACTATGTAATCCTTTGCACCTGCCTGGATGGCTTCTATCACAAGGGTCTGCTGCCCGATGGCACTACATATAATTATGTTGGCGTCAGGAAATTCCTTTATTAACTCACGGACGACGTCAATACCGCCAATTTCCGGCATTATCATGTCCGTAATAAAAACGTCAGGTTTTAATTTTTTATATAACTCTATGGCTTCTCTTCCGTTTGATGCTTCGCCAACTATTGTAAAACCTGCTGGTTCAAGTATGTTCCTGAGCATCATGCGCATAAAAGAAGCGTCATCAGCAAGTAATACTTTTTTTGACATATAATACCTCCGAAAGTTTTTTATAACGCATCTTCTTTTCTCTCGCCGGTTCTAATTCTTATGACGTCGGTTATTTCCGATACAAATATCTTACCATCGCCCAATCTGCCTGTTCTTGTTACGGCTATTATGCTGTTTATAACGTCGTCAACTTCGTTATCTTTTAATACGATTTCCAGTTTTATTTTTGGCAGCGATTCAATTAGTATTTCCTTGTTTTTCAAAACGTCCATCTGTTTTTTTTCGTATCCAAAACCATCAACTCTGGTTATTGTAATGCCTTTTACTCCGTCTTCTATCAGTTTTTTCTTTAAATTATCAAATTTGTTTGGTGGTATTATTACCGTAATTTTTTTCATGAAATTTTTACTTAATAATTTTGCGATTGCTCTGGGAAGGCGAAATCAGAAATTCCCTTTTCCACAGTTCAATCATTCTTATGTTTTCCTGTGCCTGTCTTGCCATTTCAGAGCCATCGTTTCTATCCAGATATTTTGTCCACATTTCAATTGCCTCATCCCACCATGATTTTTGTCTGTATACTTCTCCAAGTTTGAAAAATACTTCTTCAAGGTCGTTGTTTAATTCAAGGGCTTTATGGTATTCTATGTCTGCTTCATCCCACCATTCTTTTTTGCAATAAGCATCTGCGAGCAATAAATGTGCTCTGGAATTTTTTGAATCCTTTGAAAGGACATTTATAAAGACCTTTATTGCTTCGTCATAATTCCCGTCTTCCATGTAAACCATACCCAGATTATTACAGGCATCAACGTTTTCGGGTTGCAATTCAATTACTTTTTTATATTTTACAATAGCGTCTTTTAAATGTCCAGTGTTTCTGTATGCGTTTGCAAGGTCATAATAAAATGAAGGTTCATCCGGTTTTTCCTTTATTTTTTCCTGCAATCTGTCAATGGTTTCTTTAAAAATTACGTCTTTTTTTTGTGCGGATTCAAGGTTTTTTCTGGCAACTTCGTAGCCGGGCTCGATTTCCAGTGCTTTTTTGAAATATTTTTCTGCTTCATCAAAAAAATTTTTTTTGTAATAAGCAACTCCAAGGTTGTTATAGGCCTTATAATAATTTTTGTCTATTAAAACTGCTTTTTTGTATTCATCTATTGCTCTGTCAAGATTGCCGAGATTTTTATAAGCAACCCCCATGCTGTTGTGTGCAACTGCATTATCCGGCTGCACGGATAGAACCTTTTGGTACTCAACGATTGCTTCGTCATATCTGTTTTTGTCCGTAAGAACGAGCCCGAGATAAAGGTTTACTTCCGGTTTTTTAATGTAAGCCGGAGTAAGCTCAATTGCCCTGCGAAGCGCCGTAATAGCCATGTCATACCCCTTTTTTTTGTAAAAACAGAGCCCCAGGTAATAATGAGATTCGTCGTCATAAGGTTCTTTTTTTAATTGTGACATAAACTTTTCAATGGCTTCTTCTATTTTTTCTTCCTTATAATCTATTATTCCAAGATGCAGGTCATCCCTTGTGAATTCCGGATTTTCTTCTTTGATTGTTTTAATGACTTCTCTTGCCCTGTCAAATTCTTTCATTTCCCTGTATGCAACCGCTATGTTTAATTTTGCTTCAAAGAAAGATGGTTCAATTTTTATGGTTTGTTTGAAGATTTCAACGGCATCTTTTACCATGCCTTTTTTTATCAATAACTCGCCAAAAAAATTGTAATAATTTGGATTTTTCGTATTTAAAGTTATTGCTCTTTTTATCTGCGTAATTGCGTCGTCAATATATCCTTTCATTTTGTAAACGCTGGCAAGATGATAAAATGCCTCTGCTTTTCTGTCATCGCTCAGGTTTTCAATTTCTGCTTCACGTTTTACGCCGGCTGTTTCATGATAGTCAATTATTAAACTTTTATTTGATTTTATAAAAGAAGGATTTAATTCAATTGCCCTGTTGTAGCATGCATTTGCTTCTTCATTCCTGCCTAGTTCTCCGTATACAAAACCAAGGTTGTAATAAGCAATGGCATATTCTTTGTTTAATTTTATTGCCTGTTTCAGGTAACTTTCTGCTTCTTCATACAAACCTTTTTTATAAAGAGTTTCCCCCAGGTTATTATTTAGTTCTACAAAATTAGGGTATTTTTTTAAGGCTTCCCTGAAAACCTGCTCTGCCCTGTCAATTTCTCCCGTATTTTTATAAATTATTCCAAGCAGATTCTGTGCAATTATGTGCTCTGGATTCAACTCAAGTGTTTTTGTGAGATATTTTATGGCTTCTTTATATTCACCGGTATAGGTTAGTGCATGTCCCAGATTAAAAAAAGCATCGGGGTCATCCGACCTCATTTGCAGGACTTTTTTATATGCAAGTATGGCTCTGTCGTATATTCCCGTTTGTTTATTTACAGCTTTCAGGTTTGCCTGAGCCTGAACGTAGGATGGATTTATGCTTAACGCTTTTTTGAATTCTTCAATTGCTTCCTGATACATTCCTTTTGAATAATAATAAACACCTGCGTTGTTATGTTCAATTGCACTGTTATCATCGTTTTGTTTTCTGACCGGGGCAACGGTATTATCAGACATATATTTTCCCCGAGAATATAAATTCAGGTTTTATAAGGGTAATAATTCCGTTTTTATCTTTTATGATTCCTGCGATGTATTTTTTTTCAGCATTAACCGAATTATTGCTTAACTTTTCAAAATCACCCGTATGAAAATTTTTTACGGCAACGACTTTGTCAACGAGGATGCCCGCAACGTCGTCCTTATTTTCTATAACGATGATTCTGGTATCTTCCGTAACGACGTCTTCTTTATTGTATATAATCTGGTTTAAACTGATAACGGGTACGACAATATCCCTGATGCTTATCAGACCTTTAATGTATTTTGAAACCGTGGGCAAAGGGATTATTTTTTTATATTTTATTATTTCTTTCGCAAATATTATTTCAACCCCAAAACTTTCGTTGTTTATCTCAAAAATTACGACAAGCATGCCTTTTAAAACGTTTATGATATCTTCTTCGCGTGCAAAGCCCATACGGACTAAAATTTTTCCGAGTGGCTCATCCGTATTTTTTTGTTCATTTAATGCGATTTCGAGTTGTTCTTTGTTTATTATGCCTGAATTAATAAGCAATTCCCCCAGGGTTTTCTGCTGCTGTTTCAGAATGTTCATAAATTTTCCCTTTAAATGTTGCTGCTTGAAAGTAATTTAAGATTTTTTATTATTATCTGGTTGTCGGGATTTATTTTTAACGATTTTTCCCAGTATTCTTTTGCTTTTTTGGGGTCGTTTTCTTTCATTGCAATGTTGCCGAGTTTGTAAAAAATTTCAGCGTCTTCCCTGCCGAGTTCAATGGCTTTTAAAAAATTTGTTTTGGATTCATTATACACGACTTTTTTATAATAGATGTGTCCGAGATTTTCATATATGAACGGATCGTCTTTTTTTTGTTCAAGAGCCATTTCAAATTCTTTGATTGCTTCATCCAGTTGTCCTTCTTCAAAGTAAACAATACCCATTGCTTTATGAGTTTCAAAATCAGTTTTAATTCCCTTTTCAGAAACTTTTTTGTATTCTTCAATGGCCTGTTCTTTTTTCCCCAGTTTATTGTAAATTTCTCCTATTTTTATGTGTATTTCACTGCTTTTATATTTATTTTCTTTGGCACGCTCAAATTCGTTAAGTGCTTTTTCATATTCTCCCTTTTCATAATATATTACTCCAAGATTATATGCAGCGCCTGCTTCCCTGGGATTTATCTGTAATGCTTTTTCATAATATTCAACTGCTTTATCATAATTTTTCATGTTTTTATATATATTACCAAGTATCGAATACAGACCATGGCTTTTTGGATTTTTTTTTAAAACACTTTCGTATTCAATTGCTGCTTCTTTATATTTTTTCGTCAGTTCATAAATATAACCTATTTTAAACCTTATTTCTATGTTATCGCTGTCTTTTTCAAGGATGTATTTATATTCTTTTTCTGCTTCAGCAAGTTTTTCCATTTTTACGTAAACATCGCCCATTGCGTGTCTGATGTTTAAGTCATCGGGATTAATTTCAATCGCTCGTTTGTATTGTTCAATTGCCTTATCTGTTTTACCAAGATTTGCATACAACTTACCAAGTTTAATTATTATGTTTACGTTAACGGGATTTATCCTTAATGCTTTTTCATACTCCTGTATTGCGCCGTTATAATCGCCTTTGTAAACATAAACGTCTGCAAGATGAGCGTGGACTTCTGCATCATCCGGATTTAACGTTAGAGCTTTTTCAAATTCTTTTATTGCCATTACGTAATTTTTTGATATTGTAAAGGCAAGTCCTAAATTGATGTGGTCCTGCGCAGTTTCCATTTTATTTCCTTTTTATGAATATCCTTTCCCTTATGTTTAAGCATTCAAATTTATTTCTGAAATTAATGAGCATTGTTTCTGTCTTTCCCATCACAAAAATGCCGTTATCTTTTAATGAATCATAAAAATAGCCGATAACCTTATTTTGCAATTCTCTCGTAAAATAAATTATGACGTTTCTGCAAAAAATCACGTTAAAATAGTCCGTTTTAAATGGTTCCATTAGATTAAATTTTAAAAATTCCACTTTTTTCTTTATGTTTTCTTTTATTATATAATTTTTACCATCAAAATCAAAATACTTTTTTTTTCTCTCGGCCGAAACATTATCAAGGGTTCTTCCCTCATAGCATCCCAGATTTGCCCTGTATAATGCTTTTTCGTCTATGTCTGTTCCTATAACGTTGTATCTATAATTTAATATGCCAAGATTTTCTGCTATTTCTTCCATCAATATTGCAATTGAATACGCTTCTTCGCCGGTTGAACATCCAGCGCTCCATATTTTTATTCTAAAATTGTTTCGTATTAAATCAGGGAGAACGTTTTTGTCTATCTCTTCAAATGCTTCCATGTCCCTGAAAAATTGCGTAACGTTTATAGTAAGTTTATCAAGTAATAAATCACATTCCTCATCCCTGATAAGAATATATTTTAAATATTCCTCATAGGAAATCATCTGTAAAGACCTCATTCTTACTGCAATACGTCTTTTAAGATAATTTTCCTTATATTGATTTAAATCAAGCCCTGATTTATTCAATATGGCATCTTTTAATTTTTCAAATGCTGTTTTTTCATCCATAAAATATTATAGTTTTATGATAGATTTATAAAAAAATTTGTTTTGACACTTGAAATATGTCATATTCACCTTCATTCATATTAACCCTGACCCCACGTAAAAAACTGAATAAAAACGAAAACATAACCCGTAGCATCTTACGGAAAGTAAATCATACATTTTATTTTGTTTTTACTATGTCGCCGATATTTATCAATTCATTTTGTTCAGTTACCAGACCAACCGAAGAGTTCTGGACGGAATTGATAATCAAAAGCGAGCCGATTTTATGAAAATTTTCTTCTTTATCTTCATCTTTATTATACGTCCTACGATAAATATTTAATTTTTCCCCAGGCAAAATTCCTTTTGAAACACCAACGTTTAAATAAACTATGTCTTTGTTTTTTATATTTAGGACGTCTTTTTGAACCTTTACTATATAACCTTCCACGTTAAGATTTTTATTTTTGATTTTTTTTGATAATGTTCTATGGTAATCCCTTATATTATTTCTTTCTTTTATTTTCATTTCTTCTTTTATCGGAGCATAAGCCTTTGTTATCTGAACTTTAAAAATATTATTTTCCACGGGTTCAACTATTTTTGCAACGCCGAGTATATTTATCATTTTTCCCATTGGCTG
The DNA here is from genome assembly GCA_018000835.1 of Candidatus Goldiibacteriota bacterium. Classification (GTDB taxonomy): domain Bacteria; phylum Oederibacteriota; class PGYV01; order PGYV01; family DSYL01; genus DSYL01. The sequence continues at coordinate 166,884 of JAGNJD010000001.1, read as the reverse complement.
TCCGGATATATTGTCCATAACGTCTTCACTATCGTCGTAAATTATGAATTCTTTTCCTTTATTTGCACTTTTTCCAACGGTTAATCTTATATATGCAAAATCAGCAGGATACAAAAACATTTTTTCTTTTTTTTTCGTAAAAATAAAACCATCTTCAGTAAAATTATTTGTGATAAAACCGGCCTTTTCAACAAGGACATAGCCTGCTTTTTCTACTTTACTTTTTGCATCTGCTTCTAAGAGAAGCACCCCGGCCTGTTCGGCATCGTATTCAAATTCAATTTCTTCGCCTTCTTTTGTTTCTTCTTCCGGAATTATTTGTCTGCGTTTGGAAGCTATGTATTTTTCAAGTTCGTTTATTTCTGATTCACCCGGGGATAATATAATTATTCCTTCGGTATCGTCTTCCTGCATTGTTGCATAACCGGTTTTATCTGGTTGGACGCTTCCTTCTGCTTCCTGTCTTTGTTCCTGGGTTTCAACTGGATTTATATTTTCCGTTTTTTCTGATACTTCGCCTGTCTGCTCCTGTGCGTTCCGGCTGGTTTGTTTTTCTGCTTTTATTTCACCATTTGTTTTTTGTTCCTGGTTGTTTCCAAAAGAAAGGAAAATTAGAACATTGATAAAAGGACCTCCAAAATTTGCAACAGCAGAAGAATCATCACTATTTTTAATTTCACCACTGTTGGTTTTTAAAGGTGAAATTGTCATTATTTTATAACCACCTTCAAGCATTGTCGTAAAACCAGAACCTTCATAAGCAAGACCACCACAGAATTTTAATGAAACTCCGGAACCATTTACGTCTGTCTTTGTTGCAGTTAAACTGTCGGATATCGTGCTTCCTATGAGGAAACTATATCCTGCACCTGCGCCTGCAAATATGTCAATCCCGTTCATAACCTGTAAATATCCGCGGACTATTCCGTATGGCTCAACCGCATTGTAATTATAAGTAATCTGCTTAGTTAAAAAATCAATTAGATAACTTTTAAATAAATAATTACATCCGGCACCTATGGATAAATAAGGGAAAAATTTAAAATTATATTCTATGCCTGTATTATAAGAATATATATTTGTGTCTGTAGCGATTGCAGGATAAATATCTGTTATTTCTTTTCCGCCTGGAAAGGAAATGCCGAATTGCCCGCCTATAAGATGTATGGAAGATGAAAAACTTATTTGTGCTATTATTATAAAAATAAAAGTAAAAAGAAACGTTTTTTTCATTTTCACCTCTTTATAAATATGATTTTATTTCCATATACCTTTGTTTTGCTTTTTCTGCTTTTTTTGAAAAAGGAAATTCCTCAAAAAATTTTTTATATTCTTCACTTGCCTGTCTATGATTTAGATTTGCATCGTAGTATTTTGCCTTCATGTATTGTGCTTTTTCCCTGTTTTCTTCCAGATTATATCTTTCCATATATTTTTCAATTAGTGTAAGACCAAATTCGTATTTTGCCGTCCAATAGCAATATTCTATGTTAAAAAATGATATTTTTTCATGCCTTGGTATATTTTTTTCAATATAATTTTTATCTGCAAATTCCTGTAATTTTGTGGCTATTTTATCAGATTTACCTACTACGTAAAGGGCAATAAAAATGAGCAAAACTAAAACAAAAGCAATTTTTTTAAAACTCATCTTTATACCTCCATTACGTATCGTTACTTTTCTTTAAAATAATATATCATTAAGAATATTTAAAGTCAAATGACTTTATGTTTATGGTTAAATTATGATAAATATTTATGAGATAATTTTGGAGTGTAATTTTAAAATTGCTTAATTTATTAATAAAAAAAAACCCGATAAGAATTTCTTCTTATCGGGTTTGTTATTATTTAACGGCTATTTATTTCGGCCGCTGGACATTTGATGCCTGAGGACCTTTTGCTCCATCAACTATGTCAAATGTAACCGTTTCGCCTTCTTTTAACGTCTTGAAACCGTCCATCTGAATAGCCTCGTAATGAACGAAAACATCCTTACCGCCTTCTTGTTCAATGAAACCATAACCTTTCTTTTCATTGAACCATTTCACCTTTCCTGTTGCCATAAATCTACTACCTCCTGAAAAAAATTACTTGTAGAACAAAATCTACAAATTGCATAATATTTTCTATGCACATATAATATTATCAAAATAAAAAAATATGTCAATTAAAATTTAATGTATTTTTTGTAAATTTTTCTTATTATTTCCTTCTTTATTTTCCCGTTTTTAAAAAATACTTTTTGTTCCGGTATAATTATTCCGGATTTTCCAATGGTAATACTTTTTGATTTTCATTATGCCCGTTTATAATATAATCATAATTTTAATTTGCAGTAAACGATTATTTTATATATAATTTAACAAAAAGGCAGATTTAAATGAATATTTATGACATTGAAAATTATGATTATTATTTACCAAAAGAATTAATTGCACTGGAACCAATAAAAAAAAGAGATAATTCACGACTTCTCGTATTTGACAGAAGTTCCGGTAAAATATCCCATGATTTTTTTTATAATGTTTATAAATATTTTAATAAAGATGATGTTCTGGTTTTAAACAATACTCAGGTAATCCCTGCAAGAATTTTTGGTAAAAAAGCAGATACAAATGCAAAAATTGAAATTTTATTGCTTAAAAATATTGATGAAAAAAGATGGAATGTATTGGTAAAAAATTCGCGCCGGGTAAAAGAAAATGACGTGATAATAATAAATAATGATGTAAATTTAAAAATAATCGGGAAAATCGGGAAAGAAGTAATTGTTGAGTTTAACTTATCATATAACGATTTAATTAATATTTTATGGAAAATTGGGGTAATGCCAATCCCACCCTATATAAAAAAAAATAATCTGGATCCGATTCACAGGTTAAGATATCAGACAATTTATGCAAAAATTCCGGGTTCAAAGGCTGCTCCAACCGCTGGTTTACATTTCACGAAAGAATTATTGGAAAAATTACAAAATAATGGCATTAAAATAACTGAAATAACGTTACACATCGGTTTAGGAACTTTTAATCCTGTTGACACGGTTGATATAAGAAATTATAAAATACATACTGAACAATACTACATACCACCAGTTACTGGTAAAATAATAAATAAAGCAAAGAAAGCAAATAATAAAATAATTGCATGCGGAACAACTTCTTTACGTGCCATTGAAAGTGCCAATAAAAATGGTATGGTTTCGTCAACCATGGAATCTACATCTTTATACATATATCCTGGTTTTAAATTCAGTGTTTCAGATTATTTAATTACTAATTTTCATTTACCGAAAAGTTCACTATATATTCTTGTTTGTGCATTTGGCGGCATTCAAAACATAAAAAGATGTTATGATGAAGCAATAAAAAAACGTTACAAATTTTATTCGTATGGTGACGTTATGCTGATTAAATAATTAAATTTGGCAATTTTATTATATATTATACCAAAAAATCCTTGACACCATACCTAAAACTATATAATATATAAAAAATAGATAATTGAGGTTTAGATGAAAAAAACATCACTTAAAATTCTTACATTATTAATTTTAATGTTTAATTTTTCTTTAATTTATTCCCAGGAACCGGAAAAGACGGTAAAAGAAACTTATAAAAAGATATATTTTATTTTGGAAGATAAAAATGGTTTGTATCAGATTGGAATGATGGATATAAATGGTGAAAATAAAAAGATTTTGACAAATAAAGGCAATAATTGGTGTCCTGCTGTTTCACCGGATGGAAATAAAGTAACTTTCTATTCTGACAGAAGTAATTATGTAAATTTATTTATAATGAATACCAATGGTTCTCAACAAACCCAGATTACTTTTGATAAAGAGAACATTAATAAAATTGATCTGAAAAACAGAGGGCAGATTTCATGGAATTCTGATGCTGAAGAAATATACTTTTTAAGAAATAACAATATTTGCAAAATTGACAAAAACGGCAATTCGCAGTCATATATAACAAAAACTAATGACGTAACATCTTTTAAGCTGTCACCCGATGGAAAAAAATGGCTGTTTTCAAGGGAAAAAACAAAATTTCATAACAGTTTATGGACAATGAATTATGATACGTCTGGTTTAATTCAGTTAACCGAAAGTAATATTTTTAATCCTGTTTTTGACTGGGGACTTAATAATAAAATAGTTTTTCTGGAAAACAGAGGTATATCCAGAATTAATTATGACGGCACAAACTATCAAATAATTTTAAACATTAATAATTTAAATAATGAAATTACATGGTCAAAATTTGACAATAATAGGGCAGAAAACAATCTAATTGCATATATTTACAATGATTATAACATTTATATAATGAATGAAAACGGTAAAAACATAAAACAAATAACAAAAAATTTCGGTGAATTCCCTTTCTGGTTAGATAGTCAGACATTGTTATTCGTTGAAAATAACGATATTTTTGTTATTAATATAAATAATTTAAAAAAGCATCGTTTAACATATTATTTTAATGCATATTATCCAATCATAGCAGAAATTACAAATATTAATGAATTAAATGAAAGCAGAAATAATAATGAATAATAAAGACAAATCATTTCATACCATAGTTATTATTTTTTTGTTATGTTTGTCGTTGATTAGTCTGACTAATTGTAAAAATAAAAAGGAAACACCACCTCCTACCCCTACCCCTACAAATACTCCTGTTCCAAGCATGGAAAAAATAGTTTATACCTATAATGGAAATCTTTACTGGATTAATACAGATGGAAGTGGAAAGGAATTATTATTTCAGGATAATAATTCAAAATGGTTTCCTTCTGTATCGCCATCCGGGTGGTATATAACTTATTGGGTGCAGAAAAACGAATATTATAATTTATGGTTGGCTGATTTACATAATAATAAATCAATACAATTAACTTTTGACGAAGATAAAATTGAAGGCGACATACAGAATTTCAAAATAAACAATACTCCTGCATGGAGTTACGATGAATCATATATAATTTATTCAAGAAACAAAAACATATGGAGGATAACAAAGGATGGTTTTAATCAGGAATCATTGACATTTTCAAATAATTGTATTTCACCATCTTTATCAAAAGATAATAAAATCGTATATGTTAAAATTGAATCAATGGATGCATATAATTTATACATTAAAGACATAAATATGGCAAATGAAGAAAAATTAACTAATTACAAAGATAAAAAAGTAATCTCACCTGATTTTTCAAATGATGGTAAAAAAATAACATTTGCATTAAATTATGGTGAAAACATTGATATTTTAATTATGAATTTAGATAGTAAGAAAATAGACCAGATTACTTATGATGGTAAAAGTTTCTCCCCAAAGTTTTCACATAGCAATGATAAAATAGTATATACAAACTTTGTTCTTGATAAATATCAACCGGAAATATGGATTATGAATGCAGATGGTTCAGGTAAAAATAAAGTTACAAGTGATGGCGGTTATTCACCAAGCTGGCTTTACAGAATTCTGGCTGAACCACAAATTACTCCAATAATATTGAATAAAGAAGTAAAAACGGAAAAAATAGAAGAACCTTTAATATTTGAAACTCAGGAAATAACAGAAGAAATTCAAGAACCTGTTATTTCAACAATTCCTTCCCGGTATGACGTGAATGAGTTATCGGTAAAATTAGTCAAACAAGGCGATAATTTACTATTTTATCCTGTAATTCATTTTGACTCTGGTGCTGCAAGCATAAAACAGGAATTTTATCCAATTTTAGATGAAATGTTGATAATTTTAAAAAAATATGAATCCCCTATTGTCATAAAAGGACATACCGATAATGTACCAATTCATACAATAAAATATCCATCTAATTATGAATTATCATTGGATAGAGCAAATGAAGTTCGTAAATATTTAATAAAAAGTGGTATTAATGAACAAAGAGTTTCAATTGAAGGTTATGCTGACAAGCAACCTCTTATGCCAAACGATACACCGGAAAACATGTATACAAACAGACGCGCGGAAATATTAATTAAATTAATAAAAGCAGAAGAAAACAAAATAATTAATGATTTAAATACACCGGAAACAGAAGCAATAGATACTCCAACGCCGGAACCAACTCCATCACCTACACCAAAACCCAAAAATATTTTTGAAAAACTGATTAAAAAAGGTCCTAAAAAATCAAAAGTAACTTCATGGTAATAATTTACCATTTAAAATAAATCAATTAAGAAAATCTTTTATATACAAAAATTTAAATATAATATAATTTTAATATTTTATTATAATAACATTTAAAAACCTATGAAAAACATTACAACCAGATTATTTTAATAAAAAGATTTGATAACAAACAGCAAATGGCTTGTGCCGGATGGCAGTTGAAAGCAAAATAAAGACAAGTTTTTATTTACCTGTTTTGTATGGCTGTCGCAAACACCCTTTATTTTCCGTTATTTCCATACCTCAAAGTAATGCATATCTTTCTCATATTTCTTTTTACTTATTGTAACATCATTCAGAAAACCCCAAATTTCAGTTTGGGGAATAAAATATCTCAGTGAAATATTTTATGAACACACACATTAAAAATATTTTATCTACTTTGCCAGGATAGTTCCAAATTCGCTGGGGAATATAACCGGTATTCCTCGTCCCCTGGTCAATCAACAAATCCAGTAAAGAAAATTTCTACGGAACAAATTGATTGAATTTTTTGTGGGGAGCCTCTGGCTTTAGCCCGAGGGGGGCCCACTATTATAAAATAAAATTGTTTGATATATAAAATTATTATTGTTTTATAATAAATTTCCTGTAATAATGTAAATATGAATATATGTGAAAGAATAATTTCAATGCTAAATAAATATGATTTTAAAAATATTGATAAAAAAAAAGTTAATCAAATATCCGATTACATAACGTTAATACTTAAATATAATTCATTACTTAAATTAACATCTGATATAAATGTTGATAAATTAATTGAAAGACATATTATTGATTCATTACATTTATTAAAAATAGACACAATTTCACAATGCGAAACAATATTGGATATTGGTTCTGGTGCTGGTTTCCCTGGAATACCACTGGCAATAATTTCTAAAAAGAAAGTATTACTAATTGAATCAAATGAAAAAAAGTCATTTTTTTTAAATATTATTAAAAATAACTTAAAATTAGATAATATATCTGTTATTAATAATAGATGTGAGAACTTAGCTCATAATTCAGAATATAGAGAAAAATTTGATTGTGTAATAACCAGAGCACTTGCAAATTTTGAGATTGCAATGGAAGTATCCTTTCCATTTACAAAGATAGATGGATATATTTTTTATTTTGCGTCAAAAAACACATTAAAAATGATAAAAAGAAATTTTAATAATATAAAAATATTTGGTTGCAATGATTATAATATCTTTGATTACAGAATAAATGATATTTTATTTTACATTTTTTATGTTAGAAAGATGTGGAAAACACCGGATGAATACCCAAGAAACTATAAAAAATTAGGAAAAACACATTCGTGAGTTTTATTATAATTGTGGAAAAGTAAAATGTTCTACATAGAACAAATTGTGAAATACTAATAATGATTGTTCTACGTGGAACAAATAAAAGGAGATAGGTTTGTATATTTCAAAGATAAAATTAGAAAATTTTAGGAACTATAATTATTTATCAATTGACTTAAATAAAGATACTAATCTATTTCATGGGGAAAATAGTTCTGGCAAAACAAATATTATTGAAGCAATTTACTATATCTCAACAGGAAAATCATTTAGGTGTAGTAATGATAAATATTTAGTAAATGAAAATAACAATTATTTTAGGATAGAAGTTGTTCAGGAATACACAAACGGTATAAACAAAAATTTTAAAATTGAATATAATAATGTAACAAATAGAAGGATTATTACTGAAAATAATAAACATATAAGAAAATTATCTGATTTAATAGGAAAAATACCATTAGTCCTTTTTTCTCCAGAACATATTTATATGATCAGCGGAGAACCATTGCTAAGAAGAAAATTTATAGATAATATATTAATTAGTACTGATAAAGAATATTATATGCTAATAACTAAATATAATAAAATAGTTTGCCAAAGAAATTATGTACTAAAATCAATAAAAGAACATAGATCAAATAAAAAAGATATAGATATATGGAACCTACAATTAAAGAATTATTCTGAAATAATAATTAATAAAAGAATAAATGCAATAGAAAGGATTAATGAAATAATAAATAATAATTTTACTAAGAAAAACATAGTAATTAAATTAAAATATAAACAAAAAAACTTTGATAATATTGAACAAATAGAAATAAATAGATATTTTGAAGCATTTTTTGAAAAATATTTTAATGAAGAAGTTTATAGAACATCAACATTAATTGGTCCTCATAGGGATGATATTGAGATTTTATTAAATAATAAATCTTTAAAATATTTTGGATCAGAAGGACAACAAAGATTATCGTGTATAATATTGAAACTCGCAGAGGGTATTTATATTAAAGAAAAAATAAATGTATATCCTATTGTATTACTTGATGACTTTACTTCTGAACTGGATGAAGCAAACAAATATTTTATAAGTGAAATGTTCAATATTTTTAAACAGATAATAATAACAACCACAAATAAAGAGAACGTAAAAAATATAAAGATTGACAAATATTTTCTTGTTGATAAAGGAAAAGTTAAAGATATTTAACAAAAAAATTGAAATAATTTTAAGTTTGTTTTAAAATGTAAAAAAGGTTTTAAACGAGGGCAATATGAAAAAAATTTATAAAATTATTCTTGTTTTTATTTTTTTAATCATAGAAAGAAATTTGATATCAAATGAAATAAAAGACGACATTTTTAAATCGATTGGAGCAAGAGCATCCGGAATGGGTGGCGCATTTACTTCGGTTGCAGATGATTATTCATCTTTTTTCTGGAATCCCGCAGGTCTTGTTAATATAAATCAGATAAATGCAAGTATTTTTTTTGATAGTGCCTTTTCAGGAAAACAAAATTTATATGGAATAAATTACATACAACCGCTATTTTCAGATATGACGGTTTCTGTTTCATATCTTAAAACATTATATACTGATTCAAATTTTATTAATGATTTCGTATACTTGTCATTTGCCACATTTTTACATGAACAAAGATACACGTCGTTTGGAATTAATTTAAAATTACTAAATTTTACAATGGCAAACTATGAATTCAATGGTTTTACAACTGCATTTGACGCGGGTTTTATCTTTTATCCGGATTTTCTTGATAAAAAAATGAGATTTTCATTAGTTGCCACGGATCTTGACGCAAGAATTAAATGGACAAATGGCATTATTGAAAAAATACCCGTAAGTTATAAAGCCGGTGCAAGTTTTTTATTTGATAATACAGGCATTGCTGCATTTGACCTTGTAATTACGAACGTAGATTATGAAAATAAAATTTTTAGAACAGGATTTTCTCTTGGCGGAGAAAAATATTTTTTAAACAATAAATTTGGTGACGTTGGATTTAGAACCGGATTGTTATATATGGAAAATTTTAATCTTTCATTTGGTCTTTCATACAAAAGAAAAGAATTTACATTGAATTATGTTTTTATTCCAGGATTTAACAATCAGGGACAAACCCATAAATTGGATTTTACGTATTTTATAGGAGAAGAAACGAGGAAAGAACATAAAAAAGAAATAATTCAGGAAATTAAAACGACCGACATTGAATTGTTAAATCAAACGCTAAAAAGTATGGAATTCAGCCTTTCATATAAATATATTTCACCAAATAACGACGATATATACGATACTACAGAATTAATTTTACGAAACAGCCCGTTAAAAATACCCGGATGCAAATGGGAAATAATAATAACTGATAAGGATGAAAAAGTAGTGAAAGAAATTAAAGGCATTGAAGTAATCCAACCAAAGATAATATGGGACGGAAAAGACAATGACGGGAAAAATGTTAAGGATGGTGATTATACTATAAAGTACAGTTTTTTTGTTAATGAGAAAACAATCTGGGAGAAAAAAAGAGTCATAACCGTCGATACAACGCCACCGTTATTTAAATTAAGTATTTATCCAAAGATATTCGCACCCGTAAAAAATAGTAAATTCAATAAATTACAAATAAATATGGATTTTAAAGACAAAGACATAAATACGTGGAATATAAGCATATTTAACAATAAAAATAACGTAATCAGAAAAATTTCGGGAGAAGGAATTACGGATAAAACATATTGGAATGGTGATGATGCACTTGGAAACGTAGTGGCTGACGGTAACTATCAAATTAAACTTTCGGCTAATGATTTTGCCGGAAACGTATTTGAACAAATTGAAAACGTCACTATTGATACATTTGTCTCGAATTTTAATCTGACTCCGGATAAAAGAATGCTGAATGTAGGAAAAGAAAAAGTTAATTTTTTATCCAATAAAAAAGATGCCAATAAAATTAAAAAATTTGACATTATTATTTTTGATGATAATAAAAATTTAATAAAGACATTGAAAAATTTGAGTTCAATAAATTACATTGTATCCTGGGATGGGACAAATGAAAAAAATGAATACGTAAGAAAAGGAAGTTTATATTTCATAAAAATAAACATTGAACAAATAAACGGAATAGAAATAGAAACTGATTATATAATACAGACAAAAGCCCCGGATTTTGAAGGTATAGGCATTCAATTAATTCTTGCTGCAATTGATTTTGAAGAAAAATCATTTGAAATACCTGTTGATGAATATGCGTATTTAAATCAAGCAGCAGAAGCAGTATCAAAATACGCAAAAAATTATTTTTTAATATTAAAAGGTTATGCAAGTGATTTTGAAGAACCGGAAAAAAATCTTGAATTATCTATAAAAAGAGTCAAGGCAGTTTATGATTATTTGACCACTGTAAGAAAAATAAATCCTGAAAATATTTATTTGACCAGTTATGGTGACGGCAATTTAATTGAAGGGGTAAGCAGGGAAACAATTCAAAAAGCAGGAAAGCGGGTAGAGGTTGAATTGCTTACCAAATAATAATAAATGGAATTTAATGAAAAATAAAACGTTAATTTATGTCGTCGTCGACACCTGTCAACAATGTTGTGTTTCCGAACCAAAGAATTTAACATTGAACAATTGATTCATATCGTATATTTGCCATTGAGTATAGGCATAGGATTTTTCCATTTATCTTGTTGAAGGCGTTTAATCTGCAAAAACATATGAAAAAGGAATGAACGAGAACCAGAACCGGATGATAAGAAGGTTTATAACAGATATAGGGAAAATAACGAGAAAGACAGTGAGGGCAATAGGCAATACAAAATTGGATAAATAGTTATCCCAGAGTAATATTAAACTATAAAACATCCAATAATATAACAAGTTGTTTTCTTACAAAAAACATGTGAAATTTTGGGTGTGGTGCAATAAAACCTGCAATTTGCCCCAATCATAAAATTTTTAAAAAAATATTTAAATTTTTATTTTAATATGTTATAATAATAAAAATTTTAGATAACATTTAATTATTATTAAAACTAAATTATATGAAAAAATAATCTTATAGTCATTTGTAGGCTTAAAAATAATAATCATACTATTGATTTTTCTGTTATAATAAATAATATAAAAATTTATAAGGAGTACATCATGGAAAAAGAAATGAAAAATGAACAAAAGAAAGAGCAGGAAAATGGTACCACAGATAAAAGTAAAGAAAAAAATGAAGCAGGGGAAAAGATTGACGAAAAAATTGTACAAGAACAGAAAAAATATGATGAAATTATTGCCGAAAAAGATAAAAAGATTTATGAATTAACCGACAAATATTTACGTGCATTAGCCGAATTAGATAATTACCGAAAAAGAGTTGCAAAGGAAAAACAGGAATTTGAAAAAAATACAAAGAATGAAGTAATAAGTATTTTTCTTCCAATTTTTGACAATCTTGAAAGAGCATTTGCATCGTTAGAAACCGCAACAGACGTAAATTCGTTAAAAGCAGGGATTGAAATGATTATTAAGCAATTTAAAGATACTTTAAAAGAAATGGGAGTAAAGGAAATAGAAACGAAAGGAATTTTTAATCCAGACTTTCACCATGCACTGCATAAAGAATACGTTGAAGGCAAATCAGAAGGGGAGATACTTGAAGTATATCAAAAAGGATATTTACTGGATAATAGAATAATAAGGCCGGCTATGGTAAAAGTCGCCTGTGAAAAAGAAGAAAAAAAAGATTCGGATACTGAAAAAAATTAAGACATAAATAATCTATTTTTAAATGAGGTAATTTATATGGATGATGATTTATATAAAACGCTTGGGGTCTCAAAGAATGCCGGTCAGGATGAAATAAAATCTGCATTTAGAAAACTCGCAAAACAATATCATCCCGACATTTATCAGGGAAATAAAAAAGAAGCAGAAGAAAAGTTTAAAAAAATTGCAGAAGCGTATGAAATTTTAAGCGACCCAGAAAAAAGAAATACATACGATACTTTTGGATATGAAGGAATGAAAAATCGTGGTTATTCCGGCCCCGGCGGTTTTGAGGGGTTCGGATTTGAAGATATATTTTCCGGTTTTTCAGATATTTTTGACGACATTTTTGATTTTGGGTTTGGACGGAAAAGACAAACCAGGAGTAGAATGAACGGTGAAGACATAAAAGTTGATTTGACAATTGATTTTGAAGAGACAGTAAGAGAAACACAGCATCAGATTGAAATTACACGCAGGGAAACATGTGAGGTCTGCAAAGGGGAAGGAATTAAACCGGGAACTACCAAAAAAACATGTAGAACATGCAATGGCAATGGAAAAATCAGAACGAGTCAGGGCTTTTTTTCCGTTGTTACTACGTGTCCTGACTGCCACGGTGAGGGCAGAATTGCAGAAGAGTTATGCAGAAATTGTAATGGAAAAAAATTTGTTACACAGAAAAGAAAAATTGACGTAAAAATACCGGCAGGCATTTATGACGAAGCATATATAAAATTAACCGGGTTAGGGCATTGTGGCCTTGGTGGTGGAATGAACGGCGATTTATACGTCGTGATGCACGTCAGACCTCATGAATTTTTTAAAAGGGAAGATAATGATTGTATATTATTTTTACCAATAACTGTTTCGCAGGCGGTTTTAGGCGATAAAATAGAAATTCCAACGTTATACGGAAATTATGAAATTGAAATAAAGTCAGGAACGCAAAATAACGACATAATAACAGTAAAAGGCAAAGGATTTCCCGACGTTAATTCAGGACATAGAGGTGATTTAAAGATACATTTGCAGGTTGAAATGCCGAAAAACGTAGATTCCAGATTAAGGGAGGCGTTTAAAAATGTAAAAAGTTTTGAAAAAGAGGATAATTATCCCGAGTCAAAAAAAGTTATGAAAAAATTAAAGGTAGAAAAATAAATTATGGCTGATAATGAAAAATTTGACGTAATAATAGTTGGCGGCGGGCCTGCAGGACTTTCTTCTGCTTATGTTGCTGCAAAAGCCGGGTTGCAGGTTGTCGTTCTGGAACGCGGCGATTTTTGCGGGTCAAAAAACGTATTTGGCGGGATTTTTTTTACAAACGTTTTAAAACAGATAATGCCTGATAAAATTTCTGAAATGCCTTATGAACGTATTGTAACAAAAAGGAGATGGTCATTTCTTACTCCGGATGGGGAAATGTCCGGTGGTTTTAAATTTTCAGGATTTTCCCATGAACCGCGTAACAACAGTTATACCGTAATCAGGGCAAAATTTGATAAATGGATGTCCGAAAAAGCAGAAGAAGCAGGAGCAATGATATTAACCGGTGCCGTAGTCGACGATTTTATAATTGAAAATAATAAAATAAAAGGCGTAAAGGTGAGAATGGAAGATGGTAACATATATGGTGATATCATAATATTAGCCGATGGAGTTAATTCTCTCCTTGCAAAAAAACTTGGGATGCACAAAGAATTGCCAAAAGAAGCAACGATAACGGGAGTTAAAGAGGTAATCGCGTTACCTGAAGAAAAAATAAAAGACAGATTTAATCTGACGGGGGATGAAGGAGTGGCGTATGAATACTTTGGGTATTCCGTAAAAGGGGCGACAGGTTCCGGATTTATTTATACAAATAAGGATTCCATATCAATAGGCGTAGGCGCGACTATAAAATCAATGCTTGATCATAAATACAATCCAAATGACCTGCTCGAATATTTTAAGGAACATTCGGCAATAGCACCATTAATAAGAGACGGGGAACAAAAAGAATACTCTGCCCATCTCATTCCGGATATGGGATACAACGGTATATCAAAATTGTTTAAAGATAACGTCATGGTTGTTGGTGATGCCGCCGGTTTCGTTAATGCTTCACTTTTTCATGAAGGAACAAACCTTGCAATGGAATCCGGACGCATAGCAGGGGAAACGGCAATTGAAGCAAAGAAAAAAAACGATTATTCGGAAAAAATTACTTCATTATATGAAAAAAGGTTAAACGAAAGTTTTGTAATAAAAGATTTAAAAAAATTCAGAAAACTTTCAAAAGTACTTGAAAAAAACACCCGGCTTTTTGACAAATATCCTGCAATTATGGAGGAATTTGTCATTGATTTATTTACAGTTGATGGAGAACCTAAAGATAAAAAGCAGAAAAGACTTATCAAAAGGCTTCTTAAAAAGGAATCAATTTTTAGTCTTATTAAAACTGCGCTTGATGCAAGGAGAGTCATATTATGAGCACAAGAATTTATAAAACAATGGAAGACAAATTAGGACTTGATAAATTCAAGCCGTTTGAAAAAACGCATTTAAAAATAAAGCAGGGGGTAAATGCAAAAGAACTTATAGAAGGAAAATTATTTATCTGCCCCGCAAAGGTTTATGAATTAAACGAAAAGGGTGAAGCAATTGTTTCCTTTGAAAATTGCCTTGAATGCGGAACGTGCAGGGTTGCGGCTCCAGATGAGATAGAATGGGAATATCCACAGGGCGGTTTTGGTGTAACTTTCAGATACGGTTAAAAAATGATCGCAATTTTTGATGCAGGCAACACAAATATTACAACAGGGATTTTTAACAATGATAAAATATTTCATGTCTATCGTATAAAAACTAATCTAATTCAAAATAAAGTCAGATTTATTGCCGAATTAAAATCCATTTTAAGAAAATATAACGTTACTGATGCTTTTGTCGGAAGCGTTGTGCCTAAGGCAACTATAATTTTAAATGAAACGTTAAAAAAACATTTTAATATCCGGCCGGAATTTATTAATAAAAACACGAAGTTAAACATCAAAAATAAATATAAGAATAAAAAAGAAGTTGGTGACGACAGGATTGCAAATGCAGCAGCAGCGGCTCATTATTATAAAAATCAAAACGTCATTGTCATTGACTTCGGGACAGCAATAACTTTTGATGTCATAAATCAAAAGGCAGAATATCTCGGCGGCCTGATATTGCCCGGGATTAATCTTTGTTTACGCTGTCTTTCAGAAAATACTGCCAGATTACCGGAAGTAAATATGAAAAAAATAAACAAAATTATCGGCAATACGACTGAAAAGAGTATTTTAAGCGGCATAAAAAACGGATTAACCGGTGCAATAAAATACATTACTGAAGAGATAAAAAAGGAAATGAAATTCAGTGATATAAAAATTATTTTAACCGGCGGTGAAGCAGATCTGATAAAAATAGAAATTGACCCATACCAGATTCTGGACAAAAATTTTACTTTAAAGGGATTTAAAATAATTTTTGACTTGAATAAAAAGGAGTAAAAAATTAAAATATCGTCACAGAAACTTTATAACATAAAAAGGCCGGCCCATCCTGATGAGGCGCATACAAAGTCAAAAAGATTTTTTAAACAAAAAGGAAGAAGAAGAGCAAGAAAATACTTAAAAAAAATATTGAAACAGGATTCATATTAAGTTTTTAAACGCAGATATTTTATGAATGCATACATTAAAAATGTTTTATCTACTTTGCCAGGAGGGTTCCAAGGTCGATGCGGAATATCACTGGTATTCCTCGTCCCCTGGTCAATCAACGAATCCCGTAAAGAGAATTTCTACGGGACAAATTGATTGAATTTTTTGTGGGAGCCTCGGGTTTTAGCCCGAGGGGGTCCAACTGTTTGTTGTATCATTAAAAATAAAAGGGTGGAACGATGAAAAGATTAGCATTGATTTTAACGGTTTGTTTTGTATTTACGGGAATAATGATTATCGGATGCAGCAAAAAAGACGAAACGCCTGCAAAGCCGGCGATAACAAATACGCCTGTTGGCGGCGGTGAAGGGCAAGATAGCGGCTGCAGACAACTGTGACAGCAACCGGGGGATATACTTAATAAACACAGATGGTTCAAACCTGGAAGATTTTACAAATAATGGTGCAGATGATGTGTTTTATTCACTCCCTGATTAAAAATTTATTTTTATCTTGCAATAGGCGAATTATAAATTTTTGATGTAATTTAAATCTCTGATATTATTATAAAGGACAGGTTATTGAATAAAGATTTTAAAATGAAGTGCATCAAGCAGAAGCCTCATCGTTGAAATTTAAAATTCTTGACAAAATAATTATTTTTTGCTATTAATAACTTTGGCGTAGGGTTGAGCCTACCTTTGCTCGTAAAAACCCCTCTATATCCCTACGCCTTTTTTTATTAAATGAATATGAGTTTTATTATCGGGGACACGGTTTCAATTATTTTTGTTAAATTTAATAAAAGAATTAATATTTTTATACTAAACTGGAATTTTTGTCTATTCTAAGACGAGATGCTACTGTTTGGTAAAAAAATATAAATTTTAGACAATCTCTTTTTAAATTATATGCTTTTATGCAATTTATTGATTGGACATACATAAAATGGTAAGTTTACCAGATGGTAATGATTTTAAGTAAAGATTGTAAGCCCATATCGTGGAGTTTTCCCGTTTTTTTAATTCAAAATCCAGAAAAGGCTTATCAAATAAGAAGAAAACAAAAATAAGGATTAAAAAAGGGATTCCAATTTTGTATACTGTTTTTAACGAAAAAAAGAGGGAAAAGAGTTTTCCCCAAAAGGAGGAATCCCGATGAAAATAATAGCAAAATTTTGGAAGAAATAAAAGAGCGAATTGAAAAATTCATAATAGAGATAAGCAAAGTATTAACAATGCCAAGGAAGAAATTTTTTAGGCAGATGATATATGGGATACAGGCGACGCGCGATATAAAGATATAAGAAGTATCCAGGAATTTGTGTGAAAAAATAAAACTGATAAAGACGGAAATACGGCTGACGCATCAATTAGCAAGAGAAGATCTGACAGACAAACTGAATATGCGGTTGCTTGAAAAAGGAGTCCGAAGGATAAAAAAAGATACGGTGCATGCGTTAGATTTGAGCGATATAAGGAAAGATTTTGCGAAAAAAATGGAAAATATGGACAGGGTGTATGATGGTTCAAGAAAAGAGATTGTGAATGGATACTGGATATGCGAAGTCATCGGGGCGGAAGTAAAAGGCGAAGAGTTGACGCCGTTGTACAGCAAGGCGTATTCACAAAGTGCGGAAGATTCTGAAAGCGAGAACAAACAGATATTAAAGGCGGTTAATAGCGTAGAACTTGGCATACGTTTGAGGTTCAGTATTGTGTTTAAGAAGTTTGTGGAGAAGGCAAAGCGTTTTTTTGAGGTCTCAATTTTTAAGCAGTATGCCCTGGTCGATGGGTATAATGGCCTAGGTTTTTCGGACTGATTTTTTCGGTTTTTAAGGTGGATTTGCTGTAGTAAAATTAGAGAAACCCAGGAGGTTCATCATGTGAAAACGTTATGAGGAGAGTTTTAAGGCAAAGGTAGCACTTGAAGCATCACGGGAAGGCGTAAGAATCAGCGAGGTTGCGGCGAAATACGGAGTTCATCCGAATAAAGTGACGGAATGGAAGAAACATTTACTTCTGAACGCAGCGAGTTTGTTTGCGAAACCGAACAACAAGGAAGAAAAAGAACGGGAATCGCGAGAAGATGAGTATCTGAGGCTGATCGGCGAGAAGGATCTGGAGATAAACTGGTTAAAAAAAAATTTAAAAAAGTTGAACCTGTTGTGAGGAGGATGTTTGTTGACCCATACGACAAGAATTTCAGCATAAGCAGGCAATGCAAACTGCTGGGAGTATGTAAATCGGTGCTGTACTATGAAAAACGGCCGATGAAAGAGTTAGATAAAGTGATCCTTGACAGGATAGACGAAATATACACAGAATGCCCGTTCTACGGAGCCAGAAAGATATCCAAGGCGTTGTATAAACTGCACGGGATAAAAATAGGACGCAAAAAACCTGCAGTATGATGAAAATCATGGGAATAGAGGCAATATGCCCGAAAAAAAGGCTAAGTATTCCGAATAAGGTGCACAAGAAGTACCCGTATCTGCTAAAAGGGTTGAAAATAAAGCGTTCTAACGTGGTTTGGGCAGCAGATATTACGTACATACGCCTTAGGCGTGGATATGCGTATCTTGTGGCGATAGTGGACTGGCACAGCAGGTATGTTTTGTCTTACAGCCTCGACAGCAGTTTCTGCAAGGCAGCTTTGCTGGAATCGCTTGACAAACACGGCAAGCCGGAATATTTCAACACGGATCAGGGCTCTCAGTTCACGGACAAAACGTTTACTGACATACTTGAAGGCAAGAAGATAAAGATTAGCATGGATGGTAAGGGCAGATCTCACGACAACATCATTGTAGAGAGGCTGTGGCGGAGTGTAAAGTATGATGACGTTTATCCAAAGGGGTACGAAACAATGTTTGAATACGAGTCCGGGCTTAAAAAGTATTTCAAAATTCATAACAATATCCGCTTGCATCAGGCTCTTGATTATCGTACTCCGGCAGAAGTTTATTTTGGCGCAGCAGTCAAAGCCAAGAGGCAGGCAAAGAATGCTGCCTGAGATGCCGCAGTTAGAGAAAAAGTCCGGGGTGCTGGCCCCTTACCTGATTCAAGAAGTCGCAACAGAAGACATCCTAGAGAGAAATTTCAGGCGGTCAAGTTACAAAAATCCGATGAGAAAGGAGGTTGCTTCCGTTAGCTTGGTATCCACCTTAAATTCTGGAAAAATCGGTCTTGACAAACGGGGCCACCGTATTATATATATTATTAAGTGTGTTTTAATGATAATATAATTCTTGGGTTAATAGGAGGGCAAAAATGGATTATTTTGAAAAAGATTTGGAAATTCCTTTTATGAAGGTTTTATCTGAAAATCCTTCTGGACTACCAATGAGTTCTATTAAAACTACACTTCTACAACGTCTTAATCCTACTGGCACTTCTGCTCAAAGAAGTAAAAAACGCAAAGGCGAGATAATGCTTCACCAGCGTATTGGAAACTTTACGAAATTTCGGAGGAGAAGAATTTTTACTAACGGACTTGTAACATATAGTTATAGGACTAAAAAATATAAGTTAACGAAAAAAGGTCAATTGTTTTTACAAAACAACAATGGAACATATATGTCTTTAATCTCACAAGGATTTTCTCCGAAACAAAGAGAAGACGAGATGGATAACGATTACAAAAATTTGGTTATTGAAGAAGGCAACGTAACGGAAACAACAAGAAAACAAAGGGCACGTTCAACGAAATTACGCATACTTAAAATTAGACAATTAAAACAAAGCGGTAACCCAATAGCATGTTGTGCTTGTGGTTTTAATTTTGAAGATTTATATGATGGCGTGGGTAAGGATTTCATTGTCATTCATCACACGGAACCAATCCATCTTGTTGATGGCACTGGAAGGAAGCAATCGGTAGATGAAGCACTTAAAAAAGTAGTCCCAGTATGTTCAAATTGCCATAGTATTATTCATAAAAAAGACCCTATGCTCACGATTGACCAATTAAAAAGTATCATTGCAAATCAAAGAGGACGCTGATACTCATAGATTATGAATTATCAAGTGTAGAACTTTTCTTTCGTTTCTTTCTTTGATATTAAAAAGATATGATTTACTAAACTTTTTTATTTTTATACCTTTGTGTCCAGTATATAGACCTTTGATAAATGGAGTTTCCTTGATAACAAGAATCCACTGTGCCTTACACGTATATAATAACTTCGCCAAACGTTCTTGGTCATATTTTGTAAAAGCATTTTCTTCATATTCACTGAATTCAGAGTCGTAAGGTGGGTCAAGGAATATAAAATCATTCTTTGTAGGATTTATATCCTTAAAAAGCGTTTCAAAATCTTTGCTATATATTTTAGAGTTTGATAAAAGGTTTTTAATTTCGTCAGAGAACAAATAATCAACTTTTGAACGTAAATCCTTTTTGTTATATGCTATACCACCATAAGGGACATTGAATTCGCCTTTACTATTAAATCTGAACATACCGCCATAGCAGAACTCTCTGATAAAATACCAATTAGCAATTTTCTTTGCATTTATGATACTAATTGTTTTCTTTTTGGCTTCATTAAAGATACTGCGGAAGTGCATATATAAACCACTACGTAATGCCGACTCAATATTTTTAGATATTTCCGAGTCCGAGAAACTATTCTTCTTATTAACTTTTTCCTTTGTTCGTTCCAATTTAGAAATTAAATTAGTTTCCATTTTTTCAAGTAAACTGGACTGGTCTATGCAAAAATCCTTCTTAAACAGTCCATTGAAAGGAACGATTTTATTCTTAAACAATTTACCTATTGCTTTTTCAAGTTCGTCAATGTCAATGTCGTCTTTCTTGTATTTTGTATATTGTTGAAGTATTGCGTCTCCAAACTCTTCCAGATACACGTCTATTTTTTCCCACGCCTCAACATACTTATACAATTCTTCTTTGAACGCTTCCCTTAAAGAACTGTCCTTAATCATTTTATAAAAACTAATTAGTTCGTCAGAGATATCGTTAATTACTGCGTTGTCAGGTTCCAAATCAAAATATAGAGCACCACCACCAAAAAATGGTTCTATATACTTCTTAAATTCAGGTATCATTTCTTCTACGTGTATAATTTCGCTTGATTTCCCACCAGCCCATTTAATTAAAGGTTTCATAGTATAATAACCAGCATATTAAATTTATCTGTCATTGTTCTTACCTGCGGTTGTCTTACCTTCCGCATATCCTGGAAGGGTGTCTTCTAAAACGAGGTTGATTATATCGGATTTAGAGTAGAATTTGTATTCTTTTCTTTTTAAAGTACTTTTAAGCAACTCTTCTACTTTCTTTGTTGTTCTAACGCTTAATCTTTTATCCCTGTTTTTCACTTGTCACCCCAAGTATGTCTTTGTATGACAAATTTTATCAAATCGCAATATAAATTAAATGTCAATATGATATTTAGTGGAGTTTTCCCGTTTTTAAAAATATAATAAATATCAGAAAAAAAACAGATGCTTACGCAGGCATAAAGCCTGCGGCTACAAAGACAAAAAAACGGGAAAACTCCACGCCCATATTGTATTGACAAAGGGATTGGTTGTGATAAACTATGAAAAATTTTATAGATAGTTGGAGGGGATTTTGAAGATAAAAACCCAGTTTATCATTAGCGTAATACTGATAGTCATAGTAACCGTTTCCTCTACTACGTTTTTAATTGTTAACGATACAAAAAAACTTTTGTTAAATAATTTAGAAGAAAAATCCAATCTGATAAACAAATATCTTCTTGGCGTTTCTGCGGAATCAATTCTCGGTAAAGACCAGATTTCCCTTTCCATATATATAAAAAAAGTAATGGAGACACCGGAAATTGCATATTTATTTATTACCGATAAAGAGTATATAATTTTTTCAAGCAATAACACTGCAGACCTTGGTAAAAATCTGAAAACAATGTTTCCTGAAATTATAAATAATAACGATAATGTTTATTTCAAAAGAGACGGGACGGAAACATACGTAAAAAACATCGTTACTCCGATAGAAATTCAATTAAAAAATGAAAAAATTGTTTTAGGTCACATTCATCTCGGGTTTGATAAGTCAAAAATTGAAAATGAAATAATAAGCATTTACGTAAAAAGCGGGATAATTGCAATTGTTTTGATATTTTTTGCTACTTTATTAATATTTATTATTACCAACAAAATTACTTCTCCGTTATTTGAATTAATAAAAGGGACGGAAATAATATCCTCAGGTAACTTAAAACATAAAATAAAAGTAAACGTTAAAAATGAATTTCGTATTCTTGCAAATAGTTTTAACGATATGACCGATAAACTGGACGATTATTACGAAGGTATTTTAAATGCCTTTATGATTACGCTTGATTTGACGGATAAATATGCACCGGGCCACGCCAAAAGGGTCTCCCAGTATTCCGTTGAAATAGCGAAAAAATTAAATTTAAAACCCCAGCAGATAGAAAATTTAAGAATCGCATCAATTTTAAAAGATCTGGGTAACGTTGGGATAGAAAAAGACATTTTGTCAAAAAAGGATGTCCTGACGCCTGACGAACTCATAAAAATCCAGAAACATCCGGAAAACAGCATAAAAATTCTAAAAAACATCAAACAACTTCAGGATGTTATCCCGATTATTTTGCAACATCACGAAAGATATGATGGACTTGGTTATCCACAGGGGTTAAGAGGAAATCAGATAAGTCTTGAGGCAAAAATTCTGGCAATAACTGATGCCTTTGATGCAATGACGACGAAAAGAGAATTTAAAGACGCATTATCCATGGAAGAAGCGATTTATGAATTACGGGCAAATAAAGGAAAACAGTTTGACCCGGAAATTACCGAACTTTTTATTGAAATTTTAAATAAAAAAAATATATAATTTATGGTAAAATATAAAAACTATGACAATTGAAAATAAGAAAGACATATTAAAAACAGTAACGAGATATGCCCAGTCAGGGCAATGGGATAAAGTAATAGCAGAATATGAAAAATTACTGCAAATGGACCCTGATGACGTTTCCCTCCATAATTCCATAGGTGATGCTTATGCCAGAATTGACCAGGATAGAAAAGCTTTTGAGCATTATCTTGTCGTATTAAAGGATTATCAGCAAAAAGAAAATTATTCAAAAATAGGTTTTTTGTATAAAAAGATAGCAAAATTAAATCCAAGAAAATTTGACCTTGAAGGAAAAGCATTACACGAGAAATTTACGAAAATTATTGAAGCCCAGGATTTATTCAATAAAGGTGATTTTTCGAGGGCAATACCAGCGCTTAAAGAGGCGGATAAACTGGACGGTAAAAACATTGACGTTTTACTCTGCCTTGGTGAGGCATGTGAAAAACAAATGCTTATTGGCGATGCAATAGAAGCGTATGAAAAGGCGTTAAGGCTATATAAGGAAATGAACAGAATAAACGAAGCAATTGATATAGCAAAAAAAATAATCAATCTTGACAAAACAAACGCCGATGCACTTGCAATGCTTGCAGAAGAGATGATAAAAAACGGCGAAAAAGAAAAAGCAGAAGAAACATTTAAAGACATTTTTATTACCCTTGCAGAGGAAAACTCAATTCAGACGGGCATACAGATTGCAAAAAGAGCAATGGAATTGTCAATTTCCTACGGGAAACAATTTTACGCTTATTTTCTTTTTAAAGACAATAAGATTGACGAAGCAAAAAAACTTCTTGAATCACAAAATGAACTTACGCAGGAAGAGAAAGTACTGCTTGGGAAAATTTATTTTAAAACCGGGGAATATCAAAAATCAAAATCAATGCTTTTATCCCTGGAAGCAAACGTAATAAATGAAAACGAAGAACTTCTGGAACAAATAGGAGATGTTTTTTTGAAAATGGCAGAATACAAAAAAGCCGCAGAATATTATTTAAAGGCATTTTTGCTGCTTAAATCCCAGAATATGCTGGATGAAGCCATAGCCATGTCAAACAAAGTTTTAAACGTCGATGCGGAAAACGTTATCTTACACGAAAATCTAATAGAGATTTATACAAAGAAAAACATGAAAAACTTTCTTATAGAAGAATATGAAAAACTTTATAAAATTTACGAAAAAACAGGCAAATCAGTTGAGGCAATAAGAGTCAGGGAAATTTTAAGCAAAATAAAAATGCTTTAAAATGAAACCTTTTGAATGTGACGTCTGTAACCGTAAAATACAGGCTCAGAATGCAATCGTAAGATGGCATTTTGAAAAATCAAATAAAATTATTGAAAATATTCAGATCGTGCACGATGCTTTCCCATGCAATGCAAAAGGAGAAGGCGATTATTTTAACAGGCAGTTACCTTTAAATTTTGTTTATAAAAATATGCCCGAATTTATTTATTACATAAACAGATTTAATCCTCCAAAAAAATTTATAAAGGACTTTGTGCATAGAATAGAAAAAGACAGGTCGTATATAAGACGATACAACGTAAACAAGAAAACCGTAAAAAAAATGATAATCCTGATGGAAGGTCTTGAATAAAATGGAATGCCAGATTGCAAGGAAAAAATTAAAGGATTACGTAAAAGGAAACATAATTAATCCGGACGAGAAAAAAGAATTAGAGGAGCACATAAAAAACTGTGCAGTTTGTAAGCGCGAACTTTATTTATGGCAGGAAGTAATTAATAAACAAAAAGAAATTTCTGACATGCAGGATAATTTACCACAGGATTTAAGGGACAGAATAAAATACAGGGTAAAACAATCACAGAGGGAGGCGTCTTTGCCCCCTGCTGCACGTAAATTACATTCAATGGGAAAAATATGGTCCAGCACAAAGGCCCGCCTGATAGTTGAGATTCTTATCGTTTTGATTTCTCTTGTGGTCCTGTTTAAATATATGCATGGTGGAAAAAATTTACTGGTTCCTTTTTTGATTCTATTTGGTTTTATCGTTTTATTTACCATCATGCTAAAAGGGAGAAAGGAAAAATGAAAAAATTTAATTATATATTGGTCCTGTTTTTGTTCTTTTCCATGTTGTATTCCGGTGAACCGGAAAATATTGTCGTTATTTATAAAAACCAGGGGTTCATTACCGAGAAGAAAAAAGTTGAAACTAAAAAGGGAGACAATATATTTTATTTTTTCAATAACGATAGTGGTATTTTAAAAAATACGATTTTTATAACGTCGGAAAAAAATGACATTAAGAATCTATCCTATAAATTCGTTGAAAATTACGTTTCTGAAGAAATAACCGGGAAAAAAGTCAGGGTATACATGGAAGCCAGAGTCATAGAAGGCGAAGTTTTATCCAGTCTTGATGACCTTGTATTAAAAACAAACAATATGATTTATAAAATAAACAGGACAAAAATCTCATACATTGAATATCCTTCGGATGATTTTATCTCATTAACGCCCGGCAATCTGATTATCCAGTTTGAATCAAAGGAACGAAAGGAAAATATAATTAATTTAAATTATTTTACAAATTCATTATCGTGGTTTTCCAATTATAATTTTATTTTTAATGAAGATAAAAACACGTTAAAAATGGATTTGAACATAAACGTACAAAATAACGGAAATAAAAGTTATAAAAACAGTAAAATTTATGTCGTAGCAGGGGACGTTAAAACCGACGTCGTCCGGCCCATTTATAACAGATACTCGTTAAAAGCCGCAAAGGCTCAGTCGGACGAAACAGAAAACGTTCAGCAGCAAAAACTTTCTGATTTTTATGAGTACGACATAAAAGGGATTTATGACATCGGTGCGAGACAAAATATAACTACCTATATTTTAAAAAATAATAATTTGAATTTTTTAAAAGAATACGTTTATGATTCTGCAGTTGATAACGAAGGCGTTAATGCCAAATTTACGATTGATAATATTAAGGAAAATAATCTTGGACTTCCATTGCCCGGTGGTGAAGCATCCCTGTTCATTGAAAAGAACGGCGTTCTGCATTTTATCGGGAAAGATATGGTAAAAGATACCCCGGAAAAAGAAAAAATAGAATTAAAAACAGGCAGGGTTTTTGACGTAAAAGCAGAAAGGAAGCATCTTTTTTCCGAAAAAATTGCAAACAATATATGGGAGGAAAAATACGGCATAACGTTTAAGAATTTCAAGGATATCGGAATAAAAATAAAAGTTCTGGAAAAAATTGATTCTCCATACTGGGAAATTAACGAATGTAATTTTAATTATAAAAAAACAGATAAACAGACAATACAGATTGACATAGATGTTGAACCGCAGAAACAGACAGAAATATTATATAAAGTAAGAAAAAGATACTAATAATTATTTTATTAATATATAATATTTCATTAATTTGGTAAAAAGGAGTTATGAAATGAAATGGACCAAAGCCCTGATAAATACCATAAGGGAAACACCGAAAGAAGCAGAAACAGCAAGTCATAAACTCATGTTAAAAGCAGGCCTTATTTTAAAATTATCGTCCGGCATTTATGATTTTCTGCCGCTTGGTTGGAAGTCGGTAAGTAAGGTTACAAACATCATCAGAGAAGAAATGAACAAATCCGGAGCACAGGAAATACTCATGCCTATTTTATCACCTGCTGAACTGTGGCAGGAAACCGGCAGATGGTCATTGTATGGAAAGGAAATGATGAGAGTAAAAGACAGAAACGACGGCGAGTTTGCACTGGGGCCTACGCATGAAGAAATAATAACCGATATTGTCCGGCGTCAGATAAGTTCATATAAACAATTGCCCGTAAATCTTTACCAGATACAGGTAAAATTCAGGGACGAAATAAGACCACGTTTTGGAGTAATGCGTGCAAGGGAATTCATTATGAAGGACGCATATTCGTTTGACAGAAACGAAAATGACGCCCAGGAAAGTTATAAAAAGATGTTTGAGACGTATAACAATATATGTAAAAGGATTGGTTTTAAATTCCGTGCAGTTGAAGCAGATACCGGAGCAATAGGCGGGACGTCGTCTGCCGAATTTATGGTGCTTGCAGACACGGGTGAAGAAACAATAGTTTACTGTCCTGATTGCAGTTATGCTGCAAACGTGGAGAAAGCAACAGGAACAGTGGATGCAATAGGCGGAAATGCAGGAGAGAAATTGGAAAAAATTCACACGCCGGACATCAGAACCGTTGAAGAACTTGCATCTTTTTTAAAATTGAAACCGGAAGACACCGCGAAAACAATTCTTTATGTTGCAGACGGAAAAATGTATGGGGTAATGATGAGAGGGGACAGGGAAATAAACGAGATAAAATTAAAAAACGTTTTGTCTGCTGAGGAAATCCGCCTCGCAACGCCGGAAGAAATAGAAAAAGCAACCAATGCCCCTGTTGGATTTGCCGGACCTGTAAATCTGAGGGAAAAGGGAATTATGCTTCTTATTGACAAAACCGTTGAAAGTATGAAATCTCTCGTCTGCGGGGGTAATGAAAAAGATTATCATTATACCGGCGTCGTGCGCGGCAGGGATTTTAAGGAGGATAAAATAGTTGACGTCGTAAAGATAAAAGCAGGCGATGGATGTCCGAAGTGCGGGAAAAAACTGCAGGAACAAAAAGGCATAGAAGTAGGCCACGTGTTTTTTCTGGGAACAAAATATTCAACGTCAATGAATGCAACTTTTCTTGATGAAAATGGTAAATCACAATATTTTGTAATGGGGTGCTATGGTATAGGGGTAACCAGGATGGTTGCGGCTGCAATAGAACAAAATTACGACGAAAACGGTATTATCTGGCCCATTGCAATTGCGCCTTACGAGGTCTCTGTAATACCTGTTAACGTAAAATATACGGAAGGTTTTGAATATGCGGAAAAAATTTATAATGAGTTGCGGGAAAAAGGCGTTGACGTCATTCTTGATGACAGGGACTGCTCCCCCGGAGTTAAATTCAAGGATTCCGATTTGATAGGCTTTCCCATCCGGATAATAATAGGAGAGAAGAATTTTAAAAATAAAAAAACAGAGATAAAAATGAGAAGAGACGGAAAAACGATATTAATTGATTTGGATAAAACAATTGATGAAGTACTGAACATAATTGATGGATTAAGAAAACAGATTAATTAAAATAAATTTTCTGCATAACGGAATAAAAGACCAGGAATTCAATTTAAAATCATACATAAAATAACATTTGCATATTTGTTTTTGTTTTTATAAAATATACCATTATTTAAAAGGAGATAAAATAATGCAAAATACAGAAAATACAAGAAGCATAGGCATTTGTCTCGGGGCATCTACAATAAGCGCCGTTGAACTTACAAAAGAAGGGGATTCTTTAAAAATTACAAAAACAATAAGAAAACCGCATGAAGGCAATCCAAAAAATTCGTTTATTGAGGTTTTAAAAGAACTAAATCCCGGGAATAACAAAATTCTGATAACAGGCAGGAAATTAAGGGAATTTGTAAATTTACCTTCAATTACTGAACCAGAGGCCGTTGAATATGCACTCGAATTTACCGTAAAAAATGGCCGGCATTTTGATGCAGTAGTAACTGCCGGCGGCGAAACTTTTATGGTATATGCAATGGACGGTAAAAACAGGATATCGCGGGTTTTTACAGGCAATAAATGCGCATCCGGAACAGGTGAATTTTTTCTTCAGCAAATAAAAAGGATGAATTTACCTCTCGAGAAAGCTGTTGAACTCGGTGAAAAAGGTGAGCCATACCATGTATCAGGTAGATGTTCTGTTTTTTGTAAATCTGATTGCACACATGCCTTAAATAAGGGTGAGCCGATTGAAAACGTAACGGCGGGACTCTGTGAGATGATAGCAATGAAAATAGTTGAACTTGTATCAAAAGTAATTCCACATGACAACGTTCTTGTCATCGGCGGAACGTCGTTAAACAGGGCGGTTATGAAGCATCTTAAAAGATACGTACCGGGCATTGTCATATTAGACGAGTCTCCTTATTTTGAAGCCCTTGGTGCTGCAATTGTGGCTTTTGAAAAAGGCAGCTTGCTGCCGGAAGAAAAAAATATTTTTAAACATGGCAAGTCAAGTTTTAATTTTTTGCCACCGCTTAAAAATGCTGAAAAATTTGTAACATTTAATAAAATGCAATATGGAGTGCCACAAAATGGAGACAGATGTATAATAGGACTTGATGTCGGGTCAACTACGACAAAGGCAGTATTATTACGTCTAAAAGATGATAATTTTCTTACATCAGTATATCTGCGTACTGATGGTAATCCTGTTGAAGCGTCGAGAAAGTGCTATAAATCAATACTTGAGCAGTTAAAAGGCACTGCGGTTGATATAGTAGGAATTGGAATTACCGGATCGGGAAGACACATTGCAGGACTTTATTCCCTGACGGACGGCATCATAAACGAAATAATAGCACACGCATCGGCAGCATCTTTTTTTGACATGGGCGTTGATACAATATTTGAAATAGGCGGACAGGACGCAAAATATACGCACCTTACAAATTCCGTTGCATCCGATTATGCAATGAATGAGGCATGCTCGGCAGGGACGGGTTCATTCCTGGAAGAATCTGCTTATGAATCTTTTTTAATAAAAGCAGAACAGATAGCGGATGAGGCATTAAAGGGAGACAGACCGCCTAATTTTAACGACCAATGTGCTGCATTTATTTCGTCGGACATTAAAAATGCAGTTCAGGAGGGAATATCACGCGAAAACATACTCGCAGGACTTGTATACTCAATATGTTTTAATTACATCAATAGGGTAAAAGGCAACAGGCAGGTTGGAGACAAAATTTTTATGCAGGGCGGGGTTTGTTATAACAGGGCAGTGCCTCTTGCGATGGCTTCTGTTTTACAAAAACCAATCATAGTGCCGCCCGAACCGGGACTTATGGGTGCTTTTGGAGTTGCGCTTGAACTAAAAAAACGTTTTGAACTCGGACTTTTAAAAGAAAAAAAATTTGATTTGCAGACGTTGATAGACAGACAGGTTATAAACGAAAAACCATTTACGTGCGCCGGCGGAAAAGAAAAATGTGATTTGAAATGCACGATTAATAGAATCAAGATAGAAGGAAAAATTTATCCTTTTGGAGGTGCCTGTAACAAATATTATAACATAGAAAACAGGGTTGACATTGACACTGAAAAACTTGACCTTGTTAAAATCAGACAGGATCTTATGTTTAATAAATATGCTCCGGTTTATCACACTGATGATAAATCAGTTAAAATAGGTTTAAATAGTTCTCTTTTAACGTATAACGTTTTCCCGCTTTATTATAATTTTTTTGGTCTTCTTGGATGCCGGGTAATTGTGCCGGACAAAATGAACATGGACGCATTAAACAGGCAGACGACTTCATTTTGTTATCCTGCCCAGATTTCAATCTGTTATTTTGATACGCTTATAAGCAAAAATCCCGATTATTATTTTATTCCGCAGCTGCGTGAACTTTATGTGGAAAAAGGAAATCAGAAACAGGATTTTTGCGCAACCTGCATTTTTTCACAGGGAGAATCATACTGGCTTAATTCTGTTTTTAAGGATAAAAAAATAAAGGATAAAATAATAAATCCTACGATTAATTTCAGAAAAGGCTATGAAAGCCAGGAAAACGTATTTGTAGAAATTGCCGGAAAATTGAAAATAAGCAGGGCGAAGGCAAGGATAGCATATAAAAAGGCTGTCAGAATACAAAAAGAGTTTGAGACGGAAATAAGAGAGATTGGGAGAAAAGCACTGGAAGAACTAAGAAAAGAACCGGAAAAGTTTGCAATTGTTTTATTTGGCAGACCGCATAATGCGTTTACCAACGAAGCCAACAAAGGCATCCCGAAAAAAATAGCAACGCGTGGTTTTATGGTAATACCTTATGACATGCTTGAGTATGAAGATGAAGAATTGATGCCCCCATTTAAGGATTCAATGCACTGGGAAATAGGGCAAAAGTTATTAAAAGCGTCACAACTTGTTTATAAGGATTCTGCTTTATTTGCAGTATACATAACAAATTTTTTATGTGCCATTGATTCTTTTCTTGTCCAGCACGTCCGTCGGGTAATGAAGACAAAACCATCGCTTACTCTTGAACTGGATGGTCATACTGCGGATGCAGGAATAAATACAAGGATAGATGCTTTTCTTGACGTCATAAAGAATTACCTGCTGGTGCAGAAGAGGGGAGTAAAGTCCCATAAAAGGCAATTTATTCCTGCCCGGCTTGTCACGGAAAAAAATGAATTGTATTTTGTGGGATCAAATGAAGAGAAGACGCTTTTTAAGGATCCGTCCGTAAAGGTCCTGCTTCCTTCCATGGGGGATCTTGGAACAAAAGCACTGGCTGCTGCTTTAAGAAGAGTTGGAATAAATTCGGAAGCTTTGCCTGTTGCAGATGAGGAGGTGAGACGTTTTGGCCGTTCTGTCCTGACTGGAAAAGAATGCATACCGCTCGTAGTGATTCTTGGTTCATTTTTGAAATATTTAAAACATAACAGAAAACCAGGTGAGAAAATAGCGATTTTTATGCCAAAGGCCCATGGTTATTGCCGTCTGGGCCAGTATTTTATAACTACTGAATTAATGATAAAAGAAAAGCATATAGAGGATGCAGTCCCTTATTATTTTGCAGGTGAAGTTGGTTATGCAGGACTTGGAACCGATTTTTCACTTGCGGCATGGAAAGGGATAGTCATTTCCGACGTTATGGACGACATAAGAAATGCATTATATACCCTTGCAGTAGACATTAATTCTGCAATGGAAATTTTTTACAAAGAATATGAAGAAATACTTGCAATAATAGAGAAGAAAAGCAAAAAGAATTTATATAAAAAACTTGAAGAAACGGCGGAAAAACTGAGGCAGATTCCTTTAAAGCAAAAATTTAAAGATACCCCCCAGGTCATGATTAACGGGGAAATATTTGTAAGATGTGACCAGTGGGCAAATAACAACATAACAAAAATGCTTGCAAAAAAAGGATTTGTGGGCAGACGTGCTTCAATACACGAATGGTTGTTTTATAACAATCATCTGATAAAACACGGCATCTTTAATCCGGACTATAAATTAAAAGAATGGATAGAATTTTACGTTTCAGATGCAGTTCAGATACGCGTGGAAAGAAAGATAAAAAACATACTTGTTAAATCTGAATTATACGACCCTGAGGTAATTGACGTATCGGAATATGATAAATATTCCGAGCATCTCATATCCCACAGGTTAACCGGGGAACCCGGACTTTCTACGGGCAAAATTTTAAAGGACGGCATCAGTAAATATGCAGGTCATATAAACATAGGTCCTTTTGGTTGCATGATAACCAGATTTACCGATTCAATAGCATCAAATAATCTTGACATAAAGGATAAAAAAGAAGCATACAGGGTAGCCGGAGAAAAATACGAATCAGAGATATTTTTTGAAGGTGAAAAAATACCGTTTTTAACGATAGAAGTTGATGGTAATCCTTATCCGCAACTGCTTCTTGCAAAATTCGAGAGTTTCTGCCTTCAGGCGAAAAGAGTTGCAGAAAAACAGGGGAAAAAAGTAGTGGAGGAAGTTCTGGCCTGATTATTTTTGCCTTTAATTTAATCTAAATTTTGATTATCATATATTATATTATCATTGTAAGCATAATATGAATTGAAACATATAAGGAGGAAAATGAAAAATGAAAAAATTCTTTGTTTTATGTCTGTCAGCAGTAATTGTTTATGCAGGAGCATTTTCATGCAAGAAAAAAAGTTCGCCATCAGGCCCTGGTAACGAATCACTGGAAAAAAATACTCCGACAATTACAGCTACTTTTACGGATACAGAAATACCGGATATATTAATACCTACTGCAACTGTAACTATAACACCAAAAATACAAATCCCGTTTATCGCAGTTTCTGCCATAGCAGGGGATGGTTGTAGTCTGGTAATTAAACAGGATGGTTCATTGTGGGTAATAGGATTAAATAATTGGAAACAATTAGGGCTTGGAAGCATCTCAGGTGTTTCTCAACTGACAAAAGTAATGGACGGCGTAATTGCTGTTGCTTCTGGTTATTATCATAGTATGGCTTTAAAATCAGACGGGACGTTATGGGTTACAGGAATGAATTATAATGGCCAGTTAGGGACAGGAGATAATAATCAAAGGGACCAATGGACAAATACGTTAACTGATGTGCAAGCCATAGCAGCCGGAGGTTCATATAGTTTTGCATTGAAGAATGACGGAACTTTATGGGCAACTGGACATAATTATTATGGAGAATTTGGAATTGGAGATAATAGTAATAGAAATGTATGGACACAGATTACGACAATTACCGGCGATATAAATGCAATTGCAACCGGATATCATCATAGTATTGCATTAACATCGGACGGAAATTTATGGACAACCGGATATAATTCAGATGGTGAATTAGGAAATTTATATCCTGGTTCCAGAAACTCATGGGTTGTATCTTTGACCGGAGTAAGAAGTATAGCTGCAGGTTCGTATAATAGTTTTGCAATAAAGACGAATGGGACATTATGGGCGACAGGATTAAATAACTATGGCCAGTTAGGGTGTGGTGATACTATAGATAAACATCAATGGACGCAGATATATATGGAAAACGTAGCATCTATAGCATCTGGTTCAGCAAGTAGTTTTGCAATAAAGACAGATGGGACATTATGGGCAACAGGATACAATGAATATGGTCAGCTCGGGACGGGTGATAATGAAAATAAAAATATATGGACTTATGTATTATCTGATGTTAATTATGTTACGTGCAGTTCACATAGTCTTGCAATAAAAACAGATGGGACACTATGGGCTACAGGATCAAACTACAACAATGAATTAGGAATTGGAACGAATGAAAATAAAAATCAATGGACGCAGGTATATGAATAATATTTATTTTAATAATATTTTTAAACAAATTTACTGAGTAGAAAATGCAGAAAAGAAAACTTGGCTGGACCGACCTGGAACTCAGTGTAATAGGTTTTGGGACCTGGGCATCCGGTGGAGCCGGCTGGAAATTTTCATGGGGAGCACAGGACGACAAAAAAACAATAGAGGCAATTCATAAGGCAATAGACCTTGGAATCAACTGGATTGATACTGCACCTATATATGGTTTAGGACATGCAGAAGAGGTTACAGGCAAAGCAATAAAAGGAATAAGGGAAAAACTGATAATTGCGACGAAATGCGGTAGACGGTGGAAAGACGATGGTTTTACGCTTTACGGCAACCTAAAGAAAAACGAAATAAAAAAGGAATGTGAAGCAAGTTTAAAACGACTCGGCGTAACGCACGTTGATTTATATCAGATACACTGGCCGCAGCCTGAACCGGACATAGAGGAAGGATGGACTGCCATTTCAGAACTAATAAAGGAAGGTAAGATAAGATATGGCGGTGTTTCAAATTTTAACGTATCGCAGATGAAGAGAATAATGAAAATAAATAAAATTGCATCCCTGCAGCCGCCATATAGTTTATTAAGACGTGAAATAGAAAAAGAAGAACTGCCTTTTTGTAAAGAAAATAACATAGGGGTTATCACGTATTCACCGCTGGAAAAAGGGCTTTTAACGGGAAAAGTGACAAAAGAATGGGTTGATAAACTGCCGGAAGATGACCACAGAAAAAAGGATGAGAGATTTAACGAACCGCAACTTTCTGAAAATATCAAATTGGTAAATAAATTAAAAAATATTGCAGATAAAGCCGGGATTACTGTCCCGCAGCTTGCAATAGCATGGATATTAAAAAGGGAAGACATAACTGCCGTGATTACCGGGGCAAGAAACAAAGAACAGATAATAGAAAATGCAAAAGCAGCAGATGTTATTTTAGATGATGAATTATACAGGAAAATATGATAAAATAGATATACAAAAGACGTAAAAGCAAAAAGGAAAAAAAATGGTAAAATCCGGTTTTCTAAAAACCATAAATGTTTTTGATTTTGCAAATGTCATGCTTATTGTGCTTGATACGGATGGAAAGGTAATAGAAATAAACAAAAAGGGATGTGAAATACTTGAATATAAGAAACATGAAATAATAGGGCATGACTGGTTTCAGAATTTTTTATTAAAAGATGAACGCAAAAAAGTTAAAGATGCTTTTTTAGCCATCATAAGGGGAAAATCAGAAAAATTTCGGGATTTTGAAAATAAAATATTATGCAAGTCAGGAAAGCAAAAAATAATACTATGGCATAATACTTTCT
This sequence comes from Candidatus Goldiibacteriota bacterium, assembly GCA_018000835.1. Classification (GTDB taxonomy): domain Bacteria; phylum Oederibacteriota; class PGYV01; order PGYV01; family DSYL01; genus DSYL01. The sequence goes on along the minus strand of JAGNJD010000001.1, from coordinate 131,710 downwards.
TAAAAGATAATGAAGGAAAAATACTTGGCGCTGTAAGTTCTGGTCAGGACGTAACGAAATACAGGAACGTTGAAAATGAATTAATGGAAAAAATAAATGCAATCCAAAAAACAAAAGATTACATGGAATTAAGGGCAAAAATATGGCAGTTAGCAGCAGACAGAACTTTAAGTTTTAATGAAATAATTGATAAATCAATAAAACTGATAGGGCCGGTCCTGAAGGTAAGCAGGGTAAATTACAACGAAATTAATGAAAAAGAATCAATATGCAGAAAAGAGTGGAAAGAAAAAAACGTAAAAGGCACAATCGGTTCCAGGATAGACATAAAAATTGTAAGAACATTTTTAAAACCGGATGGATTTGAAATAACCTACGATAAGGCCCTTAAAATGATGCCGCCTGCACTTAAAGTATTTGCAAAGCCGGTTATAAAAAAATTTTCAGAGGTAAATGATTTAAAGGGGATATTTGTAATACCGATATACGTTGATAATAAAATATACAGCTCTGTAAGTTATGACATATGTAATTCAAACAAAAACAAGGATGGTTTTGATGAATTTGATAAATCAATACTTATTGAACTGAGAAACATTCTGCAGAACCGCATTGAATACGACAGAATTAAAAATGCAACGAATGAAAGTGAAGAAAAGTTTAAAATGCTGTTTGAAAATTCTCCCGATGCTTATTATATAAACGATTTAAAGGGAAACTTCATAAATGCCAATAAAAAGGCAGAAGAGATAACCGGTTACAGGAAAGAAGAACTTATAGGTAAGAATTTTTTTAAAATAAAATTATTATCAAAAATCCATGCTCCAAAAGCAATGGAACTGCTCGTACAAAATTTAAAAAATAAATCCACAGGACCTGATGAGATTACGCTGATAAAAAAAGACGGGACTCCCATAAACGTTGAAATAATGACGCGGCCTATAACGTTTAAAGGACAGAAAATGGTTCTTGGAATTGCAAGAGACGTTACCGAACGCAACAGATATCTGCAGGAAATAAAAAGATTACAGGTGGCGGTTGAGCAAAGTCCTGATTCAATAATCATAACGGACGTCAACGGAAAAATAGTTTACGTAAATCCGATATTTACGAAGTTGACGGGTTATTCGTCTTATGAAGTAACCGGGAAAACGCCACGGATATTAAAATCAGGTCATACAAGCAGGGAAGAATATAAAAAATTGTGGGACACGATATTATCGGGTAGAATATGGCGCGGGGAATTCTTAAATAAAAAGAAAGACGGCGGAACCTACTGGGAATCTGCTTCAATTGCACCCTTAAAGGATAAAAACGGTAAAATAACAAATTTTATTGCAATAAAACAGGACATTACTGAAGCAAAAAAAATAAGAGATGAGATAGCAGAAAATAGGATGATGTTGCAGGATTTTTTTGACAATGCAAATGATCTGATTCAAATAGTAACCCCTGATGCAAAATTTATTTATGTAAATAAAGCGTGGAAAAATACTCTTGGTTACAGTTATAATGAAATAAAAAATTTAACTGTTTTTGATATTATTCATCCTTCAAGAATAGAACACTGTAAAGAATTGTTTCAGAAAATTTTACAGGGTAAATGTGAAGATAAAATAGAAACAATATTTGTAACAAAGGATAAAAAGGAAATAATAGTGGAAGGTAATGTTTCCTGCCATATTGAAAATGGAAAACCTATAAATACAAGGGGCATTTTCAGGGATATTACTGCAAAGAAAAAGGAAGAAGAAAATTTAAAATTAAGCTATGAAAAATTAAAAGAACTTGATTCATTAAAGACAAATTTTATCTCAATGATATCACATGATTTGAGAACTCCAATAACTGCAATAAAAGGTTTTTTATCCTTAATGCTGGGTGGTGCTACGGGGGAAATTACGTCACAGCAGAAGGAATATCTCGAAATCATACAGAATAATTCAGAACGATTATTAAATTTGATAAACGATCTGCTCGACATAAGCAGAATAGAAACAGGTAAATTTACAATAGAAAAAAATACCAGTGACATGGGCAGAATAATGGATAACCTTGTCAAGGAATTATCACATTACGTTGCACGAAAAAAAATAGTTCTTGTAAATGAATCAACCGGTGAAAAACTGCAATGCAACGTTGACGAATACAGAATTTCACAGGTTTTGACAAATTTGATAACAAATTCATTTAAATTTTCCCCCGAAAATACAAAGATTATACTTGGCTTTAAGGAAGTTAACAAAGATGAAATAAAAGTGCCGGAAAATATAAAGATACCCGGTTATAATAAATTTATATTTATATATGAAAAGGATTTTGGAATTGGCATTGAGAGGGAAAATCTTGATAAAATATTTGAAAAATTTTATCAGGCAAAAGGGACTGAATTTCCGAATTATAAAGGGCTTGGACTCGGACTTCCGATTGCAAAAAACATAGTGGAAGCACATAACGGGGTAATCTGGGCAGAATCAGAAGGACACGGCAAAGGTGCAACGTTTAAAATATTAATACCAAATCAATGAAATATAAATAATGCAATTGAATGTATTTATATTCAATCTAAAATATTGCTTTTTCCGGAATTGAAATTGGCTGATGTTATGGCTATGCTTTATGTAATCAGCCCATTTCAGACCTTCAAAATCCCCCCTGCAATTGCCACGTCCCTCATCAGAAAGGCTCGAATGAATTCCTCAAAAAAACAAACAATCCTTCCATCTTTATTGATGTCTGTCTTAATAAAAGTTTTTACAAATTGATTAAAGGACTATTTTTTTGTATAATTAAACATAGTTAAACAGGGGTAATTTTTAAATTATGAGGTATTTGGTGCAAAGGACAAATTGTTTAAAAAAGTTAAATAAAATATTTAAATTAAGTATTTTATTTTTATTTATAAAAATAAATTTATTCAGTGCTGCCATAACCTTAAATTCAGTTTCCGGCACAAACGGAGAATCGCAGAATTTTACTTTTTCTCATACCGTAAATAGTGGTTCAAATAAAATAATGATATTCAGCATTGCGGTTCAGGTTAACACAGAAGATTATGTTACAGGCGTTACATTTGGTGCACAGGCACTTACAAAATATGACAGTTTTTTACAATCAAACGCTCTGGTAATACAGACGTGGTATCTTATTAATCCTGCTGAAACAACAGCAAACGTCATGGTTGGTCTGGCAGGAAGTAGAAAAGCATCAATGGGATGTGTCGTTTTTGATAACGTAAACGGAATTGGAGCATATAACAAAGGCGGCGGGACGTCGGGCGGGCCAAACATATCTTTGACTACGACACAGACGAATTCCATGATACTGAATCACGTTGCGGCAAGAACCGGGAGTAGCATATTTACAATGGATTCTTCCTGGACGCAATTATGGAGTCAAAGTACTTCCGGGGCGCCTGATAATACAAATGCCCAGAGTCACGGCAATTCCTATTTGACTTCATCCATTGGCAGTTATTCTACGAATCATACGGCAAGTTCGTCGGCAATCTGGGCTGCATCAATGCTTGAGTTACTGGAAGTAAAAGAAACGCCGACTTTTACTTTTACAAATACACCAACACTAACGACGACATTAACAGCGACCGCGACAAATACGCCAACCTTTACGGCAACCCCGACAAACACATCTACTTTTACAGTTACACCTACACCCAGTTTTATAGCGAATATTTTGTTTGTTGTCGGAAATTTAACCCTGAATTCAGGGGACCAGGCCGTATATAACAGTTTAATAAATGCGGGGCATGCCGTTTCCCTGACAAGAGGCGCTGACAGCGCTACATCCGATGCTGCGGGCAGAGACCTTGTTATTATTTCTTCTACAGTTACTGCTTCTGATGTAGGTAATAAATTCAGGGACGTTACCGTGCCGGTTTTGTTGTGGGAACCAATTCTTTATGATGACATGTCTTTCCAGGCGACAAACGGTGCCGGTGTTGCCAACCAGACACAGATTCAGATGGACCAGGACTGGCATTATATAGCAGCAGGATTGACCGGCAACCAGACAGTGACATCATCGCAGTTTATCTTTGGTTATGGACAACCGCAGGGCGATTTTCACGGCATAGCCCAGCAGGCGTCAACCCCTTCCAGGAAATATATTTTTTGTTACGAAACCGGCGCTACGATGTATAACAGCGTAAAGGCTCCGGCAAGGCGTGTCGGCTTATTCCTGCAGGATACAACAGCAGCGTCGCTCACAACCGCCGGATGGCAGCTTTTTGACGCTGCAGTTGAATGGGCACTTGGTGCAAACAAGGCAAATTGCATACAAAGCGATAATTTCAATAATTCTTCCCTAGAAGCATTCTGGACAGCCGTGGATGTGGGAAACCCTCTGCTCGGCGCGCAGGCAGAAACTGCAACCAACCTCACAATAACTGCAAATGGCGACGATATATGGGGGACCGCGGATAATTTCAGGTATATATTTCAGATTGTTTCAGGGGATTTTGATGTTTCCCTGCAGGTTAATTTTGTGCCGACAACTGATGCATGGAGTAAAGTCGGTATAATGATGAGGGAAAGTTTAGCACCAGGGTCTAAACATGTTTTTATATGTGCAACACGCAGTAATAATTACGCATTTCAGAGAAGACTGGTAACCGACGATATCAGTTATAATACCGGTGGAGGCACATATACCAATAATACACCCGGATATGTGCGGCTTGTAAAATCAGGAAATAATTTTACCGGTTATTATTCCGGTGATGGCACTAACTGGACTCCGCTTGCAAATGTAAATATGAGTTTTGGTTCTACTTTTTTAATTGGAATTGCTGTGACGTCGCACAATGCAGGTGCAACGGGTTTTGCCAGCGTAGATAATTTTAACGTTCTGGAGGGAGCCTGCACACCAACGCATACAATAACTCAGACAAGTACGATGTCGCCGACTTTTACTGCAACGCCGACAAATACTCCATTTTTTGCTGGTTGTATCCAGCCGGATGGTTTCAGCAATGGCGTGCTTGAAAATTTCTGGACTGCAGCCGACATAGGTTCTCCTGCTGCCGGTTCTCAGACAGAGACAATGATGAATCTTACAATAACAGCGGCAGGCGTAATAGGAGGAACTGTCGATGCATTCAGGTATATTTACCAGCCGGTTGCCGGCAACGTTGATGCAACGCTTCAGATAAATTTTGTATCAGAAGCAAACGGGTGGGCAGGGACAGGTATAATGATAAGGGAAACGTTAAACGCCGATTCAAAAAATGTTTACATGTTTGCAAGCACAAATGCATTTTCCATGCAATGCCGCTCAACGACTGCCGGGACAACTTCTTCAACTGACGGCGCTGCTTATGTAAATAATACTACCGGTTACGTAAGATTATTAAAATCAGGGAATAATTTTACGGGTTATTATTCTACAAACGGCGCCGACTGGAACGTTGTCGGCAACTATACCGTAAACGTTGGAACAAATTTTTACATAGGTGTTGCAGCGGCAACGAACCTCATTGATACAACAGGATATTTTTCAATCAGTAATTTTAATGTTTTATCCGGCGGGTGCACTCCGACGGCAACGAAAACAAGCACGGAAACGGTGACGTGCACAATCACGCCGACGTGGACTTTAACTGATACGCCGACTCAGACGACAACCATTACGCCGAGCGTGACGCAGACAATAACTTCCACAATAACCATGTCTTTTACGCCGACGCATACCGTTACATATACGAAACAAACGACGGCCGACTGCGGGGATGCTATAACCATTGATGGTATGCTAAATGAAACTGCATGGGCAACGGGAATCTGGCAGATCATTTCGAAATTTGTAACGGGATATATCAACGGCGTTTCAGCTGCTTTTCAGGTGAGATGGGACATGAACAACGTTTACGTCGGCATAAACGTAACTGACCCAATGTTACAAAATGACTCAACAGACCCGTGGCAGGACGATTCTGTTGAAATATATTTTGACATGAATCATAACCGTTCCACGACTTATCAGGCAGATGATTTTCAATTCGTTATAGGTTATGACGACCCGGTTATTTTTGAAATAAATGGAAGGACTATCGGAGTAAATTTTGCAAGTGCAGCAATAACCGGCGGATATTCAATGGAAATATCAATTCCGTGGACAACGCTTGGCGTCACTCCGTCCATTGGTGCATTATATGGATTTGACGTCGGCATAAATTATGACCAGAATGGCGGAGACCGCGATGGCCAGATGATGTGGAATGGGACTGAAACAAACTGGACCGATACAGGTCATTTCGGGGATTTGTCACTCGGCCCTGCGTGCCTGACAAAAACGATAACGCCGACAATTACGCTTACCAATACATTAACGGCTACGCCGACGGCGACGCCGTCTGTTACTGAAACAGTAACGCCAACGATAACACCATCAGTAACGCCTTCAATTACACCGAGTGAAACGCCATCTGTGACACCAAGCGTGACGCAGACAGACACGCCAAGCGTGACGCAGACGGTGACGCCTACGGTTACAGAAACAGTAACGCCGACAGTAACAGAAACCGTGACGCCGACAATAACGGAGACGGTGACACCAACAGCAACGCCGACATGGACGATAACAAACACGTCAACGCCGTATGCGTATGCATACATAAAGCCAAATATAGCAGTAGCAGGAGATAACGTAAGTTATGAATATCACATAAACGCAGCAGGGCAGGGACCGATAACAGAGGCGAGGATAATACTTGAGACAGGAGTAAATGCGTCAGGGGTAGTAAGTTCAATGCCGGGGGCAAGTGCGGGCATAATAGGTGATGAGATAGTAGTGACGTATGCAAGCGCGTGGAACATAGACACAAATCCGAATTTTGACGTAATAAGGTTTAATGCAATAACAACGGGAGGAGACAAATACTACGGGAGTTATTTTAACGGATTGATAGATAGCAGGGGAGTAACGCCAAGCGGATATTCGCAGATGGTAGTGATAATAAGTCCGACGTCAACAAACACGCCGAGCGTGACAGAAACAGTAACGCAGACTGTGACGCCGACAGTGACAGAGACTATTACGCCTTCAATTACGCCAAGTGTGACGCCGAGCGTAACGCCTTCCGTGACACCGAGTGTGACACCAACGAACACGCCGAGCGTGACACCAACAGTAACGCCGAGCGTGACGCCTACAGTAACAGAGACAGTGACGCCTACGGTTACAGAAACAGTAACGCCGACTATTACGCCTTCAATTACGCCAAGTGTGACACCGAGTGTAACGCAAACGGTAACAGAGACAGTAACGCCGACAATAACAGAGACGGTGACGCCGACATGGACGATAACACAGACGTCAACGCCGACAAGCACACAAACGCCGTATGCGTATGCATACATAAAGCCAAACATAGCAGTAGCAGGAGATAACGTAAGTTATGAATATCACATAAACGCAGCAGGGGAGGGACCGATAACAGAGGCACGGATAATACTCGAGACAGGAGTAAATGCGTCAGGGGTAGTAAGTTCAATGCCGGGGGCAAGTGCGGGCATAATAGGTGATGAGATAGTAGTGACGTATGCAAGCGGGTGGAACATAGACACAAATCCGAATTTTGACGTAATAAGGTTTAATGCAATAACAACGGAAGGAGACAAATACTACGGGAGTTATTTTAACGGATTGATAGATAGCAGGGGAGTAACGCCAAGCGGATATTCGCAGATGGTGGTAATAATAAGTCCGACGTCAACAAACACGCCGTCTGTAACAGAGACAATAACGCCGACAATAACAGAGACGGTGACACCGACGGTTACGCCTTCAATTACGCCAAGTGTGACACCGAGTGTAACGCAAACAGTGACAGAGACCGTGACGCCGACAATAACGGAGACCGTGACGCCTACGGTTACGGAAACAGTAACGCCGACAGTAACAGAGACGGTGACACCAACAGTGACACAGACCGTGACGCCAACGGTTACGGAAACAGTAACGCCGACAGTAACAGAAACCGTGACGCCGACAATAACGGAGACAGTAACACCAACAGCAACGCCGACATGGACGATAACACAGACGTCAACGCCGACAAACACACAAACGCCGTATGCGTATGCATACATAAAGCCAAATATAGCAGTAGCAGGAGATAACGTAAGTTATGAATATCACATAAACGCAGCAGGGCAGGGACCGATAATAGAGGCGCGGATAATACTTGAGACAGGAGTAAATGCGACAGGAGTAGTAAGTTCAATGCCGGGAGCAAGTGCGGGCATAATAGGTGATGAGATAGTAGTGACGTATGCAATCGCGTGGAATATAGACACAAATCCGAATTTTGACATAATAAGGTTTAATGCAATAACGACAGGAGGAGACAAATACTACGGGAGTTATTTTAACGGATTGATAGATAGCAGGGGAGTAACGCCAAACGGATATTCGCAGATGGTAGTGATAATAAGTCCGACGTCAACGAACACGCCGTCTGTAACAGAGACAATAACGCCGACAATAACAGAGACGGTGACACCGACGGTTACGCCTTCAATTACGCCAAGTGTGACACCGAGCGTAACGCCTACGGACACGCCGAGCGTGACGCAAACAGTGACAGAGACAGTTACGCCTACAATAACGGAGACGGTGACGCCAACGGTTACAGAAACAGTAACGCCGACAGTAACAGAAACCATGACGCCGACAGTAACGCAGACGGTGACGCCAACGGTTACGGAAACAGTAACGCCTACGGTTACAGAAACAGTAACGCCGACGGTTACAGAGACAATAACGCCGACTATTACGCCTTCGATTACGCCAAGTGTGACACCGAGTGTAACGCCTTCCGTGACACCGAGTGTGACACCAACGAACACGCCGAGCGTAACGCAAACAGTGACAGAGACGGTAACACCAACAGTAACAGAGACAGTGACGCCGACAGTAACGCAGACGGTGACGCCAACTATTACGCCTTCAATTACGCCAAGTGTGACGCCGAGCGTAACGCCTTCCGTGACACCGAGTGTAACGCAAACGGTAACAGAGACGGTGACACCGACGGTTACGCCGACAGTAACCCCGACGGATACGCCCACGGATACGCCGACTGTAACGCCTTCAATTACTCCAAGCGTGACGCCTTCTGTGACGCCGACGGTTACGCCTACGGATACTCCATCCATATCTCCGACAAATACTCCGACATGGACGATAACTCCGACTTTTACAATAACTTCTACCTTTACGATTACTCCTACGTGGACGAATACGCCGGCAGCATATGCATACATTCAGCCAAATTATGCAGTTGCAGGGGATTTAACTTTATATAATTATCATGTAAATGCATGGGACGTGAGCACGATAAATGAAGTCCGTATTGTAATTCCCCAGGGAGTAAATTCAGTTTCAGGATACTTTAGCAGCGTTTCAGGGACCACAATAAATTACACAGGAAATGAAATAATAGTTCAATATCCGTTTTCCTGGAACGGACTTACAAATCCAAATTTTGACGTCATTACGTTTAATGCAATATCAGACCCGGGTGACAAATATTATGAAAGTTATTTAAATAGTCAACCGGACATAAAAGGAACGACTCCCAACGGCTTTTCAAAAATAGTAATCGTCGTCTCTCCGACTTTTACCTGGACTTCAACCGTAACGCCTACTTTTACGCCAACGCCGACGTGGACTTCAACCGTAACGCCTTCTGTAACGCCAACGTGGACGCAAACGGATACTCCAACGTCCACGCCGTCTTATACGATAACTCCAACGGATACGCCAACGTCAACTCCAACCTATACTGCAACTCCGACGGCAACCCCGTCACAGACAGCAACAATGACAGTGACGCAGACCGCAACTCCGACATGGACTGCAACGCAAACTGCAACACCGTCATTTACGCCAACTCCGACAAGCACTCCGTTAACGTCACTTGCAGTTATTTTACCAGGGCAGAATTTTGTGCCGTATGCGCCGGGATATACTGGCGTCCCGATTGACCAGGAAGCAGGCAATTACGTAACAATTACAGTCAGGGCGCTGGAACAAAATAACTGGCAGACATATCCTGCATCGTGCGTTTTACAGGTTTCCACGAGCCCGTCCACTGCTGATTATCCGGCAAACGTAAATTTAACGGCAGGGGAAGCGGTTTTTTACGTCAGATTCCTGGCTTCCGGAACGTATCAGATAGACGTTTCTGATACGACAGGGCAACTGGTTCCGGATGTTTCAGATCCGATTAACGTAAAAGTTCCGCCGGGAGGCATGGGACTTACAAGTTTCCTGAGTTACAGGATAGACGCAGTGATTGCAGGGCAGCAGGACATCACGGTCATGGACGTTACGATAACGAACCCAAATATTTCATCTCCTTATATTATGCAGGGATTAACGTTAACGACAAGCAGTGCTGCTAATAATTCAATAAACATAATTACGGTCATAGATGGGAATGGCTTTGAAACAAATACGTCATGGGGAGATACAAAGCAGTTATACGTAAATTTGTATAATCCATCTGACCCGTATATTGCACCGCAATCAAGTAAAACATACAAAATCATAGCATCGATAAGAGACAATCCGGTTGATACAAATTTTTACGTTGAATTACAAAATCCGGGCGACATACTTGTTACAAAACTTGATTCTTTGATTGTTTCATTATATCCGCAGTCGGGCAGTTATCCATACAGGTCTGATGTTTTCCAGATAATACTTAAAAACTTATCCAGCAGTTTTTATTCATATCCCGTTCCATTTAATCCGGACAGAGAAACAGTAAATCTGCAGTATTATCTGCCGTCAAATCAGAAAGTTTCACTGGTAATTTATGATATAATAGGAAGGCGCGTCAAAACGATAACAGAGCAGAATCAAAATGGCGGCCGGTTGTATAAATTTACGTGGGATGGAAAAAATGACAGCAACAGGATCGTATTAAACGGCGTTTATTATGCGGTTTTAACCGTGGGAAAAGAAAAATTTGTTAATAAAATGGTGGTGTTAAAATAAATGTCACAGATAACCATACATAACAGAAAAGCGTTTCACGATTATTTCATACTTGAAAAGTTTGAAGCAGGCATAGCATTAAAAGGAACGGAAGTAAAATCAATCAGGGAAGGCAGGGCAAACATACAGGACAGTTTTGCAAGGATAATGAAAGAAGAAGTTTTTCTTTTTAACATGCACATAAGTCCGTATAGCCATGGAAACATTTATAACCCGGACCCGCTGCGTGACAGGAAACTGCTTTTGCATAAAAAAGAAATACACAGACTGATGGGACTTTTAACCCAGAAAGGGCTTGCATTAATACCTCTCTCCGTATATTTTAAAAACGGACGGGTTAAAGTTGAACTGGCTCTTGCAAAAGGTAAAAAGCAATACGATAGAAGGGAAGAAATAAAAAAAAGGGACTTGCAAAGAGAACAAAAAAGATATAAAATTAATATGTAAAAAGATGCCGTATGTCTGATGCCGGTTTTAAATAAACAAATAATAAATTTTTGATGATTTTATCTATGCTGGGGGCGACCGGATTCGACAGGTTAGTGTAGGCAAAAGGAGCATGCCGGGGCCCATATCCCCGTTATCAATGTGGGCAAACATAAAAGCGAACGATTACGCTTTAGCTGCTTAATTGCAGCACCTCTCTGATTTTTTCGCCTGCGGGAAACCAGAGGGGACCAATAGCAGGCTGCATAACGCCGTCTTCTCCTTACGTCGTTATTAAGCAAAATGGAGAGTAGTGCTTTGTAATCCTGTCCGGAGGAGTATAAAGCACGAATTTAAAATCCGGAATAAGCATGTAGCGCCTTTGCTAAAGCTGGTCTGGACGTGGGTTCAAATCCCACCGCCTCCACCATCCCGTAAAGTGACTCAGGCTGACTATTTAAATAAAGATGGCCAGCCTGAGTCACCACTGGATGTCACTTGGCCCGGAAAATGGATTTCATGCAATCGGGCTTTACGCGACATCTCGCTTAACGTTGGTTAGATTGTATTATAGAGGGGTGTAGTATGTTTTTCGTTTATATCCTTTTCAGCCAAAAAGACCACAAGTTTTACACTGTATTTACTTCTAATTAAAGTAATTAAAGGATATAAATAATAAGAGGTAAAAAGATGGGCAGGCCACTGAGGATATTTATACCGGATATGCGTATCATATAATAGCAAGAGGGAACGAAAGAAAAGATATATTTAAAGGGGGACAGGAGAAGATTCCTACAAATCATGGGAGAGGCAAAGGAGAAATACCAGTTTAGTGTTTATGCATATGTTTTGATGAGCAACTATTATCATTTTCTTGCAGATATAAAATTACCGAATATGTCGCAGGCAATGCAATACATAGATAGGCCGGATTCTCGGGGACTTAAATCCCGGAGGCGTGGGACGGATGTTTAAAAAGGTAAGGGATGAAAATGAAAAGGGAGGGAAAAGAAGAAAAGAAATAGCAGCGATAAGGAGGGAATATGTATAGGGGTAAAACGTCAGGTGTAAATTCAAGGTCTGACACTCAAGCCTTTTATTTTGTTCTTGATATCCTTTTATACAAACTGTATAATATAAGTATGAAAACGACATTGACAGATTCAGAAATAGAGGCTTTGCGGCAGATAAGGAATAGTATAATGCAATACGGCAGGCCGCCGTCTGTGCGGGAGCTTATGAAGCGGCTCGGATACAATTCCCCCAGGTCGGTAAGTTACCTTTTTGAAAAACTTGAGAAAAAAAAGATTATCACAAGAACAGGACGGGATATAAAGATAATCACTTACTTTGAAGGTGACGACAGCAGGGTAAATACCGTTGATGTCCCTATAGTAGGCGAAGTTGCCTGTGGCATGCCGATTCTTGCCGAGCAAAATATTCTGGATAAAATTCCTGTATCATTAAAAATAGCTAAACCGCCTTATAAATATTTTTTATTAAAAGCTAAAGGTGATTCGATGAACAAGAAGGGGATAAACAACGGGGATTTGGTACTTATAAGGCAGCAGCAGACCGCAAAATCTGGTGATATAGTAGTTGCTTTAATTGACGATGAAGCGACGATTAAAGAATATAAAGACCTTGACGGTGCAATTGCACTTATGCCACGCTCGACAAACCCCAAGCACAAGCCGATAATAATACAGGATGATTTCATGATACAGGGAGTAGTTCAAAAAGTGTTAACAGGTTTAGGTGCATGATGTTAATATGTTTAAAAGGAGTTTTATGACGCCGAAATTACTTGAACGACCAGAAAAAGCAGAGCCATTTTTAAAGTGGGCGGGTGGTAAAGGACAGCTACTTAATGATTTTGTACGCTTGTTTCCGGACAAATTTAGAAATTATATAGAGCCATTTGTCGGCGGCGGTGCGGTGTTTTTCTTTCTTTATTCAAATGGAATGCTTGATGACAAGAAGATTACGCTTATAGATTCAAACGGGGACTTGATAAATGCTTATAAAACGTTAAGTGATAAAAATAAATTAGAAGATGTTATAAAAGCCCTGTCAAACGGCAAATACTTAAACAATGAAAAAACTTTTTACAAGATTAGAAATGAAGAGCCAAAATCCGATTCGGAAAAAACCGCAAGGCTGATTTATCTGAATAAAACCTGTTTCAATGGTCTTTATAGAGTGAATAGCAAAGGTAAATTTAATACCCCGTTTGGGAAATACAATAATCCACTTATTTGTGATTTTGTAAATTTAAAAGCTGTCAGCAAATCGCTTGAAAATGTGGAACTGATAAACGACGATTTTACTGTTGTGCTTGAGAAAGCAGATAAAGGAGATTTCATTTATTTTGACCCGCCATACCAGCCGATAAATAAAACATCAAATTTTACTTCATATACAAAAGATTCATTTAATGAAAAAGACCAGGAACGACTTGCAAAAGTATTTAAAATCCTTGATAAACGCGGTTGTAAACTTATGCTCAGTAATTCCGACGTAAAATTCATTCGCGGTTTATATAAAGGATATAGAATAGAAATAGTAAAGGCAAAAAGAATGATTAACTGCAAAGCCGCAAAAAGAGGGGCTATTAATGAGCTTGTAATACTCAATTACTAGAGGGGTGGGAAATGGATGAGTTTAAAAACTTTTTTAACGAACTACTAAAGAGCTTGGGAATTAAGGAAGTCAATTCAATATCCCTCGAACAAGCCAGAGTGATTATTTCAAAAATAAATGAATTCTTTTATACCTACCATGATGGGATTGGAGAAACAATTGCTTTAGGCGACAATTTTAAATATTTTTCTGAATTTCATAAGTTTTGGGAAAAGTATCATAAGGAATTATTAGATCCACAAATAATTGATGAAAAATGCGAAGGAACAGCTGAAGTTTTCCATGATGTTTATAAGAAATTTGGAAAAAATGTATTTGTTCAATTATATGATATTGGAAAATATAAAAACGAGGATGTTTGCCGTGTCAGGTATTTCACCGCGCCGCAGGATTTCAGAGGGTCAAGAGATATAGCGGAAATGCTCGAATTAAACGAGGGGGATCCGAGTATCTTTGATGAAAAATCAATCAAATCGGACCCGGAGGCATTTTTAAAAAGCATCGGTGTTTCTTCCCTGTCCCAAAATGACAAAAGGATTAAATATGCGGAAAAATCAGCAGAACTTTTAATCAATTTGGGCACAGAACCAATTGGATTGATAGAAAAAGCCGGGAATGATATTTCCAGAGTCCGGGAAATGCTGCTGGAAAATACCGGATCGGGTTTTGGCAATAAAAAGACAGACATGTTTTTACGTGATATGGTATTGCTTGGTGTCTGGGAAAACATAACAAATTTTGACAAGATAGACGTGGCCAGCGATATAAATACTGTTAAAGTTGCGCTCAGAACGGGGATTTTAAAAACGAAAATACCGCTTGTATCGAGCTTTATTGATGTGTTTTGTTATCAGTATTCGTTGATCGATGAAATGAATGCAAAAGCATGGCGCAGGGTTTGGGAAATCTGGAAAGAAAAGTACCCGGAAGAATGCATTGAAAGCCCATGTATGATTGATTATCTGGTTTACAGGATTATTGGGCGGGAATTCTGCAAGGAAAGCCTTTGTATATTTGAGTGTGAAACGCATGAGCATAAATTTAGCTGGCATTCTGCAAGGAATAAGACTTGTCAGGTATGTTTTAAAAACGGAAAGAAAAACAAAGCATTTGTTATAAATAAAGTCTTGCCCTGTACCAGTGAAGATGGATATATTTTTATTGAAAAAAATATATTTGTGACTGGTAAAGACGCTCTTTTGAAAAGTATTAAAGATTGTCCCTTGAATATTGTTTGTGAACCTAAAACACCGGGATTCAAGAAATATAACCCTCCAAAGTCGATCAGTATTCTTGGACAAACCGGGTGGGATAGTGCGAGGACAGAAACAGGATTAGGAGGCGGAGGTTTGATGTCTTAATTTTAAATCTGGGAGACTTTATGAACTTTAAGCGCAGGTGGGAATTATTCATTAAAGATCCAAGTGCGGTTTTGGTATTTGTATTTGTTTTAGCGTATTTTTTGGTTTTTATCTGGGGAGAACAAAAAGACTCTTTTGCAATACGGGGCACTATTAATGAGATAGTGGGAATCGTTTTGTTTGGCATGGGAGTTGCCCTGGCATTTATCGCAAGAAAGCAGCTCGGTGATAACTGGTCGCCAAGCATAAAAATAAAGGACGAAAAAGGCAAAAAACTGATTACTAGCGGGCTTTACAGCAAAGTGAGGCATCCAATTTATTTAAGCCTGATATTGATGATTGCCGGGATTGATTTGTATTCATTTGATTATGTATTGCTGGGATTATCTGCGGCAAATTTGATTATTATAGTTGTCAGGATTGAGTTTGAGGAAAAAGAATTAAAAAATAGGTTCGGAGATGAGTATTATGAGTATGAGAAAAAAACAAAGAAAATCCTACCCGGTATCTATTAATGGTAAAAAGGTAATGATGTTAGAGGAAGAAGTTGTCAAGATTCCGCCCTCGGGTTTTGATCTTGAACATACGACCGTATGGTCTTTTCCTGAACGGGGGAATTGGGCAACGCACAAAGGGGATTTCCCGGGTAACTGGGCGCCACAAATTCCCAGGAATCTGCTACTCAGGTACTCAAAAGAAGGCGATGTAGTACTTGATCCAATGGTAGGCTCCGGTACAACCCTGATAGAGTGCAAACTCCTAAATCGTGATGCAATCGGCTATGATATAAATCCGGAACATGTAAAAATAACAAAACAAAGGCTCGATTTTAATAGTTCAAAATCCAATATTAAGGTAGAAGTCGGCGACGCAAGGTATTTAAATAAGATAAAAGACGAATCCATTGATTTTATAGCTACTCACCCACCCTATGCCGATATTATTAAGTATAGTAAAGGGAAGATAGAAGGGGATTTGTCAAATATAGGCAATATCGGGAAATTTTGCGATGAAATGGAAGTGATGGCAAGGGAGTTTTATAGGGTACTAAAGCCAGGAAAGTTTTGCGCTATTCTCATTGGTTCAACTCGTAAGAAAGGTATGTTTATCCCTATTCCCCATATGGTTTTGGACAGATTCTTAAAAGTTGGATTCAAGCTTAAAGAAGAAATTATAAAGGAACAGCACAATTGCAGCTCTACGCCATACTGGAAAAGCCAGTCTAAAAAATTCAACTTTCTGTTGATAATGCATGAGAATTTGTTTGTGTTTAAAAAGGATAAATGATATGAATAACTCTAAACCTACGATGGAAAAAAAGGGGTATAAGCTTATAAAAAGTTTTGATATAAATGATTCCTTCATGTTAGGAATATATGAAGGGAAGTTAAGCGCTTTTGATATCCTGATAATGTATCGTCAGAAAATCAAAGTTGGAGAAAGGAAAGACAAATGGAAATGGAGCAGGATAAGAACTCCTAAACATGTTCATTGGGCGGTTGATATTTTATTGAAATTTAGAGAGGATAAAGAAAAAACGATTGAATTTTTGGATTATATGGCAGAACTGTGGTGTAAAACTAAGCCTTTAAATTCACAAGACGAAAGACAGGATTTAAACATAAATTTTACGGATGAAGAAATCGAAAAATACAAAGCTTTGAACGAGAAAGGGGAATATAGCCCAAAATTTTTATTTGCACTCGCAAAGCTATTGATGATTCAAGAGAAAACAAATAATAATGAAGCATTTATGTTCAATAAGTTGATAGAAAAATTAAAGCAAGGTGAAGATATTTTTAGTATTATATCAGCGGCGTCATTTGGTGGCAGGAAGAAATGATGTATTATTCGCTTGACAAAAATGCCCACTATGTGTATAATATGTATAAATGAAAACCATATTATCTAAGAAAGAAACAGAACTGCTAAAACAGATCAGAAATTGGTTCGTGCATAAGGGGTATAGCCCGTCAATCCGCGATTTACAGGATGCTTTGGGCTATGCATCCCCCAGGTCTATAACCATCCTCCTCCAGCGCATGAAAGACAAGGGATTGGTCTATAGGGATGAAAATAATGAGCTCAAGATAAATGAGGGGTTCAAGGGCGATACGACCAAGGTTTCAACCATAGATGTCCCTGTAATTGGACTTGTGGCATGCGGGGCGCCGATACTGGCTGAGGAAAACATCAGGACAAAGATCCCCGTTGATACCTGCATAGCCAGGCCGCCGCACAGGTATTTTATCCTGGAGGCCAAGGGCGACTCTATGAACAAAAAGGGCATAAATGACGGAGACCTTGTCCTTATAAGGCAGCAGCAGACCGCCCGCGAGGGCGAGCTGGTAGTAGCCCTGATAAACGACGAAGCAACAATAAAAGAGTTCCGCAAAAGCGGAAATTTTATAATCTTAAAACCGCACTCGACAAATCCCAAACACGAGCCTATCATCCTAACTGAAAATTTAATGATCCAAGGGGTTGTTGTTACGGTAATACCAAGAGTTTAGGGGATTATTTTGATAAAACCAGTTCCTGTCTTACCACAGCCAATCATTGATGCTGTAAACAACAATGATTTGGCTATTTTCGTTGGAGCGGGAGTCTCTAAAATTGTGGGTTGTGATTCTTGGTCGGAAATGGGCAGAAGATTGGTAGACCTTTGTTATAAGAATGGAATAATTAATTTTAAGGTAAAAGAAAAATTAATGTCATACACGGATATAAAAAAGGTTATTTCTATGTGTTATGGTGTTTTAAAAGAGAGGGGGCTTGAGGAAAATTTCTATAAAACCTTAGAGATGTCTTTGCTTTATAAAAAGGAAACAGATACTGAAATTTATAAAGAGATAGAAAGACTTCGTGGAACAATATTAACAACAAATGCGGATGAGTTCGTTGATCGACTTTACTTACCCTGCAGGCGTTTAAGTTATCCTGTCCAGTTTAAAGATTTAACTATAGATAGAACAAAATTATATAAATTACATGGTACAATTTCTCTTAGAGACAGCATGGTTTTCAAGGTGGACGAATACCT
Source organism: Candidatus Goldiibacteriota bacterium (assembly GCA_018000835.1). Taxonomy (GTDB): domain Bacteria; phylum Oederibacteriota; class PGYV01; order PGYV01; family DSYL01; genus DSYL01. The sequence continues at coordinate 113,212 of JAGNJD010000001.1, read as the reverse complement.
GGCAAGATATAATGACTCGGATTTTAAACAATTTTTAGAACGTGTTTTTTCAAAAAACACAATTTTATTTATTGGATATGGCCTCGAAGAGTTTGAACTTTTAGATTATATTTGTAAAAATGATAAGTCTCAGAAAACTGAAAAAAGAAAATTCTATTTAAAGGGTTTCTATGAAAATGAAGAAAGTCTCGTTGATATTGAGCAAAAATATTATGACGACTTGGGTATAATTCTTGTCCCGTATTCAATGGATCAGAAGGGATACGAACAAATACTTGAAATTATAAAAACATGGAATTCTGAAATCCACAAGACATCTCGATATCTATATGATAGTTATAAACAAGTTGAGGATTTGATTTTAAAAGATGATGATAAAGTTTTTCAAGTCATAAAGAATGATTCCAGATTAAAAGAGTACTATTTTAGAAAGATATGTGAATCTTCAACGGCTGTTAGTAAACTGCAAGTTTTAAAAGAAAATGGATTCTTTGAACCGAGCAAGAATCCTGAGCCTATTGAGGACAAGAAAAAACCAGGGTTCTTCTACATGCCGAGATGGTCGATCCTTGATTACCTAATTTTAATTGCAAAGATAAACAAGGATACGCGTGAACCTGGTGTAGATGAGTTGCTAGAAAAAATAGTTAATGACATTATAACTTATAAAAAATCCGACTCAAAAAGAATTGAAAACTTTAGGACTGATTCTGCGATGCTTGAAATTATTAGTTTGTTTCCAAAACAAATAGTAGAGAAAAACACAATAATTTATTTGGCTTTTATTAAAGAGGCTATTAATTCGCGTTGGAGTATGGAAACTTTTTCTGCGGACTTACATATTCACCTTATGCCAAGGCTTATTGAGGAAGGCATAAAGGATTTTATCATCGGAATTTTGGAGTGTGTTATAGCCTTAAAGATGGAGGGGAATAATCGAACCACAGTAATGCATTATTATTGGCTCCATGAAATGCTAGAAAAACAAAAAAAGAAAATTGCAAATTTATGTGGAGTTGAAGTCATTAAGATCATGATTGAAAAACTAAAGGTGTATTTGCAAACATACCCAAGAGACTTTTGGATAAAAAAAATCAATGGACATATCGAAGTGCAAGGAGAATATTTAGATATACTTACAAACTTTACAGCTGCATTACTGCAGTATTCTAAAGCTGCTAATATTCAACACATTGTTAAAGTATTATTCGGCGAAACAAATAATGTATTTAAAAAAATTGCTCTATATGCAACGAGCAAACATTATAATGAATTAAAATCTATTTTTTGGAATTTTTTCAAACCGGATACTTTAGATAATATTGACTTGAAGCCTGAATTATATGAATTGTTTGAGCAAAACAATAAGACTATAATTCAAGAAAAAAAGCAGGTTATCATTGATGGAATTAATAGTTTAAAAAAGGATGGTAATGATGAAACGGATGAAAGGGCACTTGCGTATAGAAAGCAAGAATGGCTAACAGCCTTTGTTGAAACCGGTGATAGTGATATCTTGGCTTTATTTGAAAAGTACCATTCAATTACTAAAATAAAAACGAGCCATCCAGGACATAATATATGGATTGAAAAAGGTTCTGGTGAAAGAACTTCTGTTAAGCCTGATGAATTTTCCAGTCTAGATATTGATGGCAAGTTAAACCTTTTAAATACATATAAGCCGGAATCAGTAATACATTCTAAAGAAGGATTAGCTAATATTCTAAAAGGTGACTTAATCAAAAATCCAGGCATATATACTCGAAACCTTTATAAATTTGAGTATCCAAATGGTGTTGAAATTGTCTATGCCGAAGCTATTGCATCAGGTCTATATGAAGTCTGGAAAGCCGATCCCGCTAAAGTGAAACATGATCAGATAATAATTTATATGAAAAGCATTATTGATCAGTTTGATTTCGCAAAACCTTTAAAAAGTGAGCGCCCATATGATTATAGGATTATGGTTGTTTACACGTGTTTGTCCATGATGAAAGATATTTGCAAAAACGATAGCTATGTTATCGGGGAGACCTTCTTTTTTTACATTAAAAAAACGTTGTTGGAATTAATTAACAAATTAGAAAAAATAGTATATAAGGAAGATGATTTATCCAGGAATTTTTATAACTTGCCACGAGGACAGGTTTTTGAAGTTTTGGTTCATTGGTCATTAAGAAATGCTAGAACTCTAAAAAAAGATAATCCTGTGAAATGGGATGATGATATAAAAGCTATTTTTGATAAATGGCTGAAAAAGACTGACTCTGACACCAGCAATATTGATTTTTTGGAGGTAATAGCGTCATATCTTCCAAATATGTATTACTTAGATAAAAAATGGGTTGATAGTAATTTTGATTATATCTTTGATATGAATAGTTCAAAGTGGCTAAAAACAATATCGGGTTATCTGGTTTACTCTGATACTGTGTATCAGCAGTTGTATGAGATTTTTAAAACGAAAGGACAATATGCCAAAGCATTAACGGTTGACCTAAAAGAAAGAATTGCGAATGAAAAGAAAGTGCAGCATATTTGCGTTGGATATCTTTATGACTGGGAGAAACTAAGCGACCCGGATAGTCTTATCAGCAAAATAATTGAGTCCGAAAACTTGAATTTGATAAAGGACGCTATTGACTTTTTTTGGCAGCAAAGAATACAGGACAATGATGATGAAAAGCTAACGGAAAAAGATGAAGAGATGCAAAAAAAAGTCATATTAAAAACAAAAGAACTGTGGAAGGAGATATATTTAAAACACAAAGAAAATGCAAAGGTGATGTCATGGACAAGCAAGTTGTTTGGTTTGTTGGATGAAATAACAGATGACGAATTTGAATGGGTGATTGCAGCCGCAAAAAATGCCTCCGATGATTATAACGTTATGGCTATTTTAGATTATTTACCTAAGCATACCGCTAAAACGCCAAAAAAAGTTGCTGATATATATTTGACCCTTTTAGAACAAATTATCAGTCCTGAGTTTTATAAAGAAAAAATAATAGATATAGTGGTTGGGCTTTATGAGAAAAAGTTAAAATCAGAAGCCGATGCAATTTGTAATATACATGCAGAAAAAGGGGATTTATTTTTAAGAGAGATTTATGAAAAATATAATAAACGTGAATTATGAATAAAAAAGCGAATGCTAGATGCCCATTCTGGTTTACTTAATGCTATAAAAAGAGTTTGATAATAGATTCAGGTCTAAAAAAATGAGCGAATAAGAGAAATATAAAATTAGGTTAAATATGAGCATGCATGATGAGGTAAAAATTCAAGTCCTGCAAAGCTGCAAAAGTCTTGGATTTGAAGCAGAAACAGAATACCGTGGCAAAGACTGGCGGGCGGATGTTTTTGTGCTTGCTAATGGGCACAAATATGCCATTGAGATCCAGACATCCAAGCAATCGTTAAACAGGACGCTGGAAAGACAGGAAAAATATAAAAGGGATGTAGTAGTCGGGTGTTGGCTGTTTGAAAGCGAACCGTCAAAGCAAACAGAGGAAAGGGAAGACCTGCCGTTATTTAGCATGTCGGATGTTGACGGCAAGACAATTGTCTCCATAAAGGGCAGAAAAGAACTACCCCTTGAAGTTTTCGTCAGTGATTTTCTTCAGAATAAAATTAAATTCTGCAATTCGCTTAGAATGCATGAGGCTGAAGTTAGATTTGTGGAAGAGAAATGCTGGAAGTGCGGTTTTGATTACCATATCTACTATATCAATAATTTCAATACGCCTTGCAATACAAGTATTCTTGCAAACGAAACTTTATGGGTGTCTGATAAACTAATCTTTAAGCCCGAAATCGTAGCAAAGGTAAATGACTATGTAAACACAGCTAAAGAAAAGATTTTAAATATTGGAACTATAAAAGAGCGCTATAGTAAAACGACACAAAATTCTTATGCGTCTTTTGGGTGCCCGCAATGCGATGCCATTTTTGGAGATTTGTTCCTACATGAAGCCATCATAGAAGCCTGGTATGGCGGCGGGGTAGTTGATAAGCTTATAATTAAAGAGGATTTTAAACAGGCATTAGGACAAAATATCCCGCACTGGTGCCATCCCGGCGAGCATAAGTTCTGTGATGAAGCGTAGATTCCGGTGCTGAGTCTTATTTTTTACTGTCTTGTCTTGACATGTGACAACTTTATAATTGAAAGCACTTTAAATCTTTGTTAAAAGAAGTAGAGGAAAACGAGTGTCAGACTATGTTTTAATCCTTGACAAAATCACGACAAGATCACGAAATTATATATAATCTTGAGCTTACCTCCAAAAACCTGACCACTTGAAATTAGAATTTTGAGTGTGTTAAAACTCTTAATTTGCAAATCATTTGGAATTGACAGAAACAAAAAAATTGTTAAACTTTAATTATGGGTAGGACAGAAAACGGGATATGGGCACTCGGCCGAATTATTTTCCGGGAGACTAACATACGGGACGGTCAAAGATTCTCGTAATCTGCCTATATGTGAAAAAAAGATAAAAAATGCCCAAAGTGTTTTAAAAATAGCAATCGAAATATGCGCCGCCAGTGTAAAATAGAAAAAAACATTTATTTATACTCATTTAAACATGAAGTTGCCGAACCGCTGGATAATTGGATAACACCTTGCTTTCTGTTATTCCTTTTGTTATAATTAAAACTGGTAATGCAAGCGGGTGATTAATAATTGTTTATTTTTAATTGAAATTTTTTTAACAAATGACAATAAGAAACACGAAGTGTTAAACATTAATTAAAAATTGATAATTTAAAGAAACCGGTGGTGATATGGATAAAAAATCAGGCCAGCTCGTTTGTCAGTATCTGGAAAACATATCAAGTGAAATTTTTGAAAAATACCAGAAGATAATAAAAGAATATGTAAAACACAGGTATGGCATTTATGCGCTTTATAATAAAAATGGCAGGGTATATTATGCAGGTCTTGCATCCAATCTTAAGAATCGTCTTAACATGCATTTGCGCGACAAACATTCGGGTAGATGGGAAAGATTCAGTATTTATTTAACTATTTCAAATTCACATTTGAAAGACCTTGAGACATTAGTTCTTCGTATAGCAAATCCAAAAGGAAATATACAAAAAGGCAAATTCATAAAAGCTGAAAATTTGCAAAAGAAGTTAAAAAATGACCTTAAAGAAATTCAAAAATTTGAATTGCAAAATTTACTTTCTGGAATAAAAAGAAATCCTGAAAGTGTTATAAATGAAGTTATTGCGTCGGGCAGGACGCCTGTTTTAAAAAAATATGTTAATAAAAAAATCAGGATAAAAATGGAATACAAAGGTAAAATATATTGGGCAACAATATTGCGTGACGGAAGAATAAGATTTAGGAAAAAAATATATACTTCGCCTTCTTTGGCCGCGGTAAAGATTTCCAGGCATGCAATGGATGGTTGGCATTGTTGGCAATACCAGCGCTCGCCGGGTGAATGGGTAAAACTGGATGAATTGAGGAAAAGATAAATAATAGGAGTTATTGATGCAAAAAGAAGCGAAGGCCCGTATAAAGATAAATAAATTGCTTGAAGAAGCCGGGTGGAGGCTATTAGACGGCGGAACCGGCAAAGCCAATGTAATGTTCGAAATCGGCATAAAAATAAGAAAGCAGGACCTCGACGGCCTTGGTGAGAACTTCGAAAAAGTAAAAAGGGGTTTTGTCGATTTCATCCTTCTGGACGATGCAACTCATCCTATAGCGGTCCTTGAGGCAAAATCCGAAGATAAAAATCCTCTTGACGGCAAGGAACAGGCCCGGAAATACGCTAAATCGTTGAATGTCCGATTTGTAATTCTCTCAAACGGCAACCTTCATTATTTCTGGGATATCGAATGCGGCAACCCAAATGTAATAACGAAATTCCCGACATCCGAATCCCTCGGCCATTCTATGTCTTTCAGGCCCGATCCGGATGCTATCTTGAAAGAAGAGATAAAAGACGATTATATCGTGCTTACCCAGAATTCGACCTATGCAATGAACCCCAATTATGTCGACGAAAAAACCCGTAAAAATTTCATAAAAGAAAATGATTTGAAATTCCTCAGGCCTTACCAGCTGCGGGCGATAGAAGCGCTGCGCGATTCGCTGAAAAAAGGGAATAACAGGTTTCTATTCGAAATGGCGACAGGCACCGGAAAAACCCTGCTTGCAGCGGCAATCATAAAAATGTTTTTAAGGTCCGGCAATGCCAAACGGGTTTTATTCCTTGTCGATAGATTGGAACTCGAGCAGCAGGCCTGGAGGCGGTTCGACAAATGGTTCAAAGGCGATTACATAACGGTTATTTATAAAGAAAACAGGGATGATTGGAAAAAAGCAGATATCGTTGTTTCTACTATTCAGAGTTTTAATTTTGATAATAAATACAGGAGGATTTTTGCACCGAATGATTTTGATTTCCTTATATCTGACGAAGCTCACCGTTCCATAAGCGGCAATAGCAGGGCTGTATTCGAATATTTCACAGGTTATAAACTCGGGCTTACAGCCACGCCAAAGGATTACCTGAAGAACATCAAAGATATAAATATCAAAGACCCGCGCGAGTGGGAAAGACGGCAATTACTGGATACTTACGAGACATTTGGCTGCAAAAGTGGGGTGCCGACTTTCAGGTATAGTTTGATAGACGGGGTTAAAGACGGATACCTCGTAAACCCTATTGTCGTGGACGCACGCACAGACATAAGCACGCAGATGCTTTCGGATGAAGGGTATGCTGTAATAGTGGAAACAGAAACAGGTAAGGAAGAAAAGCTATTTTACCATACGGATTTCGAAAAGAAATTTTTCTCGGACAGGACAAACCGGATTTTCTGCGAAACATTTATGAAAAATGCGTTAAGAGACCCTGTAAGTGGTGAAATAGGTAAAAGTATTATTTTTTGTGTCAGTCAAAATCATGCCTCAAAAATAACGCAGATGCTCAATATACTGGCAGATAAAATGTATCCGGGCAAATACAAGTCCGATTTTGCAATGCAGATAACTTCGAATATCCAGGATTCCCAGCAGTTTGCAGTTAATTTTGCAAACAACAACCTTGGCGGCAATACCAATTTTCTCGAAGGGTATAAATCGAGCAGGGTAAGGGTTTGTGTAACCGTAGGTATGATGACGACCGGGTATGACTGCGAGGATATCCTGAACCTTTGCCTGATGCGTCCGATTTTCTCGCCGTCGGATTTTGTGCAGATAAAAGGAAGGGGCACGAGGAAGTACCAATTTTATTATAAAAATGTGGACGGCGAGGAAACAAGGGTTGAAAAAAAGAATTACAAACTTTTTGATTTTTTTGCTAACTATGAGTATTTTGAGAAAAAATTCAATTACGATGAAGTTATTAAACTTCCCGTGGAATATAAAAAAACAACAAAAGATGATTTAAAAGTTGAAGAAGAAATATCTTTTGAAAGTTTTATTATAGACCCGTTGAAAACATATGTCGAAAAACCTGTCGGCCTGGAAGGGATGAAAGTAGACAGGAAATTATATGAAAAATTTGAAGAGCAGGTAAAAATAGACGAGTTTATAAAAGAAAACTTCGAAAAAGGCAACCTGGAACTGGTGGAGGATTATATAAGGGAAAAGATTTTTAACAAGCCGGAAGATTATATAAACCTGGAAAAACTCAGGGCATCGCTTAAATTGGACAGGCGTATAGGAATTTTGGAGATAGTGGCGAAAATTTTTGGTAAAATAACACAGTTTAAGACAAAAGACGAACTGCTGGACGAGGAAGTGGATAAATTTATTGCAATATATAAACCGGACAGCAAATACGTGTTACCGATAAAAAATTTCATAAAAGCATATGTAACGGATAATGAAATCCGCGATATAGTGGAGAAAAAGGAATTCAGCAGGTTTGCTACGAACCCCAAGATAAGCATGGCTGATTTCAAAAGCCTTAACGGCTGGCGCGATATAATACCGGATTATATCAAGGATTACGTACCGATAAATAATTTTATGTAGGAGCAAGAATGGACGGCGAAACAAGGCGGAAAATAGATAATTGCAGGGATATTCTCGTAGGCAAGATCCCAGACCCAAAAGCGCAGGTCGAGCAGATAACCATAGCACTTATTTATAAATTCATGGACGACATGGACAAGGAATCCGAAGAAATAGGCGGAAAACCTTTGTTTTTTACGGGGAAATATTCTAAATACGCATGGCCAAAGCTTATGGACAGTAAAATAGGGGGACAGGAACGCCTTAACCTTTACGGCGAATCTATTACTTCGATGAACCAGAATAAAAATATCCCGCAGCTTTTCAGGGATATTTTTAAGGATGCATTCCTTCCATACAGGGATCCGGAAACATTGAATTTATTTTTAAAGGAAATCAGCGGGTTCCAGTACGACCACAGCGAAAACCTCGGCGACGCATTCGAATATTTGCTTTCTATTATGGGCGCGCAGGGAGAGGCAGGACAGTTCCGCACGCCCAGGCATATAATAGATTTTATGGTGGATGTGGTGCAGCCGAAGAAAAACGAAAGCGTGCTCGACCCTGCCTGCGGAACAGCCGGTTTTTTGATTTCTTCGTATAATTTTATTCTCAGGCAGAATATGAAGAAAGTAAAAGGGGATAAGTTAAGCCCTGCTGAAAAAGAAAAAATAATGAAAAATTTCATCGGGTATGATATTTCGCCTGATATGGTCAGGTTATCGCTTGTAAATATGTATTTGCATGGTTTCCAGTCCCCCAAGATTTATGAATACGATACACTTACAAATGAAGACAGGTGGAATGATAATTTTGATGTGATTTTAGCAAATCCGCCTTTTATGACTCCAAAAGGCGGGATAAAACCGCATAAAAGGTTTTCTATACAGGCAAACCGGTCAGAAGTTTTGTTTGTAGATTATATAATGGAACACCTGAACCTGAAAGGCAGGGCAGCTGTAATTGTGCCGGAGGGAATTATTTTCCAGTCCGCAAATGCGTATAAGGCGCTCCGGAAAAAACTTGTAGAAGAAAATTACCTCTGGGCTGTTGCATCGCTGCCTGCCGGCGTTTTTAATCCGTATGCAGGGGTAAAGACGAGTATTTTATTTATGGATAGGGAAATAGCAAAGAAAGTGAAGGAAATTTTGTTTGTGAAAATCGAAAACGACGGATTTGACCTTGGCGCACAGAGAAGACCGATAGACCAGAATGATCTGCCGGAAGCGGCAGAAGTAATGAAGAAATATATTGTAAATGTAGAGACAGGCCTTGCACCTGTCTCGAAAGAGGTTAAAAAATCCGCCATTTGTTCTGTTGTCCCCAAATCCAAGCTTGCTGAAAACGGCGAATATAATTTGACAGGGGATAGGTATAGGGTTGTGGAAGTAAGGGGTACTCAAAAATGGCCGATGGTAAAAATTGAAGATGTGTGTGAAATTTCAACTGGAGCAAGACCTAAAGGAGGGGCAGTAACTCATGGCGTTTTAAGTATTGGCGGAGAGCATTTAAATTCAAGTGGTAAAATAGATATTTCAACTCCTAAATATATACCTGAGGATTTTTATAAAAGGTTAAAGAATGGGAAGATTCAAATAGATGATATTTTAGTTGTGAAAGACGGTGCAACAACTGGGAAAACAGCATTTTATGATCAAAGCTATGGATTTAAAGATGTAGCCGTTAATGAACATGTATTTATTTTAAGACCAATTCGAAACAAAATCGTTCCAAAATATTTATTTAGAATAATTCAATCTGTAAAGGGGCAAGATTTATTATTAAGTCATAAAGTTGGTGCTGCTCAAGGCGGGATAAACCTTTCGATTAAAAAGATTCAAATTCCTTTACCCCCTTTAGAAGTCCAGCGGGAAATTGTTGCGGAGATTGAAGGATATCAAAAAATCATCGACGGCGCAAGAATGGTCGTCGACAACTGGAAACCGCAGATTAATATCGATGAAAACTACGAAAGAAAAGAATTGGGTAGTATTTGTAAATTATCATATGGGTATACAAATAAGAACAATAGCAAAGGAAACATTAGATATATAAGAATTACTGATATAAATGAAGATGGAGAACTTAGGGATGATGATTCTGAGTTTGTTGTTTTTAATAAAGAAATGAAGCCATATTTGTTAAACAAAGATGATTTATTAGTAGCACGGATTGGGGCAACATATGGAAAGACGTTATTGTTTGAAAAAGAATATCCAGCTATATATGCGTCATTTTTAATAAAACTAGAGTTTGATAATACAAAAATTTTAAATAAATATTACTGGTATTTTACTCGTAGTGATGATTATCTAAGACAAAAAAATAAATTAGTACAAGGAGGAGCTCAACCGCAATTTAATGCAAACACAATAGTCAAAATTCAAATTCCCGTTCCGACTATCGAGAGACAAAAAGAAATAATTGAAAAAATTGAATCAGAACGCAAATCCATCTACTCCTGCCGAGAATTAATAAGGATTTATGAAGATAAAATTAGACAGGCTATTGATAGAGGATGGGGATTATAAATGCCGACTTGGAAAAAAATATCTGAGGAAAGTGTTAAACAAATATTTCAATATTTAATAGATCATAATGGGAAAGTAATTGAAATAAAAGATTTAAAAATATCGTGGAGAATTCAATTTTTTGATGTAATTATAACTTGTTATAATTACAACACTATTTTTGGAACTGATTCTAAATCAAAAAATACTGAAGTAAGAAAAGCATATGAATATATTGACAATAATATGAAATCAACCTATATTAAAACAGATAAGGAATATGTTATAGGCCTTGATGAAACCGGAAAAGGGGAAGTGGTTGGTAATATTGTTTTGGCTGGGGTTGTTTTTCCCACGAATTTATTTGACAAAATAAGTGTTTGCATAGGAGGTGCTGATACAAAAAAAAGACATAATTTTAAGTTTTGGGATGATATATATTTAAGATTAAATAATTATATTTCTGTTGGCTTCGATTCTATAATTATTAAAATACCACCATCAGAGGTAGATAGATATAATATAAATAAATTAATGGATATCACATATCAAAGAATTTTAAATCAATTTATGAGAAAAGTTGATATAAGTAAGTGTAGAATAGTTGTAGATAATTATAAAATCGGAACTAAATTAAAAAGTTTTTTAGATTTATTGCAGAAAATGGGAGCCGAAATAATAGTAATTACTCAATCAGAAGATATTTATTTGGAAACAAAAGTTGCATCACTATTATCAAAACGAGAACGAGAAAGAGAAGTCGAGTCAATAAATAATGATCAAAATTACCTAGCAGATGGAAAATCTATAGGTACTGGTAATTTAAATGACTCTCAAACTATTAATTGGTTAAATGTTTGGTATGAAAGTAAAAAAGACTGGCCATGGTTTATTAAAAAGTCCTATAAAACTATTAAAGAAATAGAAGGAAATAAAGAAAAAACGACTAAAGAAATGCCGGATTTGGATGAATCTTTATTATCAGCTGAATTTGAACAGGAATTTGATAAAGGGAATTTATCAATTAAAGCTCTTTCTATTTTATGTCCCAAATGTAAAAAAACAACAAAAAGCTTCCAATATATTATTGATAAAGGAAAGAAAATGATGTGCTGTGATGAATTTATTGATCCTGAAGAATTAAAACCGATATTAAAATATTATTGTGGATATATACTCCCCGATAGTAATATTATTCGAAGCGGCTTATTATCTAAGGATTTAGAATCAAATAGATTTTTTGAAGGTTTTATTTTTATTATAACGCCAATAGTGCGTAAAGAATGTGATAATCCAGGTGGTAAGAGCGAACTTGATCGGTTAGTAAAAATAGCTAATGAGGGAAGAATAAAGATTGAAACGCCTGGCAAGGTTGAAGAAATTGGAGATAATTTATCAAATATAATAAGAGATGAAATGATACTTGATGATGCTTTGAAATATAATGCAATATTAATTACTCGTGATAAAGGAATGAAATTAAATGCAATGGGTAAAAATATATTTTATATAACAATGTAGGTTAAAAAAATGGAAATAGATTTAAATATAAGGCAAGAGGCAGAAAAGTTAAGAAAGGGAAAAAAATACAAAGAAGCTCTTGAATTATATAGAAAAACATGGAAAGAAAGAGATGAGAAAATTGAAGCAGGAAGTTTATATTGTTTAAGAAAACTAGGCGAAAAAGAAAAGGCATTGAATTTAGCAAAAGAATTAGAAGCAAAACATAGTAGTGAATGGCAAAAAGAAGGATTTAATTGGATTAAAAGTGAAGTAATTTGGACTTATATTCAATTTATTTTAAATAATAATAAGAATCTCGCTGAAGTTGAGCAATGCGCTGAAAAAATACTAAATTATCTTCCTGATGAATTGCCAAGAAAAAAAACCATTTTTGCCATTATTAAAGTAAATAAATCACAAAAAAAATGGGATAAAGTTATTTTTTGGTCTGATAAACTAGAACCTGAGAAATTAAACGATAAATTAGATGAATCGTCCGAAAATGACTGGCCTGAACAAGCAAGATGGTATAATGCTAAAATAACAGCTTTAGTGGAATTAAATAGATGTGATGAGGCTCTCGAATTATTATCGAAAATTAAGGGGAAATATCCAAAAATTAATAAGTATTTTATTAGATTAGAAGCTTCAGCTCTTCATAAAAAGGGAAAATTAAAAGAATCTGAAGAATTATATAAAACACTTTGTTTAGGTCATAAAGTTGATTGGTGGATAAAGGCTGATTATGCAAGATTAGTTAAAGATTTAGGCAGACCAGAAGAAGCTCTTAATATGATGTATGATGCCGCGAGATCAAATAGAAAATTAGAAATGGATGTAAGTGTATTTGAGGAAATCGGCGAAATTTGTGAACGTATTGGAAAAGAGGAAGAAGCTTTAGATCATTATATTTTAGAAAAGTTTGTCAGAATTGATGCTGTTTGGAAAGTCCCAAATACAGTAGAAGCTAAAATAAATATGTTAAAGAATAAAATAGTAACATATATTGTTCCAAAGACTAAACAGGAAGCTTTAACAAAATGTCAGCAATATTGGGGTGTAAAATCTAGCGAAGAAAGAAAGTTAGATATTAAAGATGACAGAAAGCCGAGGAGAGATTTAATTGGTTCAATTTTTATGACGGAAAAAGAAAAAGTATTTTGCTATATAGTTACTGGAAATGAAAAAATTTATTGTCTAAAAGAAAAACTGCCTAAAGATTGTGAAAACAATGCTGTTGTAAAATTTGATGCGATTCCATCATTTGATAAAAAGAAAAACATAAAATCCTGGAAAGCAATAAATGTTAAGAAGGAGAATTAGATGAACCGAACATTGCTGATGCAGTCATAAGTAGGATTTTTTGTATTTGAATATATTTAATTATTAAGGAGGTTCTACGAGATATGAAAATGAAATTACCAGAGCAAGATAAAACGACTGTTATAGAATTCAGTGTCAAGATATTAAAAAGATTTACAAATGTTTTTAATCTTGCATATTTATTAGTGGATTTAAACGCCCTAATAAATGCATTTTATTTTATTAGTTTTAATAAGCTAAAGGCTAAAAGATTACAAGTGACTTATAGAAGATTTGCAGATAAATATCAGGATGCATTAATTTTAAGATCAGTTGAAAAGGGTAGTTTTATTTTAGAATTAACTAGTTCACTATTAATATCTGCTATTATCATGTTCGTCGAAAAAACTGTAAATCGAGATATAATACAAATACAAATTCCAGAAAAATATAGAAAACAATTAGAACCAATAATTATTAATACGATCAATTCAACGTTAAATCAATCAATGGAAAATAAAATAAAGTTATTATATGAAAATTTAAAAAATAATAACATGTTAAATGCTAGTGAACTTATGTATGATGATAAAGGTATTAAAATATTAGCTAACTCTATAATACGATTGGGTAAAAGTCTCAATGTTAATGCATGAAAAGACCTTCAGGGCCCCCAGTGATTGGTGTCAGATCTTGACTTGTGACTACTTTAGGATTCATTCAATAAGGAGATGATGATATGGGGATTTCGAACGAAATAAAAGAAAAGGTAATTGCGGCAATATAAAAGGTGTCAGACCTTGAAAATACACTTGATAATGAAGCAGGAATTATATAAAAACATTTAATTAAAGGATATAAATAATAAGAGGTAAAAAGATGGGCAGGCCACTGAGGATATTTATACCGGATATGCGTATCATTTTCTTACAGAGATTAAATTACCGAATATGTCGCAGGCAATGCAATACATAAATAGGTCGGATTCTCGGGGACTTAAATCCCGGAGGCGTGGGACGGATGTTTAAAAAGGTAAGGGATGAAAATGAAAAGGGAGGGAAAAGAAGAAAAGAAATAGCAGCGATAAGGAGGGAATATGTTATAGGGGTAAAACGTCAGGTGTAAATTCAAGGTCTGACACTCAAGCCTATCCTTACGATCTGTTTTTGGTATTCTAAGGGATTGACCGCAGCCAGTTAAGTTAATTTCGCATAAAGTATTTTATGCGAAATTAAATAATGGGCGATTGTAGCTTTTATTATGCACAATATAAGAATGGCGTTTAATTTTTATTTGTCCAGATACAATCGCTATTTTTTCCCAAGAGAAATTAATAATTTAGTAAAATTATTCAAAGGTAATACTATTTCGGCCTTTTCTTTTTGAACTATATAAACGATCATCAATAGTTTTAATAAAAGATTTGTATTCTGAACCTTCTGGTGATACTTCAGCAACCCCTATTGAACATGTGATTTCATTACTTATCTCTTTATTTATTTTGTTTACTTCATTTTGTATCCGGTCCTTAAATTTGATAATTATCTTTAAAGCTTCAATTTTGTCTGAGTATATTATACCATAAAATTCTTCTCCGCCATATCTTACAAAATTACCATCAAAAACATCATTTCCAATTCTAGCAGCTTTCTTTAATACCTCATCACCAATTGGATGGCCGTAAGTATCATTAATTTTTTTAAAGAAATCAATATCTACTTCCAAAACTATCATATGATCTTTTCCTTTTTCAATAATTGGTTTTATTTTTTCATCAAAATAACGCCTGTTTTTCAATCCTGTTAAGGAATCAGTATATTTTTCTGATTCGCTTGTCTCTCTTTCTAAAAGAACTTGTTTTAAAGTTTTTTGCTTTCCTGAACTGGTTAAATTTAAGAAATATCCATGTCTTTGTTCGGGATCAACAACAAGCAAATCATTTCTTTCGAGAAGATGAGCTGCTTCATAAGCTTTTTCTTTTAATTCTTTTTGGGGACCTTCATTCACAACATATCCACCAGGAATGGTTTCAATATTTGGACCCCACAACTGCTGTAAATAACTGCCGATTAAATTGTTGAAATCGCCGTTACGATTTTCACCAGTTTTATATAGACTTAATATATAATCGGCCAGTTCTTCTATAGAACATGTTTTTATGTCCATATTGAATCCTCCTTTATTAATTTAATGGATTATTTAATTCTTGTTTTGATAATTTTTCTTTTGTCAGTTTCATATTTTTTGAAAGAGCATTTAAGAAATCAAGACCAGTTTCATATTGAATGTTATCTATGGTTGTTTCGTGTGCATAGAAGTCGTTTGTCTCGTCTTGGTTCATATACTGAAACGCCAAAGCCTGCAGTTGTCCACGATCCTTGAATACTACTATTTTGTAAAAGCCCCAAGGTATCCATATCTGGTTCTTACCTATCGTTTTTTCGAGTTTAAAAGCCATTCCAGATGGGTCTTTTTCAAATATGGGGCCTACATAGACCCAAATTTCGCCATCTTTGGCTGCCAAGGCCCTTATTTTAGTTCCCACCAGTAGTTTTCCCATGGGTGCCGGTTGAGTTGAAGCTATTGTGGGCACATATTCGATAGGTAAAAGCATTCTTTCATGGTTGTGGCATTGCGGGCTTGATCTGCGGCCGGACACATGTGCCCCTTTGTCGTATCCGCTTTTGTTATAGTCCTTGTTCTCTGCTCGCTCGACAGGTGGCAATGCAGGATCCGCTAGGAATTTGTAATTAGAGCGTTTCTCAAGTCCGTTAAGGTCGTCTTTTGTGAGGTGATAGGCTACCCCAAGGGACACTTTCTTGGTATTGTCATAGCAAAAGACATATCCAACCCGGGTAAGCAGCGTTCCTTGGCAAGCAGGGCAGCCGTATGTTAAGTGCTCGTTGGTTGGAGCAACAGTGGCGGTTAACGCTACTGACGTAATTGAAACCGGCGATGCTTGTGTTGACTGACTATAACCAGCAGCGTTAAAAGTAAATATAGGGAAAAGTAAAAAAATATTAAATTTTTTCATCTAATTCTCCCAATCAGTATTTTCTGCTCGTTTGTCTTCAGAAGTAGCATAATATTCATAATGTTGAGCAACCTTTTGAAGAACGCTTGCGATTTTCGGATACTTGTACATTTGTTTAGAAAATTTTTTATACTTTTCTGCGAGTTTTCGTTCTTGAATTCCGCCTTCCAAGTGTCCTTTAGTAACAACGCCTCGGCTATTTAAAATCCCAGAGAAAAAGCCGTCCAATATTTCATCTGTTTGTATCTCTTCAATGATTGATGCAATTACTTCATGCGGCCAATTTCCATTACCGTCAGCACTTGAATATGCAAATAGTTTACCAATTGTGTTGTCGCAGTATTCCAGTCTATTTGCAGCGTTACAATATTCTCGTGCCTTTTTAACCCATTCTCTTAAGAATTGTTCGTCAAGTACACCTTCTATATATCCTGGAATTTGATACCATTCTTCTAGCAATCTATATGCTGAAAAAGCCTTTTCTTTTTCGATTTCCGTTGGCTCTTTTTCCTCGTTTTCTTGTTCTTTTTTTGGTTTAAAAAGAAATTTTATTACTTCGGCAAAAAAATCAGGCTGTGTTGACAAAATTTTATGAAGAACCTTAGGCGGTCTTCCACCACCAATTCTCGATAAAATTGGCAAATACATCCATTCTAATTTGGCTATTTCATTTATATCGATATTAGTTTTATCAAGGGCTTCAAAAAGACCTTCTATTTTATAAGTATCTAACCTAAAATTTGTTTCTGCACTTTCTTCAGTTGCAATTTTTGTGAGCAAATCGATTATTAATTGAGATGATATTTCAGTGTGAAATAACCAGGCTGTGTCCAGAGCTGCAAAAAATCTGTTTACTTTGATCATTTCTCTGATTGCATATTCTCTGTCTTCATTATCCAGTTCTTGAAACTCCATCCTGGAATTCAACCAGTAATCTTTTTGAAAACTTTCTGATAAAAGGCCTACTTCCTGCCAAATTTTTCTGCTTTGAGGAAACGCTAAACACAGATTTAATTTCTTTTTTTCAGACCACATATTAGTTTTTGCATAATTAAATATGCTTTCAACATATTTATTTCCCTCTCTATATTTCTGAAAAATATACGTTTCAGCAAATTGTACTTTTTTATCATCGGAGTCTTCAAGCCACGAATATATTTTTTCAACATCTGTTTCTGGTATTGTTATATTTGATAGTGGCCAACAAATAAAATGTATGTTTGTTGCTCTTTTTGATAATTCTAAAAGCCCGTCAATTCCAAGATTACTATAAATATCCGAAATCGCCATTTCCCGTTTTTCATTTACTATCTTAACGACTAAATCGTGATTATACAATTCTCGTCCCTCGGGTAGCTCTGGCCAGTATTCTTCAAAAAGCCAATCATATTTTTCTATTAAATCAGTTACTTCTGACTCCAGTATATTGAATATCTGCTTATATTCTGTCAAATCTTCTTCTTTTAACGCCCAATCTGCATCTTTAAATGACCGATGTTTTGATAAAATGGTTCTAAGTGTTTTTCTTAAATCTCGTTTATTGATTAATTGTGGCAAGACTGATTTTAACTGGGTAAGACATATTTCTCTGTTGTTACTTGATACTCGTGTAGTTCTTTTAACAAGTTCAATCCATTTTTTATCATCTGTCCCTACATGCCTTAGTAATCTAGCTATTATTGCATCAATTACAGCAGAAAATTCAGCATATGTCATGTC
Source organism: Candidatus Goldiibacteriota bacterium (assembly GCA_018000835.1). GTDB lineage: Bacteria > Oederibacteriota > PGYV01 > PGYV01 > DSYL01 > DSYL01. Next base: position 95,157 of record JAGNJD010000001.1, on the reverse strand, counting down.
TTTTTCTATTCTATCTGTAAATTTTCTATAAGTAGGCTTATTGGATGGCATGAGAATACCAAAATTAGTCTCTGGAATTAAATCAATCATAATTTTCCAGCACGTATCTGGATAGATTTTAGATATTTCATCAATCGCTTCTAAGCGTTCATCCATTGAAGCAAATGTCTGCGGTCGCCGAGTTGAAAAAATAGACAGCAAACTTCCAAAAGGGCGATTTGCCATTTTCCCGCCCGAATCCAATTTGTCGAGTTTTGATAAAATAAGCGAAATTCTTATTATAGATTTTGGATCCCAAGCTAATTCTTCTAAAGCCCAAAGTAAATGAGTATGCATACTATTGGATGTAAAAGAATCTTTAGTTTCAGTGAACATATCCATGACGGGTGGTTTTTTTTCAGATAATGATTTTTCAATAGCGGATAAGAATGATAACGGGGACGCCTCAGAAATTATTGTCAACACATCAGCAACAGAATACCATAATGCCCCATTTGCACCTTCAAGTAATTGTTTGATTATATGATCGGCCCACAATTGTGCATTTAAAGGATATTTTAAACCAATTTCAGTTGAAAAAATAGCGGGAATCAACAAAGCTGTTGCCATACCTTTTCTTATATACTGCGAATGCGGGTTTATTTTTCCTGCTGTTGCTGCCTTCCAACGATCTTCGGGTTTTAAATCGAGTTTTGGATTGATAGTTCTAAAAACTTCAAGAAATTTCTGCTCGAATTTTTTAAAATCAGTTTCATTAAGATATTGTCCCATCTCTTGCCATGCTTCACGCTGGGATTTTAAATGCCATATTCTATTTATTTGTATAATTGGCGAGTCTGGTTTGTGCAACCATTTTGAAATTTTATTAATGTAGTCCTCATATTTTTCTCCGGCTAAAAATGAGACAATATCTTTATCTGCTTCATTTTCTTCTGTCCATTCACCAATGAATAAAAGAGGTAGTAGTTCTCTGGCAATTTCCGGTTTAGCCCAAGAAGGCAAAAGATGTACTGGCATTAATCTTCTTCTCAACGACGTTATACTTCTGCCTGTTTCTAAACATAATTTCTCTGCCTCGGTTTGATTTATACCCATTTTTATTAATGCGTTTATAAAACCTTCTCGAGTTATCCTTTGCAATTCTTCTTTTTCACGAATATTGTTATTGCCGTTTTCCAATGGGATAAAAATTTTATGCCCCTTTTGTATAGCATACCTAATTTTATCAAGTTCATCAAAATTGGCTATTATGATTAAATCGTTAACGCTAGTAGTTACTATATGTTTAAAAGAATTATAATCACCAACTATTATGCTTTTTGCCAGATAAAAATCTCTTTCTTTATTGGTGAGAGAATTAATAACCGAAATAAGGAAAGCCATAGACTCATCTTTAGTGTCTCCTTGCAAAGCAAATATACTTGGCCCAGATCTAAGCCATTCTATAATTTTGTTTTTATTAGAATCTCGTGAGGAAAATAAAATATCAAAATTTAAAGATGGCGTACACGAATTACTCCATTCAGCCCAGAAGTCATCAAGGGCTTGGCAATTATCTTGGAATTTGGTTATATGTTTTGCTAAATGCGCTCCTACAGCAGGATTTTTTTCAATCCATTCTTCCAGAATACATCCATCATAAGCTTTAACATTTTTCCAAATTCCTTCTGTGTTTTTTTCTTTTTCCCACTTGTCTTTATTCGGCCATACCTGCGGCGTTATAAAAATGTATGTTGCATTTTTTTGTTCTACGCCTCTTGGATTGGATTTTCTTTTTTCGTAATCTTCATTCGCCTTTTTTTGTGGATCATTACTAGTTCCAATCTCCCAAACCGATAATCCTTGCGGGATATATGATGAACCATTAATAGATTCGACTTTTCCATCAAATCCCGGTAAATATATATTGTCTCCAGAAGGAATATTTATTGATTTTATATCTTTTGATTCTGCGTTAATTAATTGATTAACTATATAAGGTAAATAACTTCTGCAATCTGTCGTTGGTGCCCACTGTTTTAAATCCAAGGATGTTATCCATTTCATAAACTATTATTCCTTTCTTGTTATAAGTCCGTACTCGGGTTTCCCTTCATATTCCCTTTTTCGGGAATAGAGTTATTTTTCATTAGCTCTACGTTTGTCATTGTTTTAGATAGTTTCCAAGCCTTAACCTGGTATATTTCTCGTGTCATTTCCATAACTGTTTTTTTCCCTGATCTTCCCGTGCTGGTTTTGCAAAATGAATTCAGATTCGTTTTGCTTTGCTTGCCGGATACCTTTTTCCCTAGCCACACTTTGTTTATTGTGTGTAGACAGAGGTGTCTTATTGCCTTCTTTTTTTACTGCCCACTTATTGCCTTGTTTTGTAACCCAAATATTATCGCCCATAGTTATTCACCTTCTTTCTATGAAGTATTATGAAATTAAAAGTTTCATCGCTTTTTGACTACGTTTCTATAACTTTATCTTTAAATTTCATAGATTAAATATCTCCGATTTATTTTCCATCACCAGATGCAGCGAAGAAAAGTAACGCAGATATACCCAAAAGAACAATGGCTCCCTGCTCTTTTCCCTCCTTATCTTTCTTCAAAGAGGATAGGTAATCAATTACTTTATATAAGGAATCAGCAGGGTTATAAGGATTATACGGAATGTAGTTTATTCTTTGAATAGCGGCTAAGGCTTGATTGTCAGTACCTTGTTCTACTATAGGTATTATTAATTTTTTTGCTTTAATCGCATACCCAATTTCTTGCTGTACATAATTTGAATGTAAACCATTCCTTGTTAATAAAACTACGACACAGTCTGAAAAATCAATATTTGGAAAAATATTACCTTCAATATTTTGTCCTGGATAAAGGTTTTGTGTTGAAACATAAACCTCTATTCCAGCTTGCCTTAAAGAATTCGCAAATGCCGTCACGATTAGATCGTCACGGGTACTGTGACTTAAAAATGCCTTATATCTCATTAGTTAATCACCCTCTTTCTCGAATTTTGGAATTACCGAAACGACGATACCTTGAATTAATAAATTTTCAGAGACGATGATTGGTTTCAAAGTTTTGTCTGAAGAGTGTGGTAATAGAATAACCTTATCGCCGGAACGGAGAAATTCTTTCGCGGTAGCATCATCATTTATTAAAGCAACTACGATATCACCGTTCATTGCTGTTGTCTGTTGCCTAATAAGAAGCAGATCGCCGTCATGGATTGCAGGATTTGCTTCATCCATTGAATTTCCAGAAGCTCGTAGTAAGAAATATTTGTTTGGTGGTTTTGCAAGCTGTACGTCTATAGGATATTTGTCAAGAATGTTTTCAGTGGCCAATAATGGTGCTCCACAGGCAATGGTTCCGACTAAAGGTACATTAACAGTGTTTATTCTATTTTCGGTGCCATGCATATGTTTAAGGATTTTTAAATTTCTGTTTTCCCTTTTGACCAACCCCTTTATAATTAATTTATTTAAGATGTAGTCAACAGAATTAGGGGAAGCATAATTTAATGCAGACATTAAATCTCTTATTGTAGGTGAATAACCATGAGTTAAAATCCAATTTTGAATTGCCTTAAGCAATTGAATTTCTTTTTCTGTAAGTTCGGTCTTTTTCATCTGGATTTATATTCTCCTTTTGAATAATTTATACAAATAAAACCTACTCTTTAGAACAAGTATATAGTTATTGGACAATAAATTCAACAAAAGGTTTCGTTATATAAGGCGGATTTTAGGATTTTTTAATAAAAGACTATATTTTATAAGGAAATACTATAACGAATTTACAATGTTTTTTGTGGAAAAGTACTCTATAATAAAGATTGTAATATGAAGTGCAACAAGTAGAAGGCCCATCGTTCACAGATGTTAAAATGTAATTGTAAGAAAACACAAGACACATAGGTGAAACGATGAGACTGGATGAATATGACAGAATATGACATCAAAAAGGGGAAATACAGGCAATAAAAGGAAAACGAAAGATGAAAGATAATATTACAAGTTATTTTCTTACAAAAAAACATGTGAAATTTTGGGTGTGGTGCAATAAAACCTGCAATTTACCTTTCTATAAAATTCCTTATAAAAATGCATAAAAAGGTAGTATAATATATCAAATAAAGAAAGGGGGTGTGTTGGATATGAAAAGAGTCAAAAGAGAAAGAAAAGTAAAAAGGGCACGTCGCAAGTCAGGGCAGAAAAAAAGAAATTTGCACGTAAAAAAAGTTACGAACAAATCCGGCCGTAAGATTTTTATCAAAAAAGAAATTCCAGAACAGGTTCAGGTTAAAGAAAAACCAAAAACTACCGAAAAGAAAAATTTATGGATTTATGTTTTAGTTTTAATAATTATTATTATTTTAATTTTGCTTACGGTAAAATTTATTCCTGTGTTAAAAACTCCTGAAAATCCCCCAAAACCATCGTCTATTATTCCTTTGCCTACGGCTGCTGTCACGCAGCAGGTAATTCAGGAAAAAATAGTTTCAGAAAAAACAGAGACACCGGCGCAGGAAAAAGAAACAAAGATAATAATTTATTTTCCTTTAAACGAATGGGATGTCAAAAACCTTTTCGCAGGGGAAAAGGACAAACTAAATGCTTTGATTGATAATTTTTTGAAAGATAAAACATAGCAGGGTTTATTTATTTATGGTTATGCCGACAGGACCGGATTGCGGTCGTATAATGTTTCTGTATCTAAGAAACGGGCGCAAAACATAGCAGAATTTTTGTCTTCCAAAACCGGAATTGAAATGAATAAAATTGTCGTTGAAGGGAAAGGTGAAATTCTAAAAGGTCCTGATGGAGTAAATAACCCATTGTTTAGAAAAGTGGAAATAATAATAAGTGGGACCCTCTAAGGCTAAAGCCCGGGGCTCCCATAAAAAATTCAATCAATTTGTCCCGTAGAAATTCTCTTTACGGGACTTCGTTGATTGACCAGGGGAATAGCTTCCCTTGGAACCCTCCTGGCAAAGTAGATAAAACCTTAATTTATATTCGCATTCATTCAACCCCAAACTGAAGTTTGGGGTTTTCTGAATGCTGTTCCAATAAACACATTCAAATTTAGTTTATCAAAACAGTTCAATAATATTATTTTCAATATTAATAGGTATAATATTCGCATTATTAGTCCACATCATGAAAACGATTTTTATTATAAAAAACTATTGACAAAAAAATATTTTTAAAATAAAATATTACAAATTATTTTGATGTGAGGGAAAGTAAAAATTATTGTTAGATATTTTGTTATGTTTGTTAAAGACTGCAAAATTTTACTATTTAATTAAATAAAAAAGATTTATAATTGTAAATTGAAAAATAAAAAATCGGTTCTTAATACAAACTAATAGAAAATAAAAAGTGTCGCCGCCTCACTCCTCAAGATATACCCCCTTATATCATTTGCCATAGAAATATGGCTCACGCCTATGACGGCGGCGGCACAAATTTTTATAATTAAAGATCTGGAAATATAAAAGTTAAGAATAGAAAACAGATGGAAGATTTTTAAATATGGAAAAAGGCGTATTTGAGTATGAATATCCCCGCAAGAATATATAATAATACAGATACTTCCTTTGCCCTGCCTGTTAATAATTTAATTACCGGATAGGAGATAATTCCAAATGCAATTCCATCTGCTATTGAATAAGTGAGCGGGACACCCATTATTGTAAGGTAAGCAGGTATTGCTTCAGATAAATCTGAAAAATTAATTCTTGTAATGTTTTTTAACATCAAAAATCCTACAAGTATAAGCGTTGGTGCAATTACCGGATAAATTACGTTATTACCGGATAACGTAACTCCGCCGCCTATCATTTTAACAAGCGGATAAAACAAAAGGGCAAGAAGGAAAAGAATTCCCGTAGTAATGTTTGCAAGACCTGTCCTTGCACCCTGCGTTACGCCGGCGTTACTTTCAATGTAACTTGATATGGTTGACGTTCCAAGCATGGCACCAATTGAAGTCCCGATGGAATCAACAAAAAGCACTTTTGAAACGTCCTGTATTTTATTGTCCTTTACAAAACCACATTCCTGAGCAACACCTATTATTGTTCCTACCGTATCAAAAATTTCCATATACAATAAAATAAAAACTACGACCCAGAAATTAAAATCTTTCATAAAAGAAAAATCAAATTTAAAAAAGACAGGTTTAATAGAAGGCGGTTTGCTTACTATTCCTTCAAATTTTATCAGTCCTATAACTATGCCTATAACCGTTGTTATAAGGATTCCCCATAAAAAACTTCCTTTTACATTTTTTACGAGCAAAACGGCGGTAATGAACAAACCTGCTATTGACAGCAAAACGGCCGGAGACCTTAAATCTCCAAGCGCAACCGAGGTGGAAGGATTGCTTACGACAAGTCCGGACCATTTAAGCCCGATAAATCCGATAAAAAGCCCGATTGCAACTGCCATTGCCTGTTTTAAGCTTTCAGGGATGGAATCAATAATCAACTCTCTTACTCTTAAGGACGTAAGTAATAAAAATAAAAGTCCTTCAATAAAAACTGCGGTTAAAGCAGCCTGCCAGGGAAATTTCATTGCAATGACGATTGTGAAGGCAAAGAAAAAATTTTCACCTATCAAAGGTGCTCCTGCAATCGGATAATTTGCAATAAGACCCATTAAAATGCATATAACTGCAGCACCTATGCACGTTGCGGTCATTACTGCACCAAAGTCCATGCCAGCAGCCTGAAGCACAGCCGGCTCAACGAATATGATGTATGCCATAGTCAGAAAGGTCGTTGCCCCGCCTATTATTTCGGTTTTTAAGTTCGTCCGCCTTTCAGAAATCCTGAAAAAGTCATATATAAAATTTTTCATATTTTATCTCCTTTTTCATTTATTAAACCGGATGAAAAACAGAATATCGCATTAGTTTAATTATGGCAAGAAAATTTTTTCCCGGTTTTTTAATCCGGTAATTTATCCTTGACAAAAGTATTTTCTGTTATAAAATACCTTAAAAATTTTTTTTAATTTCACTCTCCCCGGAGACAAACATATAATGTCATTAAAGGATACTCCGTTAAAAGAAGAGCATATAAAATTAAATGCACTGATGGCTGAATTTGCCGGGTGGTATCTGCCGATTCATTACGGTTCAATAATAGACGAGGCAAAACATACGAGGGCAAAATCTTCCGTTTTTGACATATTTCACATGGGCGAATTTTTAGTAAAAGAACCGCCTGATAAATCATCCCTTGAAAAAATAATAACCATACCGGTAACAAAGATAAAAATTGGAAAAGGCAAATACGGATTTCTGTTAAACGAAAAAGGAACAATCATAGACGACCTCATCGTTTTTAGAACCGGTGAAGACGAATGGATGATAGTCGTGAATGCATCAAACGAGGAAAGAGACGCACAAATAATATCGTCAAAACTTTCAAAATCCGCACATTTTGAAAATATCTCCGCAAAAACTGCAAAACTCGACGTGCAGGGACCTCTCTCTGCAGACGTCGTTTCAAAAATTGCAGGTGACGGAATAAAGCAGTTAAAATATTATTCAAATGGTTTTTTTGATTTTATGGGCGGACGATACATAATAAGCAGGACCGGATATACGGGGGAACTCGGTTATGAGATTTTTATTGACGCACATAAAGCCGTTGATTTGTGGAAGGAAATCCTGCAATATGATTTTTGTAAACCGGCGGGCCTTGGTGCAAGAGATATTTTACGTCTCGAGATGGGATATCCGCTTTATGGCGACGAACTTACGGAAGATACAACCCCGCTTGAAGCAGGTTTTGAAAAAGTAATTGATTTTGAAAAAGAATTTACCGGCAGGGAAGCGTTGTTGAAACAAAAAAAAGAAGGAATTAAAAAAACTTTAACCGGCATTGAATGCAGCGACAGACGCCAGCCAAGGCACTTAAACAAAATATTAAAAAATGAAAAAGAAACGGGTTTTGTAAGCAGCGGCGTTTTTTCACCGCATTTAAACAAAGGCATAGGGATGGGATACGTTGAGACGGACAGTGCAAAAGAAGGCGACGAAATAAAAATAACGTCTGAAAAAAGCCGGATTAATGCAAAAATTGTAAAACCGCCTTTTATAAAGGAAACGTCTCTGCGTGTAATATAAAAAACGCCTGCCGATGACGTATTAAACGTATTTAATTAACAATTTAATTGGAGGTCATTATGGAAGTAAAACAGGGTTATTATTATACAAAGGAACATGAATGGGTTTTTATAGAAGGCAGCAAGGCAAAAGTCGGCATATCTGATTATGCCCAGCATAAACTTGGTGATATAACTTATGTGGACACGGTTCAGCCGGGCAAGACAGTAAAGCAGTTTGAAATATTAACGGGTATTGAGTCGGTAAAAGCGGCATCAGACGTTTATGCTCCGGTTTCAGGCACCGTCATTGCTTTTAATTCTGCATTAAACGATTCTCCCGAACTTATCAATACGTCGCCTTATGACAAAGGGTATATTGCTGAAATTGAAATAAAAGACGTTTCCGAAACAAAAAAACTCATGACCGCAGACGAATATAAAAAGTATCTGGAAGGACTTGAAAAATAATGGCAGGATTTACTCCTCACACCGAAAATGAAATAAAAGAAATGCTTTCTGCAATCGGCGTTGAAAAAATAGACGACTTGTTTAAAGACATTCCGGAAGAATTAAGGCCTAAAAATTTTAATTTACCGTCAGGAAAAACAGAATACGAAGCCTGCACAATATTACAAAACCTTGCAAAAAGCAACGAACACCTGATTTTATTTGCAGGCGGCGGTTATTATGACCATTTTATTCCTGCCGCAGTTAATGCAATATCAGGCAGGGCGGAGTTTTATACCGCATATACACCGTATCAGCCGGAGGCATCACAGGGCACTTTACAGGCGATTTTTGAATATCAGACGATGATAAGCCGTTTAACCGGCCTCCCGTATTCAAATGCATCACTGTATGACGGCGGAACGGCACTTTATGAAGCAGTTGCAATGGCAGTGAGAACGAACGGAAGACAAAAAATAGTAATTGATGAAGGGGTAAACCCCATTTTCGTAAAAATCGTAAAAACGTATATCATCAATCTTTCTTTAAATGTGGAAGTAATTGATTTAAAGAATTTTCATTCTGACAGGGAAAAAATAAAATCAGTTCTTGATGAAACGGTTTCCTGCGTTGTCATGCAGAATCCGAATTTTTTTGGTTTCATTGACGATTACTCAGACGTTTTTGAATATGCAAAAACAAAAAATATATGCTGCATCAGCGTTTTTAATCCGATTTCCCTGTCTTTGCTAAAAACGCCAGGTGAGATGGGGGCAGACATAGCAGTTGCAGAGGGGCAATCCCTTGGCATGGATTTATCCTTTGGCGGACCATATCTCGGTATTATGGCGGTTACAAAAGATTATTTAAGAAAGATGCCGGGAAGGATAGTCGGTAAGACAATTGATAAAAATGGCAGGGATTGTTTTGTATTAACACTGCAGGCAAGGGAGCAGCACATAAAAAGGGAAAGGGCGACTTCAAATATATGTTCAAATCAGGCGTTGTGTGCCCTCCGTGCAAATGTTTACCTTTCTTTGCTTGGCAAAGACGGGTTTAAAAAACTCGGACTTATAAACCTGCAAAAAGCAGAAGAGTTAAAATCACGATTAAAGGATGTCGGAGGCGTAAGTTTAATTGAAGGCGAAACGTTTAATGAATTTCCGGTCAGGATAAAATCAGATGCACCAACCGTCGTTAAAAAGATGCTTGCAAGAGGCATAATGCCCGGCATTCCTGCATCTTTGTTTTATAAAAATATGAACGATGTTTTAATCATATCAATTACCGAAAAAAGAACCGCAAACGAAGTTTTAAAATTTCTGGAAGATATAAAAACGGCAGTTTAAATTTTAAAAATACAAACGGAGTTTAAATGGATACGATTTTCAGCAGGTCGGTTTCAGGAAGAAAAGGCGTAGAAATAGAAACCCCTTTAAAAAATATTGAAAATAAGATAAGCGATAATTTTAGGAGAAAAAATGATGCAGAACTGCCGGAAGTTTCTGAACCCGACGTGGTGAGGCATTTTACGAATTTATCCCGGCAGAATTTTTCTGTTGATACGCATTTTTATCCGCTCGGTTCCTGCACGATGAAATACAATCCAAAAATAAACGAAGTAACGAGCACCTTACCCGGCTTCATAAATCTGCATCCAATGATACCCTATCTTGATTACAACCTGTGCCAGGGGGCACTGGAGGTTATTTACAATCTTTCTTATCTGTTGTGTGAAATAACCGGAATGAAAAAGATGACAACCCAGCCATATGCAGGTGCACATGGGGAATTAACCGGTATCCTTTTAATGGCCGCATATCATAAGTCAAAGGGAAATAAACGTAAATACGTCATAGTGCCTGAATCCGCACACGGGACAAATCCTGCATCTGCTGCCATGGGAGGTTTTTCAGTCATATCTGTCCCCGTAAACGGCAGGGGAGAAATGGACATAGATAAGTTTAAGGAAAAAATGTCCGATGAGGTTGCAGGTATAATGATGACGGTTCCGAGCACCCTCGGCGTTTTTGAAAATAACGTAAAAGAGATAATAGATATTGTGCATAAATATGATGCAATTGCGTATTATGACGGTGCAAATTTAAATGCAATACCTGGAAAACTAAAACCGGGAGATGCCGGATTTGACGTTGTTCATATAAACCTTCATAAAACTTTTGGAACGCCTCACGGTGGTGGCGGGCCTGGTGCAGGTGCTGTAGGCGTATCAGACAGGTTATGCGATTTTTTACCGGTCCCGCTGGTTGCAAGAAACAGCCAGGGCAAATATTATCTTGATTTTTCTGCAAAAAAATCAATAGGTCAGGTGGCATCCTTTTACGGGAATTTCGGCGTTTTGTTAAAGGCATATACTTATATTATAATGCTTGGCAAAGAAGGACTTATTGACGTTGCAGAAAAGGCAGTTTTAAATGCAAATTACATAATGAAAAAATTAAAAGGATTTTTTCATCTTCCTTTTGACAGAATGTGCATGCATGAGGTGGTTTTTACTGCCAAAAATCAGTTAAAAAACGGAGTGCATGCAACGGACGTTGCAAAATATCTGATAGACAGGGGAATACATCCGCCGACTGTTTATTTTCCACTGGTCGTTGAAGAGGCAATAATGATAGAACCCACAGAGACCGAATCAAAGCAAACGCTTGATAATTTTATTGACGTTATGATTGAAATTTCGGAACTGGCAGAAAAAAATCCGGAAGTTTTAAAAAATTCCCCGGTTAATACCGTCATTTCAAGACCGGACGAGACAAAAGCAGCAAGGGAGATTAAATTAACGTGCGACATTTAAAAATGAAAGAATGGCGTCTCATACCTTACGAAAAATTTTCGTGCCTTGATAACATGGCAATAGATGAGTATCTGATAAAATATTACGAAAAAACGCAGAAACCTGTTTTAAGATTATATGGATGGAGCAGCATTTCGATTTCAGTAGGAAAATATCAGAACGTTTTAAACGATATTAATATAGAAGAATGCACAAAAGACGACGTATACATAGTAAGAAGAATAACCGGGGGCGGTGCAATAGTTCATAACGAAGAGCTCACGTATTCCCTTGTCTGCTCGGATTCAGACATTGGTTGCAAAAATCTTCCCGTAAAAGAGACCTATGAAAGATTAAATACTTTTATTCTGAATTTTTATAAATTGCTTGGTATAAAAGCAGTTTTTGCCGTGGATTATTTAAAAAAGAGAAAATTTCCGGAAGAAGGCTCACCGTTTTGTTTTTCATCAAATGAAGAATACGACATCCTTGTCCGGGGGAAAAAAATAGGCGGAAATGCACAGTTCAGGAAGAAAAACATAATTTTTCAGCATGGTTCAATTCCGCTTCAGAACAGCAACGAAAAAATAAAAAAATTTTTTAATAAAAAAATTAATTTTAACAATTTTACTTCCCTGTTTGAAATTTTAAAGGAGAAAAAAGACGTTGAGAATCTGATAGATGATTTTATGAATGCGTTTAAATCAACCCTGAAAATAAAGTTAAGCGAAGAGAAATTGATGGAAAAAGAGAGAGAAATTGTGGATAAAATAATTTTAAACAAATACAACAGTGACGAATGGAACATAAAAGGTATAAGCGGTAATGGTTAAAAAAAAGCCGTACTGGCTTGATAAAAAAATAAAATTCAGTGATTTAAACTACGTCCGGGAATTATTCAGGGGCAGAAACGTCCATACAATATGTCATCAGGCAGGGTGCCCAAACATTTCCGAATGTTTTTCCAGAAAAACCGCCACGTTTTTAATTCTTGGAGACGTATGCACGCGGGGTTGTGCTTTTTGCAATGTTAAAAAAGGAACTCCGGAACCCGTAAACGAAAATGAAACGGACGACGTCGTTGCCCTTATAAAAGAAATGCAACTAAAATTCGTAGTGATAACTTCCGTAACGAGGGATGACATTAAAGATGGCGGTGCAGGACATTTCTGTAATTTAATTCATAAAATAAGAAACATGAATGATGCAATTAAAATAGAAATACTTGTTCCTGACTTCAGGGGAGACACAAATGCTTTGTCAAAAATTTTTAATGCAAAACCGGACGTATTTTCCCATAACCTTGAGACGGTGCCTTCCCTGTATCACATCAGAAAGGGAGCGTCGTTTGAAACGAGCATGAACGTTCTGAAAAAAGCAAAGGAAGCCGGTCTTCTTACAAAAACCGGGATTATGCTTGGACTTGGAGAGACGCTTACAGAAGTAACGCAATTGTTAAATGATTTAAGAAAAATAAACTGCGATTTTATTTCAATCGGACAGTATCTTGCTCCGTCAAAAAATAATTATCCGGTAAAAGAATACGTTAAACCGGAAACTTTTGAAAAATTAAAAAATCTGGCTTTATCACTCGGGTTTAAACACGTTGAGAGTGGTCCTTATGTGAGAAGCTCCTACATGGCAGAAAATTATTTATTGGAACAGCATTCAGAAAACCCCAAACTTCAGTTTGGGGTTGAATGAATGTGAATATAAATTAAGGTTTTATCTACTTTGCCAGGAGGGTTCCAGGGGAAGCTATTCCCCTGGTCAATCAACGAAGTCCCGTAAAGATAATTTCTACGGGACGAATTGATTGAATTTTTTGTGGGAGGAGCCTCGGGCTTTAGCCCGAGGGGGTCCCATTTTACCCATTACTGTCAGTTAATATAATTTTTGTAATGCTTGTCCTTCTCCTGCTTCCCGTAACTTATTGCAATGAATTCTTCAAAAAATGAAATCAATGCTTCCATTCTTATTAATGTTTACACAATTGAAAATTTTGATAAAACAGATATTCTTAACAGATAGTAGTAGTTGTAATCAATAAACCATAAAAAACAGTTTTTTGAAACAATGAAAAGAGGTATAATGTAAAGACATAAAATTATGAATAAAGGAGCAAAGAATATGGATTACCGCGAAATAGGAAGAACCGGCATAAAAGTATCCGAAATTTCCCTTGGCTGCTGGACTCTTGGCGGACGGACGTGGAACGAAGGAGAATCTACCGGATGGGACGACGTAAATGAAGATGAGGCAATAAACGCCGTTAACTATGCAGTTGACAGAGGGGTAAATCATTTTGACAATGCAGATGTTTATGGAAATGGAAGAGCAGAACGGCTTCTTGCAAAAGCACTCGGAAAAAGGAGTAAAGAAGTCGTAATTGCAACAAAGGTAGGTCATTTCAAAGGAACTGCAGAGCATGCATACGAACCCCAGCATATAATTCACCAGTGTGAACAGTCCCTCGTGAACCTTAAAAGGGAATACATAGACATTTATTATTTTCATCATGGTGATTTTGGCGAGCAGGACAGATATTTGCACGACGCGGTTGATGCAATGTCCAGATTGAAAAAACAGGGAAAGATAAGGGCAATAGGGTTTTCTGCATATTCACAGGATGATTTTTTACGGCTTACGGATGAAATAAATCCCGACGTTTTGCAGAGCTGGGCAAACATTTTTGATACCAGGTTTATTGAAGAAAATTCAAAAGTTGCAAAAATGATGAAAGAAAGAAACATAACGTTTGTAGCATTTTCGCCCCTTGCAAAAGGCCTTTTGCTCGGCAAATATTCTTCAAAAAATCTGCCAAAATTTCCTGATGGCGACCACAGAAGAGACGACGAAAGATTTAAAAAGGAATTTCTGGAAGAACTTGAACCCAAAATAGAAAAATTAAAGGAAAGATTCGGAAGATTAACGAGGGATTTGTCGAGGGTAGCCCTGCAATACGTATTAAGTCATGACCTGGTTTCCTGCGTCATACCCGGATTCCGTAACAGAGACCAGGTGGAAGCAAATTTATGGGGCCGGGACAAAAAATTAACAAAGGAAGACATTGCATATATAAAAGAAATATTCAGATAAAACTTTTTTGTGTGAGTATTACCGTCCGGTAAATTTAAAGTAAAGATTAAATAACATGCGGCAGATAAAAAATGTAATTATCGGATGCATTTCAGGAATGCGTTTAAAATAGTTCGTGTTAGATGAGATTGCTTATCATGCTGATAAACGTTTCCGTAGTTCACTATAATATTTTTAAAGGAGTTTTATTATGTATGACATAGTTGTGATTGGTTCCGGTCCGGCTGGTTATACGGCAGCACTTGAAGCGGCAAAAAGACAATATAAAACCGCATTGATTGAAAAAAATTTAAACAACCTCGGGGGTACGTGTCTTAACGAGGGATGCATTCCATTAAAAGGTTTGCTTTATTATTCCGGATCGGTTACGGATTATTTAAAGATAATAAACATAGTTTCAGGCAAAGTAAATGAGATAAGAAAAGGACTTTTATCAAGATTAAAAAATGCAGGCATAGAAATAATGGAAGGGGAAGCAGGTTTTGTTTCAAAAGACGAGATAACGTGCAGCGGTAAAAAAATAACGGCAAAAAATTTTATCATAGCAACCGGTTCAAAGCAAAAAAGGATTTTTAACGGGAAAAACGTTTTTGGGACGAAAGAAATATTCGGCATAAAAAAAATTCCGTCATCGGTTTTAATAATAGGCGGCGGTGCAGCCGGCTGCGAGTATGCCGCTTTTTTTAATAAACTCGGTATAGATGTTACTATCGTTGAAATGATGCCGACCCTGCTGCCAGGGGAAGACGGGGAAATTGTAAGATTGCTTGAAAAAGAATTCAGAAAAAAAAGAATAAAAATCCTGACGGACAGCAAAATTGCCGACGTAAAGGAAAATGGGAAAGTTTTAATACAAACGCATGATGGAAACGTGGAAGCGGATTTTGAAATGATTTTTGAAGCAGCGGGAAGGACTGCCTCGCTTGACGGATTAAATCCGGAAATTGCAGGGATAGAAAAAACTCAAAAAGGTTTTATAAATGTAAATTGTTCCATGAGAACCAACGTCCCGAATATTTATGCAGCAGGTGACTGCATTGAAACTCCTATGCTCGCTTACACTGCATTTGCAGAGGCAGAAACGGCAGTAAAACACATAGCAGATGAAAATCCCGAACCGATAGATTATAATTTTATTCCCAGAATTGTTTTTTCATCACCACAGGTGGGAAGCGTTGGTTTCAACGAACAAAAGGCCCGGATGCACAAAGTGGAATATAACGTTTATAAGTATTTTTTCAGGGCAAACGGAAAGGCGGCCATGGAGGGCAGGGACACCGGGTTCATAAAATTAATAGAAGACAGGGAAGAAGAAAGGATAATCGGGGGATTTGTGACGGGTGATGAAATCGTTGATTTAATAAATGAACTGTCGCTAATAGTAAATAACAGGATGAAAACGCAGGACGTGAAAAAATCAATCCATGTTCATCCTTCTTATTCTGAAATAATCCCAGAAACGTTAAGATATGGAAAACAGGAACCACGTTGAGTTTATCTGCGATTCAATGTTTGGAAAACTCGCAAAATGGTTAAGAATGGCAGGATATTCCGCGGTTTATTTAAACGGACATGAACGAAAATCATTCATTGATAATCTGCACCCGGCTCCGGATCAGATTTTAATAACCGGGGACAGAAAAATAACAGGTTCTGGTTCAAACGCTTTTTTCCTTGACGAAATTTACGTTGCAAAGCAGTTTGACGTAATAAAAGAAAAATTTAAACTTGATTACAAAAATGCATTTTCACTGTGCATGGAATGTAATTATCCCTTAAAACCGGCAGAAAAAGAAAAAAACCGTGAAAAAATACCTGATTACGTTTACAAAAATTTTAATGAATTCAAAGTATGCGAAAAATGCGGAAGAATATACTGGCAGGGAAGTCATTATCAGGAGATGATGAAGAAGTTGAAATAAAAAGCATTACTGATGATAAAGATAATTACTCCGTAATGAATTAAAAATAATAGTTATAAAATATTTACTTCACCAGTTTCAGCATCTTCATTTTCTCAATCCATTCTTTTGCAGGCGCATAATCCGGCGAGTATTCAAGGACCTTTTTCAGTTCGTCGTAGGCTTCCTCGTATCTGCCCATCCTGAAATAAGTTGCGCCCAGGTTATACCTTGCTTCCACCGACTCGGGCTTTATTTCCAGGATTTTTAAATACATATCGCGTGCCGGTTCCAGTTTACCTTCACTATAATAAATGTTTGCCTTGTTGTTTATTGCAGCAGTAAATTTAGGGTTTAATTCCAGAACCTTATCATATTCATAAATCGCCTTATCGAACATTTTATTGTTCATGTAAACGTTTGCTACATTATAATGTGCCTCGATAAAATTAGGAAACATTGCAAGCCCCTTGTTATATGATTCCATTGCCTTGTTTACGTCTCCCATTGCATTATATGCATTCCCGTTATACAAAAGTAATTCAATAACGTCTGTCCCTCGCGGATTTAAGGATAATCCTTTTTCAAAGGTTGTGCCTGCTTCCTTATATTTTCCGTCCATGAAAAATTTTTGTCCGTTTTTGATGCAGGTATTGGCTATCAGAGTGTCGATCTGCAAAGGGGTAAATATAAAAATGAAAATCAGGGATAAAATCAAAACCGGTTTATACGACAATCTGACATTTACGCTTTTTTTCTGTTCCATGACAGAAAACACGGAAAACAAAGTGTATAAGAGGACAAGCGTCTGCATTACCCGCCATGGAAAATTTAAAACGGCATTTACTGCAAAAGCAACCATGCAGCCGGAGATTCCGAGCAAAATGTTTTTGCCCAAAAAATTTTCACTTTTAAAAATCCTGCCGAGTGGTAACATAAAAGCAGAGCATAAGAGCCATAAAAAAACACCTAATCCAATAAATCCCATTTCTGCGAGCGTCTGTAGATAATCGTTATGCGTGTATAATTCAACGTGTGGTTCTACTTTTTTTGCAATTTTTGGATGAAATTTTTCCCATCTGTCCAGAACTTTTCTCTGGTAATGGGAAGTATTAAGTGAAAATCCGCCTATGCCAACCCCGAAAAAAGGGTGCTGCTTTGCCATGAGCAGGGCAGATTCCCAGTAAAACAACCGGATTGCAACCGAATCGTTTGTAACGTCAAAGCCGGATTTTATTCTTTGTTTTATCGTCTGTGCGTTTTTATTTATCGGATTTGGGAAAGAAAAAATTATTATTACAAAAAAAATAAAACAGAGGATTGCCGCAAAAAAACCAAGGTTTTTGCTGAAAAATTTAACGCCATACAAAAGCCATAGCATGAAAAAAAGATAAAACATGGAAACAAAAAAACCCATCCATGCGCCTCTGCCGTGTGCAACGATCGTGAGAAAAAACATAAAAATGAGGAGTATAAGCATAAAAAACTTAGGCAGAGATTTTACGGGAGAAAAAAGCAGCATTATGATAAGCGGTATTATAATTGAAAATTGTGCAGACATATAATCGGGATTTCCCATCGTTGAATAAACCCGTCCTGCTCCAAAAGAAACCCATCTGATGAAATCAATGCCAAAATACTGGAGTATGCCATAAAGAGAAACCAGAAAATGAGACAACAATACAAAAAACAGCAGCTTTTTTAAATCAAATTTTGAGAAATAATTTAAAATCAGAAAATATAATATCGTGCAGAATAAAATAAGTTTAAAAAACTGGTAATGCAATGCCGATGCATTTTTGTTTATAAAAAATCCGTTGAACATGGAGATAAAAGAAATGACAAGAAATGCAAAAACCGGTATGGAAAACTGCGTAAATTTGAATTCAAATTTACCATCGAGTGATTTCCTGACAAAAAAAGATGCAAGGGCAAGGGAGACAAAAAAATAAAAAGCAGTTGATTTTGGCAGTTCAAACGCTTCGTTTGCAGGCAGCCAGAAAGTCAAAGGAACCATAAAAACCGACGTTAATAAAAACAACTCTGTTGATTTATCAAGGATTTTTTTAAACTTTTCCATAAAAAAAGTTTAACATAATTATTATTTAATTAAAATAAAATCTTTGTGCGGATAGTATGGCAGTAAACATAAATTAAGCGGTGCATTTGAAAAAATACAAAAGCATGAGTGTTTTATTATCGGCAGTAAGCAGACGCAGGCAGGCATCATTACCGTCCGGTTGATTTAATGGAAGGATTGCTGCATTTTTCCCGGTAACGGTGCAAGATTCCATTCCGGTTGTTGCCCGCCCGATAAATAAATTTCATAAAAACGCATAATTTGAGAATAATAATTTTATATTTTTGCCTGATAGAAGCATTGCTTATCATTATAAAAAAAATATTATTTATTTGAATTTGAGAGAAAAATATATTATAATTAAATTAATTTAATAAGTTAAATAAAGGTGAAAAATGGTAAAAAGATTTAACGTTTTTATTTTATTGTTTATTCTGGTTTTTTTTCAAATTTCATCAGCAGACCTTATAATAACAAAAAGTGTTAATAAAACGGGTGCATCACTTGGTTCAATGCTCACGTATAACGTTTTTATCAAAAATACGGAAGCAGGGACGCTTACAAACGTAAAAATGTGGGATACAATCCCGGCAAGGACTACATATTTATCTTCAACTGCCGGCTCCTTAAATTCAGGCGTCCTTTCCTATGACATAGGAAACATTCCACCAGGAGGTTCTGTATCGGTTACGATTACGGTGCAGATTGATTTTACAATGAACACGCTTACTGCAAACATAAGAAACGTTGCGTTTGTTGTGGCAGATGGAATTGGCGTTAAAATGAGTTTCCCTGTTTTTACAACTGTTGTCCGTGCATTTTCAACTTCAAACCAATACGTAACATACGGTGCATGGGAGGATTTCATAAAAAAAGACATGGGATTTATTCATATCTATAACCTTGCAGATGATAACAATTTAAATCTATATTACGCCGACAATGTTTTGCAGCCCATGAACAATCTCGCCCAGTCGTGGTCAGGAGTTTCTGCAGGCTCTGTCCTTGATTTTCCAAGTGACAATCCATATTTTAACAATCAGGCAGGTGATTGTGCAGTAAGTAATGGTTTAAATCAGGTTAGCAGTCACAACGTAAATACAAGGTATTTTAAACTGACCTCAACCAAGCCGTTTATATGGATTTACGATTCATTGATTGACGATTTGTGGTCTGATTCGTTTATTTTTAACATGTCAACGGATTATTTGTTTACCGGCTCAACTTTTTTTACGCATTTATATGCCGACAGGAATCCGGGTTATACGTATCATCTGACCGACAAACATTTTGGCGATGGCCTTGCAGTGGTTAACATAAATAATTTTAACGTTGCTGCATACGTTTATTTTTCTCCTGATAACGGGGTAAACTGGGCTTTTAAGGTTTCTGCAACCGTGAAACCGGAAGACCCGTCTCATACCGAAGGTTCTTCCGGAGGTATTTGGTTTTATGGCGGAACGACGCAATCAGAAGAGGGAGATTATAAAGTAATAATAAGACAGCTTGATGCAGGCGGAGAAGATGCAGGAGATGCAAAGGCAATTTTATGGAAGGGAAACATTTTTGCAGGTAATTCGAGACCATGCACCGACTGCTCAGGCGGTGCTGCGTGCTCAACAGGTGACAGAGATAGTGACCATGATAATTGCAATGCATTTGCAATCAGCAGGGAAGGAAACAAAGTTTCAAAACCAAATTCAGACGTTTTATATGCATGCATTGCCGCATCTCCGGATTCCATGGGCAGGGGAGAGGTTGTAATTACAAACGTCGGCTCTGCACCTGCGAACATCAGTTTATACAGATACAGAAATACTGCCGGATATTTTGACCCTGTGAATGACGCGGCAAATCCCGCAGATGACGATTTTGGCACCCAGGGCACATGGGTAAAATGGGGAGCTGACATTATCGGACTTCCGGCTGGAGCATCAGTTACGAGGGTTGCCGGGACAATTTTTTTCAGCGGCGGCGAATACGGGGCATACATAAAACTGGTTTTAACGTCAGGCGGTCCAATTCAGGCAATAACCGGAACGAGCATTTTTAATGCTCATTACGGTCAGGCAGATTTCATAGAAGCAGTTGATACGAACATAAGCACCGGAAAAGAATTCTGGTTTGGAAACAGTCCTTATACTGTTTCACGATCCTATGATGGCTGCAACAGTTTAAAAAAGGCCGACTGGTGGAAGGATAATCGCGGCGGGATTTTTATTGCATTGTGTCCGGTCCCGAATACGACGGTTAAAATAGAGCAGGGCAATTTGATTGATTTATGGTCATCAGATTACAGTCCTTCCTGCACGGACGATGTTATTTATCATGGCTCAACGTCCCTGATTCAGACAACCACAGGTCCTGACCAGGCACTTAAATTTTACAGCATTGACAGGGCACAGACGTATAAAATTACGGCGGATAATCCCATATATTTTATGATACAGAATTTAAAAGGAAGGGAAAAAGTATATTCAGGGGTTGTCGTCGGTATTGAATATTTTTATCCAGAGGCCACTCTTGCAAAGACTGCAAATCAATCAAGCGTTATGACAGGCCAGACAATAACGTATACCATTACATTTCAGAATACAGGCGCGGGTGACGCAACGGACGTAACCGTCATTGATACGATACCGGCAGGGATAAATTACGTTTCATCAAATCCACCCGGCACTAATCTGGGTGGAGGACTTTATTCGTGGAACATTGGTTTTGTGCCTGCCGGAGGAATTTCAATGATAAACATAGCAGGCGAGGTAACGGCCTCGGGCGGTAACATTACAAATACGGCAACCGTATATTATAAAGATACGGACGGGAATACGCTAACTCCTAAAACGACTTTACCAAACATAATAACTATTATTCAGCCGACTCCTACGTTTACAAAAACATTGACGCTAACGACGACGCTGACTCCTACGACGACAAGAACAGTAACTTTAACGCCAACCCAGACGCCTTATCCCATACTCGTTTTGACAAAAATTGCAACGCCATCTTCCGCAAAAATGGGAGACACTGTTACATTCTTTATTAATTACAGTAATATAGGGGGATTGCCTGCAACTGGTGCGGTCATTTCCGACATCCTGCCTTCTGCACTGATATGTCCGACACCATGCACGACGTTTACCATAAATAATGGTGGAGTGCTTTTGGGTGACACGGTTTCATGGAACGTTGGGACCATAAATCCTGCTTCTTCTGGCACTGTAAGTTTATCATTCATTGTTCCGGGTTATTTTCTTGACGACGTAACCATACAGAACAAAGCAGGCATAATAAGTTCAGAGGTTACCACACCTGTTGAAAGTAACAGTGCGTCTGTTTTAATTGACGTGCCTGAATTACAACTGACCCCTGTTACAAATTATCCGAATCCGTTTGATTCCGAAACTATAATTTTATTTAAACTGTCAATAAAGGCAGACATAACCATAAAATTTTATACCATATCAGGAGAACTCATAAGAACGATGGATGAAAAACAGGTAAAGAATAATCTTGTAGGCCAGTCAGATATACAGTCGGGAGAGAATCGCATACGCTGGGATGGAACGAACGATGCAGGTAAAAAAGTTGCGTCGGGCATTTATTTTTACCGTGTCATTGCCAAAAAAGGTGAAGAAAAAGCAGAATTTATCTCAAAATTAGCCGTAATGAGATAAATTTTTATGTCTTTATTTATTGTAGATAGTTGAAAAAAGCAATAAAACGTCTTGCCTGCAAATTTTTTTTCCGGGGAAACACAAAACAGTAGTTCAAAAAATGAATTCCCGTTTTCACGGGAACAGCAAAAATAAAAAGGAATGATTTATGAATCCTAAAAAATGCATTGCATTATTTTCAGGCGGGCTTGACAGTTTACTTGCAATTAAACTGATAAAAGACCTGAACATAGACGTGGTTATAATAAATTTTGACCACGGTTTTTTCTTTGATTCGTATGAAATAATAAACGGCGAAAAAAAATATAAGGCAAAGCTGCCGCCTGATTTTGACGTTAAAGTCGTGGACATTTCGTCCGATTTTTATAAAATGATAAAAAATCCTGAATTTGGATATGGCTCAAACATGAACCCTTGCATTGACTGTAAAATAATGATGCTAAAAAAAGCAGGAAGTTTATTATCCGAATTTAACGCTTCTTTTGTAATAACTGGCGAAGTCCTGGGACAAAGACCCATGACGCAGAATGCCAGGGCAATGAAACTGATAGAAGAAAAATCAGGACTAACCGGCCGTCTTTTAAGACCGTTATCCGCTAAAAAACTTGAAATAACGGAGCCGGAAAAAAACGGCAGTGTGGACAGAAATAAATTACTCGACATTGAAGGCAGGTCAAGAAAAATCCAGTTATCCCTTGCAAAAGAATGGGGCTTGCAGGAATACGTAAAACCCCCTGGCGGCGGATGCATTTTAACAGATGAAAATTATTCAAAAAGGTTAAGGGACTTGCTGAAAAATACCGTTGAACCGACAAGACAGGGAGTGGAACTTCTTACAATTGGCAGACAATTCAGAAAAGATGGAATAAAATTCATAATAGGCAGAAAGCAGGCAGAAAATTTCAAATTGTTAAAATATAAAGATACTGCAATTGTTTTTGACTGCCCGGACGTGCCCGGCCCCGTTGGAATAACTTTTGATAAAATTAATGAGACCATGGGAAATTTCATTGCATCTGCCGTTGCCGGTTACTCTGACGGAAAAAAATCAGATATAGTGAGGATTGAAATTTCTGATAAGGATAAAAAGAAAATCATTGACGTAAAACCCGCCGACATAAAAGAATTGGAACAATACAGAATTGACAAATAATAGTATTCTTTCATTGCTGTCCGGCTAATTTAACGGAAGGATTGTTACATTTTTTTCTTTTAAGGCGTTTTGTGCATTCCCATCCCTGGAGCAGATATTTCTTGACTAATTTACCGCGTGATTTATAATGAGATAATAACGAAAATAAACGACGGGGTAGGCAGGTGACAAAGATGAAAAAGAATTATTTGTTTTTTGTTATATGTTTAATCGTTTCATTTTATTTAACCGACTTTTTATTTGCACAGGATGGAAAGACGTCCATGACCCCAAATCAACAGATTGCAAACGAATCAAATCAAATCACTCCGGATAAATATTATAATGCAGGCGAAAAATTTTATAATAATAAGCAATACAACGAAGCATTAAAATATTACGTTGCAGCAGTAAAACTGGATGATAAATACGTTCTTGGATGGAAAAAAATAGGGTTTTGCTGTTATCAGTTAAAAAATCACAATACGGCATACAAAGCATTTAAGAAGGTATTGTCAATTAAACCGGACGACAAAGAAGCAAAGCAATTTATCAGTTATTATGATTCATTAAAGGAAAGGGAGAAAAAATTAAAGGAACCCAAAAATATGTTTGACCCTATGTGGCGTGCTGCGTTGTTTCCCGGCTGGGGTCAGTATTACAATCATCAGTATATGAAGGGAATAATTATTACCGGAGCTTTTATAACTGCACTTGGATTTACCATTTATTCCGTAGCAGATGAAAAAAACAAATACGACAAATATTTAAATACAAATGAAAACCATGATGCCCTATATAAAGATGCTCAGGATGCTTATAATACTGCCCTTATATTTGGCATATTAACGGCTGCGGTATATGCCGGTTCAATCGTGGATGCTGCAATGAATTATGATTGTATAGAAGCAAGAACCGCAGAAATAAAAATAATTGATAATAAAATATTTTTATGTAAAAATTTCAGGTGGTGATTTTATGAAAAAAGTTATTTCCCTTATATTTGTTTTGTTTCTTGCTTGCACCCCCCTGGACAAAAAAAATCCAACGGACCCTGGTGGTAGTAATTACATTGGCTGGCATTATATAGGAACAATAGGAGAATTTAAAAATCTTGCAGATTTTACGGTTGTAAATTCGGTCATTTATGGAGTGGATAGCGTTGAAGAGTCCGTGCATCTTTATAATATTGACGGCTCGCTTCTTTTTAAGATTTTAAATTTACCCTCTACACCTGTTTTTGTTTATCCAACCGGCATTACTGAAAATAACGGGATGTTATACGTAATCGACCATCAGGACGGGGCAGAACTTGACGTGTTTGACATCGCTTCCTTATTTACGCCAGACATAATAGAAACGAGTTACCCTTTGCAGAATAATGGAGATAGAATTACGAGTTTAAATGATAAATTATACGTTGCAACAATGAGTCCGCCCGGGGTAAATGTTTACGGATTAACCGTAGGAACGCCTGAACTTACGTTTTCAATAACTCTGGGGATTTGTGACAATTGTGTGTCAAAAATATCCGATATCACGGCAAATAACGCTACGGGAGAGATAATCCTTGTGGATTCTGACCTTGATAGAATTATAGTTTACAATACTTCTGGAAATTTTGTCAGAAAAATAGACGTAGGAAAGGACATAAAAGGAATTGCAATAAAGGGAAACAGATTGTATGTTCCAACAGCGGACGGCATATTAAGAATTAATTATGATACAGGGGAAGTGATAGACATAATAGCAAATTATGGAGAAGGAAACGGCAGAATAACAAAGCCGGGTATGATAAAGTTATACGGAAACAATTATATTCTTGTTGAAGATACGACCGGCATAAAATATTTTCAAATTGATTCATTATAGGAAATAAACATTTAATGCATAGATTTTTTGTAAATAAAATTTCAGACAACCGGTCAATAATAAGCGGCGAAGATTATTCTCATATAGTTACCGTTTTAAGGTTGAAACAGGGCGACGAAATTTCAGTGTTTAATTATGAGCACGGCGAATTTCTTGCAGAAATTTCCAGTATAGATACAAAGGATAAAATCATACATCTCAACGTAATAAAAAAGATAAAAGACAGGGAAAAAATAAATGTAAAAGTTACTGCAATTATTTCCGTCATAAAAAATGAAAAAATGGATTTTATTGTTGAAAAACTGACGGAACTGGGCGTTGACGAAATTATCCCGGTAATTACAAAAAGAAGCGTCGTTAAAATAAACGATGGTGAAAAAAAAATAAAAAGATGGGAAAAAATAATCTATTCGGCGGTAAAGCAATGCGGCCGAATTACCAGACCGGAGATTTCGTCCGTCGTTTTTTCCGTTCCGGATTTGATAAAAAAAACGTCTGAAAATTCCATGAAATTTCTGATATGGGAAAAGGAAGATAAGAAATATCTGATAGACGAAGCAGAAAACGTAAAAAACGCAGATTCGGTCTGCTTTTTTACCGGTCCGGAAGGAGGTTTTGAACAAAGCGAAACAGACGAACTTATTAAAGCAGGATTTATTCCTGTATCACTCGGAGACATAACCCTGCGTGCAGAAACTGCGGCTATATTATCCGCCGGGGTTATTTTGCAGATTGTCAGGAGAGGCAAATGGAAAAATTAATGGAAGTTGCAAAAAAAATAATAAAAGAAAAAAAAATTTATGGGGACATTTATATTGAAAACGTCGTTAAAACGGAAGTGATAGTAAATGAATCAAAAGTAGAGAAATTAACGAAGTCGGATACCATCTGTGGCAACGTCCGTGTTTTTAAAAACGGTAAAATGGGTTTTTGTTATTTTTCCGGAAATGAAGCAGACATAATAGATAAAGCAGTTTCAAAAGCAAAAAATTCAGTTTTTATTGAGGGTTATGAAAAATATTTTTTTTCAGGAAAAGGAAACAAAAACTATAAAAAAGTAAACGTTTTTGACCCTTTTTATAAAAATCTAAACGATAATGAGAGAATAAACAAAGCATTGCTTCTCGAGAAAAGCGTAAAAGAAAATTCATTTATTAAAATAGTCCGGGATACAAATTATTCCGATTTTCTGGAAAAAATTTTTTACATAAACAGTGAAAATACGTTGAGTTATAGTGAAAAAACAAAGTTTTTTATACTGACGTCTGCCATCGCAGAAAAAGGCGACAGCAGGGAACTGGCAGAAATTTTTGAAATTACGACGATATTAAGCGAAATAAACGTTGAAAAAACAGGCAGCGAATGTGCAAAAAAAGCGCAAAATTTACTGGATGGAAGTCGGATTAAATCTGGAAAATATAAAATAATGCTTCCCCCGGAAACAGCATGTGATATTATTTCGCTTATATCAAGGATATTTCTCGGTAATAACGTCGTAAAGGGAAAATCATTGCTTGCATCATATAAACCAGGAGACGTCGTCGGGTCAAAAATATTAAACATCAGAGACGATGCATTAATGGATTATAAAACAGGAAGTTTTTCAGTTGATGCAGAAGGGGAGCCCGGGCAGAATAAATTTGTTGTGGAAAACGGAATTCTAAAAACTTTTTTATTTGATAAATTAAATGCAGTTTTACGCAATGCGGATACAACCGGGAATTCAACGAGAACGGATTTCAGGCTTTTGCCGGATTGTGGAGTTTCAAATTTTTATGTAGTAAATGGTGATGAACAAAAAGAAAAAGTAATGAAAAATTTCAACGGAATTTACGTCAATTCACTCATGGGATTGCATATGGCCGATACCGTTTCCGGAAATTTTTCACTTGCATTTAACGGATGGATGATTGAAAACGGGGAAAAAACAGAAGCAATAAAAGAATCATTAATTACGGGAAATCTGAAAGATTTGTTAAATAAAATAATAATAACATGTAATGACCTTAAATTTTACGTAAATTACGGAAGCCCGACTATCGTTATTGATGATATGGAAATAACCGGTGCATAAAATTTTTTAGGAGAAAAAATGAAAGAAAAAACAATTACAGGCATAGTTGGTTATCCTTTGTCTCATACTCTGTCTCCTTTAATGCATAATTCGGTTTTTAAAAAATACGGGATGAACTGGGAATACAAAGTATTTGAAATAAAACCCGAAGATCTTCCGATATTCATTAAAAATGTAAGAAAGGAAAACATAAAGGGATTAAACGTTACGATACCGCACAAACAGACCGTTATGTTCATGCTTGATAAGACAGATAAAGCAGCCCGGGAGATAGGAGCAGTTAATACCATATTAAATACAGAAGGAAAATTAACCGGTTTTAATACGGACTACACAGGATTTTTAAAGTCGCTTGAAAAAAACGGTATAAACCTTAAAAATAAAAACGTCGTAATGTTTGGCGCAGGAGGCGCTGCGCATGCAGTTGCCTATGCAATAACAACAATGAAACCGGATTGTTTTTACGTATATAACATAGACGTCCCCATGATAGAAGACATGATAAAAAAATTGAAATTAAAGAATATAATTTATGGGGACATAACAAAAACGAAAGAAAAAGACGAAATACTGCGTAATGCAGATTTTATAGTCAATACGACTTCTGTCGGAATGCATAACAGCAGCGTCATATATAAACTGCCTGATTTAAAAAAAGGAGCGGTTGTTTATGACGTGATTTATAATCCGGCAAAAACGGAATTTTTGAAACTTGCAGAAAAAAAAGGTGCAGGGATAATAAACGGACTGGACATGCTTATTTATCAGGGTATGGAATCTTTCAAAATATGGACCGGAAAAAACAGCGATTATAATTTAATCAATAAGAAAATGAAAGAATATTTTAAAAAATAACATTACGGGAGTGTTAATTATGGAAGATGAAATTGAAAAAGTAAATCCGATTAATGCAGGTATGGAGATAAAAATATCCGGGAAAAACAGGATAGGTTATAAGAAAACAGTTAAGGGTCAGAAAACAAAAGAATTTAAGGAAATTTTCAGGCAAAACGTCGGCGGGATAAATGAAAAAGAAGAAAAAAAATCACATGCAAAATATAAAAATGGAAGAAGAATAAAATGAAAAAAAACAAAATTATGCATTGCGTAACGATGACCCTGTTATTTTTTGGCATGGTTTCAATTATTTGTGCCGATGAAATACCTGTGATTAACGTTAAAGTAAACTATCTGAGTGATGCACAGGCATTTTACATTACGCAGGCGACATGGCTGCCCGACGTTCCGGATGCACTCATCACAATTTATTTTAACAGTGATAACAAGACCTTCTGGCGATACGTTATAAACGAATACAATCCCGTTAACGAGGTATATACTACGCTGTTTGAAGAACAAGAAAACATGAATTTTTACGTAAAATTATTTTTTTATAATAAAGGAGAATTTGTGTTTCTAAAAAAGTTTATTAATAAAGATTCCAATGGTCAGGATTACGTAATATTTTATGACAGGCGGACGCGAAAGAAAACGTCCGGACCGTTAAAGGACGAAAAAAACAGAATCCAGGAAAGAAAAAACATGCTTAACATGGAAGTAAAAGGACGGCTTACAGATTGTAATAAGAACGGCTGCCTGAAAATTACGGACAATAAATTGTTTTTTATTAAAGAGACAAAGGATAAAAAAGTAAAAGAAGAATTTCTTCTTGAAAACGTTTCAATTCCTTCCATAATATCAGGGACGAATTTAATCGTATTTAAAAAAACGGATAAATATTTCATCTATGACATTGATTTGAAGAAAACATTATATAAACTGAATTTTATTGAAAGTTATTCAAAAATCAGGGTTGACGTCGTAAATCTTATTAATTTTGACCCGCAGGGAAAATACGTTTTGTTTGAGACAAACGGGCAATATAAGGGGAGAAACAAAAAGTGCGTTGGAAAATTGGAAACGCAGATTTTTAAGTAAAAGTGGATACCGGAGCAAAGTAACAAGAAATGGTTTGATACATTGCCGGCAGATAAACTTAATGGAAAAATTAAATAAAAACAGCGACAAGTGCCCGGCTATAAATTAAAATAAAACTTATAATGCAGTTATCAATCTGCAGCAGGCAGATGGCAACCGGCAATTTTGATATCCATCTTTCCATCCTGAAAAGGAATTATATAAAATCTGTATTTTTTACCGGACTGTTTTGCCCGGAATTACATTCTCATGTGCAATATAATCCATAGTTGCCATATAAGAATTGACGAAAGTATAATAAAAATTGAAAAAAAGACAAGGTCGGGCAATTTAGATAGAATTTCATTATTTTTTTTGTTGTCTGACTGCCCGTAAGATACAGACTCGTGGACTTGTTCTTTTTCTATCAGAAAAAGTTTCCACATTTTAAATAAGGCATTTAATTTATCGACGATGAAATTATGAACCAAAGTAATTTTATTCAGTATAAATATCAGCAATGCAATCGAAGAGATTAAAATCATAAATTTTAATCCAAACCAGATGTAAATTACAATAAAAAATCCGATTATACAAGTTAACAGAAGAAAATGGACGTTTATGGTCATGGTTATTATTGAACGGACAAAAGTAATAAATACAATTGCGACCGGCAGTGAATAATTGTTAAATGCGTGCAAAATTTTGTCAATCTTAAATTGCAAAGTGCCGTCCGTTTCAAATACAAATCCATATAACAGGGAAATAATCGGAGCAAAAATTACAAGCCATAGCAGAAATTCACCGACAAAGTAAAGGGTGCCGTCTATAATTTTAAACGACTTTGTGTTATAAAGTGACATTGCCATAAAAATCACCTCCTTAAATTTTATATGTAAAAGAACTTCATTCTTAATTTATATATACATTATAAATTTTAAAAAAGCAAATTTTTTTTAAAAATGGTTTCAAAAAGTGATTTAACGTTCCCAAAAAACGTAAAATCATTTTAAAAACAATGAAAATTCGTAAAAAATGTAAACGTTTAAATTTTTTTGGTTTTTATGTGTAATTTTAGTAAAGATAGATTGTCTGCTATGGTATATTTACTCTGCCATCACAGATTAATCATTGTTTTTCCGGAATTGAAATGTGCTGATGTTATGGGTTTGCTTTATGTAATCAGTTCATTTCAGACCTTCAAAATCAACCCTGTAATTGCCTCATGAAGGCAGATAAAATAAAATTACATTTTTTGCCCGGTAAACCTGACGAAAGTATTATAGATTTAATTGATATCTGCCCGATATTAAATTTATGAAAATACGTAATTTAAAAAGATTTTTTTAAAATCCATATTTTTTACAGGACAGAAGTGCTCCTGGACTTTCAGTTTCTTAATGCCGCAATTATGATAATATAGAAAAAAATTTCCATCATAGTAAAGTATTGTTATATAATATGCCGGATATACCATGGTAAAATAAGAGAAAAAAACAGGAGGTTATTACATGAAAATTGGTTTGATTATTTCAGACAACGATGCAGAAACATGCTGGAATGCCTTAAGATATGGTAATTTTTGTCTTACTCAGGGTGATGAAGTTAAATGTTTTTTTATCGGAAAAGGTGTTGAATACCGGAAAGTAAGCACCAATAAATTTAATGTAAATGAACAGGCAGATAAATTTTTAAAGTCGGGCGGGAAAATTTATGCCTGTGGGACGTGCATGAAATTAAGGGAACAGGCAGCAACCGAAACGTGTCCTGTTTCCACCATGAAGGACATGTATGAAATAATAAAAGACAGCGATAAGGTCGTTACTTTTTAACTAACAAATTAAAAGTCCGTGTAAAATAATGATTTATATTTTCTTATTCCCTGTTATTTAATGCAAATGTATAAGTACATTACAAACCTATTGACCATTACATACAATCCTGTATAATAAAAAAAATAATAAAAGGAGATTATTTATGGGAAGCGTAAAAGAGATAAAGATAATAAAGAAACCCGAAGCAGACAGAGAAGGTGAAGGCGAATTTATTTTTTCGGACAGATATTCTGTATTTGACTGGGGAGAAATGCCGGACCTTATAGACAAAAAAGGTGCTGCATTATGCACACTTTCTTCGTATTTTTTTCATCTGCTCGAAAAAAACTCAATAATAACCCATTTTATTGGTCTTGTCGAAGACGGGAAAATAAAAAAATTTCCTGAACTTAATTCATATTCAAACGTAATGCGCGTGAAACTTTTACGCGTTTTAAAGCCGGTTTATAATTCTGCAGACAACGCGTATAATTACGACGTTTATAAAAAGGAAAAGAAAAATTTTCTGATACCGCTGGAGATTATTTACAGAAATTCCCTTACGGAGGGGTCGAGCATTTTTAAACGCATAAAAAACGGAGAGATTACCTATAAAGACATAGGACTTGACCATGAGCCGGTGCCCGGTGAAAAATTTAATCCACCGCTTCTTGACGTATCAACCAAACTTGAACATACAGACAGGTATCTGACCTGGCAGGAGGCACAGGACATTTCAGGATTATCCGATGAAAACGTGAATAAAATAAAAGAACTGATTTATAAAATCAACGACATAATTACGAAAGAATGCAGTCGGGCAGGAATAGAAAATATTGACGGCAAATTTGAATTTGGAATTGATGCAAATGGGGAAATAATGGTAGTAGACGTTCTTGGTACTCCGGATGAATGCAGGTTTATTATGGACGGATTTCATATTTCAAAGGAATATGCCCGGATATTATATAGAAGAACGGATTGGTATAAAGAACTGGAAATAGTAAAAAAGCAAAAGGGCAGTGACTGGAAAAAGTACGTAAAATCAAGACCTGAAAAACTTCCCATAAAGGTAAAGGAACTGTTTTCCCGGATGTATCTTGCCACTACAAACGAAATAACCGGTAAAAAATTTTTTGACGTTCCTGATTTAAAGACTGTGATAAGGGATCTGAAAAATTATGCAGTTTAACACGCCTTATAACGTTTTAAGATACAAAGACAGGGTTTTTGCCAGGGTTTCGCCATTTTTTTACGGCGATTCACTGCTTGACTGTGGTTGTGGTAATGGGGAGGACGTGCGCATTTATACCAGATATTTTAAGCGTATTCATGGAATGGACATAGATGAAAGTCCGGACTGGAAATTATATTCAAACGAATTTATATCTTTTTCAAAGGGCGATGCACAAAAACTTGATTTTGAAAACAAAAGTTTTGATACCGTAATGGAAAAAGACATGCTTCATCACGTCCGGTCCCCGGCAGATGCCTTAAAAGAAATGATAAGAGTATCAAAAAAAAGGATAATAATAATAGAAGCAAACAGATACAATCCTCTTTTATACGTAAATATGACGCTTATACGTAACCATCAGCATTTCACGCAAAAATATTTTAAAAATCTGATAATTTCAACCGGGCTTTCCCATGAATTCCATTTTTTTGCGGCAAGATGCTGCCCGTTAAAAGGAAAAGTATTCAACGATTTTTATGACCTGATTCACAACGTTCTTGAGAAAATACCATTTTACAGACCAATAATTGAATATAACATGGCAATATTGACCAAATAATGATTGATACAAGATTACAAAAATTAAAAAAAGCAATGTCGTCAGGGCATTTTTTTTACGTATCCAATCCAGCCGATATTTTCTATTTTACCGGTTTTTCAGGTTCATTTTCCAGATTACTTGTTTCAGAAAATAAAAATTATTTCATAACTGATAAAAGATATGCAGGCGTTCCTGAAAAAACCGGCATAGATAAACGTTGTGAAATAATAATTACGAATAATTTCAGGAATGAAATTAAAAACATATTAAAAGGCAGCAGAAAAATATTTATCCCTCCGGAAACGCCTCTCGTTGAATATTTATATCTTGTTGACCTGGGTTTTAAGCCGGTAATTGACGATAAAATATCCGACATAAGAATGATAAAGGATGATGAAGAGATAAATACGATAAAAGATGCAATAAAGATAAATGAGAAGGGTATTTTACACATTTTATCCATATTAAAAAATAACATAACAGAAAAAGAACTTGCAGATGAGTTTGAATATTATATAAAGAAAGCAGGCGGTGATTCCGTTTCTTTCACTTCCATAATTGCTTATGGTAAAAACTCATCAATTCCGCACCATGAGACAGGGAACGACAGGTTAAAGGAAAATACCCTCATTTTAATTGATTCAGGCGTGAAATATAAGGGCTATTGTTCTGACTTGACAAGGATTATCGGCTATCGTATAATTAAATCTCGTCTTAAAGCATACTTGATAAATTATAACATAGTAAAAACTGCTAAAAATAAATCGGCTTCGTTCTACAAAAGTGGTAGTTTAACAAAGCAGCCGGATATTTTTATTAAAAATTATTTAAAAAAATACGGGCTGGATATGTTTTTTACCCATTCTCTTGGACATGGAATAGGTATTGACATCCATGAGAAACCATATATCAATCAAAAGAGCAATTTAAAATTTAAACCGGGTATGGTGGCTACGTGTGAACCGGGCATATATTTTCAGAACGAATACGGCATCAGAATAGAAGACGATTATCTGATAACCAACGACGCACCCGTAAAATTGTCAAAATTAAGCGATGAAATTATTATAAAAGAATAATGTATTTTTTATTTATGATTAATGAACTTTAGATTAAGATACTTTATAAAGGAGAAAAATAATGGCATTAGCAACGGATTTAAGGCCCGGAGACATTTTTAAGCACGAAGGGATTATTTATGAAGTAGTTCAGTATCATCATGTCCAGAGACCACGACTTGCACCACTTGTTCGTTTAAAAATGAGAAATTTTAAACTTGGAACTGTAGTCGAGCGGACTTTTAGTCCGGATGATAAACTGGAAGACATAAGTCTGGACTATAAAAATTTACATTTTTCATACAGCGCAGGCGACACGTATAATTTTATGGATACGGATACGTATGAGCAATATGAATTTTCAAAACAGCAGTTAGGGGACATAACCAGATATTTAAAGGAAGATACTATCGTAACAATGATGATGTATCAGGGCGAAATACTCGGTGTGCGCATTCCTTTTAAAGTGGACCTCAAAGTTACGTCGGCTCCACCTGCCGTAAAAGGAAATACGGTTAGTAACGTAACAAAACCTGTAACCGTTGAAACGGGTGCGGTTATTGACGTGCCGATTTTTGTTAAGGAGGGCGACGTTATCAGAGTTGATACGAGGACAGGGGAATACGTTGAAAGAGTAAAATAAAAAATCAAGGTGGTGAATAAAATGTTAAAAGATGCCGATAAGTCAAAAAAGTCAAAAATAGATCCAGCAACTTTACAAGACGCACTGGACATAATGGAAAAAAATTCACTTTGCGAATTGTCTTATGAAGATGGGAATTTCAGGATACAGTTAAAAAAAGCACTGCCGCAACAGCAGATTATAATGACACCTCAGATGATCCGTCCTTTATCTTCCGCTGCTTCAAATCCATCAGGGGACGCAGGTCAGTCTGCGTCCGACAACTATTTACAGATCAAGGAAGATGAAAATACTTATATAGTTAAGTCACCCATGGTAGGAACATTTTACAGGTCTCCCGCGCCTGATGCTCCGCCTTTCGTAAACGTCGGCGATTCCGTAGAACCCGGGAAAACCATTTGTATCATTGAAGCAATGAAAATAATGAATGAAATAAAATCAGAAATAAAAGGGAAAGTAAAAGAAATACTAGTTGAAAATGCACGAGCGATAGAATATAACCAGCCAATAATCATAATTGAAAGAGGTTAATTTTGTTCAAAAGAATATTAATTGCAAATAGGGGAGAAATAGCATTAAGGATAATAAGAGCGTGTAAAGAAATGGGAATAGAAACAGTTGCAGTTTTTTCTGAAGCAGATGAAAATTCATTGCACGTGCGTTATGCTGACCATGCAATTTGCATAGGGCCAAGCAATCCGAAAGAAAGTTATTTAAACATTCCGTCTATTATTTCCGCAGCAGAAGTAACCGATTCAGAGGCAATTCATCCCGGTTATGGTTTTCTTGCAGAAAATGCACATTTTGCAAAGGTCTGTAAAGATTGCAACATTAAATTCATAGGACCATCGCCTGAATCCATAACGCTGATGGGCAATAAAGTCCAGGCAATAATGACGGCTCGGCAGAATAACGTTCCAACCGTCCCGGGAAGTGGCAGGGTTTTAAAGGATGAAAACGACGCCGTAGATGTGACAAAAAAAATAGGATATCCGGTTATACTAAAAGCATCTGCAGGCGGCGGTGGAAGGGGCATGCGCGTTGCTCACACAGAAATTTCATTAAGGAATTCATTTAAAACGGCCAGACAGGAGGCCCAGACCGCCTTTGGAGATTCTTCCATATATCTTGAAAGATTTATTGAAGAGCCCAGGCACATAGAAGTTCAGATAATTGCAGATGCCTTTGGAAATTGTGCGGCTCTTGGTGAACGTGATTGCACAATACAAAGGAGGCATCAGAAATTACTTGAAGAATCGCCGTCACCCATGTTAAACGAAAAATTAAGATATGAAATATGTTCGATGGCCGTAAAAATTGCAAAGTCCGTCAAATATGAAAATGCCGGAACAATTGAGTTCATAATGGATAAATATCGTCGTTATTATTTTATGGAGATGAATACCCGCATACAGGTTGAGCATCCCGTTACTGAGGAAGTGATAGGAATTGACCTTGTAAAAGAGCAGATAAAAATTGCAGCAGGGGAAAGACTTTCAATCCCGCAAAAAGATTTAAGGTTACGCGGGCACGCAATAGAATGCAGAATAAACGCAGAAGATCCCGACAAAGGATTTATACCTTCTCCGGGATTGATTACGGAATATAACGTTCCGGGCGGAAATGGCATAAGGATAGATACGCACGTATATAAAGGATATAAAATTCCGCCATATTATGATTCAATGGTTGCAAAAATTATTGCTCATGGTAGAAACAGAATGGATGCAATATCAAAGATGAAACGCGCTCTGGATGAATTTGTAATAGAAGGGATAAAAACTACGATCCCTTTACACAAAAAAATATTAAACAATGAAAACTTTATTCTTAATAACTATTCAACAAATTTTATAGAAAAAATGGAGAACAAGGGGTGAAATCATGGTAAACGAAAAAAATGAAACCGGAAACATTCAGATTTCTGACAATGCAATAGCAAACATTGCTGCAATTGCTGCAAAATCCATAAATGGAGTGGTAGACCTTGATGGCGGTGCAGTCTCCGGCATTGCAGACATGCTTGGCGTAAAAAATGAAACAAAAGGCATAAAAGTTGAATTAAGAGGCGAGAATGTAGCAGTGGACATTAATCTTATTGTTGCTTTTGGAAACGATATCAGCAATATTGCATCACTGGTTCAGGAAAAAGTAAAGGAATCAATTGAAAACATGACTGGTTTGAACGTAGAAAAAGTAAACGTAAACATAAATTCAATAAAAAATAATATTAAGAAGGAGGAGAAAAAATGAAAATAATCAACAGGATTTTGATAGGGATAAACATTGCTTTTTTCATAATTGCCGGATTATTTGGCGCTTCAATAAGTTTAAACCAGAATGCAAACGTATGGTGGGTGAACATGGTCCAGACGATAGCAGATTACCTGAATCATTCAATGATTGCACGCACCACCGTTTTAATTATAAGTTTATTGTTAATACTTGTAGCCGTTCTGACGATCATAGGCAACATAGAAAACAGACGCGCTGAAAGAACGGTGATATTACAATCACCGCACGGCGACATTAAGGTATCTTTAAAAGCAATAGAAGATTTTTCCCGCATAGTAAAAAACGAGGTGAAAGGCGTAAAAGAAATAAAAGGCAAGGTCCTTTCAAAACGAAAAGGGCTTGACGTCACTGCAAAAGTTACCCTGTTTTCAGACAGGGCAGTAGCAGAAGTTACACAGGAAATTCAGGAAGCAATAATCAGATACATACAGTATACGCTCGGTATAGAAACTCCGATAAAGCCGACTGTAGTTGTAAGCAAGGTTATTTATAAGTCACCGGAAGAGGAGAAAAAAAATGAATGATTTTATGAAATTTATTTTTTCAAATTTCGGAAAATTTTCCGGAGTGATTCTCGGCATTATTATTGCCCTATGTCTTCTTTTCATGGGAATATGGAAAACTCTTTTTATAGTTGCCTTTGTAGTTCTGGGTTTTATAATAGGAAAATGGTATGACGAAGGTCTTACCATAAAAAAGATTGCAAAGAACATCGTTGATTCTTTTCGTGAAAATAAATGGCAGTGAACCCGGGAAAGAATATTTTTTCAATAATTGATGCAAACGTAAACAGGGCAAAAGAGGGATTACGCGTAATAGAGGATGTCGTCAGGTTTATTTATAAAAACAAAAAATTTCTGGGTAAAATAAAAAACATAAGGCATAAGATAGACAACGTTACTTATGACATGGTTGCGTCGTATAAGACCTTGTTATATAATCGTAATAGTTTATCCGACACAGGTAGAAAAATAAAAAACAAGGGGGAATTCAAAAGGGAAAAATTTACGGACATACTCGTGTCAAATTTTAAAAGAACCGAAGAATCATTAAGAGTCCTTGAAGAAGTATCAAAAATATTAAATAAAAAATGTGCAATGGAATTCAAGGATTTAAGATACAGGGTTTATGAACTTGAAAAACAGATTGTCTTGAACGCTTAAAAACCTTATATGGGCAGAAATCCAGGCACGATAACGAGGGAAGGCTATACGCGGAATCACAGAGACGGCAGTAAAAGACATTCAAAACTGGATAAACAGTTATCCGAGAGTAACAAGTCAATTTCTTACAAAAAAAA
This sequence comes from Candidatus Goldiibacteriota bacterium, assembly GCA_018000835.1. Classification (GTDB taxonomy): domain Bacteria; phylum Oederibacteriota; class PGYV01; order PGYV01; family DSYL01; genus DSYL01. Next base: position 57,151 of record JAGNJD010000001.1, on the reverse strand, counting down.
CATGTGAAATTTTTGGTGTGGTGCAATAAAACTTGCAATTTGCTTTTAATAAAGACATAGTTTAACGTAATTGAACAAAAAACGGCATTGGTTTAAAAATATAGAAGCAAGGAGGTGGCGATAAATACGGAGAATATTGTTTTTCTTTATTAGATTGTATCAGAAACATGCTCCAAAAGAATTAAGGCAGTCGTGTAGATTTGAACCGACTTGTTCGGATTACATGATGCTTGCAGTTGAGAAGTATGGGTTAATGAAAGGTGTAATAAAAGGAGTTGCGAGAATTTTTAGATGCCATGCCCCCAATGGCGGCATAGATTATCCATAAAAATAAGGAGAAAAAATGGCACAATACAAATGTGTTCCGGCACCAAAAAATATTGTTATAGACAAAGATGGTAATTTTGATTCGGCGGTACGCAGTTTTGCGGACGCAATCAATCAGGAAGCAAAAGACGGTTGGGAATTTGTCTCATTAGAAGAAATAGCAGTTACAAAAAAATCCGGTTGTATTGCCGGTCTTATTGCAATGCTTATGGGTACAAACGCAGATGTAAAAATATTTTTTAACATGCTTGTATTTGTGAAAAAATAGAATTACATAATTCTTGCCCGACGGCTAAAATCTAACGCAACACTTTGATATGATTATGATATCAAAGGAGTCGTTAAGAAACAAAGAGAGAAACCGGCTATGGAAAACTCGGTTACGAAGAACGCGGGGAAATAAGCAGATGTTTGGCAGCCGGTTTGAAAATAAGCAAGATAGCAGACTTATTGGGACGGCATAAAAGCGCCATAAGCCGAGAAATACGCAAAGGGAGGGGAGCAGCAATCAGTACACTTACAGGGCAGGAAAAGCACATAAACGGGCAAAACGGAACGCAAGTAAAAGAAAGCGCAATAAGCGCAAGTTATATAAGGAAAAACTGCTTGCAAGGATAGTTACGTAAAGAAGGGGCTTTTGGATTTTTTTCTGATTACGAATATTATATCAGACGGGATGGTGAGTATTTTAAAGGCCTGTATAAAGAATTTTTCATACGCAGTAGAAGTTGCAGAAGAAGAAGGTTAGAGTTATTTCCGTATAGAAACAGACTAATGCGGAAAATATTCATACCGCAAATAGGTTTTTGTTAAAGTTTCAATGATATAAAAACAAGATATAAGTGAATGTAATTGCTACTTCTTATAACGTCATTGGAAAAGGAGTTTCTATGGCAACACTTAAATTAATAGTGAAACGGAATACGGCAAACAGGATTTTCTGGGAGGTTACCATAGATAACTATTCAGAGTTATATTGAGAGGAACGGGCCTAAAGCTGAAACAAAATATGACGAACACACGATGGAAATTAATATGGAAAAGCAGGAATCGTTGAAATTATCCGACTTCCTGGGAATGGCAGACGTAAAAATGGTTGAATCAAAGCCTGAATTAAAAGAAAAATATCATTAAAAATTAATATACAATTCCGGATAAAAATTGCAGTCTTTGCAGCATTATTAGGGTCCGATTTTGATTATCAAGATTATAGCCGGATATTACTGAGGGAGCGTATAAAATGATCAAATTAGCAAAAGGACTGGAAATGAAGATAGAAACGATGAAAACCTCGATGAAAGGCGATGTCGCGGAGATACCAGGCGCCGACGGGCTGGTGCTTTTACGGGCGGGCAGCGAGGAACATAAAAAGCGCGAGAAAATACCGTCCATACTGTTTTTTCCAGTCAAAGAAAAGGACGGCTCTGTCAGGTTCCTGATTGCGACGCGATAGAAAATACGGATAAAATGCTTCCGTAATCTCAACAGGCGGGTTGCTTATGACAGATTATGAAGAATCAAGCCGGCTTTTTGATACGGGTTAAACATTGTAAAATGAATTGCAACAAATAGAAGTCCCATCGTTCGCATGTGTTAAGATGTTGTTTACTGAAAACGACAAAAAACACAAGGGTGTTCAAAACGATAACCGTGGACAATGGTTCTGAGTTTCTGGATTGGAAGACGCTTGAAGAGAGCAAGCTAACGCCTGGTACACAAAGGACGAAAATATATTACGCGCATCCATACAGTTCGTTCGAGAGGGGTGCGAACGAGAACCGGATGATAAGGCGGTTTATACGAAAAGGGCGCAGATATGAGTGGAATAACAGAAAAAGAAGTAAAAGATATTCAAAACCGGATAAACAGCCGTCCCAGAGCAATATTTGGGTATAAGACATTCAACAATATTACAAGGAAGTTTGTTACAAAAAAAGCATGTGAAGTTTTGGGAGTGTTGCAATAAAACTTGTAAGTTGCCGTGCAATTCTAAAAATTTCATAATACTTTAAAATACTTACTACGAGAGATATAATAATATATATTCTTATTGGGAGGAAAAATGTCAAAAAAACGAAAGCACAAATATAAAACGTGCATTATTACTTTTCTGGATATTTTAGGGTTTAAAAAAGTTATGGAAAATGAAACAGACCCAAATGTAATTTTAGAAAAACTTAAAATTTTTGAATATTACAATGAAGACCAACGTCCTTTTCGCAGAGGAGAACCATATTTTTTTAAGTTTTCTGATATGGCAATAAGGGTTAGAAATGTTTTAAGCAGAAGTAATATTAAGTATCCCCAGGGAATTCTATTTTTTGAATTACTTGATTTGGTTCATCTACAAACAAATATGGTGGCGAATGACATTTTTATTCGTGGTGCTGTTGTCATAGATGAACTCTATTATGAAAAGAAGAACGTATTTGGTCCAGGGTTTAATAGAGCATATAAATTTGAAAGCCAAATTGCGAAGTTTCCACGAATAGTAATTGACCCAGAAATATTCAAGTTTTTAAGAAGTGCATCTGACTTATTTAAAAAACGAGAGCACAACTTAAAGATGGAAATGAGTGATATAAAGAATAATATACGAAAGGATGCAGATGGCTTATATTTTATAGATTATTTAAGGGCTATTGCAGATGAATGCGACGATGTTGAAGAATATTTGTCTTTTGTTTTGAGGCACAAAGAAGTAATAGTTAACAACTATAAGAAGAATAAAAAGGATTTTAAAATAAGAACTAAAACGAACTGGCTGATAAGATATCATAATTCTACGATACTTAAATTAAGTAAAAGTTTCTTTCGTTGGCTTTTGAAAGAAACGAAGTTCACTGTAAAAGATTTATTAATTAAGAGAAGAGATTTACTTTAAATTTATGAAATAGATTGTAATGTCTTATGACGTATTGTTAAATATTGTGATACTTTTAAATGTGTCGTATGTATATAAGCATTCTTTGTTGGCTGAATATTGGTTCATCTCGGATATTAAGTTCTGTAAATCGTCTCGGCTTTTCCGCCATTTGCTGCGCTAAAGCCATTCGGCGGATAAGCCGAAGGTTTTTTTGTATAGCGGAGCGGGCTAAGGAGGTTTGTTACAAGAAAAGCATGCGAAGTTTGTGGAGTGATTCGATAAAACCTGCAATTTGCCCCTTTTTATGTAATTGAAAAAAAACCTTGCATTTTATGTTTCTTTTATGTTAGTATTTTATCTGTTTTTTAGAAATTAAAAACACCATGCTTACCGGATTTCCAGGTGGGTCCCATAAAACATGGGTATCTGGAAAGTGGAAGGAAGCAGAGGTAAAAAACCAAAGGAGGATTTAGTTATGCCACAAATTTCAATGAAAGCATTTCTTGAAGCCGGAGTCCATTTCGGACATCAAACCAAACGCTGGAATCCCAAAATGAAACCTTTTATTTATACTGCAAGGAACGGGATTTATATTATTGACCTGCAGAAGACCATGAAATATACGAGAGACGCCGTTTTATTCGTAAAGTCCGTTATCCGCCAGGGAAAAAAGATTTTTTTTGTCGGAACAAAAAAACAGGCATCTGATGCCATAAAAGAAGAGGCAATCCGCTGTGGAATGCCATACGTTGCATCGCGATGGCTGGGTGGAACTCTTACTAATTTTTTTACGATAAAGCAAAGAATAGAAAGATTTAAATATCTGGAAGAACAGGATGCAACGGGCGGCCTTGAAAAATATCCCATAAAGGAAAAGATGAAAATGCAAAAAGAACTTAAAAAACTAAAGGAAAATCTTGAAGGATTAAGGGATGTAGACGATTTACCGGGTGCAATATTTGTCATAGACGTCAAGCACGAAGAAAATGCAATAAAAGAAGGTAACAAACTTGGAATACCCGTTATAGGGGTAGTTGATACCAACTGTTCTCCGGACGGCGTTGACGTTATAATACCGGGGAATGACGATGCAATAAGAGCGGTAAGGTTAATGTGTAAAATTATGGCAGACTCAATAATGGAAGAAAAAATTGCAATGGAAAGGGAAAAAGAAATTGCCGTTGCCCGGGAAAACATTCAGACGGAAGCAGTTAATCAGGAAGACGTCATTGGTGAAAAAGAAAAAATTGAATCGCAACAGGACATGGATACGTCTGAATACGAAGAAATGTTCCTGGATGACGTTGAAGCAAAGGAAAGAAAAAAATTAAAAGCAGGAAAGAAAGTCGCGGATGAAACAACCGGACAATAGTTGTCGTAAGAAAAAAACATAAAGGAGACAGGATATGGCAAATGTGACAATGGATGCAGTTAAAGAACTAAGGGAAAAAACGGGTGCGGGTTTTGGTGATTGCAGGAAAGCACTTATGGAGACGGATGGTAATATGGAAAAGGCAATGGATTATTTAAGGGAAAAGGGAATAGCCTCTGCTTCAAAAAAGAGTTCCAGGACGACCAAGGAAGGCAGGATATTTTCCTACATACATACAAATGGAAAGATTGGTTCCATGGTTGAGATAAACTGTGAAACGGATTTTGTTGCAAGAACAGACGAGTTTGAAAATCTGTTAAAGGACGTTGCAATGCAGGTTGCTGCAATGTCGCCGTTTTACGTAAAAAGAGAAGACGTTCCACAGGACGTCATCGAAAAAGAAAAGGAAATTTACAAGGCACAAATTAAGGATTCCGGGAAACCAGAAAAAGTAATGGAAAAGATAATAGAAGGCAAGATTGAAAAATTTTATAAAGACGTTTGTCTGCTTGAACAGCCGTTCATAAAAGATGACACAAAGACGGTCGAAACCATAATAAAAGAAAAAATATCGAAACTCGGCGAAAATATTATCGTAAAGAGGTTTGCAAGATTTGTCGTAGGAGAATAATATAGGTGGAGGTATCCGATGTCTTTGAAACCGAAGTATAAAAGAATAATGCTTAAATTAAGTGGAGAAGCATTTGCCGGTGAAAAAAAGACCGGAATTGATTACGATACTATTTATGGCATAGCAGAGGAAATAAAGGCGGTCCATAAAATGGGGGTTGAAGTTGGGGTTGTTATAGGCGGCGGCAACATATTTCGCGGTGGCAGGGGAAAAAATTTCAAGATAGACAGGGTCGTGGGTGATTACATGGGCATGCTGGCTACCGTTATTAATGCACTTGCCCTGCAGGACGTCCTTGAACAAATGGGCGTCCAGACGAGGGTTTTATCCGCCATAGAGATGAAGGAACTGGCAGAGCCGTTTATAAAAAGGAGAGCAATGAGACATCTTGAAAAAAAACGCGTGGTAATTTTTGGCGGAGGCACCGGAAATCCGTATTTTACTACTGATACGGCGGCAGCCCTGCGTGCCATGGAAATAGGAGCGGAAGTTTTTTTAAAAGCCACAAAGGTATCAGGAGTTTATAGCGGCGACCCCGAAATCGATAAAAACGCAAAAAAATTTTCCAATTTAAGATACATTGACGTACTAAATAAAAATCTTCGCGTAATTGATTCGACGGCAATTTCATTGTGCATGGAAAACAACATCCCCTTAATCATTTTTAATCTTATGGAAAAAGGGAACATAAAAAAGGTAGTGTGCGGGAAAAACTTGGGAACAATAATTCATGGCGATGGTAATAGTTCCGCAAAAAAAACCATCGACAAAAAAATAACGTAAAAATAGACGCCCTGTTTTTATGTTAATAAAAATGACGAATATTTTATAAGGCATATTGACGTGTTAAAGAAAAAAATAAAATACAATTTTATTATTTTGGAGGGTAAAAGATGGAAAATGTAATTAAAGAGATGGAAGTAAAAATGAAAAAAGCCATAGATGTTTTTCAGCAGGAACTCTTAACATTCCGGACGGGCAGGGCAAACACGGCTATTTTAAATGATATTTTTGTGGAATGTTACGAAAACAAAATGCCGATAAATCAGGTTGCAAGTTTGTCCGTTATAGAGGCAAAGACAATAGATGTAAGACCATGGGATAAAAACATCTTACAGAATATTGAAAAGGCGATACTTGCCGCAAATCTCGGGCTTGGGGTCGTAAATACCGGGGATTCCCTGAAATTAAAATTTCCTGAATTAACCGAAGAAACGAGGAAAGAAATGGTAAAAAAGGTAAAAAAAATGTCGGAAGAAACCAAAATAAATCTGAGAAACATACGAAGAGAAGCAAATGAAAAAATTAAGAATATGGAAAAAAATAAGCAGATATCGGAAGATGATTTAAAATATGGGGAATCAAAAACGCAGAAAATTACCGATAAATACATTGCAGACGTGGATAATCTGGTAAAAATAAAAGAACAGGACCTGATGACGATATAAAGCAGGATGATTGATGACAAATTTTAAAAAAATTCCTGAACATATTGCAATAATAATGGATGGTAATGGCAGATGGGCAAAAAAAAGAAATCTGCCGAGAATATTCGGACACAGGGAAGGAGCAGTATCAGTCCGTGAAATTACGGAGGCGTGTGCTGAAATCGGAATAAAATATCTTACTCTTTATGCATTTTCTACCGAGAACTGGAAAAGACCAAAAAGTGAGATAAAATTTCTGATGAACCTTCTTGATGAATACCTGACAAAAGAAGAAAAAACGCTTATTAAAAACGACATTAAACTGGATACTATAGGAGACGTTTTAAAATTACCAAAAAACGTTCAGATAAAAATAAAAAAAGTAAAAAAAATAACCAGAAATAACAAAAAAATGACGCTTATACTTGCTTTAAATTACGGGGCAAGAAGCGAGATAATCCGTGCCACGAAGAGAATTTCCTCCATGGTTATAAATAATAAATTAAAAATATCCGGAATCGGCGAATCTACAATATCGGATAATCTTTATACGGCAGGATATCCAGATCCTGACCTGCTTATAAGAACAAGCGGTGAACAAAGAGTTTCAAATTTTTTATTGTGGCAGATTGCATATTCGGAATTATATATAACCGATGTTCTCTGGCCTGATTTCAGAAAAAAGGAATTATACAGGACAATCAGGGAATACGGGAAAAGAGAAAGGCGATACGGTGGTCTGTAAATGATATTAAGAATTTTAACAGCTTTGATTGCATTACCGGTTATTTACATACTGATATTTTTAAAAAATCCGTATTTTTTTATAGGACTTGTAATACTCGCTTTAATTGTCACCTTAAATGAAACTTATTTAATGATAAGTAAAAAAAATTTAAAGCCGTATTTTATAACGGGAAATATTTTTGCAGTAATGCTTTATCTGATGGTTTTGTTTAACGCCGGGGAAAATTATTTTCCGGGATTTATTGCATTGTTTTTTATGGTTGTTTTTACGATGACCATCATTTCAGGAAAAACCGATAATTTTTATAAAATTCCTGCAACAATTATGCCTGTTTTATATACGGGTTTTCTTGGATTATTCATTATTAAATTACGTCTGCTTGAAAACGGTTCTTATTATATATTTATATTTTTGTTGATAACGTTTATATACGATGCCGGTGCTTATTTCACCGGTAGTTTTATGGGAAAACACAAACTCATACCTTCCATAAGTCCTGGCAAAACAATTGAAGGATGCATTGGCGGTCTGCTTTCGGCTGTAATTTCTGTAATAATAATACATTTCTTTTATCTGCCAAAAGGATTATTTGGACAAGACCAGCTTTTACATCTGATTATTTTATCAGTCCTGTTATCTATAGCAGGACAGGCAGGCGACATTTCTGAATCGTTATTAAAAAGATTTTCCGGCGTAAAAAATTCATCAGAAATTATTCCCGGACATGGCGGCTTTTTTGACAGAATTGATTCAGCCCTTTTTAACGCTCCTGCCATGTTTTTTTATCTATTTTTTTTCGTTTTATAATTAAAAATTATGAAAAAAATCGTTATACTTGGTTCAACCGGTTCAATAGGCAAATCAGCCCTTTCCATAATTGACATGATGAATGAAAAAGTAAAAGTATTGGGTTTATCTGCAAATGAAGACGTTTCTGTTTTAAAGAAACAGGCGATGAAATACAGACCGGAATATGTCTGCATTGGAAACGTTGAAAAGGCAAAAGAATTAAAAGGGTTAAAGAATACAAAAATTTTAACAGGACCTGACGGACTGATAAAACTTTCATCGTTAAAAAAGGCAGACATAATTTTGATTGCAATTGTAGGAGCAGCAGGGTTATTGCCGCTGCTTTCTGCAATAAGGAGCGGAAAAAAAATTGCACTTGCAAACAAAGAGTCTCTGGTTATTGCCGGTGATATTGTTAACAGGGAAAGAAAAAAATACAATTCCAGAATAATTCCGGTTGATTCCGAGCATAGTGCAATATTTCAGATATTGCAGGATAAAGATATAAATTCCGTCAGTAAAATAATCATAACTGCTTCCGGAGGCCCTTTTAAGGATTTTCCCAAAAATAAATTTAACGGTATAACTATAAATCAGGCGCTGGCACATCCCACGTGGAAAATGGGACAAAAAATTACCGTTGATTCGGCAACTCTGATGAACAAAGGTCTTGAAGTGATAGAGGCACATTTTTTGTTTGACATGCCTTATGATAAAATAGAGGTGGTTATTCATCCGCAGTCAATAATACATTCAATGGTTGAATTTACGGACGGCTCTGTTTTTGCCCAGATGTCGCAGCCCGACATGCGGTTGCCCATAACGTATGCCATAACCTATCCTGAAAGAACAATGAAAAGAATAAATATGCTTGATTTAAGTAAAACAGGGCATTTTGATTTTTATAAGCCTGATTTAAAAAAATTTCCGGCATTTTCACTTGCACTAAAAGCCGGCAGGACCGGAGGGACCATGCCTGCATGCATGAATGCAGCAAATGAGATTGCAGTCCGTAATTTTCTTGACAAAAAAATAAAATTTAACCAGATTGCGTATTACGTTGGAAAAGTTATGAAAATGTATAAACCTGTTTTTAATCCGGACATTTATGATATAATAAATGTTGATAATTCAGTCAGAAAAATCACGCAGGAAATCATAGATGTGGATAAAAATAAATAATTCTGTTCAGATTATAAAACAAATAAAATAACAAAAAGTAAAGGAGAAAAAAAATGCTGGAAGCACTTTACATAATCATAGCGCTTGGTCTTACGATACTATTTCATGAAATGGGACATTTTTTTGCCGCTAAAAGTTTAAATATAGGCGTTGAAAAATTTTCAATAGGACTTGGTCCAAAACTGGTTTCATTTAAAAAAGGAGAAACTGAATATTTAATAAGTTTACTGGTGGTCTTAGGAGGATACGTGCAGCTGGCAGGAGAAAATCCCGACGAACTTGACCCAAACGATAAAAAAGCTTTTTTAAACCAGCATCCGATAAAAAAGATTATTGTGGCTTCCTCCGGGGTGATACAAAATATATTCCTTGCTTTCCTTCTCATGTGGTTTGTATTTATTATAGGCACTGATACGCTAAAGCCGGTAATTGGCGAAGTTAAGCATGGATATCCTGCATTCGAAGCCGGCTTGCAAAAGGGAGACGAGATAATAAAGATTAATGACAAAAGAGTAAAATACTGGAATGAAGTTTCTGAAATTATAACAGGCTTAAAAGAAGAGCAGATAACTTTTGTTGTTTTGCGGGATAACAAAGAACTTGTTTTTAACATTAAACCAAAAATAGAGGAAACAGAGGACATTTTAAAGGATAAAAAGAAAAAACCGGTGGTTGGAATTTCTCCGCTTGCTTTTTTACCGATAGTAGATGACGTTAAAAAAGAATTTCCTGCGTATAATGCGGGAATAAAAAAAGGCGACGTTATCATAAGTATAGACGGTAAAAAAATTACCTACTGGGAAGAAGTTACGGATATGGTGGAGAAATCAAAGAAAGATTTAAAAATAAAAGTCCAAAGAAACGGGGAAATAAAAGAATTTGTAATTACTCCAAAAATCGTAGAGGAAGAAGCAAAGGATAAAACAAAGATAAAAAGAAAAGTAATAGGAATAGTGCCAAAACCAAATTCAACAAAAGAGAAATATGGCATATTAAAAGCATCGGACCGGGCTTTTGCACAGGTAGTTAATTTTACAGACCTTACAGTAAGGTCAATTTATAAAATGATCATGAGAAAAATAGAACCGGACGTTGCAGGTCCTATCGGCGTCATACAGATAAGTTATGAAGTTGCAAAAACAGGCATAGTGAATCTAATGTTTTTATTTGCAATTATAAACATAAACCTTGCATTGATTAATTTTGTGCCGCTTTTACCGCTTGACGGCGGTCTTGTGCTTATATTCATAATTGAATGGATACGAGGAAAAATGGTTCCGTTAAAAGTCCAGGAAACATTAATGCAACTTGGCTGGATGCTTTTGATATTTCTTCTGATATTTGCAACCTATCAGGACATTTTAAGATTCTTTTCAGGAAGTTAAAGCATAATATGACGAAAAAGGTAAAAATAGGCAGCGTTACCATAGGCAGCGGCAATCCCATTGCTGTGCAGTCAATGACCAATACCGAAACAAAAGACGTTAAATCAACCGTTGCCCAAATAAAAAGATTAGAGGATGCAGGTTGTGAGATTATAAGATGCAGCGTGCCTGATATACAGTCGGCATTGTCGTTAAAGAAAATAAAAGAACAGATAAAAATTCCACTTGTTGCAGACATTCATTACGATTACCGCCTTGCCATTGAGGCATTAAAAAACGGGGTAGATAAAATAAGAATAAATCCTGGAAACATAGGGGGCGTTGACCGGTTAAGGGAAGTAATTAATGCTGCAAAAGAAAGGGAAGCAGTAATAAGAATAGGAGTAAATTCAGGTTCACTTAAATCCAACATCAACTATAAACTTAAAGTAAAATCAGAAGATGATACTGCAAATCTTATGGTTGCAAGTTTAATGGAATACGTTGAATTTTTTGAAGGTGAAAATTTTACAAATATGGTTATCTCGCTTAAGGCGTCGGACGTGCTTACTACGATAGAAGCATATCGTCTTTTTATTAAAATGAGGGATTATCCTTTGCATATAGGCATAACGGAATCCGGGACTGAATTAGGTGGTGTCATAAAATCATCCATAGGTTCCGGTATTCTTTTATCAGAAGGGATTGGCGATACAATAAGGGTTTCGTTAACCACAAAACCGGAAATGGAAGTATACGTTGCATACAGGATTCTTAATTCTCTCAGATTACGTGAAAGAGGAGTTACGATAATTTCCTGTCCAACCTGTGCGAGAACCGAAATAGACGTCATAAAAATTGCCCATGAAGTTGAAAAAGCAACAATGAACATATCAAAGCCGTTAAAGATTGCAGTTATGGGGTGCAGCGTAAATGGCCCTGGAGAGGCATCTCATGCAGACCTTGGTTTAACCGGCAGCAAATCAATAGGCGTGATTTTTAAAAAAGGTAAAATAATTAAAAAGGTAAAGAAAAAAGATTTGTTAAAAGAATTTTTAAAAGAACTAAAAAAAATAATTTAAATTTTAAAAAAATCCTGCAGCATTCAATTACTCGTTTTTAATCATAAAAAATTCATGTAGCTGCAATTAATTTTTCCATCAGATTTACCGTAAAGCAACGGAATATGGGGCAATTAAAGCAATAAAACCAAATTTGAATTTACAATTTGTTCAATCAATTGAACAAATTGTTTGACTTGGCGCAGATAATTTGTTATCTTATGACCATGAAAATATATATTAGAAAACAGCTTTATACGAGGCTTAAAAAGCATCTGGAGGGGAACGTAAATCTCATCCAGGCGGTGGTAGGACCTCGTCAGGTTGGCAAGACGACTCTTGTAAAGCAGATATTTAATGAATGGAAAGGACCAAAGTTTTATGAGACGGCGGATTTGCCGGAAGTTGTCGACACCCAATGGCTTATGAGAGTATGGAACAAAGCAAGAGAAGCGGCAAAAAAAGAACGAAAAAGGACACTTCTTATCATTGATGAAATACAGAAAATATCACATTGGAGTACCATAGTAAAACGGCTGTTTGATGAGGATAAATTTTCCAGAATAAATCTTCGCGTAGTCATACTTGGTTCCTCTTCGCTTTTGATGCAAAGGGGATTGACAGAGAGCCTTGCCGGAAGGTTTGAACTGCACAGGCACAGCCAATGGTCATTTAAAGAATGCAGTGAATTTGCCGGCATAAAATTAAATGAATACATTTATTACGGTGGTTATCCTGCGGCACTGCAAATTCGCAAGGATTATCACAGATGGATGGATTATATAAAAGATTCTCTCGTTGAAGCGGTAATAGCCAAAGACGTGCTTTTAATGAATCCAATAACAAAACCGGCGCTGTTAAGACAGGCATTTGCCTTGTGCCTTCACTATCCTGCACAGATATTAAGTTACCAGAACATGCTTGGTCAACTCCAGGAAGCGGGCAATGCATCTACGATAGCATTTTACCTGAAACTTCTTTCCAATGCTTTTTTTATCATACCCCTTGAGAAATTCAGCGGAAGCAGAATCAGACAGAAAAGTTCATCTCCGAAAATTCTTTTTTTGGATAATTCAATTGTCACGGCTAATTCAAATGTTAACTACAGGCAGACATTTAAGGATTCTATGTATTGGGGAAGGCTGATAGAGAATGCAGTTGGGGCAAGGCTTTACTGGTTAGCACAGGAATACGGAGGAGAATTGTTCTATTGGCGTGAAAGGGATAATGAGGTTGATTATGTTTTTAAAATAGGTAACAAACTCAAAGCAATTGAAGTAAAGTCCGGAAATCCTGGCAAGGCTGCATCTGCGCTCAAAATTTTTTCAAAAAGATATGAAAAAACGGATAAAATAGTAATTACGTATAAGAAAATAGTAAAGATGCCGGAATTTAAATCCTTTGAAGCTGAGGAATTCTTTTTGAACCCGGAGATCATTATTTAACTGAAATTAAATATAATTTGTTGAAAAAAAATGATAATTATATATAATTATAAAAAAATAAAGGCAGGTGAAAAATGTTTCTGGGATTTACCGGACCAAATGCATCGGGAAAAGGAGAGGCAATAAAATATCTGGTTGAAAAACATAAATTTGTTTCTTATTCCTTATCTGATATCTTACGTTCTGAATTAAAATCAAGGGGCGTTGAAATAAACAGGGATAATTTAATTTCCGTTGGTAATGAACTGCGGGAAAAGCATGGCCCGGGAGTTCTTGCAAAACTTGCCGTTGAAAAAATAAAAAATATGCCACAGGCGATCGTTGATTCAATCAGGAATCCGTCCGAAATAGAAGAACTCAGAAAAAATTTAAAAGATTTTAAACTGATAGGCATCAATGCAGATACAAAAGTAAGATATGAAAGAGCAGGAAAAAGGGGACGCGAAAACGAAAATCGGATGTCCTACGAGGAATTTATTGCAAATGAGCAAAAAGAAAATTCAAAAGCACAAACAGGCCAGCAATTATTAAAGTGCTTTGAAATGGCAGACGTAAAAATTGACAATTCAGGAACCGTTGAGGAACTCCATAAAAAACTTGAAGACGTATTAAAAAATTTTGGTTATAAACCATATAAAAGGCCTGCGTGGGATGAATATTTTATGAAAATGGCTTATCTTGTAGCCGAACGTTCAACGTGCATAAGACATCATATAGGCGCGGTAATCGTAAAAGACAATTACGTAATATCAACGGGTTATAATGGTGCCGCATCAGGAGTTACGGATTGTCTGGAACTCGGATGTCTACGCGACCAGATGGGCATTACGTCCGGAACGAGACATGAAGTATGCCGTGCCATACATGCGGAGCAAAATGCAATAATACAGGCAGCATTGCACGGTGCAACGACGGAGAAAGCGGCTTTATATTGCACGCATTCCCCGTGCATATTGTGTGCAAAAATGATAGTAAATGCAAAAATAAAAAAAGTAATAGTTTCAAAATATTATCCGGATAAATCATACGAGGATTTGTTCAAAGAAGCAAACGTTGAATTTAGGATAATTGAAACGCCGGATTTAACGATAAATACGCTTGATTAATGAAAAAGACGATATTTGTTTTTTTAATAATCTGTATTTTTTTTGTTCAAAACGTAAATTCCTTTAGCAATAAGAAATTAAGCGTCCTTTTAAAAAATTATAAAAAAACGTATTTTATTTATATTAATAAATCTCAGAAAATGTTATATTTAATAGATAGCGACATGAAAGTATGGCGACGATACATAATTTCAACCGGAAAAAAACAGGGACAAAAATTATTCCGTAACGACATGAAAACTCCGGAAGGTGTTTATTATATAGATGAAATTTACCAGTATAACGAACCATGGTATCTGAAAAAGTTAAGAGAAAAAATGGAAAATATGGACAGAAATTCAGAAAATTATGAAATTTACAAAAAATATTATGATGCACTTAAAGAAAAATATATAAAAAACAGGGGAAAACTGGAACAGTTAAACAAAACTTATCTGCGTTCAGAGGATGGTCATAAAAAATTTAAAACAGGAGAATCTCTCGGATATAATTCTTATGGTCCTGTATTTATGCTGCTTGATTATCCCAATGACGATGATTACAAAAGGTATAACGATGCACTTGACGACGGCATTATTAAAAGAGACCAGAACCTGTATTTTAAAGACCCGGGAGACGGCATTGCAATACACGGCACAAACGACGAGGATGCACTCGGACATGAGGCGTCGGCCGGCTGCATAAGAATGAAAAACGAAGACATACTTGAATTGAGCAATTACGTCATGGAAGGCACTATGGTAATAATAGAGTAAATTTAAATGACGAGTGCCGGTAATTACAGCGAACTCCTGCCCGGTAAACTTAATGAAATAATAAAATCTATATTTTTTTACCGGACAGGACAATGCATTGGAAAGCATTTAAAATGCAGGATTGCTTCTGCCTCCTTTAAAACTTATGCAGACAGGTTGCAAAACTCATAGTTGGTTTAGAAAAAATATAAGTTAAACGGTTTGTTTTACCCGCGAGGGCACGAATAATTAATTACACTTTCGGAACTATTTTTGTATAATAAGTATCTAAAAATATCATATTTTTTACTCAACGCAGGCAAAGGCGTTCAAGACCGGAATTAGAAAAATGTCCGTCGTTTGAATCCAGCCTGTTGAGACACAAATTGGAGGTAGTTACATGGCCAAAATCGTAAAATTATCTGAAAAAGAAATGGAAAAATCCGAGAAACTTACAGAGACTGTAAAAGAAGTGCAGAAAGTAATAGTAGGACAGGAAGAAATGATAAAGGGTTTGCTTATAGGACTTTTATGCAGGGGACACATATTACTGGAAGGTGTTCCGGGGCTTGCAAAAACGATGTGCGTAAAAGTCCTTTCAAAAACCATTCAGTCAAAATTTTCACGCATACAGTTTACTCCCGACCTTTTGCCTGCAGATTTGATTGGAACACGGATATATAATGCGAACACAGGAAATTTTTCAATATCAACTGGGCCTATTTTTGCAAATATAGTTCTTGCGGACGAGATAAACAGGGCTCCTGCAAAAGTCCAGTCGGCCCTTCTCGAAGCCATGCAGGAAAAACAGGTAACCATAGGGGAAAAAACGTTTAATCTTGAAGAACCGTTTATAGTTCTTGCCACTCAAAACCCGATAGAAACAGAAGGAACGTACCCCCTGCCGGAAGCACAGGTAGACAGATTCCTGATGAAAGTTTTAATTACTTATCCTGATAAAAACCAGGAAATAGAAATAATAAACAGGATGACAACCGGAGAAGAAATAGAAGTTGACACGATTTTAAAACCGAAGGATATAATGGATATGCGCTCCATCGTCGACAATATTTATGTTGACGAAAAAATAAAAGAATACGTTACCGACATAGTTTATGCAACAAGAAAACCTCAGGATTACAAGATTGACATTTCTCATCTTATAGAATACGGGTGTTCACCCAGGGCGTCCATAAGTTTAATAACTTCAGCAAAAGCAAATGCCTTTATCAATGGACATGGATACGTTTCTCCTGACGACGTAAAAATCATGGCACATAACATTTTAAGACACAGATTAATACTTTCATACGAAGCAGAAGCAGAAGAAATATCCACTGACGACGTAATAAATCAGATAATAAACAAGATAAAGGTCCCGTAATGCAGGTAATATCAAAAGATATATTAAAGAAAATAAAAAAAATAGAAATAACCACCCGTAATCTCGTTGATACCGTGCTTCAGGGAGAGTATCTTTCCTCTTTTAAAGGGAGAGGCGTGGAATTCACAGAGGTCAGGGAATACGTGGAAGGCGATGACATAAGGTCCATTGACTGGAACGTAACTGCACGGATGAACGTGCCTTACGTAAAGACGTTTATAGAAGAAAGGGAATTGCAGGTTTTTTTTGCCACTGATTTAAGCGGTTCCCTGGATTTTGGCACGAAAACGAATCTTAAAAAGGAACTCATGTTTGAATTTATTGCAACGCTTGGTTTCACGGCAAACATCAACAATGACAGGGTTGGATATCTCGGTTTTTCATCGTCAATAGAAAAATACATACCGCCAAAAAAAGGGAAAAAGCACGTATTGCGGATAATAAGGGAAATTTTATATCATAGGCAAAGGGAATCTGGAACGGACATTGCAGCGGGCTTAAAATATTTAAGCCATCTTTTAAAGAAACGCTCAACTATATTTATCATTTCGGATTTTTACGATCCAAAGGATTTTTTTGAAGCCGTTAAAATTTTAAAACATAAACATGACGTTATTGCCGTAATTTTGCGTGACGATGCGGATTTTAACATTCCAGACATAGGATTTATACCTTTTTACGACGCTGAAAATGACAAAGTCGTGTGGATTGATACATCAAACAAAAAGGTCATGGAAAAATTCAGGAAGACAAGTGAAGCATTTGACAATAAACTTGAGAAACAGTTTAAATCAGCAGGAGTTGATTTTATGAAACTTTACTGCGGGCAACCTTTTTATAAGAAACTCATGTCTTTTTTCAGAATGCGTGAACGGAGACTGGCAAAATGAGATTTGCAAACAGGAATTTACTTTTACCGATTTTAATTCTTGGACTGATTTTTCTTATATCCCTGATTTATAATTACGTAAAATTAAGGAAATTCAGATTTTCCAACTTTTTTATTTTACAAAAAACGTCTTCCGGATACAACACCATCGTAATTTACGTTCTCGATTTTTTAAAAGTCGCGGGTCTTGTTTTTCTGATAATAGCACTTTTACGACCACAAAAAATACAAAAAGAAACGCAGGAAGACATAAAAGGCATAGACATCATAGTTGCGCTTGACATATCGGGCAGCATGCAGGCAGAGGATTTAAAACCGAACAGACTGGAGGCAGCAAAGGAAGTAATAAGAAAATTCGTTTCCGGACTTTCTGGAGACAGGGTAGGACTCGTAGTTTTTGCAGGGACAAGTTTTTTTCAGTGCCCTTTAACCACGGATTACGAAATCATAAAAAGTTTCATTGACCAGATAGATTTTCAGACAATAAGAATAGATGGAACTGCGATGGGAGATGCCATCATTACTTCAATAAACCGTCTTGAAAATTCAGGCCCGTCACGTGTAATTATCCTTACTACGGACGGTGTAAATAACCGCGGTTTTTCTCCGATAGAAGCAGCACAGGCGGCCATTCATAAGGGGATAAAAATATATACTATCGGCATCGGTAAAAAAGGCGGTGCACCCATGATGCAACTCGGATGGGATGGAGTTAAAAGGCCGGTTATAGACAGGTATACGGGACAACAGTTAAAATGGGAGGAGCCCGACGAAAAAACTCTTACGCAGATTGCAAACATGACGGGCGGCAGATATTTCAGGGCAACGGATGAAAAAGCATTAAAAGAGATTTACGAAATGATAGGGAAACTGGAAAAACAGAACATAAAAATAAAAACATATAACAGGTATATCGACAGGTTTCAGACATTTTTGTGGATCGGCCTTATCATTCTGCTTATTGATTTGTTTCTTGAGGTTTTTAAATTTTTCAGGGTATTTGTATAAAAAAAATTCATTTTTAGTAACTGCAGAAAATTCAGGAGGAAATTTTGAATTTTTATAATAAGGATGCATTAAAATTATTAATTCTTTTGATACCGGTATTTTTATATCTATGTTACAGGATATATTCTTCATTCCGTAATTTTAATAAATTTTTTGACGTAAATTTGCAGGACAAGGTTTTTCATAAAGTTTCTTTTACTGCAATAATTGTAAGATACTCGCTGATTTTGACGTCGTTTGTTTTGTTCATCATTGCTGCGGCAAGGCCGCTTGGAAAGCCCATAGAAAGCGAGCAAAAATATTCAGGAAGGGACATCATGATAGTTATGGACGTTTCATCGTCAATGAATGCAGTAGATATGAAACCAAACAGGATAGAAGTCGTTAAAAAGGGATTAAATAATTTTGTTGCAAATTTATCCGGAGACAGGGTTGGAATAATCGTTTTCAGCGGTATAGATTTTGTCCAGTGCCCTCTCACGCTTGATTATGAGGCAGTCAGTTTTATCATAGATTCAATTTATGCAGGGATGCTGTCAAAAGAGGGAACTGCACTTGGAAATGCAATAAAATCTGCAGTTGAACGTATGGAAGAAAAAGCAGAAAAATCAAGGGCAATAATACTGATAACCGACGGTGAATCACTGGAAGGGATGTCCCCTCTTGATGCGGCAAAAATTGCAAAAGAAAAAAATATAAGAATTTATGCGGTCGGTGTCGGAACGGAAAAAGGAGGAATGATACCGGAGGGAACCGACGTCTGGGGAAGGACTTATTATAAAACGTATAAGGGTGAATACGTCGTATCACGTCTTAACGAAACTGTATTAAAACAAATAGCAGGAATTACGGATGGAAAATATTACAGGGCAACGGACATAAACGTTTTTAACAAAATTTTGGACGACATAAAGGAAATGGAAGCAAACAGGGCAAAAATAAAAAAAGAAACGAGATATGAAGAAAATTACTGGATATTCCTGCTCTGGGGCATAATATTTTTTATGATTGCTTATATAATACCGGTCGGGAAAATATAAATGCAGGATGAATTAATCGTTGTCTCATTCTTTGTCCAAAATAATTTTAAATGTCAAATTCCGATTACATAAATGATTTCGTTTTTTTACCGGTAAAAAAAACATATATTTATTAAAAATTAAATATTAACTTTATTATCATCCATGCAGACATCAATATCAGAATTACTGCAAAAGCAATGTCCAGAAATCTTTTATTTGCCTTAATTGATATCCTTGAGCCGATTAAAGCCCCTGAAAAAGCAGCCAGGGAAAGGATTAGTGATAATTTTATGTTTATGTGCCCAGCATAAGAATGCCCCATGAATCCGGATAAAGAAGTTATTATTATCATTGCAGATGAAGTTGCAACTGCAACTTTTGTAGGAACGCCGAATATTATGGTCATCAAAGGAACGTTTATAAATCCTCCGCCAACTCCCAGCAACGATGAAAATATACCGGCAAGAAATATAAGCGGGATGCCAAGCCATAGATTTATGTAATATTTCTGGTTCATCACGGTGCTTTTTATAAAGCCTGGTCCTTTATTTTGTTCTTTGTTGCTGTGCCGGGGCGGTTTTAACGTAAAAAAGGCCGATGTGAGCATTAAGCAGGGAAAAAGTATCATCAGAACTTTTTCCGGAATAAGATTTGAGTTTGCTCCTGCAAAAAAAGCCCCTATCAGGGAAAATGGCACGAGTAAAAAAACGATTTTCCAGTCAACGAAGTTATTTGAATGATAAATAAAGGTTGCGGTTAAAGACAGAACGAGCATTACTGACAGTGAAGTTGCAGCGGACTGATAATAGGATAATCCGCATTGCAGTAAAATCGGGACAAATAAAATTCCGCCACCGAGACCAAGCATTGAAAACAAAATCGAAATAAGAAAAAAAACAATGAAAAGAACAAACGTCATTTATATAAGCCTTTAAGGTCGTTTAATCTTATTTTAAACAGTTCAAAAAACATCCTCATTGAATCTTTGAAAAAATTTACTTTTGTGGCATTTGAGTTATACCAGTAAACGGGATATTCAATTATTTTAAAATTGTGTTTTTTGGCAATGTATAATGCCTCCACGTCAAAACCAAAACCGTTTATCGTAAGATTACTAAAAATTTTTTTTGCAGCATCTTTTTTAAAACTTTTAAATCCGCATTGTGTGTCATTTAAAGGAAGCCGGGTGATAAGACGCACGAGCAAATTAAACACCTTACCGGATAATTCCCTTGGCAGCGGCTGGCGGACTTTTATTATTGACCTATTTAACGCCCGTGAAGCAATGACTACGTCAAAGCCGGAAGCATGCTCGTTCATAAAATGTTTCAGAAATTCAATTGGCGTAGATAAATCTGCGTCGGTAAAAAGTATTACGTCACCTTTTGCGGCAAATATTCCGCGTTTTACCGAATATCCCTTTCCAACGTTTTTCCCGTTTTTTAAGACTTTTACCCCATATTTTTTTGCGATTGAGGCGGTATTGTCAATGGAACCATCGTCTATTACAATAATTTCGCTTTTTATTTTGTTTTTTTTCAAAAATTTTTTTATTTTTAATAAAGTAGCCGGTAATCGTTTCTCTTCATTATATGCGGGTATGATAATTGAAACTTTTTTCATTCTTCTCCTTAAACTTTTTGATTTTCATTATAATAATGTAATATTCGGTAAAAGTCAAATAATTTAAGAAAAATACCATGATGCATCAGTTATAATAAGCAGAAGCGTTAAATGCAGGTATATAATTAATGAGCAGGTGTAATTCATGATTTGTTCCTGCTATTCTCGTTTTTGTTGTGATTGACACGTAATATCTTTGATGTTATTATTTTAATCATGAAAAAAACAATATTTATAATTTTAACGTGTTTTTTATTGTTAAGCCCGGTCAAATCAGAAAACATAACGACCGCCGCATATTTATTGATTAATTCATATCCGGAATACGGCGCAAAAGGCGAAGCGGTTGGCGCTTCTTTTACCGGCATTAATTCCGTAAGTTTAAATCCTGCTGCAATAGCAGGCATAAAAAATGGGGAATTTGCAACGATGTATAACAGATACATGGACGACGTTTCCGGACAAAAACTGAGCATTGCAAAAATTTTTGAATTCGGGGTATTGGGACTGGAATTAAATTACATTGATTTTGGAGACATCCAGGAAATAAAGTCTGACGTATATGGCAATCCGGTTTTATCCGGCAATACGTTAAAAAGCTCCGTTTTGTTTACTTCGCTGATAATTTCCAGAAAAATGAATAATTTTGGTTTTGGAGTTGCACCAAAATTTGTTTTTGAAAATCTTGCAGATGAAAACAGTTTTTTATTTTGCATAGATGCGGGTATCATCTACGAAAATATTTTTACGGATAATCTGGATTTTGGCGTAAGTTTACTTAACGTTTCAACGCAGATGGATTATTATTATACTCCCATTGATTTAAAAGCAGCGTTTAATTATTCAGTCCCGGGTAATTTTCTGGTTTTTTCCACCGCAATTAATTATTTAATCAAGGAAAATTATCTGTCTTTTTATGCAGGCGCTGATTTTTCAGTATTTGACGTTGTCGTTTTACGAGGGGGCATAAATAATAATTTTGATGAAGTAAATTTTACAGGAGGCGCCGGGTTTAAAATAGACGGCATTCATTGTGATTATTCTTTTGAGACATTGCCTTTTTCCCGGAATGTTCATAAAATTTCAATAAGTGCAGATTTTGGCAAAATTGTTTCCGCAGAAAAATCAGATACGAAAACAAAAGGGAACGAGTCGTTTGCAGGTTATATGGAGTCGGGTAATTATTATTATGAATCAAAACAATACAAAGATGCAGTCAAATATTTTGAATACATAAATTTATTATACTGGCGCGACGTTGAAAGCATGAGCGATAAGGAAAAATCCGCATTTTTTCAGAAACTCGGAATTTGTTACTATAACATAAAAGATACACAAAGAGCGCGTCAGTATTTTGAACGGGCAAATTATTTTGATAAAGACAATGAACTTTTAAAATACTGGATAAGATTGTTGAAATAGTCATGGAGTTTAAATGAAAAAAAATTTTTTAATTATTTTTTGTTTTATGTTTGTGGTAAACGTCGTTTTGGCAGAAGATACCCCAACGGAAACGCAGACAATTACGCCGACTTTTACGGAAACAGTCACGATGACTTTTACGCACACCGCAACTGATACGTGGACGCCTGAAAATACGTTTACATACACAGAGACGGCAACTCCATCCGTTACTTTTACGAACACGGTTGTTACTGTCACGATGACGGAAAGTCCGACATGCACGCAAACAGACACGACCATTGCAACCATGACTTTTACGCAAACTTTAACTGCAACGTTAACGATTTCGGATACGATGACAATAACCGATACGCAGACGCAGACGTGGACACCTGAAAATACGTTTACATACACAGAGACGGCAACTCCATCCGTTACTGTGTCGGTAACGGATACCCGGACGTGCACGCAAACGAATACGACCACGCCGACCATAACTTTTACTCCGACCTTAACGGCAACTGCCACGTTTACCAATACGTCAACGGCCGCCAATACTTCCACGATTACAAATACATGGACACCTTTTTATACCCCGACAATGGCAGCAGAGGTTTTTAATTTCGTAAAAGAAAAATTTTATCCCAATCCATTAAAATCAGGGGAAGAAATTTTTCTTTTGTATGATTTAAAAGATAATGGCAACGTTGAAATAATAATATATACCATGGATGGCAGAGTTGCCGAAAAAATTGAAAAAAAGGATATATCCGGAGCTGGAAAAATAAATTTTTATCCGAAAAAATTTGCACCTGGCGTTTACTTTTATCAGGTAATCAAGCATTGCAATAATAAAACTGAAAAAAGTAAAATTCAGAAATTAATAATAATTAAATAAGGCTTGTATGTTATAATAACGTTAAATTTGCCGGGAGACAAAATATGATACTTGAATTTTGCTGCGGCGTTTGCGGCAAAAAGGAAATAATTGAATTAAAGGATAAAAATAAGACCTATCTTATAGGACGGGATTTTGAGGGGCTTGACGTAAAGTTATGTCCCGACGAAAAATCGATCCTTTCACGCATTCAGGCATACATTAAATGGGAAAAAAATGCATGGCGTATTTTTGACGGTTTGCCTCCTGAAAATGTTTTTAAACAAACGACGAAAATCCAGAAACCGGATTCTTTTGCCGGCACGTTTATAAAAAGAGGCGGTGAATACAAATTATTGTCTTACGGCGCGGGTGAGGAAATAAGGCCGGAAGATACCATATTTTTTGTAATAACCGTAAAAGCAGACAGAAATATCATGGAAAAATGGATAAAACAAGCGGGCATTGATGCACAGGCCGCATTTTATAAATACGATGGTTTTACTTTTCCCGGAGATTCAGAATATTACGAAGGATTTAAATACAAAGTCAGGATTCTATCCGGGGAAGAAGAGACGTCAAAAAACAAAGTAAGCAATGTTTTTATTCCATTGAATTTTTCAAAGGTTCTTGAAACGGGTAAAGAGCATTTTAATTCCTGCCTTGGCATTGATATCAGGGCATCCACTGAAACGGACCTTGAAACGCAACGGGATTACTGGATACCGCAGTTTAATTCAATATTAAATAAACTACTTTTAAATTATAAAGATTACATACTTATTCTGCTGGGTGATGGTGCATATTTGTGTTTTTTGGGGAACAGGGAAGAACAGGACATTAATTTTCAGTTCGCCTTGAAATTTTTGATGGAAATGAAAAAAGCAAACGTTGAAAATGTAAAAAAACGAATTCCTCAATGGAACGCAAGAACGGCGGTAAATAATGGCATGGATTTACTGGCAGAAGTAAATATAGCAGGACAAAAATCATTAAACGTATATGGCAATACGATTACGACGACGGCACGACTTATGTCGTTTGCAAAATCTGAAAAAGATGACATAATCTGCAGTGTTATTTTTCATCAGAATTTTGGCAATAAAAAATTTTATAAAACCGGTTTTCTTCAGATCCCCATGGACGTTATTGACAGTCATGGAGTAAGATATTTTTACTACGTTTATAAAAAAATAAAATAAGTATTTTCATCACTTTTACCCTGTAAAAAAAATAAATTTTCAGATAATTCCTTTTGTTAAATTATTGGACAGCAAAGCACTCCTGCCCGGTAAATTAACCGGACAGCAATGACAGCAAAGAGGTGTTTCTATAATTTATTATTTAATGTATGTTACCCGGCATAATAGGTTGCTTTCATAAATATTTTATTTCCGCGGTGATTTTATCATCCGATAAACTAATAATCCCGGCGGAGTTGCCTTTAAATCCCTGGGTGCAACTTCCCGGATTAAACATGAGCGTTTCGTTATATTTCGTGTTTTCCGGTATGTGCGAATGTCCGAATATTATAACGTCGGGTTTATATGTTAGAAATTTTTTATATAACCTTTGCTTTAAACCAAAAGGGTCCCCGCTTCCATGCGTTATGCAGAAGATAAATCTGTTATTTATTCTAAAAATAAGTTCGGATGGAAAAATAACGTCATCACGGTCCATGTTGCCTTTTACAGGGTAAACAGGTGCTATTGAATTTAATCCGGAAATTACGTCCTGAGTCGTTATGTCTCCGCAGTGTATTATTATGTCAACGTTTTCAAGCAATTTAAAAACCGATTCGGGAAGTTTTTTTGCACGCGTAGGGATGTGAGAATCCGACAGGACGCCTATTGATTTTACGTTATTTATTTCCTTCATTTGTTTGTTTTCTTAATTCGGATAATATTTTTTCAAGGTCATCATTTGACAATTTGTCCAGAGCATTTTCCATGTCGGTTTTTGCGGATTGCGTTTTAATGGGTCCGGATTTATCAAGACCTGTAATCGTGACGTATTTTTTTTGTAATTCCCCGAGAGTCCGGAAAATAAGCTTTGTTTCTCCGGGAGTTAAATTGTTTTTCGTTTTTTCCTGTATTGCTTTTATCATGTTTATCGTTTGCCGTGCAACGGGCAGGTTTGCATTTTTTTTACCACCAATAAACCGCGGTATCTCACCGAGTGATATAAGGGCGTTCTGGTTAAGCATCAGTATCAAATTAATAAAATCAATGTTATCTTCGGATTTGTTTTTATCTTCCATTTCCACTCCATGCATTAATTATGTAATAAGTATAGCAATGGAACGAATAAATGGCAAGACAGAAAAAAACAATCAATCCTTCTATTATAATTGATGTCCGGTCAAATCAAAGATTTTATAAAAGTAAATAATTTTAAAAGAATTATATTAAATCTGTATTTTTTACCGGACAGGAGTGCATAATAATTTAAAACAACTGGTTTTCAAAAAGGTTTTAATCCGGGCAGTCCGGATTGAGAAATTTTATCGGTTGCGGATTTACGATAAATATTATAATATTATGCAAATTAGCAGACATCAGAAAAAACATTCCGTCATTAAGAACAGAACGGCAGCGGATAAATCCGTATCCGGCGTTTTCAACAGCCGGTTAAAAGGTGGAACATGAAAAAATTACTAATAATTTTATTTTTTATAAGCGTTTTATTTATAAACGTCCGTTCAGACATAATAATTTTCAATGATGGAAATACGTTAAATGCAAAGATTTTTGAGTTAAAAGAAGATCAGATTGGCGTGCAGACGGAAACGGAAAAATATTACATACCTTATTCAAAGATAAAAGACATAATATACGTTAAAACAATAAAAGAGGAAGGAAATTACAAACAATGGATGGTAACCGGCGGCGTCATATTGTTGTGTCTTTTGTCTTTTTCGCTCGTCATGTGGGGAAGGAATCTGTAAAGCAGTCCTGCCGGTTGCTGATTGACAATCATTTATTTGGAAAAACTGAAACAACCGCAATGGCCGGATGACGTTTATTCCACCTTTAATATTGCCAGAAATGCGTCCTGCGGTATTTCGACGTTGCCCAGATGTTTCATCCTTTTTTTGCCTTCTTTTTGTTTTTCAAGAAGTTTTCTTTTCCTTGTGATGTCGCCGCCATAGCATTTTGCAAGAACGTCTTTACGCAATGCAGGTATGGTTTCTCTCGCAATTATCTGGCCGCCTATTGCGCCCTGTATTGGCAGTGGAAAAAGATGTCTCGGTATTACTTCTTTTAATTTTTCAACGAGTGATTTTGCTTTTTTATAAGCAAAATCCTTATGCACAATAAAAGACAGGGAATCTATTTTTTCATGATTTACAAGGATATCAACCTTTTTTAAATCGCCCGGTCTGTAATCAATTAATTCATAATCCATGGTTGCATAGCCGCGCGTGCATGATTTTAATTTGTCATAAAAATCCCATATTATTTCTGAAAGTGGAATTTCATAAGTTATTATTGCCCTGTTGATGGAAAGATATTCCGTGTTTACGTATACTCCTCTGCGTGACTGGCATAATTGCATTATTATTCCTACGTATTCGGATGGAGTAATTATGGAAAGTTTCACGTAAGGTTCTTCTATTATTTCAATTTTTGAAAAATCAGGGAATAAAGCTGGGTTGTCACACATGATAAATTCATTTGATGTTGTCCGGATTTTATATTCAACGTTTGGGGCCGTGGCAATCAGATTCAGGTTATATTCGCGTTCAAGACGTTCCTGTATTATTTCCATGTGAAGGAGCCCGAGAAAACCGCATCTGAAACCAAAACCAAGTGCTTCCGACGTTTCCGGTTCAAATTGCAGAGATGCATCGTTTAATTTTAATTTTTGAAGGGCATCTTTTAATTCAGGATATCGTTCGTTTTCAACAGGAAATAAACCACAAAATACCATTGGTTTTACTTCTTTATATCCCTCCAGGGGATGAGATACCGGATTTGCAGATTCTGTTATAGTATCGCCGATTTTAATTTCATTTATTGATTTTATTCCGGCTTCAATGTATCCAACATCACCTGCTTTTAAAATTTCAGTATCTACTTTATCAGGTTTAAAGATTCCGACGGCCGTTACTTCACGGATAGTATCGGTAGCCATCATTCTGATTTTCATGGATTTTTTTATAAAACCGTCGTAAATGCGGACGAATACAATGACTCCTTTATAAAAATCAAACTGGGCATCCATGATTAATGCATTTAAAGGTGCATTGACGTCACCTTCCGGTGATTTTATTTTTTTTATTATTGCTTCGAGGATTTCCCGGGTTCCTATGCCTTCTTTTGCACTTGCAGGTATTGCATCTTCCGGCGAAAGATTAAGCATTTCTTTTAATTCTTTTTTTGTTTTATCTACGTCTGCATTCGGCAGGTCAATCTTATTTATTACCGGTATCAACGGCAGATTAAGCCCAAGCGCAATGTGAGCGTTGGCAAGCGTCTGTGCTTCAACGCCCTGTGAAGCATCAACCACAAGAAGTGCACCGTCGGAAGCCCTTAAACTCCTTGATACTTCGTAAGAAAAATCAACGTGTCCCGGTGTATCAATCATGTTCAAAGTATACTCGTGGTTGTCGTATTTATATTTTAACTGGACTGCTTTTGCCTTGATTGTTATTCCACGTTCTCGTTCCAGGTCCATTGAATCCATGAACTGTTCTTTCATTTTTCTTTTTTCAACTGTTCCGGTATATTCAATAAGCCTGTCCGCAAGCGTGGATTTTCCATGGTCAATGTGAGCTATTATGGAAAAATTTCTTATAAACCGGAGGTAAGAATTGTCCACTTTAACGGACCTCAATGTATTTAAAATCAAAATACCTTTGCTGTGTTTTTAATCCGTCATACTGTATCATAAAAGCAAGCATCTGCATGAAATTTTTTTTATACGTCCGCTCGATTGCTTTTACCTGGAATGAAAAAGATTTAATTTCGTCCGGTGCCAGATAAAACTGTTGTGATATGTCGCCATACATCTCAAGGTTTGATACTTTTAGAAGTTTCAGATAGTAATCCAGGGAAATGGGCGCATTATTTTTAATCGTTATGTCGATGTTAAAAACTTCGTCTTTCGCAACTTTGTCCGGAGCGTCCCACGTAACTTCAAAAGGGAAGAAATCATTTAATTTCCGTAAATACGTAAAAGTCGCACCACCGGTAACGGCCCATTCGAGAGCCGAATACGGTCCCTTTGTTGATTTAAAAGCACGGGTCAAATCGTGCCAGAAAAAACCAAAAGACGGGTTTACTTTTTGCAATTTATCACATGCAAATTTCTGACGCAGGAAATGCTCTTCCGGACCCGACGGGTTATATGACCTGCCAAGTAAATACCAGTCAACGCATTGGCCTGATAAGATGTTTGAATTCCCTCTTTTTAAATAATAATACCAGTCGTCTATCATCTGAGGATAGGTTTTTTTGTCTATTGAATAAAACATCAGTGCATTAATGTCAACTCCTGCATCAATGAACATAAGCGGATCCTGACCATGTTCTTTACCCTGACGCCAGGTAAGCGTATAAGTCCATAACGGTTTTTTAAGTCCGGATTTTTCTTTTATTTCCTTTATAATTTTTGACATTTTATGTGCACGCCACCACTGCCACATCTGTTCCGTATCAGGGTCTTTGTCTATTTCAAGGGTCTTGCCAAGCCATAGCATTTTGCCTTCGTCGGTTAAATCGCCCCAGTCATCCGGCAGATTTTTAATTGGCATATCGCTTACGAATTCATTGACGTTTTCATAGCCGCCAAAATCTGTCCTGACGTAATCCATTCCTACAAAATCAACTTCTGGAATGGAATTAAAATATTTAAATAATTCTATAATGTCATTCCAGCGTTTCTGGTCTGCTATGGATATGTAAATCAGTTTTCTTAAAGCGTTGTTTTGTTTGTCATAACCCGTCGTCTGTTCATACGGCGATAAATCCCTCCTGTTTCCAAGGACGATAAAACTTAATATGTATGCACCGTATTTCATTCCATAGTCATGACACGCCTGTGCGATTTCCCGCACCTGTTTTATAGTCGTTTTGTCCCATGGAAAAATTGCAGGATTAAACGAATTCCAGATTTGCGATTGTCCCGCACAATGCCATAAAGCAGAAGCGCCCATAAATTTTGCCCATAATACGTAGTTTTCCCAGATTTTAACGGACTGTCCGCCTGCGCCTGGAACTCTTTGAATTATGCTGTCTCCCGGTTCTATGTCCATTACGCATAAATTTTTGTCCATCGGCGCAGGTGTCCTTTTTATCACGTTGAAACTTTTTTTTCCGGAATAACTTTTTCCGTTCATTTTTAAAATTACAAAAAATTCGTAATTCCCGGTAACCGGGTTCCACGGGATTGGCCAGCTTGCTTCCCAGATATCCATGGTTTCGTTGTATTTTAAAGACAGTTCCACTGTGTTGCCGACGGTTTTTATTAATTTATTATTGAAATAAACACGACCATAACATTGTGCCTGTTTTTTTATGTTTTTATTATCAGGGGTTGCCTGCTTTAGTATTGAATCCAGTATATTTGTTTTTTCGTTTTGTTTATCAGGAATGTATTTACAGGAAATTCTTACGCACTCATAACGGTAATAATTATCTTTGTCCGTCTTTATGATGATACCATCGGCAAATGTTATTGAAAAAATGGCACCAAAGAGTATAATATAAAAAAATTTTTTATGCATTAAATCTCCTGTCTGTTATTTTATATAATAAATACAGGATAAAATTATATAGGTAAAAAGTTACGTGTCAAGCATAAAAGACCACGATTTATACGTAATAAACTGCTGAAAATCATTTTACGTAATTATTGCGGTGAACGTTGTGATAAAGCAATCCCGTATTTACGGCCGAAAACAGCGCTACTTTGCTACGCCATGTTTGCCCATTAATTTAAGGAGGAAGGTATTATTAATACGAAAAACACGATAAAAATTAATGAAATTTTTTATGACATAGAAGGGGAAGGCAGATATCAGGGGTTGCCTGCTTTATTTATAAGAACGACCGGATGTAATTTAAGATGTCGCTGGTGTGATACAAAATATGCTTATTTTAAAGGGACAGACATTGATACTGATACGTTAATCGACATAATCATGAACAGTTCGTATAAATACGTAAACATAACAGGAGGGGAGCCGTTGTTATTCAAAAAGCAGGTCAATGACGTCATAAAAAAGTCAAAAAATAAATTTTTTACTGTTGAAACAAACGGATCCGTCTCTATAAAAGATATTAATGCAGACAACGTAAGCATGGACCTGAAATTGCCGTCATCCGGCGAAAGCAAAAAGATGCAGTTTTCCAATCTTAAATTGTTGCGGGAGCAGGACCAGTTAAAACTCGTTATCGGCTCGTATCAGGACATGGTTTATGCGAAAGAAATTCTACAAAAATACAAAATAAAAGCAATGATAATTGCCCAACCGGTTTATGGCAGGTTTAATCAGCGGGACATAGCAAATTTTGTCTTAAAAAACGAATTAAACTGGAAAGTATCAATTCAGTTGCATAAAATGTTAAAAACCGTTTATAGAAAAAAAATTATATAACGAAAGGATGAAAAATGAAAAAATTATACTTTATTTTTGCCTTTTTTATGCTGACGACGTTTTCTTTTTCTTTTTATGACTGGTGTGCAATAAAAAACGAAAAATTTACCCTGTTTTACAGGCAGGAATATGAAAAAAGGGCGCTTCAGACGTTATCGGCGTTAAATTCATACAGCCACATTGCAGAAGACATAGTAGGAAACAGCGCCTCATCGCTTTCAATAGTCCTTGACGATTATGGAACTTACGTAAATGGCTATACCGACCCCGTATTTTATAACGTCCACATTATGAATTACGATTCAGGCGACGCTGACTGGCTGTCTCTCTGTGCAATTCATGAATATACGCATATTTTACATCTTACAAAATCAGAAGGACTGCCGCGGGTTTTTACGACCGTTGTTGGTCATTTCCTTTCGCCGCAGATTTTTTCTCCGTTATGGGTTGACGAAGCAATTACGGTATATAATGAATCAAAAATTTCGCCTTTTATGGGCAGGTTAAACGACGGCGGTTTTGATTCATACATTGGAACGTGTATCTACGAAAACAAATTTCCTTCCATATTAAAAGCAACGTATATGCCTCTTGAGTCGCCTTTTGGCAACGGTCCGTATCTTTTTGGCAGCGAATTTTTTAATTTTCTTGCAGTAAGATATGGCGAAAATAAATTCAAAAAATTTTACGATTCATACGGCGGTTCAGTCCTGTCATATTTATCTCCCATATTTCCATGGCTTGGAATGGACAGAACTTTTGACGAAATTTTTGGAAAAACCACGATTGATTTGTGGAATGAGTGGCAGGAATACGAAAAGGAAAGATTTAAAAATTACAAACAGCCCGGCGAAAAGATTACAAATTATGGCGGTTACGTTTCTTATCCGGCCGTTAAAACGGATAAGTTATATTTCGTAAAAACGGCAATTGATAAAAACGGTGCTTTTTCAACGAGAACGAGGCAGGACGTCGTTGAAATGGATTTAAATACCAACGAACAGGAAATTTATTTTTCAACGACTTCAAACGTAAATCATCCGTTAAGGTTTGACGGAGCAAACATGTATTATTCAATTGACGAAATAAAACCGGGCTTTGCGAACAAATCAAACAGGACTTTCGGGCAATATTCCGTCATATATGAAAAAAACATGTTGACAAACGACGAAAAAGAAATACTCTCCGGTGAGATAAGGACCTATTTCATAAATTACGGAAAATTAACGTATGCAAAAGATAAAGTTCATTCTTTTGGTTCTGAAATGTTTGAATACGACGTTGAAACAAAGGAAGATAAATTCATAATGGATACGGATTATCACGTTATGCTTCTTGATTCTGACGGTAAAAATGTCGTATGCATAGCAAAGAAGCAAGGCGAAAATCCAGGCTTATATTTGTTTGATAAGAATAAAAAAACGCTGAAACTTCTCATTGATACCCCTTATATAGAAAATGACGCGGTAATTTGTGACGATAAAATATTTTTTAAGTCAAATTATGAAAAAATTTATTCAATTTATTGTTATGACCTGAAAACAGACAAAGTTTACAGGTTAACGGATAACGGGGTTGCAGGTTCACCTGCCTATGACACATCAACCGGCGATTTGTATTTTGTGGGACTGAATACGGACGGTTTTGACGTTTACAGGATAAAAAAACCGGAAAGCAGGGAATATAAATTTAAAGAGGCTAAATTTGAAGAGATAAAATATCCAATACTAAAAGAAAATGAAATTTCAAAAGGAAGTTATTGGGATAATCTTCTGACTTTATGGCCGCGTATCAGAATGCCGCTTGTTGCATACGATTCAGACGGCCATTTATACGGTGGACTGCTTTTAAGCGGAGCAGATGCCGTTGGTGATTTTAACTGGACGGGACAGATGCTCTATGACGTTAATGATTCAGTAACGTATCAGGATTTTTTGCTGAGTTCCAACATTTTTGCTCCGCTAAAAATGAATTTTTCGTATTCCAACAATAACGATAAAAGAGACGACAGACTGAAATTCGGAATTAACTATCCTTTATACGTAAGTTACAGGCCCGGACTTTCGCAGATATCAATAAACATTAATTATCTTACTTTTGACGATTTTTTAAGAAACCGGATGGACCAGGGAATAGATCTGGGATTTAATTATCCGGATTTTAATTTTGGTTTATCTGCATCTGCAATATTTGAAGATAAAGCGTTAAATCCGGACGATGAAATAAAGGAAGGATATTACGGAAGATTTGCATTTTCTTATTTTTTGCATGAGACGAAAATAATGCTTTTAATGAACGGCTTTTATGGTTTAAATGAAAACGTTGATAATTCAGTTGACATCAGGGGTTACAAAGATTCAATTTACAGCGACAAGGCAATTTCAGGAATTTTTGAAATATCGCGGAATCTGTTAAAAATAAGGCGGGGATTATGGAATCCTATAAACGTTTACGTAGAAGACCTTTCAGGACTTGTGTTTTTTGATAATTGTGTTACTGAGCATGCATATTCATACTCTTATGGACTTGAACTGCATCTTGAAACAAAATTTGCATTTTATGCAACTGCAGACGTCGGCTTCCGCATTTCAATGAACAGAGACAACGAGTTTAATTACGCGTTTTTGATAAAAATGCCGTATTTGTTATTTTAACAAAGTAATAATTTTATTGGAACAGCATTCAGAAAACCCCAAACTTCAGTTTGGGGAATAAAATATCTCAGTGAGATATTTTATGAATGCACACATTAAAAATGTTTTATCTACTTTGCCAAGAGGGTTCCAAGGGAGCTGCGGAATATCACTGGTATTCCGCAGCTCCCTTGGTCAATCAACGAAGTTGATTGAATTTTTTGTGGGAGCCTCGGGCTTTAGCCCGAGGGGGTCCCACTTTTATTTCCGGTAATCCTGATGCACTGAGAATTTTATAATTTAATATTTGACTTGTAGTAGATTATATGATATATATATCCATAATATGATTTAAAAAATCAAAGAAAAGGAGGAAGAGCATGAAGAAACTTTTTACAGTTGTAATTGTTTTGGCTTTTTTTGTTTTGCCGGTATTTGCTACCGATGCCAGGATAAACGGCCTCGGCGTGCCGGCGTGGATGGTTCAGTCAGATGACTCATTAGTGCGGATTTTTCAAGGACAGGTAGTTAATTACAAGAACGTGATAGGGATTAATTCAACTACCGAAATTAACCTGGACGTGTTTGATATAATGATATTTGGCTCGGATCCATTACAGATTGTTTCAAAAGCAATTTCATACGGCGGTGGGTATGCCAATTTAGATTTAGGTGGTAATGTTCTTGGAATTTTTGCAAATCCTTACAATGGCGTATTAAAATCCAATATGCACAACTTAACGGGAAATCTTGAAGAAACATTTTTGGGCGCTTCAGGAGATATTATTAATCCGGGTTATGTTGATGTGCCACATAGGACGTATGGCATAATTTATGGGCTCGGACTTGATAACATGTCTATTGGTTTCAGCGTTGGACTTGCGGATAAAACAGGTTCGTTTAAAACAGAATCAACAATTGACACGGCAGATACTATGGATTATTCAACGAGCGTCATGTCAATTGAAATTGGTGCGGGTTTATCAATGCCGATTCTTGACGTAGGCATTACGTTTGGATTGCCGATGGTTGACAACAAAGGCAAGGATATAGATGGTACTTTGGATGCACCATATAGAGAAGAGACGCTTAAATCAAAATCCGGAATGGAAATTGGCGCAAACGCCAGGGTTAATATAACTCCGCTGGTAATAGGCGTTTCTTTTGCTATGAATTCTCTCGAAACAGAAGACATACAACTATACGACGGCAATTCGGATAAAGATTATGAAGATTCTGGTATTGATACTAATGAGCGTTCGCTGGACAAAGTTAACGGCATGTCGGTTGGCGGCGGAGTTTCAGCCGTATTTGAAGTGGGTAATGCGAAACTTTATCCCGGAGTAGCAGTTAATTATTCTTCCAAACTTGGAAATTCCCAGTATAAACAACCAAATGTCAGTAGTGACGTATGGACGGAAGAAGAAATAGGATTCAATTCACTTTCTATACCTATTTACCTTGCAGCCGAAGGAAAAATTTCCGATGCCTTGAATATCCGTGCAGGCATAAGCAAAAAAATAATAAATTCATTGTCAATTACAGAAGAAAGAAAAATTTCAGGCGGTTCTAAAGTTGATCCGCAGAACAAACAAACGTTTAACATAAACAAAACGGATTCAGTAGAACTTACAGGCGGATTTTCAGTTAATATAGGCGGTGCAACAATAGATGCAACTCTTACTGGCGGCATCAACGTTCAGAACGTTCCTGCATTGGGAGATATCAATATCAAATTCCCAGGTGGACTTTCCTCACAGATTTCCGCCAAATATGCATTTTAAGATAAACTAAAAATTTTAAGGGTTTCTGCTGCTATCATAAGGCGGTAGAAACCCTTTTTTTATGTGATTAATAGTTTTTTGAATGGAAATAATTGTTGCGCATTGGAAAACGTATTTGTGCGACCAAATAAATAAAAATTTATAAAAAATGTTGACAAATAATAATTATTATGTTAAATTTATATTAAATTAAAAAATTTATCAAAAGTTCCTTTACAATAATAAAACCATATTATAGTTGTAATTAAAATTACACCAGGAAAGGGGGTGTAAAAAAGCAGGACAAAACTTTGAAATTTTAATTCCAAATCTTTAAAGGAGGTATGGACTTTATGAAAAAAGTTTTAACGTTGTTGGTGGTAAGTATGTTTTTTGCAGGACTTGCTTTTGCAACAGAAACTAGAGTAGAAGGACTTGGAGTAGAAACATGGCAGACACTTGATGATAATGCTATTGTTTTTGATTTTGCCGGGCAACTGTCAAATTACAAAAACATCGCAGTCATTGAGCAAACGACGGCAAACACTGGAGTTGGCGGAGTAACGCTTGGCCTGGATGGAATGAGTTTGGGCGTATTTGTCGGAAAAAATACGATTTTGTTAGGCAGCATTCTTGGAGACATCCCCGCTATTTCTAATAATGCATCAGTAAACGGACTGAATGTGAATAACGTTAAAAATAATTTAATTGCCTCTGCTCAAGCATCGGCTCCTGTAAATTTATTGTATGCAATTGATTTGTCAGACATGTCAATTGGTATAGGACTTGGTTATGTATCAAGCGGAGCTGGTTGGGAAAACAAAACGCCAGATTCAGCAAAAGACGTATATTCTTCAACAGCAAGAGAAATAAACGCTTTGTTAGGATTGACAATGGGTTCAATAGACGTCGGACTAAAATTAGCACTTCCTTCAATTTACATTGATCTGGACGAACAGGCTTATGTTGGTGGTTCAAGCCAGGCATATAGAGAAGATACTCTTGACATTGGCGGTTTTGGATTGGACTTACTTGGAAGAATTAATCTTGGTGAAGCACTTCTTGCAAGTTTAGGTTTTGGTTATAATTCAGGCAGTTCAAAATTTACTACTAAAGCAG
This sequence comes from Candidatus Goldiibacteriota bacterium, assembly GCA_018000835.1. Taxonomy (GTDB): domain Bacteria; phylum Oederibacteriota; class PGYV01; order PGYV01; family DSYL01; genus DSYL01. The sequence continues at coordinate 20,774 of JAGNJD010000001.1, read as the reverse complement.
ATAACAATGGTGATGGAAAATTTGACAATGCAGCAGATAGCAATAGTGAAAATACAGGTGATTCCTCCAATATTACAGTTAATCTTGGCATTTCAAAGGAAATCAAGGCACAAACAGCAAAAGCAATTTGCGGAGTTATGGCCGGATATAGTTTAGATTCGAGCACAACTGGTAAAAGTAAAGATGTTATAACAGGCACTGAAGCAAAAGGGACAGAGGAAAGCACTTCAACAATTTATCTTTTTGCTGATTTAGGTGCAGAAGCAAAGTTAAACGATACGTTTTCAATCAGGGGCGGAATATCACAGCCATTGCTTTCAATAGCATCAACCACGACAAAAAATCTTGACACAGACCCTGTTGCTGAAGAATCATCAGGTTCAGATTCAACTAATAATACTACGGTTTCGCTTGGCGCATCAGCAACGGTCGGTTCATTTACGTTTGATGTCCTCGTAAGTCAGGACATTCTTTTAAAAGGACCGGATTTTATTGGTGGAGATCCAACATCGCTTAATTCAAAAATTGCAGTAAAATACGTATGGTAATTTAGTTTAATAATAAAAAAAGCCCTGGCTGGGAAAACCAGTCAGGGTTTTTTTGTTTTTATGGTCGGGAGGAGACCTGCATGCCGCCTATTGCTGTCTGCTAAAATTACCCGGGATATAGTTGCAATTTTTACAATTGTCACGGTCATTACGGGCGTAGCGAAGCAATCTGGGTTTTATTTTATCAAAATCTCACTCCGTCCCCCATTTCTAAGGGGAAGATAAGTAAAGTAATTTCCCCTCTTTGGAAAAGAGGGGATAGGGGAGATTTTATTGAATCGTATCGTTCCCACCCATTGTTTTAAACATGTAGAGACAGAGCTTGCTCTGTCTCTGAATGCAAGGCAAACCGTATAATATTTCGCAAATGGTTATGAAAACAAAACAGCGGTTTATCCTGCGCTGGTCGCGTGGCACACCGTTTGAATATCCGCCTTGCTTATCTTTGAGACACAGCAAGCTGTGTCTCTACAATCTTGTTATCTTACCTTGCGACGTGCATTACTAAAGGGGGGAAAGAACATGAAGACAAATCCCCCTTCATCCCCCTTTTTCAAAGGGGGAAGATAAGCAAAGTGATTTCCCCTCTTTGAAAAAGAGGGGACAGGGGAGATTTATTCCTTCAATTTCCCCTCTTTGGAAAAGAGGGGATAGGGGAGATTTTATTTCTTTCAAATCCTCCTTTGGTTACACTTTACAAAGGAGAAAAAAGAAAAAGACAAATCCCCCTCTTTCCCCCTTTTTCTAAGGGGGATAATAAGAATACACGGAAAGATATATTATTTTATTTCGTAGAGACGGGTTATAAACTCGTCTCTGCGTTTCTTCCGCATGCAATCGTCTTTTAACTGCGAGATTGCTTCGTTCCACCCCATCCGTCATGATAACGTCTGTCTTACTTAACCATTCTGTACTATCGCAATGACACTGCCCACTTTTCTTTGTGAGGGGAAGTTTTAAGACGCAACTATATAGAGGGGCGACCGTGATTTTTGGCTTCCTGCGGATTAAAATAATTATTGACATATTTTCATTATGTTTATATCATACACGAAAATTTTAAAATATAGAGGGGCTGGTATGGACGAAAAGCAGGCATTGGTCGCTTTAAACATGATAGACGGATTAGGTAGCGTTAAAATAAACCGTCTTATCGGGAAATTCAAAAAAATAACCGACGTATTTAACGCAGATTTTAACGAATTAAGCGACATTGACGGCATTGGCGATGCGATTGCAACTTATATAAAACAATTTGATTTTAACAGGGCAGCGGCTGAAATAAAGGAATGCAGGGAAAAAAACATAGAAATAATTACGATATACGATGAAAAATATCCGGTTCTTTTAAAGGAAATTTATGACCCGCCGCCCGTCCTGTATAAATACGGGAAAGACATACCGCCGGTAAAATATTATCTCGGTATTGTTGGCACGAGGATACCGGACGATTATGCAGAAAAAGTCGTCAGGAGACTCATAAAAGAAATGGCAGGCAAAACAGATTTGTTTTGCATCATAAGTGGCATGGCACGCGGGGTGGACGTTATTGCACACTACGAGTCGTCACAGGCAGGCATTTTTAACGTTGCGGTTCTTGGTTATGGGCTGAATCTCGTTTATCCGTTTGAGAGTCATTACATCGGAAGAGAAATTATTAAAAACGGGTGCCTGCTTTCCGAGTTCCCGCTTGCAATGATTGGACTTCGCCAGAATTTTCCTAGAAGAAACAGGGTTATATCCGGACTATCAAAAGGCGTCCTGATAGTTGAGGCAGGAGAAAAAAGCGGTGCATTAATTACTGCCGATTGTGCACTTGAACAGGGCAGGGACGTATTTGCTGTGCCGGGCAGTATTTTTTCAGACAAATCCATGGGCACGAATAATTTGATAAAACAGGGAGCAAAACCGGTTACTTCGTTGAATGACATTCTGGAGGAATATGACGCCGCCGACAAAATTAACGTAAAAGCAATGGAACAAAAAATTCTGGATGGGATTTTTTCAGAAGAAGAAACGAGGATTTTAAACATACTGTCAAAATCTGAAAAAAAACATATTGACAATATTCTGGTTGAAAGTAATATAGATATTAATAAATTATCGGCAATTTTGTTCGGACTTGAATTAAAAGGAATTGTAAAACAATACAGCGGAAAGTTTTTTGAAAAGGTAATATAACATAAGTTTCAAATCAAAACAAATGTCACAGATTATATAAATAGGAGATAAAGTGGCAAAAACAAAGGAACACAGCGGTAAAAAATTAATACTGGTGGAATCCCCGACAAAGGTAAAAACGATAAAAAAATTTGTGGACAATAAATATGAAGTTATGGCAACAAAGGGACACATAATTGATTTGCCAAAATCAAAACTGGGAGTTGATGTTGCCAATAATTTTGAACCGACGTATATAGTTTTACGGGATAAGATGAAAACCCTGTCAGAATTAAAAAAGGCGATTAAAAAAGTTGACGAAGTTTATCTGGCAGCAGACCCGGACAGGGAAGGAGAGGCAATCTGCTGGCACATTGCGGAAGAAATCGGAAAAACGAAAAACATAGGGCAGAAAAAATTTCACAGGGTTTTATTCAATGAAATAACACAGACCGCGGTTTTAAACGGTCTTTCCAATCCGGGACAGATAAACGTAAATCTTGTCAACTCACAGCAGGCAAGGAGGATTCTTGACCGGCTGGTTGGATATAAAATAAGTCCGCTTTTATGGAAGGCAATAAGAAAAGGACTATCTGCGGGCCGCGTCCAGTCGGTTGCGCTCAAATTAATAGTTGAACGTCAGAGAGAAATAGATGCTTTTAAACCGGTTGAATACTGGAACGTTTTTGTAATTTTGCAGACGCAGAAACAGGAAAAATTCAAGGTAAAACTGATAGAAAAGGATGGAAACAAAGTTGAAATAAAAAACCGGCAGGAAGCAGAAACCGTCGTAAATGATTTAAGAAACCAGAGTTACGTTGTTTCGGAAGTAATAAAAAAAGAAAGAAAAAGAAGGCCTCTGCCGCCGTTTATAACGTCCACGCTTCAGCAGGATGCAGCAAGGAAATTGCATTTTACGGCATTAAAAACGATGAAGATAGCCCAGCAGCTTTATGAAGGCATAAACGTAAAGGGTGAAGGCCAGGTCGGTTTGATTACGTATATGAGAACAGATTCTTTACGCGTTTCAAATGAAGCACAAACGGAAGTACTAAAATATATCAGGCAGAATTACGGGGAACGATATGCGCCTGAACGGCCTAATTTTTATAAGTCAAAAAAATCAGCCCAGGATGCCCATGAAGCAATAAGACCGACTTCCGCTTTCAGGACTCCGGAAAAGATAAAAGACAGCCTTGATAACGACCAGTATAAATTATATTCATTAATATGGAAAAGGTTTGTTGCATCCCAGATGACTCCTGCAGTATTTGACGATACAAAAATAAAGGTATCTGCGGGTCCATATATGCTTTCTGCTACAGGTTCCGTTTTAAAGTTTGACGGATTTTTGCGGGTTTATGAAATTTATTCTGAAATTAACAAACCCACTGACAACGAATCTACTGATAATGGCAATGAAAAAGAAGACGCAGAGGAAAACCAGCAATTACCCGACGTTTTTCAGGGAGATAAACTGGACATGATTGACGTATCAAGCGAGCAGAAATTTACGCAACCGCCGCCCCTTTATAACGACGCAACGCTTGTAAAGGCACTGGAGGAAAAAGACATAGGAAGACCATCCACATACGCACCTATTATTGCAACGCTTCTGGAGAGAAAATACATAACAAGAGAAAAAAGAGGATTTATTCCGACTGAACTCGGATTTGTCGTAAACGACGTTCTTATTAAATCCTTTCCTGATTTGATAAACGAAGAATATACTGCAAAGATGGAGGATTCACTTGATGACATAGAGGAGGGAAAAGTTGAATGGCATAATTTTTTAAAGGAATTTTACGATTCATTTGAACAAATGTTAAAAAACGCAGAATCCCACATGACCGATTTAAAGAACAACATCCAGGAAGATACCGGACAGGTATGTGAAAAATGCGGTGCAAAGATGATAGTAAAATGGGGAAGATTTGGTAAATTTTTGTCATGTGAAAGATATCCGGAATGCAAGAACGCAAAACCATTAAACGGCGGACCTGCATTTGACGAAAAAATAGGCGAAAAATGTCCTGAATGTGGAGACGAATTGATTAAAAAAATGGGGCCTTACGGCACGTTTATTGCGTGCAGTAAATATCCCCAGTGTAAATATACCAGGCAGATACTCGTTGAGATAGGGATAAATTGTCCCGATTGCGGGACCGGTAAAATTGTGGAAAGGACGTTTAAAAGATACAGAAAGTTTTACGGCTGTTCAAATTATCCAAAATGTAAGTTTATGGTATGGGATAAACCCGTGCCGGTTAAATGCCCTAAATGCGGGGCTGATTTTTTACTGGAAAAAGTTACAAAAAGCAAAACCACGATTTATTGCAAAAAATGTGATTACAGGGAAGAAAAAGAAAACGATAATGAATGAAATAAATGAAATCCGCGATTACGAAAAATATCTTACTTATGAAAAAAATTACTCCAATAATACCGTAAAAAATTACATAAAAGACATAGAGCAATTTGTAAATTTTAACGATAAAAAAATTGACGTTACGGAAGACGACATAAAAAGATTTCTTCAGTTTCTCGGCAAAAAAAAATACGGCAGAAATTCAATAGCACGTAAAATAGTTGCAGTAAGAAATTTTTATAAATTTTTAATAAAAACAAAAAGGATAGAGAAAAATCCGTTTTCATACATTTTAACTCCAAAGGCAGAAAAACGGCTACCGGGCGTATTAACAGAAAAAGAAACGGAAAGTTTATTGTCAGCCGCAACAGGTAAAGATTTTATTTCTCTCCGTGACAGAACTATACTTGAACTGATTTATTCAACGGGGATAAGGGTGAGTGAACTCGTTAACTTAAACGTTTCTGCCGTTGATTTCGTAAATGAAGAAATAAAAGTTCTTGGTAAAGGGGGGAAAGAAAGAATAGTGCCTGCCGGCACCGTTGCTTTAAATATTCTTCACTGTTATTTAAAAGAACTTAAAAAGATAGATTCGTCAGGGGTGCTGTTTATAAACAGGAATAAAAAAAGATTAACCCAGAGATTTGTTGAACTTATGATAAAAAAATACGCAAAAATGGCCGACATAAAAAAAAAGGTAACCCCGCATACCCTGAGGCATTCCTTTGCAACGCATCTTCTGGACAGGGGCGCGGATTTACGCTCCGTCCAGGAACTTCTTGGGCATAGTAATTTGTCCACGACGCAGATATACACACATCTTTCAATACAAAAATTAAAAAAAGAATATGATAAAGCACATCCAAGAGCAAGAAAATGAATATAATAATTGACGGTTATAATCTGATGTATTGCATGAAATTAAAAGGTGACAGTTCGCAGAAAAAAAGAGAAAACCTGATAAATGAACTTCAACAGTTTTATAATGTAAATCACGGAAATATTATCATTATTTTTGATGGATACACGAACGTTTCAGAACATAAATCAATGGAAAAAACAGGTGACATTAAAATTGTTTATTCAGCAGGTAAGCAGACTGCCGACGACGTTATCATTGATATGATTAAAAATATAAAAACAAAGGCAAAAAACACGCTACTTATTACTTCCGACAGGAAACTTAAGGATTTTGCATCTGCAAACGGGATAAAGACGATGGATTCCGGGAGTTTTGCAGAATATTTTGAATGAAAACAAATTTTATCCAAACGCAATGAATCCCTTAAAAAATGAGAGTCAATTTTTTCCTTTTTAATTGACTCCACACAATTAAAAATTTCATTAAAGCATATAATTTGAAAGGAAATATATAAAATTCATATTTTTTTACTGACAAAAGTGGGTAAAAAATTTACTATAATACTTGAAAATACGGTTTAAAAGTTATAAAATTATGTAAGTTTTATTCATAAAGGAGGCGAAAGCGCATGGTAAGAAAGAAAAAAGCAAATAAGGTTACAAAAAAGATTGTAAAAAAACAGGTAAAAGAATCAGGTTTTTTAAAAGAGGCGTATAACGTTGTTTTAAAAGCAGTCGTGGTTTTGGTAGTTGCGACAGTCACGGCACTTTCATATACGGGTATAAGAGCGTCGGTAGGAGCAGATAAAGAAGCAGGACAACCGGCTGCAGCATCAACGACTGCGGACGTTGTTTCAAATACCATAACGTCTGTTTTGGAAGGGCAGCAGTTACAGGCACCTGCTCCGGTTCCGACGAAAGTTTATCATATTCCTTTAAAATATAAATATTTATTTGACGAAAGAAAGAAAAAGGAAGATTTTCCAAAAATACATCTTGAGGAAGCAAAAGTTTTGTTTGAAAGCGGTAAGGCGGTATTTATAGATGCCAGAAGCACCGGCGAATATAACGATGGACATATACCGGGCGCATTAAGCATGCCGGTTGGAGACGTGCAGAATAAGATTCCGCAATACAAAGACATTTTGCAGGATAAGGTTCTTGTTCCATATTGTCATGGTGCAGGATGTCACCTGTCAGATAAGGTTGCTTATGCTTTGTTTGATGCAGGATATAAAAAGATCGTAATTTACTTTGGCGGATGGCCGGAATGGACGCAGGCAAACATGCCGGTTGAAAAATACGAGCCGCCGGAGCAATTTAAATCCTTATTTATGGAAGCGCCTTCTGAAAAAGAAATAAAGCAGATAACACTGGAAGAAGCAAAATTTTTATACGATAGCGGGCTTGCAAATTTCATTGACGTTGATACGCAGGAAAACTATAACAAGATACACATCGACAGGGCGGTTACAATCCCGGTTGACAAATTAAAAGACATGATACGCGGTTACGATTATTTTTTAAAACAAAAACCCAGCGTAATTTATTGTCACGGACGCGGCGGTAAAGCAAAGCAGGCTGCAAACATGCTGTATAAGGAAGGATATAAAAAAATTTTAATATTTATTGAAGGATTGCAGCAATGGGAAAAAGCAGGATATAACTTATACAGGGCACCACAACAGACGACGACACAAAGCAGGTGAACATGAATACTATAAAAAAGTTTTTGTCAAATAAATGGCTGCTTTACGTTTTAAAAATCTGCCTTGGATTTGTATTCGTCGTTGCAAGCATCGGCAAGATAATTGATCCGCAGCAGTTTGCAAAGGACGTTTATTCCTACGTCCTGCTTCCAAATGCTGTCGTCCCTTTGTTTGCTTCCATTGTTCCGTGGATTGAATTTTTTGCAGGACTTTTATTGTTTCTTGACATTTATCCAAAAAGCAATTCTCTCATTATCTGCGGACTGCTTATTGCTTTTATTTTTGCGATTGCAATTGATGTTCATCGCGGGATAGAAATTTCCTGCGGATGCTTTGACTTTTTGTTTCCGGAAGAAACAATAGGCATTACGACTATAATAAGAGACGTAATCCTGCTGATAATGGGACTGATTGTCCTGGTTTTTGACCATAACGACGCGAGAATTTACGGAATGATAAAAAACGATAAAACAAAATAGATTTTAAATGGAATCAATTGTCAGGCAGGATAAAATACCAAAAAAAACCTTATTTTTTATTTCTTTTTTTTTGTATTTTATTTTGTTTTTATTGCATTTACTGCATAAATTTTATTTTCTCCAGATTGCACTTTTCTTAATCGTCATAATTTTATTTTTCGTATGTTTTTATAATCTTGATAAAAACAAGGGAATAAAATACGAACTAAATTTTATCTTAACCGGAAAAGAAATTTTTTGTCTTGCGTCGTTGTCGGTTTTTTTCCTTATTTTAATCATGCTTGATTACAAATCGTGGAAATATGCACTGATAGGGGATGAATATCATTTCCTGGAATTTGCGAGGAAAATAATTGACGGATATGAAAAGCCGGATTTATTCTCGGAAAAAGGAGTTTATAATTTCCCGGTTATGTCTTCTTTGTGGCAGGCGTTTTTTATGTTTTTAACCCGTGACTTATTTTTTGGATGGAAATTAAGTTCTGCCATAATAATCCCGTTATCCATCTTTCCTTTTTATTTATGGAATAAAATCGTATTCAATAAAAAAGTCGCAATTGTTTCTTTGTCTGCTTTTGTTTTTGCCGCGCCGATGCTTGCATTTAGCCATATCGGATATAACAACGTCCATTCAATCCTGTTTTATTGCTGCGTTTTGCTTTTTTGTGAACTTGCGATTGAAAAAAATTCGCATCTTTTTTCGTATCTATGTGGATTGTTCCTTGGACTCGGATTTTATACTTTTCATGCATCAAGGATACTCATTTTTGTCGTTCCTGTTTATTGTTTTTTAAGACCCAGAAACGGCGATTTAAGCAAAAAATTCATGTTGATTTTCGTTACGTTCCTGCTCACTACGATTTTTTTGTTGCTTAACGGGAATTTCCTGCAAAACATTTTTGAAAGAACTCTTATCGGATATCAGAAATTTTATGATTTTAATCCTGATGAAAACGAAAGATTTTTATACATTATTCTGAATTTCTTTAAATCATTAATCATATTTGCATACAACGAATCAACAACTCATTTTGTTTATGGCCCGCTAACCGGATACGTGGGACTATTCGGAGTTCTTATCGGCATATTTTTATTAATTAAAAATTTAAAGGACGACTGGAGATGCAGATTTATTTTAATTACCTACGTTTTTTTTGCTGCTGCCCTTGGTGCTCTGGGACCATATAAATATCCGTCAAATACGAGGGTCATGTTTTTAACGCCGGTTTTTGCTACAATCGCAGGAGTGGGTTTTTGTTATTTGCTTGAAAAGATCAGAATGCGTTATGGCGTCATCGTCATCTCTCTCCTGATTATTGCTTCGGACGCGTTTGTCTTTTATGGTGCCATGCCGAAAAAAATGAATTTTACACAGCAGGCATACGTAATAAGAACCGCGCAATCAATCAAAGATAGTGCAATATGTTACGTGGGAAATGAATCATATTCATTCTCACGTGGCGGATTAAAGGATTTTTATCTGAAAGGCAGGGATTTCGTTTGTTTTTCAAAACCGGATGACAGGATAATGGATGATTACGTTAAAGGAAGAGTTTGTATTTTATCAGAAAACGTCCTGGATAATTACGTTGAGATTGAAAAAATTTCGGATAAAATAATAAAAAACAACAAAAATGAAAACATTTTATACGTAATTGATTTTACAGGCGACAATGATAAGTTTGAAAAATTTAAAATGATGCTAAAAAGGAGTTTGCATGCAAAGAAACCAGAAAGGAATTTTGTTTTCACAGGTCGGTTACGATTTAAAACAAAAGAAAAGAACTTTTATAAGAGGGCCGGAAAACTGGCTGTCTGATGATGCAGAAATTGTCATTACGGACGCAGATGGAAAAGTAAAATATAAAAGTAAAACAAAATACCGGGGAAGATTCTGGGGGATATACTGGTGGGGCGCGGATTTTACGGAATTTAAAGAGACAGGAACGTATAAGATTAAACTATACGACAAAAACAAATTGCTTCTGGAAGATGGCGGACTTACGATTGGGAAAAACGTTTTATTTGAAAAAACGGTCAGATACATAGGTCCTGAAAATCTGAAAAGAAGGGCAATATTTGCAGGCGTCAAACCCGGCTGGTTTGATGCAGGCAGTTTATGGCAGGAGGTCCCAAGTCATTCTGTTATGATTGCGGGCTTGTGTGATTTATGTGATTTCACAGGAGATTTACTGGAACCAGAAGATAAAAAAGCAGTTTTGTCGTTTATAAATGACGGTTGCATTTATCTTGGGATGTGTCAGGATAAAGCAGCAGAAAAGGGATTCGGGAACGGTGCATTGATACATGATATGGCAAGGGCACCGGACAGTTGTTCGCCTTACGATTCTTTTATGGCAGCGCTATCATGGGCAAAAGCCGCAGACACATTAAAAAATACGGATAAAAAAAAGTCAGATGAATTTGCATTACGTGCTGCAAAATCCCTTGACTGGATTGAAAAAGAAGCAAGGCCGCTTGTCGATAACAACGTTTCGTTTAACCAGGGATGGAAAGAAGGTGTAAAATATCCGGAACAATGGATGACGCGTTATCTGATGCTTGCTTTATGGAGTGAAATCATTCTTTTTTCCATCGGCAAGCGCAGGCGTTCGGACAGGATTGATTTTTTGACTGAGAGCATTTTAAAACGGCAGGTGTCCCCTGAAAAGGCAGAAAATGGATTATATGGACATTTTTACGCTTACGATGGGATTGACGTAACAGAAAAAGCATGGAGCCATGGAATGCCGGCTGCCGGACAAAATACCCGTTTTGGTTCTGACATGGGTTCAGTGTTTGCACATCCCGTATTTTGTTTTATTGAGGCAATGAAAAGGATACCGGAACATAAATACGTAGATAAATGGAAAGAATCGATAAAAAATTTTGCATATAACTATTTTAAACCTGTCTGCCTTGCATCCCCGTTTAAAATTTTACCGCGCGGCACGTTTGGAGACGAGGGAATTTTATGGTTTGCAGGCACGTGGCATGGGACAAATGCCATTTATGGCCAGGCAGCAGCCCTGGCCTGCGAATTTTATGAATTATTTGACGATGAGGAGTTCATTGACATTGCACAATCAAATTTACAGTGGATATGCGGTTTAAATGCAGGTATGACGAGAGACAACATAAAACTGGGTTGCGTGGTTTTTGATGCCGACGTTTCTGATGACGTTGCATTATCCGTCAGCATGATTCAGGGAGTTGGCAGCAGATGTGCAGGTAACTGGACAAATGTCCGCGGTTCAATATGCAATGGTTTTGGAACCGGACGCCAGTTTGAATATGACGTCCCACCGGAAAAAGAATTTGATTCGCCTGATGCATTGCATGACGAGGACTGGATAACGCACTGCGGCGGGTTTTTGATGGGCGTGTCAAGAATGGCAAAAATTTTATAATAGGGAGCAGGACATAGATGGTAAACACTATTTATATACTCTCTGTGAATCATATTGTCAGGAATAATCTTTAGGCAACATACAAATTGCAAGTTGGGTATGTCATAAAAACGGATATAAATGGAAATGAAATCTGGCATAAAAATTTTGGGTCAGGTAATGGGATAGATACTTATGATGTTGGAACATCACTTTGCCTTTCGGATGACGGTGGTTATATGGCTTGTGGATTTAATTCGGATAATCAGATGCTTTTAGTCAGAACCGACAGAAATGGTAATTTATAATTGTCAAAATATGTAATTATTTGTATTTTTAAGATTGGTTAATTTTATGAAAATATTATTGCATTTTCTTTGTAATAAATTGTTTATTTACTTTAATTAAGATTTCATTTATCTGTTTTATGCGGCTTGCGTAATGCTGTTTATTGGAACAGCATTCATAAAATATCTCAGTGAGATATTTTATGAATGCACATATTAAAAATGTTTTATCTACTTTGGCAAGAGGGTTCCAAGGGAGCTGCGGAATATCACTGGCATTCCTCGTCCCTTGGTCAATCAACGAAGTTGATTGAATTTTTTGTGGGAGCCTCGGGCTTTATTAGCCCGAGGGGGTCCCACTTTATATTATGTCTGTGTCCATCTGCATCATTAACCTTATTGCAGCAAATTCTTTAATTGATAAATTTTATAAAAGAATAATTAAAATTTAGATAACCACCTTTATGCAGCCTGTAACATTCATAAATTATAAAAAACTATTGAAAGATAATTTTATTATTGCTATACTTATCACGATAAAAAATTACTGATAAAAAGGAGGCGTAAGAAAGTGCAGGAGAATAAAATGCCAAAATCAAATTTCCCATCACAAACGTTAAACGGCGTTTATGAAATTTTTGATTCAAAGACAAATGTTTACATAGAAGCAAGGTTTGAAAGAGGCATAATGCATGGTCCATACAGGGAATATTTTGACAGGGAAAAGAAGAAATTGCATCTTGAAGGCAGATTTGAAGATGGAATGAAACAGGGCGTATGGACGATTTATGACAGAAAAGGAAAAGTAGAAGGCATAGCAATATTTAACAAAGGAGAATTACTGGAACGCACGCTGCACGATTTTGAAGAAAAATGACGATTTAAAAAAGGGGTATATATGAACGGCTTGAACGTAACGAACGAAAAAAAAGGGAATTTTAACATAATAAAATGCATCGGATACATTGATTCAGAAACTTCAAAAGAAATAGAAGATTTATTAAATGACCTGATTTCAAAAGGGGAATATAAAATAATAGTTGATTTAAGTAAAGTTGATTATATAAGCAGCGCCGGATGGGGTATTTTTGTCGGATACGTAAAGGATTTAAGGAAAAATGGGGGAGATATTAAGTTTGTCGGAATGAAAAATGAGGTTAGGGACATTTTTGAAATACTTGATTTTACCAACATCCTTGAATATTATTACGATTTAGAAAGTGCCGTAAAGGCATTTAAATGAAAGATACGTTATGAAGAAAATCGTTCTGACCTGCCTTATGTTTTTTTTGTTTTTTTTTATACGTGACGTGAAAGCTGATGCATGGTTATTGAGAAGTTATCTGGAAGTTATGGGGCAATATAATTTTTTATTTAATGCCACTGATTTGCTTTCCATTGATTCCGAATTTGAAAAAACCACGTTTAATTACGGATATTCGGCATTATTTAACGGCGTTCTTATTTTTGGCGTTGACAAAAGAATTTACGGCTTTTACATAAAAAAAGACCATATTGATGCAAAGAATAAATCGGAGTTGTTGCTTTCAAGGGATAAAGGGGATAGTATAGTTGCTGACGAAAGCTGGGGAGTGCATTACCTCGGTTGCGGACTTAGAAAATATTTTATTGACGGTTTTGCTTTTAATTCATTTCTACCGTATTTGGCCGTTGATTATGGTTTTTATTTCACTTCCAATACGACTGCAAAATTAACCGTTAAAAATTCTTCTGAGACCGTCATTGCAAGCGCAACTTATGAAGGAAATGGAGTATTTCCCGGGTTTAATCTTGAAGCAGGTTTTGATTACTGGCTTTCAAATGAGTTTGCAATTTCCATAAAATCAGGCTATAGATTTTGTAACGGCGTCATAGATGCCAAAAAAAATGGAGGGGATTTAAAACCTGCCGGCATTTCAGACGTTGTCCCAAGTTTTATTGATTATTCCGGCATTTTTATAAACGTCGGCATTTCTTTCCTTTTTCAAAGATACGACTGATTTTATCATTACATTCGTTTTAAAGTAATTCATCTTCTTTTCCTGCTTCATTTTACCTAATGCAATGAATTTCACCAAAAATGTATTTATATCCATCCAATCAGAGATTTATATTTTTATTTATTATTTACTTGACAATACCATTGTCAGGTTTATATAATATCTATAGCAAGCAATGAGGGAAAAGCTACAGTTGAAAATAATCAATACTCTTATCCGGAGGTAAATCCATGGAAAATGATAATGTCATAGTTGTTGAATCGTCTTTAAAAAGAGAAAATAGGGAAGAAAAACTTTATTCAATAAAGGAGATTTCTTCGTTATTAAACGTCCATGAGCAGACGTTAAGAAACTGGGAACGGAAAAATCTTGTCGTCCCATTACGCGTCGGCTTAAGACGGATTTATACGGACGAGCATTTAAAACTATGCAAAAAAATAAAACAGTTTTCCGGGAAAGGCATATCGTTAAATGGCATAAAAGAAATGTTAAAAACCATTGAAAACAAGAGGCGATAAAATGAAAACATCCAAAAAAAAAGAAATTAAAATAAGAAATTACATGGAAGACATGGTAAAAAGAAACATGGAAGAGCAGTTTGAAAGAAGAAATGACGTCTGTAAATGTGAATTATGTAAAAACGATATTTTTGCATATTCTTTGAACCACCTGCCGCCAAAATACGTAGTGACAGACAGGGGGCACATATTTACAAAACTACAGGAAATGGAGACACAGTTTAATGCAGACGTAACCAGAGAAGTGCTGAAAGCAATAGAATTTGTAAAGAAAAGCAAAAGGCATAAATGAAAATAAAAGTGAGATGGGCTAAAAAAACGAAAAAAAATAAAGTGAAAGGCAATAAAAAAAACGATGAATAGAAACTATGATTTAAAAAGTATAAAAGCGAGAATGATAATAAAAATTTTATTGCCGTGTTTTTTAATAGTGGCAATAGCACGGACCGCCTATTCCCGTCAAAATGACGACATTGTTGCTTTTGACCCGGTTGAAAAAATTTTTATTTATAAAAACAATACCGGTAAGATTGATGAAACAACTGCTGATAACTTAAAAAACGTAAAATCCGTAAAATTAAAAAACAGGCAAACCCGGGAATTTTATTTGGATGAAAAATCAGCAAAGGAAATTACCAAAAGTAAAGGGATTGATTTTGAAAAACACAAAAGAGCAAAGGTCGTGCAGAGAAAAATAAAAGAAGATATTTACAGAATTGAGTTAAATAACAAACAGGACGGATACTGGTATCGGTTGCAGTTAAAAATACCGTCAGGATACGGCGTTCGTAAGATATTAAGGGATGACGGAATGGAAATAACGAACGAGGTGATGATTGACAGAGATACCGGGAATATAATAGAAGACATAAAATTTTACATAGAACGCGATACACTTTATTTTTATGACGACCCGATAAGCGGGTATTCGGTTGTCCTGTCCCCCCCACGGTCATATTTTTCAATAATGGTAGAAGAAGCATTAAATGGTGCGGGACAATTGTCGGCTATAATTTATCCGTATAACGGAGAAACTGATTTAATAAACGGGATTAATAACGTAGACCATCTTGGAAGAGCCGGAGACAATGGCTTTGGCTGGGATATAGCTACGCAACTTGACCCTTTAGATGCAGGAAGTAAAGTAGCTTTACGATATACGACTGCTGCCGGCGGGACCGTTCAGTATGGAAATCCCGGTTCATCATATACTACGTCTGTTAACGGGGATTTGTTACATGGCACTACTATTTACGATTATTTAAATACGACTCCATGGGGAGAAACAGAAACTGTAATAACGACGACGTTTCAAACGCCTGCCGGTGCGTCTGCAAATTTTCTTTTTACCAAAAAAACGATTATAAGGGGAAACAAAAAGTGGTTTGCAACGATATATTATCTGCAGAATACTTCTGCAAGCAATCCATATAATGTCAGATTTTTTCAGGGATGTGACTGGAATTTTAACGGTAATGGTGCAAATGATAATTGTTCTTATGATTCTGCAAATGATACCGTTTTTGGATATGATAATACTGGGATACCGATTTCATACGGTGGCTTTTCTGCAATGGCTGCAAGCACGGCTCATCAGGTAAGTGATTATGGAACCATGTGGACGGCAATCAGGAACGCAAACTTAAATAATTTAAATGATTTTGCCGGTGATGCAGGAACTGCTCTCGAATGGAATTTAGGTGCATTTGCTCAAAACGAAAAAAAAGTTATGGAAATTGTCTGGGGCTACGGTAATACGTTGAATGGACAGGCAAAGCAGGATATGCAGAATGAAATTAATTATGGAAAGGCAAGGATGAGAGATACAGGCATAAGTTCTATTTTATCCCCCATTGATGGTGCTGTTTTTCAAAATCAGGATGGTTATGTAATGATAACGTCAACGGTCGTTAATTATGGATTATGTGACTGGGATAATCTGCCTGTTCACGTTAAAATAGAAGGGCCGGCAGGCTTTACCACAATTAACGTAACTTATACTGCCGTAAATTTAAGCGTGCCAAATGCAGAAGCAGCAGTTACGGATTATAAATTTAATATATTATCTGTCCCTGCCGGATTATATACTATAACCGTTTATACTGATTTAGATAATGACAAGGGAATAACGGACCAGAATAAGTCAAATGATTATAAAATTACGACTTTTTATGTCGGAGGAGTTAGTCTGGGGCCACGGAGAAATGAGTCCGGAAGCGCAGGTTCATTTATTAATGCCTATGTTACAGTAACAAATACAAGTGGTTATAATGATCGTTTTGACATTGAACTGCAACAGACAACAAAACAATGGCAGGCTTATGTAATAAATGCATCAGACGGGGTAACCATTGCAGCGGATACAAATAACGATGGCTTATGGGATTATGTAAATCCTTCTTTTAACAATAATGGAAATAATAAACCGGATATTCCGGTAAATAATAATTCCAGATATAATTTAATTTTTCGTAAATATATTTCTGATACTGCTGAAGGCGGCGAACTCGATGTAACAAATATAAAAATAACGGGCATAATCCATGATAATTTAACGGCAGATAATTTTGTTTATGTTATGGCAAATTATAAATCAGCAGTAAACAAAACGCTGTGGCTGCATGGTTCCATACAGACACCTGCAACGCATGCGTATAGTATGACGACCCTGACTGATACTGCGGCAGCAGGGACGTATACCCAGATAAACAGATATGCATCACAGTCATGGAGTTTATCTCCTGTTTTATACAGGGATTTAAGGATTGTTAATAATCCTATACCGGTAAATCTAAGGTTATCCAGGCAATCTACAAACGTGCTGGGTAGAGTGCAGTTGTTTTATACAAATGGAATAAATAGTTATTTTATGGGCCAGGCTGATGTAAATGTAAATGCCAATGCCAATTTTACGGTAAATATTCCTGTTACAGCACCATTGACCATACCTGCTGGTTATAAAATAGTAATGATGTTTACAAATACAGGTAATAATGACAGGTGGATTAGGATATTTCACAGTAGCTCAACAGCGCCAAATGAACGGTCAAATATTTCCTTAACCGTTACAGATTATATCGGTGTTGACTGGATAAACGTATATGATGCCACAGGTAACACAAATGCAACAATTGCAGCAGGAACCACTGCACACATATCAACGCAGATATCAGACCCTTTTGGTTCTTATGACATAAATACTTTTAATGCAAGGATTAGCATATTGGATGCAAATGGGACGACAGTCGTAAATAACGTTTCTCTTACTTACGAAGACGTTGATACTGGAAATCCGGGCGGCTGGAAAAGAATGTATTATAACTATAACGTGCCGTTAGCAGGACCAGAAGGGCAGTGGACAATCATAATCAGAGCAGTTGAAGGAAACGGGGCAACAAGTTTAAGAACCGGTAAATTTAATGTAAAAATTCCCGACCACATTGAAATTATTCCGGTTTATCTGGAAACGCCTGCCGGAAGTTCTGCAAATTTAACTGTTAAGGTTTTTGACAACGCTGGAAATTCAATTGCATTTCCTGCATGGATTACAATAACTGCAAATAATAGCGGCGTTTTTACCAGTGTCCCGTCAGGATGGAACGGCACAGGAACGAATACTATTTATGGAGCGTTAAATACAGCCGGGTTTGCAGACATTTTTGTTTCTGATGGTTTACCTGAAAATGTAACTATAACGCCGGATAGCAGTTTAACCGGCTCAAAAGCAACTCCTGACAGGGATAAAAAATCTTATATTTATTTTACTCCGCCACAACATTGCATTGCACAGGCAACTGACGGCATTGCATCTTCCGGGTCATCAGGGACAGGAGAAGGCATTCGTATATGGATAGCAGATATAAACGGCAATACAATTGCTTATGCCCGCTGGGTTACGGTTACGGCATCCGGGGGCGGATACTGGACATCTGCACCGGCCGGCTGGACAATTTTAGGTAACGTTGCTTATGGTTCTACTAATAGCAGCGGATATGCTGATCTGGTTTTGAAAGATAATAATATAGAAACGATAACCGTCACTCCATATAGTTCTCCATGGGGAAACCATGCTTATGACGTTTCTGTAAGCGTTAATTTTGTTGCACCAGGGGCTGACCACGTTGTTCTTGCCGACCCGGATGGCGGAACTTTAACCGCAGGTGCACAAAAAATTTTAAATATAAAAGTTGTTGATGCAGATGGTTTAACCATTTCGGGAAATTATTCTGTTGCGGTTTCTGTTCCTGAAAAAGCAACATTTACGGCAACTACTTTATCAGGTGCATCCGGGATTGGGACGGGTTTTGTCGACGGCACGACAAACGCCAATGGTCAGGCAACGATTATGATAGTTGATTATTTTGCCCAGGGTTTAACGGTAACCGTGAACAGTTCTTTGCCCGGCTCTACTGCCTATCCTGACAGGGACGTCCCTGTTTATCTGTCATGGCTTCCCGGCGTTGCAGACCACATAAAGGCGAAAACGACAGCAGAATATGCAAACATAGGAACAACTGTTTTAATAAATCTTCAAATAGTGGATTTATATGGCAATAGTGTTGCGTCAAGTCAATATATTAATGTTGTCTCATCAGGTGCAGCAATATTTACTGCAACTAATTTAAGTGGTGCAACAGGACTTAATACTAACAGCGTATTTGGCACGACTAATGCAAATGGATTTGCAACTATTACTATATATAATGAAACTGCGCAGATAAATACGATAACTCCGCATAGTTTAATCCTGCCAGGTTCTATATCGTCACCTGATAGAGACGAAATAACATGGGTGACGTTTACGAGTAACATTCCGACACCAACTGCAACTCCAACGTATACGTCAACTTCTACCTTTACGCGGACAAATACGCCGACTGCAACGTCTTCGGCAACGCAAACAGTAACACAGTCCGTAACGCCAACGCCGACCTACACGAGGACGAGGACGCCAACGCCAACGTGGACAAGGACGCGAACGCCGACACCGACATATACAAGGACAAGGACAATAACACCAACACCAACGTGGACGATAACTTTAACATCATCATTCACTGCTACCAGAACTATTACCATAACAATGACACCTACGGCAACAGATATACCAACGATGTCAGGAATATGCGGTGAGTCAAGAATTTTATGGCCCAGGGCAAATCTTCAGATATATGTAAATACATTTAGCAGTCAGGAACAAATTTTTGCCGTAAAAATTATAAATTATGAATCCTCAGACCTTAACCTTTCGGATTTTAGTATAAAAGTATGGTTATATGAAAGTGGAATTGAAAATATGGCAATGTTTAATAATGGGTCTGGCTGGATACATACTTCAGAAGGAACAGATAGTAATGCAAATAATTTCCAGGGAAGTATAACAAGAGGATATTTAAGCGAAGAATGCATTTCTGATTCCGGTCATAAGGCAAATCAATATGTTATATTTAATTTTTCAGGGACAATACAAATACCGGGTAATGGAGGATATTTTTATACCCAGTCAGATACCTTAAAATTTGGAAGAAATAATCCTGCTATGGATGGATATAATTGGAATGATGACTATTCACACGTGCCAACAGGAACGTGGGCTGATACAAAATATTATGCATTATATTATAGGGGTGTTCTGGTTAATGAGACAATAAATACGGATGGCAATGCTGATCCAAATACAGGAGTTCCGCCATGTGATATTATTTGTACTGCTACAATTACAATAACATCAACAAAAACAGCGACGCCTACAATAACTCCAACAGGGACAAGAACTGCAACATCTACATGGACACGGACGTCAACGCCGACGTTTTCAGTAACGCCGACAGCAACGCAAACTGTGACGCCAACCGTGACAGAGACAGTAACGCAGACAGTAACAGAGACAGTAACACCGACAATAACAGAAACCGTGACGCCGACCGTAACTGAAACAGTGACGCCTACTATTACAGAAACCGTGACGCCGACAGTAACCGAGACGGTAACGCCGACAATAACTGAAACCGTGACGCCGACCGTTACCGAAACCGTAACACCAACAGTAACAGAAACAGTAACACCAACGGTTACCGAAACAGTCACACCTACTGTTACAGAAACAGTGACACCAACCGTGACAGAGACAGTAACGCAGACAGTAACACCGACGGTAACGCAAACTGTTACGCCGACAGTGACTGAGACCGTGACACCGACAGCAACGCAAACTGTGACACCAACCGTGACAGAGACAGTAACGCAGACAGTAACACCGACGGTAACGCAAACTGTTACGCCGACAGTGACTGAGACCGTGACACCGACAGCAACGCAAACTGTGACGCCAACCGTGACAGAGACAGTAACGCAGACAGTAACACCGACGGTAACGCAAACTGTTACGCCGACAGTGACTGAGACCGTGACACCGACAGCAACGCAAACTGTGACACCAACCGTGACAGAGACAG
>JAGNJD010000040.1 GCA_018000835.1 Candidatus Goldiibacteriota bacterium | reverse complement strand
CACGTAACCAACCGGTTACAACTTCAATTATATTAGTGAAGTTTTCCCGTTTTAAAAATATAATAAATATCAGGAAAAAAATAGATGCTTACGCAGGCAAAAAGCCTGCGGCTACAAAGACAAAAAAATTACGGGAAAACTCCACTTATATTAAACTTGACTTTTATGAAAAATAATATATAATTAATATCAGAAATTAGAAAAAAGAGATGTTTTAACGACGCATAGATGCGACGTTAAGAAGATAACGAGGTCTTCAAACCAGCCAGCGATGGTGTTTGAAGACTTTTTTTTTTGGACAAAGAAGTCTTCCTTTAAGCGCAGAGGCTTAGCAGGAAGATTTTTTATTTTATATGGCATAGAGGTTAAATAATAATGAAAACTAAAGCACGAAAGAACAATATTAAAATAAAACAGGAAGAGATAATAAATAAAATTATCAATTTAATTGCTTCCGGTAGTTCCATAACGGATATACTTGTAAATTCAAGTCAGCTAATCATAAAACAATTCAATAGTTCATATTTTATCGTTTATATCCTGGAGGACAATATTCTGAAATGTTTGATAAAAAGAATTTCTCCTTCTGAAACTTTGATTCCCCGGGAAATTATTCTTGGCATCAATGAACAACAGGAACTTTTAAAAATAAAACAACCAGTATCAAATAAAAATAGTGATACCGTACAGATGTTTCATAAATTTAATCTGAAAAGTAATATTTCATATATTTTTTCGCCAATTATTAATATAGGTGAATTGATAGGAATAATCATAATAGGTAAAGATAAAGGGAATTACAATTTTACTGATGAAAAACTTATTTTTTCCATTTCTTCTTTACTTGCTTCCTCCTTTTCAAATACCAGACAGGTTTTTAAAAAAGAAGAGATAAAAAAGCAGATAGAGGCTTTGATGGATATAAGCCGATCAATAGTAGAGAAAAGCAGACTGGAAGAAATTTTAAAGGTCATCGTTAATGTTGTTGCGGATGTTATGGAGTATAAAATATGTTCGGTTATGTTATACGATGAAACAAGGCAGGAACTTGAAATAAAGGCAACCCAGTCGTTGAGTGAGGAATACAGGACGAAACCTAATTTGAAAATTGGGCAGTCGTTAAGTGGCAGGACAATAAAAGAAAAAAGGGTAATAAGTGCTGTAGATGTTTTAAAAGATCCGTATTATAAATATCCGGAAATAGCCAGAAAAGAAGGGTTAAAATCAATGCTTGCTATCCCGATGATATTTGAAACAAAAATAATTGGAGTTATAAATGTTTATACCAATTCAGAACACATATTTTCCGAAGATGAAATTAAGATGCTTTCCACTGTTGCTAACCTTGCTGCTGTTGCAATAGAAAATGCAAAATTGGAAGAAGAAACAATAAAAGCAAAAGACGCTCTTGAGACAAGAAAATTGATAGAAAGGGCAAAGGGCATGTTAATGAAATCAAACAACATGACGGAAGATGAAGCATATACGACCATGAGAAAAAAAGCAATGGATTTATGTAAACCGTTGAAAGAGATAGCAGAGGCAATAATTTTGACTGCTGAAATTAAAAAAAAGAATTCAGGAAGCAAAGAAGTTTCCGCAAAATAATGATGCTGATTATCCGACGCAATGGAGTGTCAGGTTAACAAGGCAAAACTATTAAAGTGGAGGAATAAAATGAATTTAAGACAACCAAATTCAAATGATGCGACCAGAACGTTTAACAGGTCAAAAAACGTAGTTCCCATGAGCGGACTTTGTTCAAGATGCATGGATGATTGCACGGGCAATTGCGAAATTTTTAAGGCAGCGTTTCGTGGAAGGGAACTTATTTATCCCGGACCTTTTGGAGAAATTACAGCAGGTGCCGATAAAGATTATCCCGTTGATTATTCACATTTAAACATTCAGGGGTATGCGCTTGGCGGAACAGGGCTGCCGGAAGGAGTCAAGGCAAATTCGGATAATGCAAGATTTCCAAACGTTGATACACAAACAGAATATGGCTGGAAAATAAAAAGAAAAATGGCAGTCCCGTTTTTTACCGGGGCATTGGGCTCTACTGAAATTGCGCGGAAAAACTGGGAACATTTTGCCGTGGGCGCTGCAATTTCCGGTATTACCATAGTTTGCGGTGAAAATGTTTGTGGTATAGACCCTGACCTTGAATTGGATTCAAAAGGCAAAATAGTAAAGTCGCCTGAAATGGACAGGAGAATAGAAACGTATAAAAAATACAAAGACATAAGCGGCATGGGAGAAATTCTTGTCCAGATGAACGTTGAAGATACCCGTTTCGGAGTGGCAGAATATCTTATTGATAAGCATGGAATGGATACCATTGAACTAAAATGGGGACAGGGCGCAAAATGTATAGGCGGGGAAATAAAAGTAAAGAGTATAGAGAGAGCTCTTGAACTTCAGAAACGTGGATATATTGTAACGCCGGACCCATCTGACCCCGTAAATCAGATGGCTTTTAAAGATGGTTCATTAAAAGAGTTTGAAAGACATAGCCGACTTGGCTTTGTAAACGAGAATAGTTTTTACGAAGAAGTAAAAAGATTACGCACACTTGGATATAAAAGGATAACATTAAAGACGGGGGCATATTCGTTAAGAGAACTTGCCATGGCTCTGACATGGGGTTCCAATGCAGAAATAGACCTGATAACGATAGATGGTTCCCCTGGCGGAACTGGAATGAGCCCATGGGGAATGATGGAAGAATGGGGAGTCCCATCCATTTATTTACATTCTGCTGCTTATGAATTTGCCGGGATTTT
Organism: Candidatus Goldiibacteriota bacterium; assembly: GCA_018000835.1. Classification (GTDB taxonomy): domain Bacteria; phylum Oederibacteriota; class PGYV01; order PGYV01; family DSYL01; genus DSYL01. The sequence continues at coordinate 20,396 of JAGNJD010000040.1, read as the reverse complement.
GAAAAAACAGGGCAAAAGAGTTCCGGATCTTGCCTTTGCCGGGGGTTTTTCAGAAGAAACTGGCGTATTTAAGGCAATCGCACTTGGAGCACCATACGTAAAAGCGGTTTGTATGGGACGTGCTTTAATGATACCTGGTATGGTTGGCAGAAACATTGATAAATGGATAAAGGAAAACAAACTTCCTAAAACGGTTAGCGAATTCGGAACGACCGTTGAAGAAATTTTTGTGAATTATGAAGCAGTAAAAAAACTTGTTGGTTCCAAAGAAATCAAAAATATTCCACTTGGAGCAATTGGCATATACAGTTTTGCGGATAAAGTAAAAGTTGGTTTACAACAACTCATGGCAGGGGCAAGATGTTTCAACGTTACTTCAATTACGAGAAATGAGTTAATGTCGTTAACGCATGAAAGTGAAGAAGTTACAAAGATCCCCTTTGTAATGGAGGCGTATAGAAAAGATGCGCTTGATATTTTAAAAGGGAAATAAGGCGGCAACGCAAAAGGCGATGGGAAAAAATACGCTATCAGTTAAAAAATCAGGAGGTAACAATGGAAAATAACAAAGGCCTGTGTTTAACCTGCGATTTTGACGTGTGTTGTGTATTTAACAGAATTTTTCCCGTGGTATTCTGCGAAGAGTTCTCAATACAAGAAACAATAGAAACTCAAAAACAGGAGAAAATTAATTTTACGAATCCTTATAATAATGAAACAGTTGAAAATTACGATTCCGGAGAATGAAAGACATAATTGTATGACAATCGCTATTGGTTAAAAGAATGCGATGAATTGTTACGGCTATGGAAAGGGCGACGTTATTTGTCATAAGGCCGTCCTTTCCAGCCAGAAAGGGACATGGAATAAATTATATGAATATTTAATGCATGAAAAATAACAGGTTTTGGAATAAAAATATTATTTCGCTGTTGCGTTTCCTGTCATAAATCAATAATAATGCGGCATATTTTAATTTATAGAAGGCAAAAAATGAAAAAAAACAGACATAATTCCCGTTATAAAACATCAAAGGCAGTTCTTATGCTTGAAGACGGAACATATTTTAAGGGTGTTTCTGTAGGAGCACATACAGAACGTTTCGGAGAAATTGTTTTCAATACATCCATGACAGGTTATCAGGAGATTTTAACGGATCCTTCTTATAAAGGTCAAATTGTTACTATGACATATCCCGAAATAGGAAATTATGGATTTAACGAAGATGACACGGAATCCATAAAACCGATGGTTGAAGGTTTTATCGTAAAGGAGATGTGCAAATATCCAAGTAACTGGAGAGCAAGAGGCGATTTGCCGTCATATCTTATAAAAAACAACGTTCCTGCCATAGAGGGTATTGATACCAGGGCACTTACAAAACACATCAGGGATTATGGGGCAATGAAATCAGTCATATCAACGACAGATATTAATTTAAGGTCTCTTCTGAAAAAAGTAAAAGATTCGGAAACAATAACAGGAAAAGACATGGTGAAATTTGTAACTACAAAAAAAGAGTTTGAATGGCAGCCGGATGGGAAAATACCACGTCTTGGAATATCAGGAAATGAAGATAATTTTTTAAAGATAACTAACAATAAAAAAAGATATAAAGTCGTTGCATTTGATTGCGGTATAAAGAACGAAATTCTGAGGATTTTTGCAGAATTAAATTGCAGGGTAATCATTGTTCCTGCCTGTACTACGGCAGAAAGGGTAAAAAGGATAAATCCGGACGGAATTTTTGTTTCAAATGGTCCGGGCGACCCGGAAGGCGTTCCATACGTTTATGAAACAATAAAAAACCTGTTTGGATATAGACCAGTATTCGGAATTTGTTTAGGTCATCAGATTCTGGCTCTTGCTCTGGGTGGCAGGACATATAAAATGAAATTCGGGCACAGGGGTGCAAATCAGCCGGTTATTAATTTAAAGACAAAAAAGGTTGACATAACTGTGCAGAATCATGGTTTTGCAGTAGATGCCGGTTCGCTAAAAAAATCAAGATACAAAGTTGACGTAACTCATCTGAATCTGAATGATAAAACGGTTGAAGGACTTGAAGTGCCTGAAATAAAAGCATATTCAGTTCAGTATCATCCTGAAGCATCGGCAGGACCTCACGACGCAAGATACGTTTTTGCAAAATTCATAAAAAATATGGAAGCGTGGAAATAAATGCCCAAAAGAAAAGACATAAGAAAGATTTTGATTATAGGTTCCGGTCCCATAGTAATAGGACAGGCGTGTGAATTTGACTATTCGGGAGCACAGGCATGCAAATCCCTGAAAGAAGAGGGTTATAAAGTTGTCCTGGTGAATTCAAATCCCGCGACAATTATGACTGACCCTGAATTTGCGGATGCAACGTATATTGAACCATTAAATGTGGATATCCTTGAAAAAATAATAGAAAAAGAAAGGCCAGATGCAATTTTACCAACAATGGGAGGTCAGACCGGACTTAATCTTGCAATTGAATTATACGAAAGGAAAATAATTAAAAAATATAAAACAGAACTTATTGGCGCCGATTTTAATGCAATAAAAAAGGCAGAAGACAGGTTGCTTTTTAAAAAAGCAATGCAGCATATCGGCCTTGATGTTCCTTATTCTGAATACGTATCTGATGTAAAAGAAGCAAATGAAGTACTGAAAAGGTTGAGTTTTCCAGTAATCATAAGGCCTGCTTTTACACTTGGCGGGACAGGCGGCGGTATCGCATATAATATAGAAGAGTTTGAAGAAAAAGTTTTTAACGGCATAAAGGATTCGCCGGCTGGAAAAGTTCTGCTGGAAGAATCTGTCATTGGGTGGAAAGAATACGAACTCGAAGTAATGCGAGACAGAAAAGATAACGTGGTAATAATCTGTTCAATTGAAAATTTTGACCCCATGGGAGTTCATACGGGCGATTCTATAACCGTTGCTCCATGCCAGACGCTGTCCGACAGGGAATATCAGATAATGAGAGATGCTGCCATTGCAGTTATCCGAGAGATAGGCGTTGATACTGGCGGGTCAAACATACAGTTTGCCGTAAATCCGGATAACGGTAAAATGGTCGTTATAGAGATGAATCCAAGGGTATCGCGTTCATCTGCACTTGCTTCAAAGGCGACAGGCTTCCCGATAGCCAAAATCGCTGCAAAATTAGCCGTGGGGTATACACTTGATGAAATCCCAAATGACATTACAAAATATACGCCTGCTTCATTTGAACCAACGCTTGATTACGTCGTGACAAAAATACCGAGATTTACGTTTGAGAAATTCATAGATACAGAAGACGTTCTTGGCGTGCAGATGAAATCAGTGGGCGAAGTAATGGCAGTAGGCAGAACTTTTAAGGAATCTTTACAAAAAGCAATACGTTCACTTGAAACAGGAAGATATGGTTTTGGTGCAGATGGCAAAGATGCTGACCTGTCAGATTTAACGAAAGAAGAAATAAAGAATAAACTTCGGACATCAAATTCAAACAGGCTTTTTTATTTAAGATATGCTTTTGAAAAGAAAATTTCAGTTGATGAAATATATAAACTTACAAAAATTGATAAATGGTTTTTAAATAATCTGAAAGACATACTTGATACGGAACAAGAACTAAAAAAGTGGAAAAATAAGTTTTTTTCGGACAGGAAAAATGCTGAAAAATTTTCTGAAACGCTTAAAAAGTGTAAAAGTAACGGTTTTTCGGATTTCCAGATAGCACATATACTCAATGTTTCCCATGATAAAATAAGAAATTTAAGAAAAAAATTAAAAATAAAACCGGTGTATAAAATAATAGATACCTGCGCGGCAGAATTCATGGCGTTTACGCCGTATCTTTATTCAACCTATGAATCGGAAAATGAAAATCCCGTTGCCGGTGGAAAAAAAGTTGCCGTTTTGGGAGAGGGGCCGAACAGAATAGGTCAGGGCATAGAATTTGACTATTGCTGCGTGCATGCGGCATCTGCCCTGCGAGATGAAGGATTTCAGGTTTTGATGGTTAACTGCAACCCGGAAACGGTTTCAACGGATTACGATTCGTCGGATAAACTTTATTTTGAACCTCTGACTCTTGAGGACGTTTTGAACATTGCGGACGAAGAAGGCAAAAATACGGATTTTATCGTGCAGTTTGGCGGGCAGACCCCTTTGAAACTTTCAATGGACTTATACAAAAAAAAGATAAGGATTACAGGCACTTCGCCGGTATCAATAGACATTGCAGAAGACAGAAAAAAATTTGATAAAATTTTAAATAAATTAAAAATTGACAGACCTGAAAATGGAACTGCTTTTTCAATGAAAGAAGCAAAAAAAGTAATAAAATGGATTGGTTACCCTGCACTTGTAAGACCATCTTATGTTTTGGGCGGACGGGCAATGGAAATAGTTTATGATGATGAAAGTTTTGAAAAATTTGCAACAGAAGCTTTTGTTGTATCAGAAAAATACCCCATTCTTATTGATAAATTTCTTGAAGATGCAATTGAAGTAGACGTTGACTGCATAGCAGATGGTCATGACGTTGTAATAGCCGGTATAATGGAACACATAGAAGAAGCGGGTATCCATTCCGGTGATTCTGCATGCGTTTTGCCGCCGATAACTTTAAGGAAGGATACAATTGACAGGATAAGGGACAATACGTACAAACTTGCGTTGTCTTTAAAAATAAAAGGGCTGATGAACGTGCAATACGCGGTAAAAAATGATGTGGTATACGTGTTGGAAGTAAATCCTCGGGCTTCAAGAACCGTACCTTTTGTTTCAAAAGCGACAGGCGTTCCATGGGCAAAGATAGCAACAAAAATAATGATGGGAAAAAAGATAAAACAGTTAAATGTAAAGGAAACGCATAATTTTAACCACGTTGCAGTTAAGGAATCTGTTTTTCCTTTTCTAAAATTTCCTGGCGTTGATTCAGTCCTTGGACCTGAAATGAAATCAACGGGTGAAGTTATGGGCATTGACGAAGATTTTGGGCTCGCTTATTATAAATCCCAGATTGCAGCAGGCCAGAAAATACCCATGAACGGAACGGTTTTTATCAGCGTTAAAAACAAAGACAAACGTAACGTAATTTCAATAGCAAAGGAATTCGAAGGCAGGGGCTTTAAAATAATAGCGACCGAAGGAACTGCAAATGCTCTTATAAATTCCGGCATAAATGCGGAAAAAGTAAAAAAGGTAAACGAGGGAAGGCCAAATATAATTGACTGGATAAAGGATAAAAAGGTCAACCTTATCATAAATACGCCGGCTGGGAAAGGACCAAGAAGTGACGATTTTGAAATCAGGCGTAATGCCATTTTATTCGGGATTTCTTATACTACGACTCTATCAGGTGCCCAGGCAATTATTACTGCGATTGAATCAATGGGCAGAAAAAAAATGACAATAAAAAGTTTGCAGCAGTATTATAAAAATATCAAAAGGTGAAAAATAATGACAAAAGAAAAAAAATACATTTTTGTAACGGGCGGAGTCGTTTCTTCGCTGGGCAAAGGCATTGCAGCTTCGTCAATTGGGGCTTTACTTGAAGGCAGCGGACTTAATATAACGATACAAAAACTTGACCCATACATAAACGTTGACCCCGGGACTATGAACCCGTTTCAGCATGGAGAGGTTTATGTAACTGATGATGGGGCAGAAACGGACCTGGACATCGGACATTATGAACGTTTTACTTCAGCAAACTATACGGCGATGAATAACGTTACCACCGGTAAAATTTATGGCAGCGTAATTGAAAAAGAAAGGAAGGGTGAATTTCTGGGCAAAACGGTTCAGGTAATACCGCATATCACGGATGAGATAAAGAGCAGGATAAAACTTCTTTCAAAGCAAAAAAACGTAGACGTTATAATGGTTGAAATAGGAGGAACGGTGGGTGACATAGAGTCACTCCCTTTTCTTGAAGCAATAAGACAATTTGCCCTTGACGTTGGAAAAAATAACGTGCTTTACGTGCATTTGACTCTTATTCCTTTCATAAAAGTTGCGGGTGAATTAAAGACAAAACCAACGCAGCATAGCGTGTCAACGTTGCGTTCCATAGGAATTCAGCCGGATATCTTAATTTGCAGAACGGAAAAGGAACTGACAGATACTGAAAGGGAAAAAATAGCACTCTTCTGCAACGTTGAAAAGGATGCAGTCATACAGGGGCTTGACGTTCCTTCAATATACAAAGTCCCTTTGATGTACGCGTCGCAGGGAATAAACGAAATAATCGTAGAAAAACTTCATCTGAAAGGCAAAATAAAAAAAATAAACGTAAAAAAATGGCAGGACATTATTTATAAGATAAAGCATCCGATAGATGAAGTTAAAATATCAGTCGTTGGAAAATACGTTAACGTTCTGGATGCATACAAATCTATAAAAGAAGCAATCGGGCATGGTGGATTGGAAAACAGGTTAAAAGTCGACATAAACTGGGTTGATTCGGAAAATTTTGACTGCTATGAAAGTGCCCAAAAAAATTTAAAGGATACTGACGGTATTCTGGTGCCAGGCGGGTTTGGAATGCGCGGCATAGAAGGAAAAATAATGGCAGTAAGATATGCAAGGGAAAAAAAGATACCTTTTTTTGGAATTTGTCTTGGCATGCAGGCGGCAATAATAGAAATAGGACGAAACGTCCTGGGCCTAAAAGGGTGTAATTCTACCGAATTTGACAGGGATACAAAATATCCTGTCATTGCACTTATGGAAGAACAGAAAAATACTAAAAACATGGGCGGGACAATGCGCCTTGGCGCATATCCGTGCACGTTGAAAAAGGGCACAAAAGCATTTAATGCATATAAAGAAAAAGTAATTTTTGAACGTCACAGACACAGGTATGAATTCAATAACGTTTACAGGGATAAATATGAAAAATCAGGAGTCGTGTTTACCGGATTATCACCAAATGGAATACTTGTTGAGATAATTGAACTTAAAAATCACCCATGGTTTGTTGCGACGCAGTTTCACCCTGAGTTTAAATCAAAACCAGACAGGGCTCATCCTTTATTTAGCGATTTTGTTGCTGCGGCATATAAAAAGAAAATGAAAAATATAAAGACCTAAAAGATATGAAAAAAATGTTACCGGTCATAGAATTAAAATCGTGTCTGATGGGTTTATAACCGACACGCTCACAATGCCGATGATTGCGATGAAACGATTTATTCGTTGTAATTGTTGTTTTTATTTGTTATAATCCTGCAAATTTTACGGATACAACGGAGTATCCTTCAAATCAAAATCAATGCAGATACATTGGCGTATTTGCACATGGAAAATTTACTTTATCACGCAATAGGAGGCAAAGATGTCTTACATAAATGACGTTCTTGAAGTAGTAAAGAAAAGGAATCCAAATGAGCCTGAGTTTTTACAGGCAGTTACAGAAGTGTTACAGTCAATTGAGCCAGTTGTGGAAAAACATAAAAAGTATCAGGATGGGAAGATACTGGAAAGAATAGTAGAACCGGAAAGGCAGATAATTTTCAGAGTCCCGTGGATAGATGATAAAGGAAACGTGCAGGTAAACAGGGGATTCCGCGTTGAATTTAACAGCGCAATTGGACCATACAAAGGAGGAATACGTTTTCATCCTTCCGTAAATCTCGGAATTTTAAAATTTCTCGGATTTGAACAGGTATTTAAAAATTCTTTAACCACTCTGCCAATGGGTGGCGGTAAAGGCGGTTCTGATTTTGACCCCAAAGGAAAATCCAATAATGAAGTCATGCGTTTTTGTCAGTCGTTTATGACGGAATTATGCAGGCATATAGGACCAAACACAGACGTTCCGGCAGGTGATATAGGAGTCGGAGGCAGGGAAATTGGTTTTATGTTTGGGCAGTATAAAAGGATACGTAATGAATTTTCAGGCGTCCTTACCGGCAAGGGATTAAACTGGGGCGGTTCATTGATTAGACCGGAAGCAACAGGGTATGGCTGCGTATATTTTGCGGAAGAGATGCTAAAGATAAAAAAGGATTCCATAAGAGGAAAAGTTTGCCTTGTATCAGGTTCTGGCAACGTTGCACAATATACGGTTGAAAAAATAAATCAGTTGGGCGGGAAATGCATTACACTTTCTGATTCAAACGGTGTAATAGTTGACAAAAGCGGCATAACGCCTGAGAAACTTGCATACGTAATGGAATTGAAAAACGTAAAACGCGGTCGCATAAAAGAATATGCAGACAAATTTAAATGTGAATATTACCCGGACAAAAAGGTCTGGGAACTTGGCATAAAGGCGGACTGTGCTTTCCCGTCGGCCACACAAAATGAGATAAATGGTGAAGAAGCAAAAAAGATGCTTGACAGCGGAATTACGCTTGTGGCGGAAGGCGCAAATATGCCGTCAACTCCAGATGCAATCAATTTGTATCTTGAAAAGAAAATATTGTATGGACCTGCAAAAGCAGCAAACGCAGGCGGGGTTGCAACGTCAGGGCTTGAAATGAGTCAGAATTCACTGCGCCTCTCATGGACGCGTGAGGAAGTTGACCAGCGGTTGCATAACATTATGATAGCAATACACAACCAATGCCTGAAAGCATCAGAAGAATACGGACATCCCGGAAATTATCTGATGGGAGCAAACATCGCGGGATTTGTGAAAGTTGCAGATTCAATGCTTGACCAGGGTTTAGTATAACATCCGGCAAAAAATCAAAAGGCGGGAAGAATTGCTTCCCGCCTTTTTTATTGGATAGAAAAAAACAAACTTTAAAAGATGTCTTAAAACTTATTGTTGTCCGGTCAATAAATGAATTTCATAAAAGCGTAAACAAAAAAACGAGGTAATGAATTAGTATAAAACCGGCGGTTTCAGGATTGCTTTTTCCGGAATTGAAATTGGCTGATGTTATGGGCATGCTTTATGTAATCAGATTATTTCAGACCTTCAAAATCACCCCTGCAATTGCCACGTCCCTCATCAGAAAGGCTCGAATGAATTCCTCAAATACGAAAGAATTAAAAATTAAAAAAACGTTATAGAACACTTGATAACGATTTTGACGTGTTTAAGCAAGTCATAGAGCAAATGCCGGAAGAAGATGGCATAGGCAGGGTTGTTATAAGCGGGCCTGGAGTGCAACGTAAAATAATAAAAGTTAAAAAATTTGCATGCAGGGCGCTTAAAAATAAGGGGGTTCAGGCTGGAATAAGGATAATTTATACATATTTTTAAGAAGAAAACAAAATCGAATTCATTGAGATTTATTATAAAGGTGATAAAGAAACGGAGAATAGAAAAAGAATATTGAAGTATTATGAATAAAGTATTACAAAAAAACTTGACAATTTTGATTTATATCATATATAATTATATCGTAAATATTTTATATAATTTATATAATAAGGAGGTTGGAAATATGAAGAAAATTATGTATTTTTTAACTATATTATTGGCTTTTAATGGTATGGCTTTTGCAGAATTATCAGACATAAATGCATATTCTGCAGGTTCTTTTCCAAGAGGCATTGCAATTGCAGACGTTGATAATAACGGAAAAAATGAAGTAATTGTAGCCAATTTCGGAGAGGATACTTTAATAGGACAGGAAAATGATGTCTCTCCGGTTTCATCAATTTCGGTTTTTTCTTTTTCGTCAGGTAGTTTAATGCAGCAAAACATGACTTCTGAAAAATCACCGCGTGGAGTTGCAACCGGAGACGTTGACTCTGATGGTAAAATTGATTTTGTCGTTTCAAATTATGACGACGCTTCCATCACCATATGGACGAACGACGGACATAATTCTTTTAATCAGCAGAAACTTGATGCCGGTAAACATCCGGTTGGAGTTGCAATAGGTCGGGATGCTGACGGACCTTTTATTGCCGCTGCTGTTTATTCGGAAAATAAGGTCGTAGTTTTTATGCATGGCATATCAAAAACAGGATGGCAGAAAAGTGAAATTGCGGTTCCCGGAAGCCCTACGGACGTAACCATAGGAAAACTGAATGACGTATTATATGTAATAAGTGCAAATTACATTGACGGGAGCATAAGCTTGTTAAAAAAGACGCCATCGGGTCTTGAAAAAGAAAAAGACGTAAAAGTTGGCGGCGGGGTATGCAAAGTTGAAATTGCAGACGTTACCGGAGATGGCAATAATGACATAGTAACAGCAAATTTTTATGATAACACGATATCCGTAATTGAAATGGTAAATGGTTTCCTTTCTGATCCGGTTACCTATAAACTAAACGGAAGGCAACCGAACGGCCTGGCTGTTGGTGACGTAAATAATGATGGGAAAAATGACGTCGTCGTTGCCAATCGCGACAGCGATACAATAGATATTTTGATTCAGAATTCGTCAGGCAAACTTGAACTTACAAAAAGCATGGAAGTAACGAACGATGAAAATAAATCATACGGGCCGGTTGAAATTGCAGTCGGCGACATAAACGGCGACGGACTTGCAGACGTTGCTTTTACCCACATGAGAACAAATAAACTGATGGTGCTTTATCAAATTGGCATAAACAGCAATGAAAAAGCGCCCGTATTTGCAGAAAAATTAAACGACAAAAATGCCTATAACTATCCAAACCCATGCTCAGATAAAACGACCATAAGGTTTTCTCTTGATAAAAACACGGAAGTAAAAATCATAATAACGGATACGAATGGAAAAACCGTATGGCATAAAATTTTATCTCCGTCAGAAACAAGACCGGGCATAAATTTTGTTGAATGGAATCTGATTAATGATTCCGGTAATGCGGTTTCCAACGGGGTATACATTCTGAAAATTATTTCAGAAGACGCAATCATCAACAAAAAGATTGCCGTAGTTAAATAATAATTGCAGATAAAAATAAGGCAGGAAAAATTTTTCCTGCCTTATTTTTTAGGTAACTAATGAAAAAAAACATTTTTATTTTATCGTTGTTTTTCTTATTCATTTATAATGTCCATGGAACGTTGGGAACGGCTGGCGGACCAGCGCCGTTTTTATCAATGGGAACGGGTGCGCGTGCCGTTGCCATGTCGGGTGCATTTTCTTCTTTTTATGACGACGTTTCCTGCGGTTACTGGAACCCTGCTGCAACTGCATTGATAAATAAGATGGGGTTATCCACGATGATATCTTTTCTTACTCTTGACAGGAAATATAATTATATAGGCGGCGTTTTCCCAACGCAATATGGAACGTTTGGTTTGTGTTTTATTAATTTTTCTATAGGAAACATAGAAGGCAGGACGGGTGACACCGAAGATTTCTATACGTTTTCAGATGCCGAGAACGCATACATTGCATCATACGGATATGAGATTTTCAGAAATGCATCAATAGGCGGCAATTTAAAAATCATTGACATAAAACTCGCAGGCTACGGGGCAAATGGCTTTAGTTTTGATGCGGGTGTTTTTTTTAAACCGTTTGATAATTTTTCTTTTGCAGTTGTTTTCAGGGATTTTTTCAATGAACTTCACTGGACGACCGGAACGGACGAAAGAATACTATTTACGATGAGAATCGGAGCGATGGCAGAATTTTTTGAAAAGTCACTCAGAATTTCAATAGAGGGGGAAGAAATAGAAAGCCAGGACGGCATAATAAAATCCGGGGTGGAAGCAGGCTTTTTTAAAATGCTTTTTTTAAGGGCTGGATGCTCATACGGATTTTATTCCGGCGAATTTGACTGGACGGCAGGTGCCGGAATGAAAATAAAAATATACAACGTGTTAACGCAGATTGATTATGCAATGTTAAAGGAAGAATTTTATACGTCAATGGACATAAATCATAAATTATCGTTGAGCGTTTATTTTTAAGATGGACAAAACCAAAAAATTTATCATTTATCTTTTGCCCGTATTTATCTGGCTTTTTTATTCGGGCATTTTTTTTACCGGAAAAATAGACGATCGTTCAAACGAACTTAATTATTTTAAATTTTTATCACAATCAATTTTAAATGGGAGATTTGACGTTGATTGTCCTCACGGCACGGGCTGTGCAGACCTGGTAGAATACAATGGAAAATATTATTTATACTGGCCATGGGTGCCTGCAATCGTTTATCTGCCGATCGTCGCGGCTGTAGGAACGAATATTCCTGATGTCCTTATCTCGAGTATATTCGGTGTTATAAACATTTTTTTACTGATTATATTTTTGAGACTTTTTTCAGAAAAATTTGACCTTAAAATTAAAGAATCGGACGTAATTTTATTGTGCCTGTTCTGGGGACTTGGAACAGTTCATTTTTACATGTCAATGGTTGGTTCCGTGTGGTTTATTGCACAGATAATGGCACAGACGTTTTTATTGTTGTCCGCTGTTTTCATATTAAAATATCAGACCGTTGCAGGGTTTTTTCTTTCCGGCTTTTTTTACGCACTGGCGGTTTATACAAAAAATGACGTTTTATTTTTTGTTTTTTTTCTTTGTGCGATATGGTACGTCTTATGTTATAAGAAAGGGAATAAAAATCTGCAGCAGATAATGAGTTTTTTTCTGCCGTTTGTAATTATTTCGATACTGAATCTGGGTTATAATTACGTTCGTTTCGGTAACATGTTTGAAAATGGGATAAAATATCACAGGATGCACGAATATTTCAGACCAAACTACGTCAGATATGGTTATTTTTCGATTTTTTATTTTCCTCATAATTTCATAACCGAAGTCCTTTTGCCTCCTCCGTTTAAAACAACCTTCCCGTTTTTTAAATATGAAATTGAAGGGTTTGGATTTTTATGGAATTCGCCGTTGTTTCTTCTGATAATTCCATTTGTGTATTTTATCTTTACAAAAAACAAAAAAAAGAGGATTGCTTTAAAAAAAGACGATGTCATACTGCTTACGGGAGCGTTTTTGTCTCTGCTTTTTATTTCATCCGTAATTTTTCTGATAATGGGGAACGGATGGGCCCAGTTTGCGAGTAGATACAGCCTTGATTACCAGTTGATGCTATTTGTCTTTTTATTGTATTCTTTTGCCTATCTCAGACAATATAAATGGTTTTTCCCGGTCGTAACATTACTGCTTTTGATTTCTTTTTACATGAACGTAAACGGGGTTTTATATTTTCTTGGACCTGAACTGAAAATATAATTTTTTTTATCGTTCATATATTTTCAACAGACAGGATAAAAAACATTAAATATAATGTTTATAATGCATGTCCTTCAACTGCTTCATATAATTTATTGCAATGAGTTCCTAAAAAATACAATAAACCTTACATTGCAGTTGATGTCTACCCAATCAAAAACTTTATAAAGACATATAGTTTGAAAGGGATTATATAAAATCTAAATTTTTTACAGGCAGGGATGCATGCATAACAGGTGCATTACGTCAGACGTAAAGATTATAAAATTGACATATTTTTTTTTGTGTGTTAATCTACAAAACAATAAATCAAATGATTTAAATTTTTTTACTGCAGAGGTAACTTGAGAATGCAAAAATATTCGTTTGGCCTATTGGTTTTTTTTATATTATTATTAATAAGCTGTGCTTCGGAAAAAACAATTAATGCCGATAATTCCGTAAGTAATGCACAACAGGAACAAAAAGCAGTGGAGACGGAGACGGTTGTTAATAATCTGCCTGTAACCGTAACTGAAACGGTAAAACAGGAGTTAGCCGATGAATCTGATGCAGGTCAGGAAAAACAACAGACGGAAAAATCAGTTACAATCACGGCAAAGGTATTGGTTGATGCAGGACAAAAAAAAAACGTAGAGAAAGAATCGTCAAGATTTTTTCCTGCTGCGGTTGGCAACAGATGGTTTTATCAGGGATACTGGAAAAACGATCAGGATAAAAAAACTGTAAAGGTAAAAGCAGACATATTAAATGTTGAAAAAAAAGACGGTAAAGAGTATTTTTATTATTGTGCACCAAAGGTTGACATAAGATATCTGAACAGAAAAGATGAAACCGGCGTTTACATGCGCGTCATAAAATTTCCTTTTCCGGTATTCAGCTTTGCAATGATAGAAGTTGACCTGGAACCGGAAATGCTCATTATCAAATTCCCGTTTAAGGTTGGCGAAAAATGGACGGCAAAAGCAAAAGCAAGCACTACGGTTTTTGGATTCTGGAAATTAAGCAGGGACGTACAGACGGATTTTGAAGTCGTGGAAAAGGTAAAAATACAAACGGGAGTCGGGGAAATTGAAGCATATCACATAAAGGCGATAATTGACAATAGTTTTAACGTTACAGAAGAAAATTACTGGTATGGTAAAGACATTGGATATGCAGTAGGAGAAACATCTGCGTATTTTGTAAAAGTTCATGGATACATTATAAAGGATGAAAAAACCGGTGAAATAAGAAAAATAATGCCACCAGAGGGGGATAAAGAATATGAATAAACCATGGTTAACGTTAGTTTTGTGCGTTTTATTGCTTCCGGTGTTTTCCTGTTCAATGAAAAGGATAACCATAGATTCAACCGGACTTTTTATGGACGACGTTTCTGATGCTTTTTTTGAAGAAAGCGACGTTGATTTTGCCGAACAGGCAATACCTGCAAATTTAAAACTGCTTGAAGGATTGATAAAGGGCTCTGATTATGAAAATGAAGGATTACTGTTAAAGGGTTGTAAAATGTTTGGCATGTATGCAATGGGTTTTATGGAAGATGCGAGTGCAGACAAAAAAACAGATAAAAAAAATCTGAAAAGAGCATCAGCTTTTTATCAAAAGGCGAAGGATTACGGCTTGATGGTATTCAAAAAAAAATCCGATTTTAAAAAAGCACTTGAAGGCACGACGGACGATTTCATAAAAATAATGCCTGCTTTTAACGAAAACGACGTTGAACTTTTATTCTGGACTGCTTTTGCATGGGGTTCATACGTAAATTTAAATAGAACGTCTCCCTATGCAGTTGCTGACCTGCCAAAGGTTAAAATAATGATGGAAAGAGTCGTTGAATTAAACGACAAATATTTTTACGGATTGCCGCATCTTTTTATGATAGTTTATTATTCAATGCCGCCGATGTTTGGCGGAAATCTGGAACGTGCAAAGGAAGAATACGATAAAACGATCCAGATTTCCGGGGATAAATTCGTGCTGGCTGATTTTTACATGGCAAAGTATTATGCGGTACAGGCCCAGGATAAAGAATTATTCATAAAATTACTGGATAAAATAGAAAATGCCCCGGACGACGTCATAAAGGAAAAATTATTTACGCAGGTAGCAAAAAAGAAGTCTGCTATATTAAGAGAAAAAACAAAAGAATTATTTTAATTTTGACAACAAAATAGTTTTAATTTCGTCAAATAACACGGCCCGGTGATAATAAAATATTAAATAAAAGGAGAAATTGAATATGAAAAAAATATTTTTATTGACTTTGATTTTTGCTTTACCTTTTTCAGTTTTTTCAGCGCCGATTGAAATTAAATTTGCAACCGTTGCACCGGATGGCTCCACATGGATGAACGTCATGCATGAGTTAAACGATACCATCATGGAAAAAACGGACGGCTCGGTTAAATTTAAGTTTTATCCTGGCGGCGTTTCCGGTGACGAAATCGACGTTTTAAGAAAAATGGGAATAAATCAGATACATGCAGCGGGATTTACTTCGCAGGGACTTGGTGAGGTCGTAAAAGAATCAAGAATTTTAAACGTTCCTCTCCTGATAAAAAACGAAGAAGAAGTGGATTATGTGATGTCAAAAATGGCACCTTATTTTGAAAAACAGTTTGAGAAAAAAGGTTACATAGTTCTTGGCTGGCCTGAAGTTGGTTTTGCATACGTTTTTTCAAAGAAAAAGATAGATTCCATAGAATCGTTTAAGAAAATTAAAATGTGGATATGGGGCGAAGACGTTCTCGTAAATACTTTGTTTCGTAACATTGGAATCGTCCCGATACCACTTTCACTCATTGACGTCATGCAATCTTTGCAGACCGGTATGATAGAAGGAGTATACGGCTCGCCGCTTTCTGCAGTTGCAATGCAGTGGCAGACAATGGTTAAATACATGCTCGACATGAAAATCGCATACATTCCCGGCGGAGTTTTGATAAAACAGAACGTATGGAATAAAATTCCGGAAAAATACAGGTCAATAATCATGGAAGAATCAAAAAAGTCGTTTGACAAACTCACTCAATTGTCACGAAAGGAAAACAATGAAGCCCTTGATGCGCTGAAAAAAAGCGGAGTTGTTTTTACGGACATAACAAACGAAGCAGACATAAAAGCATTTGAGGAGGTAAGTAAAAAGACGGCAACCGACCTGATAGGCAAATTTTACACAAAGGAACTCCTGGACGAAATAAACAAACATCTTTCAGACGTAAGAAGCAAATCCATAAAAAAAGAGAAATAAAACATAAATGAATTTATTACGTAAAATAAATTACAGATTATATAAATTTCAGAAGACGTTTGTAGTGGTGTTGTTCCTGACTCTTTTGGTGCTGGCTTTTTTGCAAGTCGTTTTGCGGCTGTTTTTCCGCAGCGGCATTGAAAGCGCGGATTCTATAGTCCGTTATCTCGTTTTATGGGTGGGGTTTCTTGGTGCATCCCTTGCAACATATAAAAACAGACACATAAACATAGATATAACTTCCCAGTTTTTTAAAAAATTAAATAAAAAAGTTGTATCAATCATTATTAATTTTATTTCACTGGCCGTCAGCATTTTATTTTTAACTGCAGCCGTTATTTTTATTATAAATGAATTTAACAGTTCTACAAAAATAACTTTTATACCTATATGGATACTGGAACTTATTTTACCGCTTACTTTTTCGTTCATAACGCTTTCGTTTTTGCAGAAATTTATTGAGTCGGTAATTATGGTCAGGAAAGGAAAATAAATTTGCTTATTACAATAATAGTAATTTTAGGACTTGCCGCGGCATTTCTCGGGGCGCCGCTTTTTATCGTCATTGGCGGACTTGCAATTATATTTTTTCTTATTTACGGTATTGACATATCAGCCGTTATCATAGAGACGGCAAAAATAGGAACGTCGCCTGTTCTTATAACCATACCATTGTTTACGTTTGCCGGCTATATGATGGCAGAAGCAGGGACGCCGAGACGCGTAATAAATCTTATAAATTCAATGATAGGATGGCTTCGCGGCGGAACTGCAATAGTCGCGGTAATTGCATGTACTTTTTTTACTGCCTTTACAGGTGCAACCGGCGTCACCATAATTGCACTCGGCGGACTTTTATTCCCTATGCTGATAAACGCAAAATACAACGAAAAATTATCACTCGGGATAATAACGTCATCGGGAACCATGGGCGTTCTTTTTCCACCTTCCATTGCCATTATACTTTACGGACTGACTGCAAACGTAAGCATTTCAAAACTTTTCATTGCAGGCATTTTACCCGGGATTATTTTAATGCTCATGGTTTCACTGCTTTCAATAAGAAACGCTCCCGCCGTTGAGGTAAAAACGAAGTTTTCATTAAAAGATATATTAAAATCAGTAAAAGAAGCGGCATGGGAGATTCCTCTGCCTTTCCTTATATTATGGGGAATATACAGCGGTAAATTTACGGCAGCAGAAGCTGCAATAATAACCGCAGTTTATGCCTTTGTGGTGGAGGTTTTTATTTATAAGGATTTACATCTAAAAAAAGACGTGCCGCGTATAATCCGCGCTTCAATTGTCCTGACCGGAGGCATATTCATCATACTTGGTTCGTCTCTTGGCCTTGCAAATTTTTTAATTGACCAGCAGGTGCCCATGAAAATGTTTGAATGGATAAAAGCACACATCGGAAATAAATACGTTTTTTTAATTCTGCTTAACGTATTTTTATTGATAGTCGGCTGTCTCATGGACATTTTTTCTGCAATTATGGTCGTGGTTCCTTTGGTTGCACCGGTTGCAATAAATTTCGGAATTGACCCTACACATCTGGGGATTGTTTTCCTTGCAAATCTTGGGGTAGGCTACTTAACGCCGCCTGTCGGATTAAATCTTTTTATTGCTTCTTTCAGGTTCAGGAAACCGGTCATTGACGTATGCATCACAACCATTCCATTTTTGCTAATATTGTTTGCAGGCGTCCTTTTGATTACCTACGTTCCTTTTTTAAGTTTATGGCTGGTTGATCTGTTTAAGATTATGTAATCAATCTAAAAAAATTATCGTTTATGAAAAAGCCGGGCATGGAATTAAAATTAAAAAAAGGGTAAAAATATGAACGTAAAAAAATACATAAAGGAACACGAAAATTTTATCAAAGATAGATTAAATTCAAACGATGAAAATTATGATTTTTTGGAACTAAAAAAGATTCATCAGCAGAAAATAAAATACGTTCAAAATGAACGTATTGCACATCTGCTTGTTACTTTATTTTTTGGATTATACCTTCTGATTGCGATCGGCTTTTCTGCGTTTAAATCCGGTCCTGAAATGTTTTTTTTGATTATACTTCTGCTTATTCTCGTCGTTTTCTACGTATTCCATTATTTTTTTCTTGAAAACAGCATACAAAAATGGTATAAGTTCACCGACGAAATTGACAAAAAAATAAGGAAGGTTTAAAAAATGGAAAATGCAAAGCTGCCTGACAAGGAAAAACTGTCATATATAGAGGGCTGGACGTCGGTAGGCATAAATACGGCATTGTTTATTCTTAAATACTGGGCAGGATTGGCTACCGGTTCGGTTGCAATAATTGCAGATGCATGGCATACTTTATCCGATTCAATTACTTCCATAATTCTGGTTTTAGGTGCAAAATTTGCAGCAAAAAAACCGGACAAAGAGCATCCTTTTGGTCACGGAAAAATTGAATTTATAGTATCGGTTATAATAGGAATATTATTGTTTATCGTTGGCTTTAATTTTACGGTAGAATCAATAAAAAAATTAATGGCGCATTCGGTTGCATCATATAATACGCTTGCAATAATTGTTTTTACAGTTTCGGTAATATTAAAAGAAGGGATAGCCCAGTTTGCATTTACTCTCGGTAAAAAGGCGGATTCAAAGGCAATAATTGCAGACGGATGGCACCATCGCAGCGACGGAATTGCATCGCTTTTGATACTCGTTGGAATGTTTTTTGGAAACAGGATATGGTGGATTGACGGAGTCCTCGGATTTGCAGTGTCTATTTTAATAATGCAAACCGCATATTCTATTATAATGGACTCGTCAAACATGCTTCTTGGCAGGAGCAATGACAAAGGACTTGAAAAGGAAATAAGAGGGACGATAAAAGAAGTCTGCGGGGACGGCCATCAGATGCACCACCTGCACATTCATGAATACGGACTACACAAAGAAGCAACGTTTCATATAAAATTTCCAGATAATACTTCTTTGCAACAGGCACATGAAGTTGCAAACAAAATAGAAACCACTTTAAAACATAAACATAACATTGATGCTACAATCCACATGGAAAACGAAAGTGACAGAAAGCGGGATAAATAACGTTGCTGATTGAATATTTGTATTGTTGATTGCTTGTTGTGTATTGTGGATTGAACAAATACATAGATATCACTTATTATACTCTCTGGATTCCCTCGGCAAGATAATTCCTGTCTATTATAGTTTATCTTTGTAGGCGTCGGGCTTTAGATGCTGCGTCTAAACTAAATATTTAAAAGAAATAAAATCTCCCCTGACCCCTCTTTTTCAAAGAGGGGAAATTGATGGAATAAATCTCCCCTGACCCCTCTTTTCCAAAGAGGGGAAATTACTTTTTGTCCCCCTTTGAAAAAGGGGGAATAAGGGGGATTTGTTTTTTTTAAATGGAATGAAGAGCAAAAACTGTCTCTACATGTTTAAAACGATGGGTGGTATAATGCAGTCGTTAAAATACAATTCCATCCATATTTCCATTTTTTTGTTTTTAATTGAATATAATCATCCGTTGTCATTATTAATTCGTATATATCATCCTAAACATGTAATAACGTAATTGTAGAGACTTAAGCTTGCTGTGTCTCAAAGATAAGCAAGGCGGATATTCAAACGGTGTGCAACGCGACCAGCACAGGATAAACCGCTGTTTTGTTTTCATAACCATTTGTAAAATATTATATGGTTTGCCTTGCATTCAGAGACAGAGCAAGCTTAAGTCTCTACATGTTTAAACCTTTATTTCTTTTCCCCCTTTGAAAAAGGGGGACGAAAGGGGGATTTGATTGAAATAAAATCTCCCCTAACCCCTCTTTTTCAAAGAGGGGAAATTGATGGAATAAATCTCCCCTGGCCCCTCTTTTTCAAAGAGGGGAAATTACTTTTCTTATCATCCCCCTTTGAAAACTGTCCCTTACCCACATCTCATCGTTTTTTCCTTTTAAAATACCGGACTTTTTTACATCTTTTCAAAAGGCAAAGGTTTTTATTCTCTATAATCCATTCAAATTCTTCGCCTTTTTTTACTT
>JAGNJD010000003.1:59680-78357 GCA_018000835.1 Candidatus Goldiibacteriota bacterium | reverse complement strand
GTCGGTGTTCGCGACGGCGATGGCGTCGGCGTCCGCGTCGGGCTCGTCGTCGGCGTCCGCGAATACGAAGGCGTCGTCGTCCACGACGGCGATGGCGTCGGCGTAGGTGACGGCGTCGGCGATGGTGTCCGTGAATACGTTGGCGTCGGTGTCCGCGACGGCGATGGCGTCGGCGTCCGCGTCGGGCTCGGCGTTGGCGTCCTTGAATATGTCGGCGACGGCGATGGCGTCGGCGTACGTGAATACGAAGGCGTCGGCGTCCGCGTCGGGCTCGGCGTTGGCGTCCTTGAATATGTCGGCGACGGCGATGGCGTCGGCGTACGTGACGGCGTCGGCGACGGTGTCCGTGAATACGTCGGCGTCGGTGTCCGCGACGGCGATGGCGACGGGCTCGGCGTTAGCGTTCTCGTCCTCGTCCACGTCTGCGTCAACGTTCGTGACGGTGTCGGCGTCAGCGTTCGTGTCTGTGTTGGTGACGGCGCCGGCGTTCTTGTTCTTGTTGGAGTCGGCGTAGGAGAAACGCATCTCATTCTTAAAGTAACCGTTGATGACCCTCTACTGCTTCCGCCATAATAAACAGATGCAAAATTATTTCTAACCTGACAATTTTCAGCACTTGTATCAAAATAATAATCCTGAACCTTAAACCAGACGTTTATGCAGGTATTGCCTTCAAATCCATTTGGGAAATCAACGGTTACCTGCTGTCCGGAATTTGAAAAATTAGGGCCATAGGCGCTGTTCTGGTTGCCTGCAGAATTCGTTGCATCATAGCCAAATTCATTTGTGCTCCACTGGTCAAGAATGTAAACGCGTGAAGTCGTATACCCGCCTGTATTACAAATTCTTAAAGTAAAGGTAATGCTATCGGTCGTAATGTCGGTCGTCTTACTTGCCGTCTTTGTAATGGAAAAAGTAGGGCCCGGCGGCGGATCCTCCGGCGTTAATGTCACTCCCCATCGCATGTATAAACATCCGTGCCCTGACGAACTCCCGCTTGCATTGTAACTGTATGGCCGCAATCGTTGACCCGTGCTCGGATCATAAAATACTTTTCCCCATGTCGTGGCCGTTACCTGAACTGAACCGGGCCATGACGAATGTAAACTGTAAGACGGCGACGTCCATGAATTACCGCCTCCGTCGTTTGGCGGTGCTGTGCCGCAATCATAGGTAGATGCTATTTTCCCGCCGCCATCGTTACTTGAGTTATATGCATGCTGACCATTATCATAAGTTACGTCCATATACCACGACGCCCATACTTCTCCGCCATTCGTATCCTGGACTTTTATTGCTATCACGTTTGAGCCGGATGCATTTAAATAACTCGTAGAGAATGTTATGCATGTTATGCCGCTTCCTGAATCCCAGTTAATGTAATTATAACTTCCTATCAGATTCCCATTAACGTAAACCTGTGCATAGTCGTCAAAATTACCACATAACCTGGCGCTGGTCATATTGGCAGAATAAAGGGAAGCGGCTAAAAAGAAAATAAATACGTTTAATATTAAATAATATTTTTTATTTCTTTTTATCATAAAATCAACCGTCCCTTATAATAAATCGTTTAAATTATTTAATTTATATTAATCCTTACATCAATATTATATAATATTTTATCGTTAAAGTCAATAGAATATTACAACATAGTTTCACAATATAAAACTAAAAAAATTAAATTATGAATAAATATTTAATAATCATAAAAAATTTAGATAACTAATCCTAAATTGCCGGCTGATAAACTAAATGGAAGAATCAGATAATAGTGAAACGTCACATGAGATGGTAGAGAGGAGAAAGTAGATAAAAATTATACTCCACATATTAGCGGTAGTGATCCTGCCATGTAAAAAACATAGATTTCATATAATTCTTTTCAAATTATATGCTTTTATGAAATTTACCGATTGTGCAGACATCAATCAGAGGTGTGCTAATTCCCCAAAACCTTGTCAATTATTTTTTTCAACTGGACTTCTGACATGACACCTATCACCTGGTCTGCGATGTCCCCGTTTTTAAAAATAATTATGGTTGGTATGCTTCTTATACCCATTTCAGAAGCGACGTTTTGATTTGAATCAATGTCAACTTTTACGAATTTCATTTTACCTTCATACTCTTTTTCCACGTTTTCAATGACCGGTGCTAATTTTTTGCACGGGCCACACCACGTTGCCCAGAAATCAACGAGCACCGGGACGTCTGATTTTAATACTTCTTTTTCAAAATCCTTTTCATCAATATTTACTGTCATTATATTTTCCTCCTTATTTCCTGTCTATTATAATCTTTGAAAAATCCGCAAAATTCATAAATACCTGCCTTATTTCATACAGCATGTTTAATCTGTTTTTTCTTTTAACTTCGTCATCGGTATTAACAAGCACGTTTTTAAAATAATCATCTATTTCGGCCCTGAATGAGGCAATCAATTCAAAAGCATCTTTATATTCCTTTTTATTTATTTTATTTTTTATTTCATCTTTGTTTGCTTTAAATTTATAGTATAAATTTTTTTCCCTGTCTGAATCAAAATGTTCTTCATTTACCGCATCAGGTTTGTAGTCCACGGGGATTATATTATTTATTCTGCTTATTGCAAATATTACGTCGTTAAAATCTTTTTCCTTTCTTGCCTGCATTAAGACCTCTGCTTTTTTCAGGTTGTCGGAAAATGCAAGCGGCGTAGATTCTAAGACGCTGTTTATGACGTCATAATCTATTGATTTGTCCTTTAAATAATTTATCTGTCTTTGTTTTAAAAATTCCGTTATCTCATTCGTATCAAACGTCTTTGCAAATTGTGAATTATAAACCGCCTTTACCTTTTCAATCAATTCTGCAAGAGAAACGTCCATTTCCTTTTCTGTAATAAGATATATTATATTCAGAGCCTGCCTTCTCACTGCATAAGGGTCTTTTGAACCGCTCGGCTTAAACCCTGCAATGAAATATCCGCAAAGGTTGTCAATTTTGTCAAACAAACTAATTAATGCACCTTCCATGGTTTCTGGCAGTTTATCACCGGCAAACTCAGGCTTGTAATGTTCCATAACTGCCTTCCATATTTTTTCATCGTATCCCTGTTCCCTTAAATATACGCCGCCCATAAAACCGCGAAGTCCCACAAACTCCTTTTCCCCTATCATTTCCGTCATCAAATCCGCCTTGCAAAGATGCGCGATTTTAACAAGGTCGTCAGTGTCGCCGTATTTTATAAAATCATTTACGCTTTTGCTGTAATTTTCCAGCCGTTCAACTTTCTGGTACATATTGCCGAGGTTGGTTATAAAAACCGCTTCTTTTAACCGTTCCACATTTTTTTCAAGCGGTTGCTTCAGGTCGTCCCTGTAAAAAAAAGATGCATCATTTAATCTTGAAAGCAGAACTTTTGAATGCTGCTTTACTATAAAATCGTTATTCCTGAAACTGCCATCACGAACGTTTATAAAATAATTCGTGAATCTGTCGTCTTCGTTTAAAACTGCAAAATATCTCTGGTGCTCACGCATTGCCGTAATTATCACTTCATCCGGCAGAAAAAGATATTTTTTGTCAAACTCTCCCATCATAACGGACGTCATTTCAACCGAACCCGCTACTTTTTCCAGCAGTTCATCGTCTTTTAGCAATTTTAATTTTTTATGTGAAAGCATCCTGTCTATTTCCATCAATATTTCGTTTTTTCTCTGATTCTGGTCTGTCAAAATATGATTTTTTTCAAGAATTTTGAAATATTCTTCTGCATTCCTTACCGTTATTTTTTTGTTATTATTCTCATATTTATGCAGTCTGCTTTTATTTGAAGAGACGATTCTGCCAAAACGAAATTTTATCGGTTTATCGTTGAATAAACATAAAATCCACCGTAAAGGTCTTGCAAACTGAACAAGTGTATCATCCCACACCATTGATTTCGGAAACCTTATGTTTTTTATAATTTCAGGCAGGCTTTCTGACAGGACTTTTTGCGTGCTTTCGCCTTTTTTGAAAACGTCTGCAAAAAGATATTTCTGACCGTTTTCTTCGTTTATTTTCACGTCTTTTTCCATAAAATCGTTTTTTTCCATAAAAGCCCTGCCAATCTCCGTAAGACGTCCTTCCTTATAAGCAATGTCGTAACGCGGGCCCTTTTTAACGTATCTTACGTCTTTTTGCTTTTCGCTCATACCGTTGATGCGTAAAATCATTCTTCTGACGGTCCAGAAAACCTCTGCTTCCTTATAATCAACGTTTTTCTCTTCAAGCATCTTTTTTGTATTTTCCAGAATCTGCTCTGCTGCCGGTTTAAGATAATCGGCAGGAAGTTCCTCAAATCCGAGTTCCAGAAGTAAAACATTTGTTTTTGATTTTTGCCGGTCCATAAAAATCATCCCTTTTTATTTTTATCGATTTTTCCCAGGACCCGACTTATATAACTTTCGGCACATAACTTTGCCAGGTCTCTTATCTTTTTCACGTATGAAGGTCTGTCAGAAATTGATATTGCCTTTCTTGCATCAAGGATGTTAAACACATGCGAAATTTTTAAAACGTAATCATACGCAGGTATTGGTATCTGTTTTTCTATCATTGCCCTGCCCTCTTCGTAAAAACCGTTGAAAACTTTAAAAAGCATGTCGACGTCTGCATACTCAAAGTTATACGCAGAAAACTGTTTTTCATTTTCCAGAAAAACGTCACCGTAAGTTACGTGCCTGTCCCATTTTACGTCATAAACAGAATCAACGTTCTGGATATACATTGCAATTCTTTCAAGTCCATAGGTGAGTTCAACGGATATGGGATTAAGCGTAATTCCTGCCATCTGCTGAAAATACGTAAACTGCGTAATTTCAAGTCCGTCAAGCCACACCTGCCAGCCAAGTCCTGCAGCGCCAAGGGTCGGCGACTCCCAGTCATCTTCGTTAAATTTTACGTCGTGTTCTTTTATTTTTATTCCGATTGCCTCAATGCTTTTTAAATACATCTCCTGGACGTTTTCAGGAGCAGGTTTCATAATCACCTGAAACTGGTAATAGTGCTGAAGCCGGTTAGGATTTTCACCGTATCTGCCGTCTTTTGGTCTTCTGCATGGTTCCACGTAAGCAACTCTCCACGGCCTGTCACCAAAAGCCCTGAAAAACGTGGAATGTGAAAAAGTAGCAGCGCCTTTTTCCACGTCATACGGCTGTGCTGTTATACAGCCATTTTTTGCCCAGTATTTCTGTAATCTTAAAATCATGTCCTGGAAATACATTTTACTGGTTACTCCCTTTCATCTTCTTCTTTCTCTTTATGAATCAATCTTATGTGTCTCATAATGTACCATATTACTGCTGCTATTATCAAAACGACTATTATTACATCAAACAAATGCATCCATCTGCCAAGGCTGAGTTTTAAACTTTCCTTCCAGGAATTGATGTCCGCTGCATGTTTTCCTATTTTCCAGCCAATCCATGAGAGAAACCAGCACCATGGCATTGAGCCAAGAAAAGTATAAAAGCAGAATTTCCCGAATCTCATCCTTGAAATGCCGGCAGGTAGGGATATAAAAGTTCTTATCACCGGCAGCAATCTGCTTGTAAATATCGCAACTTCGCCGTATTTGTTAAAAAAGGAATCTGCCATATCAAGGTCATGCCTTGATATTAAAACATATTTTCCGTATTTATTCAGAAAAGGCCGCCCCCCCCATTTTCCGACAGCATAGGCAGCAATGGAACCGACAAGACATCCAAATGCCCCTAAGATACCTATCCAGAATAACGTCATTGGCTCGCCGCCAAATTTATAAAAACCTGTCACCGCAAGATAACCTGCAAACGGCATTATTATTTCACTCGGCAGCGGTATACAGGCACTTTCAATTGCCATTGCCAGGATTATACCGAAACCCATTGGACCGAAAAACATAAACATGTTTTGTATGAACTGACTCAATGCGCCAACTATCGCTTCTACCATTATGTCTCCTTTTTTTATATTTTATTCAATATACATCTTAAATCCGGTAAAAAAAAATTATGGTGGAGCCGAGCGGGATTGAACCGCCGACCCTCAGACTGCCAGCCTGATGCTCTCCCAGCTGAGCTACGGCCCCACAAATTGAATAATAATTTTACAAAAATTAAAAGTATTAAGCAAGAAATAAATTGGGGTCAGCCTGTTATGCGACAATATTTGCCATAAACGTCAGGTTTTGCGGCAGATTTCGGCTGTAATTCCTATGCATATTTCTTATTGAAAAATTGGCGAAAATTGTTGATGGCCGACATCTGACCTGGAAATACATTGTTATTTGCTGACGTTGTGTTGTAATTTACGGAACGGTAGATTAATAATTGTTAATTACAATATCTTTCGTAGAGACAGGTTTTAAACCTGTCTAATGCATTCAAAACACAGGGTGTCCTTGTCGTTTAGGTAAGGATTACGTCCTGCAGCGTGTGTCCTTTTGAGACACAGCAATCTTAAGTCTCTATGAATCTTGTTATCTTACCTTGCGACGTGTATTACTAAAGGAGGATAAATAATAATTTCCCCTCTTTGGAAAAGAGGGGTCAGGGGAGATTTATTCCAATAATTTCCCCTCTTTGAAAAAGAGGGGTTAGGGGAGATTTTATTCCTTCAATTTCCCCTCTTTGAAAAAGAGGGGTTAGGGGAGATTTTATTCCTTCAATTTCCCCTCTTTGAAAAAGATGGGTCAGGGGAGATTTATTCCAATAATTTCCCCTCTTTGAAAAAGATGGGTCAGGGGAGATTTATTCCAATAATTTCCCCTCTTTGAAAAAGAGGGGTTAGGGGAGATTTTATTCCAATAATTTCCCCTCTTTGAAAAAGAGGGGTTAGGGGAGATTTATTCCAATAATTTCCCCTCTTTGGAAAAGAGGGGCCAGGGGAGATTTGATTTCTTCAAATCCCCCTTTATCCCCCTTTTTCTAAGGGGGAAAAGAAATAAAGGTTTAAATATGTAGAGACAGAGCTTGCTCTGTCTCTGAATGCAAGGCAAACCGTATAATATTTCGCAAATGGTTATGAAAAGTGAGGTTATGAATTTACGGATTGGCGATGACTATGGATGATTTAAAGCATAGGCGGTTATGCCGTATTATTTTCCAAAATTTTTTATTAGCCAGTTATTTATAAAACTATCCGCTTCGGTTGCAGGGGTAAAAACTTCTATTATTTCCACGTCGCCTTCTATGCCTTTTAATTGTATTCCCTGCTCCAGTTTTGACATGGAAATATATCTTCCAAGCGTTTTATCAAAGTAATAAAAAACGTTGTATGACAATCCAATTTTCTCTTTTTCAATTATACCGATTTCAACCTGTGTTTTTAACTGGTTAAAAACGTCGGTCGTGATGACAACCCCCTGGTTAAAAAGTTTTTTTTCATTAACGTAAACTCTACGCGGGAGATGTTTTACTCCATATAATTTTTCAAGATAAACTTTTACTTCTGCGTTTGAACCAGAAAGACGTGCCGCCTGTGTAAGGTTCGGGGAAAGGACGATGTTAAACCTCACGTTTTCTTCCCCGATTACCGCCAGGAACAATTCTCCAAAAGTTATTCCTATACCAATCTCAATTTTTGGCATTGAATAAATCTCAGATACGCGTTTAATTGCCAGTTCTACGTGCTGCCCATTATCTGCCTCAATGATATTAAGGCAATCCATCTCTTCCTGGTCAAGACCTTTTCTGTCAAATCCGCCCTTATTGTATTTCAAATCCGGCGTAATAACCTCTGCCGATACCAGTTTTTTAAATAACAATTTTTCTTTTTGCCTTACTTTTTCTTCTGCTTCTCTTCTTAATTTGGCAAATTCACGATGTATGACGTAAGCGGATCTGATGCAATCGGTTACGGAAACAAAATACGCCGCATATCCGTCTCCTGCAAAATATATTTCGTTTCCATTGTTTTCTTTTGACATTTTATATACCGTATTAAGATACGGCGTTAAAAAACCGGCAGTGTCCTTTGTAAGTTTCATAGTCGTTTCCGTGGAATTTCTAAGATCCGCAAACATAAAAAATTTTTTTTGCCTTACATTTTCTTCCATACCGGGATACATAAAACCGTCGTGCCTTACGTAAAAAAGGTTACCTTCCACATACATGTTTTCTATTCTCGTTTTCTGGTCGGCAGAAATCATTACGCATGCCATGCTTTCTTTACCCGTTTCTTCGTCATTTACGGATTTTATTTCACTTTGTCTTAAAATTTTTATTCCTGAAAGTTCTTCATTATAAGACGACTTCCTTCCAAATTTATCCCGGACGT
This sequence comes from Candidatus Goldiibacteriota bacterium, assembly GCA_018000835.1. Taxonomy (GTDB): domain Bacteria; phylum Oederibacteriota; class PGYV01; order PGYV01; family DSYL01; genus DSYL01. The sequence continues at coordinate 70,071 of JAGNJD010000003.1, read as the reverse complement.
AAAAATAATTAAACAACGTTTTTAAAAAAAACGACACGTTTTCCAGAACGCTTAAAATTATTTTTTCAAATTCTTTTGCAGAAAGCATGTTAAAAAATCTGCTTCTGCTTCTGTTAAACCTGTCCAGCGAATAATAAATGTATCTTCTTAATTCGACAGATTTTTTATTATCAACTTCCTTTAACATTTTTATGATGTTTGCAAGAACCTTTCTGTCATAAAAAATGTCCTCTATAATTTCGTCGTTTCTTATTATGTTTAAAAGGTCACAATTCCCGACTTCGGCAACGATGTCCCTGATTGCCGATAAAATGCGTTTTTTCTCATATTTTACCGTCAGCCGTTCCAGAAATTCCTTATCGTCCCTGATTAATTTTATGAACAATTTTCTATCGCTCTTTTTTGCCAGTATAATCCTTACGTTTGTCATGTCAGAAAGAACGTTTCTTAGTTTATCCTGCAAAACGAAATTACGCGCGCGTCTTATTACGACATCAAAGGTCTGCAAAATTTTATTTAAAATAATTCTGTCTATGAATATGTCGTCATCAAGGTCAAACAACATTTTTTCAATGTGGGCGATACTTGCAACATCGTTAAAAATAACCGTATATTTGTTTAAAAGCGGACCTACCTTTTTTTTATCCCGACCTGTTTTTTCGATTCTTAAAGCATCAATTTCTTCGTCGTCGTATATTTCCTGGAGAATTATGAACAATATCTCCCCGAGAAAATAAAACAGGGTTTCTTTTATTATGTTGAATTTTTCAAAATGTTTGTGAAAATAATCTTCAATGAATAACGAAAAAAAAGTAATTAATGAAGTCCACGTAAAAAATTCAAGGTCGGCGATTTCAAGCGTTTTTGACTGGATTATTGAATTTACTATTATTTTTTTTATTCTTTCCTGAAATTTTACTTTTTTGTCAAAATACCACTGATTATACGAATCCCACGACAATCCTCCAAATTCAGAGAGAAGGTCAAAATAAAAATTCGTCATGTTTTTGTCTTTGGGAAGTGCACCAAAATCCTTTATTTTGGATTCCCCATACAGCAGTTTTGTAAAGCCCTCTATGAAATCATAAAATTCCTTTTCAAAATCATAAGGGAAAGTAACCTGATAAAATTTATTCATGGGGTCATAAGAGACCTCTGAATTTTTATTATAAAAATACAGATCGGGTTTCTGGACGTAAATGGGCGTCTTTTTCATTTAATCACCCTGCTCTAATTTTAACAAATCGCCTTTTTTTATTTCTTTGATTTTCGTCACGTCCCGTCCAAATTCAAAAGTATGGACGGCTTCTGGACAGAAAGCAACGTCAAAAGGTCTCATTGACCGTCTTACATAAACCACTTTAAAATTTCCGTCAACCATAACCACGTCAATGCCTGTCTGCATAAAAAAAGTGTGAATAAAATTACAGGATGGGAAAAACATACCATATCCGTCCTTCACGCTTTTTTTGCCGAGCAAACCTTTCGTTCTTTTAAAAAAATTATCTGCAATTTCAACGTTGTCTATGATTTTTATGCCGTTTTTTAAAAGGACCATTAAAAGCCGGCTAAAATTTTTATGACTATCGGACCAAAAAGAACGATGAATATGACCGGGAATATAAATAAAATAAGCGGTATTAATAATTTTACGGGGGCCTGGTTTGCTTTTTTCTTTAAAAACTGGAATCTTTTTTTTCTTATTTCTTCTGCCTGGTCTTTTATTATTTTTTTAACATTTCCGCCGGTTTTTCCGGCCTGAATAAAGGAATTTACAAAAGAAGTTATCTCCTTTATCCCGAGTTTTTCATCAAGTTCCATTAACGCCTCTTCAAAACTCTTTCCAATCTGCACTTTTTGTAAAACCATCTGCAATTCTTCTGAAAACAAATTTTTGTTTTTGTCCGCGTATCTGGATATCGCATGATTTATTGAAAGGCCGCTTTCAATGTTTGCTGCAATTACGTCCATTGCATCCGGAAGTTCCTTTAAAATTTTTTCCCGTTTGTTTCCGATTTTCGTTTTCAAAATCATAACCGGTAAGTAAAATCCGGCCGCGCACGCAATCAGTGCAATTATGCCTTGATTAAAAATCAGAAAAAACAAAACAAAAAAAAGAACCGAAAAAATTTCCTGCAACAAAAGAAAGTCTTCCTTATCCACTTTGTTTTCGTAATTTATTACTTTCAGGGATACTCTTATTCCTTCATAAAATTCATTTCTGGTAAAATAAAGGTTCACGGATTTCACGTGTTTTCTTAACGAAAAAAATACGTCTTTTATTCTTCCTGAAAAGGAAATCGTCTTTTCGTTTTTCAGTTTTTTTATCATGCTATACCTGTAAAACATTACTCCAAGCCCGCCGACGCCTGATGAAACCACGGCAAAAGCGAAAACTGAAAATAAAAACCGCATTTGTTGTTCTCCTATTTTACGTCAACAATTTTTCTTATAAAAAATGCACCCATAATTTCCATTAAAACCGCAACAATCAGCAGCACGTTGCCAGTCGTCGTATTAAATAAAGGTTCAATGAAAGCAGGATCAATAAAAAACAAAACAAAGACCAGTAAGAAAGGCAACAAACCCACTATCATACCGGATAAAACGCCCTGGGACGTTAAGGTCTTTATTTCCCTGTTTAATTCATCCCTTTTTCTTATCGTTTCAAGAACGTTTTCAAGAATCTCAGTTATGTTTCCGCCGGTTTCCATGCTGTTTATCATTGCAGAAATTATCATCTGATTTTCCCTTAACGGTATCCTATCCGAAAGTTCCGATAAAGCTTCCTGCAGCGGCCTGCCGATCTGCACGTTTTTTAATACCACCGAAATTTCGTTGCCGACCGGGCCTTTGTCTCTCTGAGCATAAACCTGCAGTGATTTTATTATGCTTAAACCTGATTTTAAATTTGACACTATTGACTCAAGAAAATCCACGAGTGAATTGTAATATTGCTCCACATACTTTTTTTGCTTCTGTTTAACGTAAATTCCCGGGAAAACAACTAAAACCGGCAGGAAAAATAAAAATATCAGTATCTGATTTAAAAGCAACGAAAAAATAACGGCTGCGGCAACAAACACGATTTCAATTCTTAATATTTCCGTTAAATTAACGTTTGCAATGCTTGTCTTAATCAGATAACGATATTTGTCTAAAACAAAAAAATAAGTCTTTTTTACCAACGCTTCTATTTTATCAAAAGAAAAAATCATGACTGATACGAATAAAAATACGAAAAACGTAATTACTATTTTCATAATCAAAATTGCCTTAAAAATCTTATGTCATTCTCATAAAAAAGCCGCATGTCGTCTATGCCATATTTTAACATGGCAATCCTTTCAACGCCCATACCAAAAGCAAATCCTGTATATTTTTCCGGATCGTAATTAACCGCCTTAAAAACGTTCACGTGTATCATGCCTGCCCCAAGTATTTCAAGCCAGCCGGTTTGTTTGCAAACCGAACACCCCTTACCTTTACAGTTTACGCATAAAACGTCAACTTCCGCAGATGGCTCCGTAAACGGGAAAAAACTCGGACGGAAACGCGTTTTTAAATCATTGCCGAAAATTTCTTTTGTAAACAAGTCCAGGACGCCTTTTAAATCTGAAAACCGGACGTTTTCATCAACCATAAAACCTTCTACCTGATGAAAAACAGGGGAATGGGATGCATCTATTGCGTCTCTCCTGAAAACCCTGCCGGGCGCTATTATTTTTAACGGCGGTTTGTATTTTAACATTGTCCTTATCTGTATCGGGGATGTGTGTGTCCTTAAAAGATGTTCGTCGTCAATGTAAAAAGTATCGTGCATGTCCCTTGCAGGATGGTCTTCCGGAAAATTCAGTGCCTTAAAATTGTTGTATTCCGTTTCTATTTCCGGGCCCTCTTCTATTGAAAAGCCCATGCGAAGAAAAATTGAATTTATCTCGTTCATAATTTTCGTTATGGGATGGGTTTTGCCCCTTACTATGTTATAAGGCGGAAGCGTCATGTCGATGTTTTTCAATCCTGCATTTTTTTTACGCAACAAAAGCTCGTTTTCTTTTTGTTCGTATTTTTCTTCAACCATCTGCTTTAACAAATTTATCTGCCTGCCAAATTCTTTCTTTTCTTCTGCATTATCCATGGTTCTTAATTCCTGAAACATGGCTGTGATAATCCCGTTTTTACCAAGATATTTCGACTTAAAAACGTTTAATGAAGTAAATTCAGTTACGGCTTTTACGTCTTCTTCAATCTTTTGTTTTGTTTCTTCAAAGTTCATGTTCGTTCCCTGCTTTTAAAATTTTTTCGTGTTTGCCTAAATCGTTAAATATATAATATACCCCAATGGAATTGCATTGTAAAGAATTTTTTAACGTAAGTAACGCAATAAAAAACGGCAGGTGAAAAACGAGCGTGGAAAGCGTAAACCGCACAAAGGAAGTAAACGGAAATACGTTTTTATCCAACGTTCGGCACCCGGCATTTGTTATCTGATTTTTTCATTAAGTTTACCATGCAGTAATTCACCATTTTTTCATGCAGGTTGCATCATAATTTATATAATTAAAGATTTTTCTATTTTGGGGGACAAAAATACAGCAGGATATTTATGTGTACAAAAAGGTAAAATTTTTTATTTGATTTTCGTGAAACAGCGAAAAGGCGTTTAATTTTCAATATCTGCTTTTTTTATCCTGATTTCCTTATCTTTGCCGTTTTTCTTCCTTAAATCATTATAAAGCAAAAAAGCACTTATAGAACCTGTTTTTTCAAACGATTTCCACAATTCAGTCAAAAATTTGTCATAATTAAATTTTTCGTCCATATCTTTCATTTCAGCTCCCTCACCTTTCTAATAAAAACTTCAGAATATACAATAATTATAGCACATTTTTTATAATTGTCAAGAAAAGGACGTTTTAACTACATTGCGGGTTGATTATTGCTGATTGTGGATTGGATAACTACGTTGCAGATTTTGTTTTTACTTTCTACTTTTCTGCTTTCTCATAAGGGCATCCGGCGCCTGCCGTTCCCTTAAAATATTATTCCCCCGCTCACGCCTGCTCCATAACTAAAACCACTTGCACCTGCCCTTATATTTTTATCCGATTCGGGTCCAATGCCATATTGAAACGTTATTCCCGGCGTCAGAGAATAAAAATCATTAAAAATCCATCTGTAACCCAGATTTATTCCGCTTCCAAAAAAAAGTCCGTTTTTGTCACTGCCGTTTAAATTATACAAAGATAAAAAAGGCCCCATGAAAAACGCGTTCAACGAATGATTGTGCACGTAAAAATTTCCTTCCAGTCTGGCGCCGATACTGCTGACGTCGCCTGCAACGTTGTAAAAAAATAACGCGGCCAGCGACAAATTATTTTCAATCTTTCTCTCATATCTTAGCCCCAATAACGCGCCGGGATACATTGCCGTAATTTCAACGACATTATCCCCCTCGCCCCATTCGTCAAGATACGTATCTTTATAAACTGCTTTTGTATCTGAAAAAACGTTAGTTATTGCGGTCAGAACGAAAAAAACAAAAAATAAAAATTTTTTCATAAAACTAAAAATAATATCTTATCCCTATTCCCGCATTATGTGCCCCATGCGTTGACGGAATAATGGTTAAACCGGGTTCAATCTGAAAAAAAACGTCTATAGGCGCCGTTCTTGGTATCCATACGATGCCAATAGGAATCTGAATGCCGATATCAACGTCTTCGGAAAATGCCCCCCATCCTTTTATGCCAAAATATACCGGGAATTTGCTGTCCTGAACGCCGGTTATTAAATCAAAATTATGCATCAGATATGCAACGCCAACGCCAAACGCACCATAATCAAAATTCCAGTTAGCATCAATCTGTATTGCTGATGTTTTGTCTATCCAGCTTTTTAAACTTAATCCGCTTGCAAGGCCTACCACAATACCTGCACCAAATCCACGCGCTCCTTTATATCCATATTGCTTGGTTGCCGTCTTCTTTGCCGCTGCAATAACGTTAAGATTAAAAAACAATAACGCAATTAATAAAAAAGTAAAAACTTTTTTCATTTTATACCTCCTTATATTTTAAATAACGTCCTTTTAAATGTTTAAAATTTTTCTTATTCATAACGATTAAAATTATGTTATAATTATAGATGAGGTTATGATTTTGTCAATATTTTAATTTTAGGGTGAACTTATGGAAGTTTATGTAACTGGTGGAACAGGTTTTATCGGCAGTTATGTAATAAATGAACTTGCACAAAACGGATATAAAACGACAATTCTTGCAAGGAATCCTGATAAAGTTCCTCTGTTAAAAAAAGTCCCTTATGTCCGAATAAAAAAATTTAATTTGAATAATCTTTCATCGTTTTTTAAATCGGTAAAAAAAATAGATGCATTCATACACGTTGCTCTCGGATGGGGTGATACGGGGCCTGAAATGATAAAAAAAGAAACTCTGCCGGCCGTTACTCTCATTGACTCCGTAATAAAAAAAGGCGCAAAAAAAATAATTTTCACTTCATCAACTGCCGCAATCGGTCCCATTGCATCAACGGTCAACGAAAATACGAGATGTAGGCCTTCTGATTTTTATGGTGCAACAAAAGGTTCGGTTGAATTGTTTATGAGTGCTTATTCAAATTATCATAAAAATCTGCGTTTAAACGTCGTCCGGCCCGGTTATACCTTTGGCAATCCAGTCGTAGCAGGCGCTTCCATTGAACCCGATGACAGGTTCAGGGACATATGCAGGAAAGCCAGGCATGGTAAAAAAATAACTTTAATAAAAAACGACGGGACGCAGTTTATATGGGCGGGCGATCTTGCAAAAATATACCTGCACATTTTAAACGGTAACTGCAAAAATGAAATTTTTTTTGGATTAAGCAGAAATTTTATTACGTGGGAACAAATAGCAAAATGGGCATTTGAAATGGCAAACAAAAAGCCGGACATAAATCTGATAAACAAGGGCTGGTCGGATAATCCGCCTTTATACGACGTTTCAAAAATAAAAAATTATTTCGGCCTGTCATTTAACGCAGAAAGCAGGATTAAAGAACACATAAAATATTTACTGGAAATAAGTTAACCACGGCTAAACGACCACGTTATTTCTTCCGATTTCTTATTTTGACATTTTGGTAAAATACCGCCGGTTTCTCTGACGGCTTGACGTATTGCTTCGTCGCTCCGCCACCTGTAATGTAAATCCGCCCTGTTATTGTAACAAAACGTATTTTTATCCGGTAAAAAATAAAATTTTTGATTGGTTAGACATCAACTACAATGAAAGGATTGATTGTTTTTTACGTATCTTTGAGACACGGCAATTTCAAGCCTCTCTACAATCTCGTTATTAAACGTTCAGGTTATTAATTTATAAATTATTTACGACAACAAAAACCGGTTCCCGATTTTTCGGGAATGACATATAACTATAATAACGGATGATATCACCCCAGTCCCAACCTCCCCCCAGTTAAAAGGGAAAGAATTGACGGCAATACAACCGGCAAAGTTTTCTCATTTCCCTCTCCCAAAAGGAAAATGTTCAATATCCATTATAAATAAAATCATCTTTTTCTTAGATTAGCCGGTAAAATCCCGGTTTGCTCCCTGTATTTGGCAACCGTCCTTCTGGCAAGCGGAATCCCGTCGTTATTTAAATTAGCGGTAATTTCAGTATCCGTAAGTGGATTTTTTTTGTCCTCATTTTCTACCATTTTTTTTATTTTTTCTTTTATGACTGCATTTGAAATTACTCCATTTTTCGTTTCCATACCGGCCGCAAAAAATTTCTTTAAAGGAACGACTCCATAAGGCATCTGAATATACTTCCTTGAAACCACCCGGCTTACGGTAGATTCGTGAACGCCGGCTTTTTCTGCTATTTCCTTCAGAGTCAACGGCTTTAATCCTGCTTCTTCATCTTTTAAAAATTCTTCCTGGATTTCAAGAATTTGTTCAACTATCGCCTTTGTAGTTTTTTCCCTGTCCAGCAATGCAGACGTAACGGCTTTTATCTTGTTTTCGTATTCCCTTATAAACGATTTCGTGTTTTTATTCTTTTTATATTCTTCCAGTAATTTTTTGTTTATTCTTATTTCCGGATATTCATTTGATACTTTTACCCTGAATTTTCCGTTTTCGTCTTCTTCAATAAAAATATCGGGAGTTATATATTCGCTGCCATTAATTCTCTTCGTTTGAATCTTGTTTAAAACGTCCTCTTCGCCGGAAAAAGTCCTTCCCGGGTATGGCGACAATCCCTTTATTATCTCTGCGGCTTTTTTTACGTCTTCTTCCTTTACTTTAAAAATAGACGATAATTTGTCGTAATTCTGTCTTGCCAGAAAATCAAATCCATTCTCAACTATTTTATATGCAAGAGAATCTTTAAACCCCTTTTGCTTTAACTGAAGCAGTAAAGCTTCCTGAACGGTTCGTGCCCCTACCCCGATGGGTTCAAAACAATAATTATGCATTATATCAATGCCTCTTTTTAACTTTTCAACTTCTATTCCCGTCTGTAAAGAAATTGTTTCCAGATTTTCGGAAAGTAATCCGTCGTTATCAATGTAAGAAATCAGATTATAAATGATGTTATAATTTTCGTCGTCAATTTTTAGTTCATTTAATTGTTTTATCAGGTATGAGTGCAGACTTAAATCCACATTTATTACGTTGATCAGATTTTTATCCATTAGTTTGTCAAATTCAGGATTGCTTTCATGAAAATTGTTTTCTTTCAGATAATCGTCCCCATCAAAAGTATTTTCATAATCTTCGGCGTTTATTTCATCCAGCCTGGCATCTTTTTCTTCAAAATTTATTTCTTTTTCGCCATCCGGCTCTTTAACTTTATTTTCATCAATGGATATGTTATCGTCGGACGTAATTATGTCGTCTATTATGGGATTTTCTTCTATTTCTTTGTTTAATATATCGGATAATTCAAGATTGGTTGACTGCAAAATATCTATTCTTAAACGCATTTCAGGTGTTAATCTTAATCCGAGTTCCTGCCTTAATCCATGTTGAAGGTTCAATTCGTTAGAAGGTCCCATGTTTTTTGCTTCCTTTATGATGATCAGCCAATGCCGTGAACGTAAAATGCAATACTGAAAAATTTATTTGTTTTTATTTTTCAGGCAGACCAGAGATGCCGTAATAATCTTTAATACGTCTCCTGCTATAAAAGGAATTACCCCGATTTTTAATGCATTAATTACGTTTATTTTATAAATGACGGATAAATGCAGCGTTCCAAAAAAAAGATAAATAATCATACCCAGCGTAAATATACAAAACATGTTTAAAAAAGACGGCTTAACTTTTTGTTTTAAAAACGACATTATAACGCCGGAAATGATAAAACCCAGCAGATAACCGGCAGTTGGCCCCGTTAAAGCAATCATCCCGGTTAATCCTGCTGCAAATACGGGTAAGCCAACCAGCCCTGCTAATATGTATATTGATTGTGAAATTCCTGTTTCTTTTGGATTCAGATAATAAACTGAAAGAAAAAGAAAAAACGTCTGTAACGTTACTGGGACAGGCGTATATGGCAGATATATTTTTAACAAAGAACCGATAAAAGTCAAAAAAGAAAAAAATAAAATTTTAATTATGCTTTCTGCTCTTTTATTACTTATGACTATTTCCGTAGTTAACGTTTTTAAAAAAGAATCCAATCTTCACCTCCGGATTTAATTTTAAAAAATTTTATATTATTATATTAACCCTGTCAAGAATAATCATGGCCGGTTCGTAACCACTCCTGTCCGTTAAAAAAACACAGATTTCATATAATTACTTTCAAATTACATGCTTTTATGAAATTTTTGATTGGATGGACATAAAATCATAATAATTAGAAATTACAAAAATAAAGCAGACAATGTCGTTGCGAGAAGCCGTTTTTGTCTTATGGGGACGAAGCAATCTTGCAGTTTGGATGCAAAAAACAAAGACAGATTGCTTCGCTGACGCTCGCAAAGACGAAATCTCCCGTAGCCTCTCTTTTCCAAAGAGGGGAAATTATTTTTTATCCCCCTTTGAAAAAGGGGGAAAAAGGGGGATTTGTCTTTTGCTTATTTTCCACCTTTAGAAAGGGGGATTTGTCTTTTTTCTTTTTCCTCCTATTGAAAAGGGACTAAAGGGGGATTTGAAAGAAATAAAATCTCCCCTGGCCCCTCTTTTCCAAAGAGGGGAAATTACTTGTCTTATCTTCCCCCCTTTTGAAAAAGGGGGACTAAAGGAGGATTTGAAAGAAATAAAATCTCCCCTGGCCCCTCTTTTCCAAAGAGGGGAAATTACTTGTCTTATCTTCCCCCCTTTTGAAAAAGGGGGACTAAAGGAGGATTTGAAAGAAATAAAATCTCCCCTG
>JAGNJD010000003.1:59114-59580 GCA_018000835.1 Candidatus Goldiibacteriota bacterium | reverse complement strand
GCCCCTCTTTTCCAAAGAGGGGAAATTACTTGTCTTATCTTCCCCCCTTTTGAAAAAGGGGGACTAAAGGGGGATTTGAAAGAAATAAAATCTCCCCTGGCCCCTCTTTTCCAAAGAGGGGAAATTACTTGTCTTATCTTCCCCCTTTGAAAAAGGGGGACTAAAGGGGGATTTGAAAGAAATAAAATCTCCCCTGGCCCCTCTTTTTCAAAGAGGGGAAATTACTTGTCTTATTTTCCCCCTTTTGAAAAAGGGGGACTAAAGGGGGATTTGAAAGAAATAAAATCTCCCCTGGCCCCTCTTTTCCAAAGAGGGGAAATTACTTGTCTTATTTTCCCCTTTGAAAAAGGGGGACTAAAGGGGGATTTGAAAGAAATAAAATCTCCCCTGGCCCCTCTTTTCCAAAAAGGGGAAATTACTTGTCTTATCTTCCTCCTTTTGAAAAAGGGGGACTAAAGGGGGATTT